>JAZTXK010000001.1:0-5104 GCA_045636385.1 Eubacteriales bacterium
GACTTGCCGATTCTATCCTGCCCTATTGGGAGGATAAGGACGGAGAAATGCACGGAAACGGCTTTACCTTTGCGGGGTACACCGCGGGTGAGCTTTACGAGCGCACACTTGCCGCCGTTGCGCTTTGGAAGAATGGCGAAAAACGCAAAGCTTTTGTCGAAAAGATAATGACAGTCGATTTCTCCTGGGCGGCATCCGCAGATAAATACATCGAGCTCTACGCAAATCTGCTGTGATATATAGGAGAGCATTACCGGAGGAAGTAAAAGTGAATTTTAACCCCAGCACACAGGAAGTAAAAGCAAATATCGAACAAAAATTATCCCGACTCTTCGGCACAACCGCCGCCGATGCGTCGAGAGAACAGATGTATAAGGCTGTCGCACAGACGGTCAAGGACATTCTTGCCGAAAAGCGTTCCGAATTCAAGGCAAGAACAAACAAAGAGGGCGGAAAGCGCGTATATTATATGTGCATGGAGTTCCTGCTCGGCAGATCTCTCAAGACCAATCTCTGCAATCTCGGACTTTCGGACGAGTATAAGAACGCACTCACCGAAATGGGCTTCGGTCTTGACGATCTTTATGAGTGCGAGCCCGATGCGGGCCTCGGAAACGGCGGTCTCGGACGTCTTGCGGCGTGCTTTATGGACTCGCTGACCTCGCTCGATTACCCCGCAAACGGATTTTCCATCTGCTACGAATACGGTCTTTTCAAGCAGAAGATCGTTGACGGTCTGCAGATCGAGCTCCCCGACGATTGGCTCCCCGGCGGCGAGGTATGGCTCGTTCCGAGAACCGACCGCGTTTTCACCGTCCGTCTCGGCGGCAGAATCCGCGAGGAATGGAGAGACGGCAAGCTTGAGATCCTTTACGAGGACACCGAGGACGTTGAAGCTGTTCCTTACGATATGATGATCTCAGGCGGCGACAGCGAAGCCGTCAACCGTCTGCGCCTCTGGAAGGCGCGCGACGTCCGCACCTTCAATATGGGACTCTTTACTCAGGGTCAGTACACACGCGCGGTCGAGGAGTCGAGCTCTGCGGAGATCATTTCGAAGGTTCTTTATCCTTCGGATAACCACACCGAGGGCAAGCTCCTCCGCCTGACACAGCAGTATTTCCTCTGCTCGGCGTCGATCCAGAGCATCATCCGCGATCATATGGCAGTTTACGGCAGACTTGACAATCTCGCCGATAAGGTTGCCTTCCACATCAACGATACCCACCCCGCGCTCTGCGTTCCCGAGCTTATGAGAATCCTCATCGACGATTATTGCTTCTCCTGGGATCAGGCTTGGGATATCACCACACGCACGATGTCCTATACCAACCACACGGTAATGCCCGAGGCGCTTGAGACTTGGAACGAGAGCCTTTTCTCCTTCCGTCTGCCCCGTATCCACTCGATCATCAAGGAGATCAACGAGCGCTTCTGCCGCGAGGCTTGGAACAGATTCCCCGGCAACTGGCAGAAGATCACCAATATGAGCATCCTCTGCAACGGTTCTGTCAGAATGGCAAATCTCGCCGTTGTCGGATCGCACCATATCAACGGCGTTTCGAAGCTCCATTCGCAGATCCTTGTTGATACTATCTTCAAGGATTTCTATCAGATGTACCCCGAGCGCTTTACCAACGTAACCAACGGTATTGCGCACCGCCGTTGGATGTGCTATTCCTCGCCCGGACTTGCAGGTCTTCTTGACGAGACAATCGGCACGGGCTACCGCAAGAACCCCGTCGAGCTTGAAAATCTTATGAAGTATGAAAACGATACCGCGGTTCTTGACAGACTTCGCGGCATCAAGCACGAAAATAAGATCGCGTTCTCGAATTTCATCGAGAGCCGCACGGGCAAGGGACTCGACACCCATTCGGTTTTCGACGTTCAGATCAAGCGTCTTCACGAGTATAAGCGCCAGCTTCTCAACGTGCTCAATATCATTGGCAACTATCTTGATATTTGTGACAACCCGAACGGTGAGTTCTACCCGAGAACCTATATCTTCGGCGCAAAGGCGGCTCCCGGATATCATATGGCAAAGCGCATCATCCAGCTTATCTGCAAGCTCGGACAGGAGATCGAAAAGGATCCCAGAGTTAACGAAAAGCTCCGCGTTCTCTTCCTTGAGGATTACAACGTAAGCGCGGCAGAGTGCCTTATCCCCGCCGCAGAGATCAGCCAGCAGATCTCGCTTGCAGGTAAAGAGGCAAGCGGAACCGGCTGTATGAAGCTTATGCTCAACGGCGCGCTGACCATCGGTACTCTCGACGGCGCAAACGTCGAAATGGCTGCCGCTGTCGGCAACGAGAATATATATATCTTCGGTCTCACGGCAAGCGAGGTTGACGACCTCTGGCTCGCGGGCTACAATTCGGCTCTCTTCTACGCGAGAAACGAAAAGCTCCGCCGCATCGTTGACCGCCTCAACGCAGGCTTTGCGGGCGAATCCTTCTCGGATATCGCATCATATCTGCTTGCAGGTCACGGAGTTGCAGACCCCTATATGTGCCTTGCAGACTTCGATTCCTACCGTCTGACACACGAAAAGATGTACGAGGATTACCTGAACCGCGAGGATTGGACTCGCCGTTCGCTCATCAATATAGCAAAGGGCGGCTTCTTCGCCGCAGACCGCGCGGTCAGAGATTACGCAGAGAATATCTGGAAGATCACCCCGGTCAAGAAGTAAAATATGCTTGCAAAATTTATGCAAACCGCATACGCTCCCGCACCCCGCATCAAAAAAAGATGCGGGGGCGAGGACGTTTCAGCGCTCGGCGCATTCCCGAAGGGAAGCGTTATCGAGATCACGGCAAGTGTTCCGAGAAGGCTCGGAATCACCTATGCCGAGCTCTGCATCCGCAGAGATACCTTGGCACCCTGCGACGAAGGAAAAGACGCATCGGTGCATAGAATCGGTTTTGAGTTTGTCTCGACCGACTACGTTAACGATGAATATAAGCTGAGCCTCGACACAGCCGCGCTTTGCGGCGAGTCGGAGTCGGGGCTTTTTTACTATACATATATTTTCCGACGCGGCGTCGAAGAGCTTGCCGCAAGCACGTCGGATAATGTCGCTTTTTCTCTTGTAAAAGAGAATTGGAACGAATTCCGCCTCACGGTTTACCGCCCCGAATACCGCATCCCCGAATGGCTCGGCGGTGGCATTATGTATCACATCTTTCTCGACCGATTCGCAAAGGGCGAGGGAAAGACAAGCTACCGCGCAGATTCGATTCTTGACTCCGATTGGGAAAACGGTGTTCCGCAGTATGCCGAATACCGCGGTGCGGAGGTTAAAAACACCCATTTCTTCGGCGGAAATCTTTGGGGAATCATCGAAAAGCTCGATTATCTCGAGTTGCTCGGCGTGAGTATTCTCTATCTCTCGCCGATATTTGATGCCGTCAGCAACCATAAATACGATACCTCGGATTATATGAAGATCGCGGATGAGTTTGGTGGGGAGGCGGCTTTCAAGGCTCTTATCGAAGCCGCACACGCGAGGGGGATGAAGATCATTCTCGACGGCGTTTTCAATCACACGGGAAGCGACAGCCGATATTTTGACGAATACGGCAGATACGGTCTGCCCGCAAAAGATCCCGCTTCGCCCTATCATGCGTGGTACGATTTCCACGCACCCGAAAAGGAAGGCGCGCCCGATTATACGGCTTGGTGGGGCATCAGAATACTGCCGAGACTCAATACGCATAAGGACGAATGCCGTAACTTTTTTACGGGCGCGGGCGGTGTTGCCGAGCATTATATGCAGGCGGGCATCGACGGCTGGCGTCTTGACGTTGCCGACGAGCTCCCCGACAGATTCCTTGAAGAGCTTCGTGAGCGTATCCATTCTGTAAACCCCGAAACCGTGCTGATTGGTGAGGTCTGGGAAAATGCGGCGGACAAGATTGCGTACGGCAAGCGCCGTTCTTACTTCCGTGGCGCACAGCTTGACAGCGTTATGAATTATCCCACGCGTAAAGCTCTTCTTGAATTTGCCGAATTCGGTGATGCAAAAGCACTTGCGGCGTCGCTGACTGATCTTTATTCGTCCTATCCGCGATGCGTTTCGGCAAGCCTTATGAATCTTATCGGAACTCACGACACCGAGCGCGTGCTGACCATTCTCGGAAACCCGCAGAAGGTGCGAGAGAATGCTTTCGCATACAATGCCGTGCAGGAAAAGCTTCGCCTGACCGACGAGGAACGCGCAAGAGGCGTAAAGCTTCTTAAATTGATCTCCGCACTCCAATTCACCCTCTTCGGCTTCCCGTGCATTTATTACGGCGACGAGGCGGGTATGGAGGGAATGAGCGATCCCTTCTGCCGTTATCCCTTCCCGTGGCATAAGATCGACGGGGAGATCAATGAGCATTATAAAAAGCTCGGCGCGCTTCGCCGAGGCGAAGATATATTCGCGGGCGGTGAGTTTAAGATCACTCGCTCGATGGGCGGATATTTTGAGTTTGTAAGATATAAAAAGAAAGAAAAGGGATATATCCTTGTTGCCGTCAATATGGCGGACGAGCCCATAAAGGTGCACGCCGCGGGCGGTGTAAATCTTTATACGGGCAAGAGAGTGGTCGGTCATCCCACACTCGGCAAGGGCGAGTTTATCGTCGTCAAGATGAAAGGAGAAGTTGAAAATGGGATTTTGGAGTAAGGTCGTAGGACATTGGACAAAGCCGAAGAACCCCGACAGCGTGCGTTTTCGCCGCGAGATGGCAGAGCGCATCGCGGGTCAGTACATCAAATACGTAACCGAGCGCATCAACAATGTTGACGAGGTTATCGGTCGAAAGGGTAGCCTTGCCATCCGCGAGGACGAATTCCTCGTTTTCGCCTCCGCCGACATCCTCTTCCGCTGTAAGATCGACGAGCTCCGCGCAAGCGAGCTGCTTTCGAAGGATGGCGTTGTACTTATCGGCCCCGACCTCGAGCACGGAGGGGAAGAGAGAACTATAATTGCGTATTATGTATATTATAGGAAGTAACTTTATTGCCAAATACAAAGCCTCGCGCCTTTTGGGCGCGTGGCTTTGTATTTGTCCGAACCGTCTGCGGGGCGCAGACGGTTCGAAGCACAAGGGGG
>JAZTXK010000002.1:0-96482 GCA_045636385.1 Eubacteriales bacterium
AGCTTGCCGACCTTCTTGGCAGCCTCTTTGTTGCCGCCTACTTCAAATTCCTTCTCGTAGGAAGAAGCACTTACAAGAGTGATGCCCTTGACATCGTCGATGATCTGTGCGCTGATATTGTTAGTGGAACGATAAACAGCGAGACGAGGACGCTCAGTGGTGCCGGAGATCTTAGCTCTGACTCTGGTATGTCTCTTGATACGCGCTGCGTTCTTATCCTTCTTAGATACCATTGTTCTTTACTCCTCTCTCTTAGTTCTTCTTCTTCATTTCCTTACGACGGACATTTTCGCCTGCGTAACGGATACCCTTCTGGTGGTAAGGCTCGGGAGGTCTCTTACCGCGGATAACTGCTGCGATCTGGCCAACTGCCTGCTTGCTGTTACCCTTGATGGTAATGGTGATCGGAACGACCTTCTCTGCAACCTCGAAGGTGATGCCTTCGGGCTGAGCGATAGTGAACTTTGCCTGGGGCTTTCCGTTTACGAGGGAGTGACCTACGTAAAGGAGAAGGTTGTTACCCTGCATGGTTGCTCTGTAACCGGTACCGTGGATCTCGAGTACGCGGGTGTAACCTTCGGTTACGCCGATAACCATGTTGTTGATAAGGGTACGGGTGAGACCGTGGAGGCTTCTGTCAGCCTTCTCATCGGTGGGACGCTCAACAGTAAGAACGCCTGCCTCAACCTTAACTGTCATTCTCTCAGAGATTTTCTCGGAGAGAGTACCGCGGGGGCCCTTAACGGTTACGAGGCCGGTTTCAGCCTTAACCTCAACGCCTGCGGGGAGGGTAATGGGGTTTCTACCAATTCTAGACATCTTACTACCTCCTAATTACCATACGAATGCGAGCACTTCGCCGCCAACCTTCTCTTTGCGAGCCTGCTTGTCGGTCATAATGCCCTTCGAGGTGGATACGATAGCGATGCCGAGACCGTTCATTACACGGGGCATCTCTTCACAGCCTGCGTAAATACGGAGACCGGGCTTGGATACTCTGCGGATACCGCGGAGAACCTTCTGCTTCTTGCCGGTGTACTTAAGGGTGACACGGATGATACCCTGCTTGCCGTCTTCGATGGTCTCGAAAGCGGAAACATAACCCTCGTTTACGAGGATTTCGGCGATAGCCTTCTTCATGTTGGATGCCGGAATGTCCACAGTAGCATGCTTTGCATCGTTAGCATTTCTGATTCTTGTGAGCATATCGGCGATAACGTCTGACATTTGCATTTCAATTTTCCTCCATATGCAAGTTTAATTTATCTTGCTGCCGTTGGCAAACGGCGGCGTATCGGCGGTTAAATCGGGCCGCAGCTTAATTTCCTGCCGATAGTGTGGGGTTGGTAATCTCTTACCAGGATGCCTTTCTTACGCCCGGGATCTGGCCCTTGTAAGCCAGCTCACGGAAGCAGATACGGCAGATGCCGTACTTACGAAGGTAAGCGTGGGGACGGCCGCAGATCTTGCAACGGTTGTACTCACGGGTGGAGAACTTCTGCTTAGCCTGCTGCTTGTTAATCATTGCCTTCTTTGCCATTTTTGCCTACCTCCTTGATTAGTTCTTTGCGAAGGGAGCGCCGAGCGCTGCAAGCAGTGCGCGAGCCTCTTCGTCAGTGTTAGCGGTGGTTACGAAGCAGATATCCATACCGCGGATCTTGTCGATCTTATCGTACTCGATCTCGGGGAAGATAAGCTGCTCTTTAAGACCGAGAGCATAGTTTCCTCTGCCGTCGAAAGCGTCGGGATTGATACCCTTGAAGTCACGTACGCGGGGGAGAGCGAAGTTGAAGAGCTTGTCAACAAACTCGTACATTCTCTCGCCACGAAGAGTAACCTTTGCACCGATGACCATGCCTTCACGAACCTTGAAGTTAGCGACGGACTTACGAGCCTTGGTGGGAACTGCCTTCTGACCGGTGATGAGGGTGAGGTCGCCGATGATGTTCTCGATGACCTTTGCGTTATCTCTTGCCTCGCTGGAGCCTACGTTGAGGACAACCTTGTCAAGGCGGGGGATCTGCATGGTGCTCTTGTAGCCGAACTGCTGCATGAGTGCGGGAGCTACTTCATTTCTATAAGTTTCCTTAAGTCTTGCCATAATTCCCTACCTCCTTACAGTTCCTTGCCACACTTAGCACAAGTGCGGATCTTCTTGCCATCCTTAATGATGGTCTTAACTCTTACGCCCTTATCGCAAGCGGGGCAATAAAGAGCTACCTTGCACGCGTAGATAGCACCCTCGGTATCAACGATGGAGCTGGTTTCGCCCTGACGGCGAGCCTTTACGTGCTTGTGAACGGTGTTAACACCCTTAACGATAACCTTGTCCTCCTTGGGAGAAACAGCGATTACTTCGTGAGTGAGTACCTTGCCGTTCTTATCCTTCTTTTCTGCTGCCTTACCGGTGAGAAGTACGACAGTATCGCCAGTTTTGATATTCATCGTTTTTATCTCCTTACCTTAAAGTACTTCGGGAGCGAGAGACAGTATCTTGAGGTACTGCTTTTCTCTGAGCTCTCTTGCCACCGGGCCAAAGATACGAGTGCCACGGGGGGTCTGGTCTTCCTTGATGATGACCGCTGCGTTCTCATCGAACTTGATATATGAGCCGTCTGCTCTCTTGGTGCCGTGTGTGCTGCGCACGATAACTGCCTTTACAACGTCGCCCTTCTTAACGATTCCGCCGGGGCTTGCCTTCTTAACAGTAGCAACAACAACATCGCCGATATTTGCATATCTGCGGCCGGTGCCACCAAGAACGCGAATGCAGAGAAGCTCCTTGGCGCCGGTGTTGTCGGCAACCTTCATTCTTGATTCTTGCTGTATCACTTAAGATTCCTCCTGTTTCAATACGATTTTTGACGTATTTACTGTATGAATGTGCCGCTAGATTATTTAGCCTTTTCGATGATGGTAACTACGCGCCATCTCTTAGTCTTGGAGAGAGGACGGGTTTCCATAATGCTGACCTTGTCGCCGATGCCGCACTCGTTGTTCTCGTCATGAGCGTGAACCTTGAGAGTGTGCTTAACGATCTTACCGTAGATGGGGTGCTTTACGTTGTCCGCGATAGCAACGGTAACGGTCTTGTCCATCTTGTTGCTTACAACAAGTCCGACTCTTACTTTTCTGAGGTTTCTGTCTTCCATTTACTTTTGCCTCCTTACGCGTTCTTCTCGTTCTGAACAGTCATAACGCGTGCGATGTCGCGCTTAACTTCGCTGATGCGGTTGGTGTTCTCGAGCTGATTGATGGCAAGCTGGAAGCGGAGGTTAAACAGCTCTTCCTTCAGTTCCTTGAGCTTTGCGTTGAGCTCTTCTGCGCTCATTGCTCTGATCTCGCTGATCTTCATTCTGCTACCTCCTTAGAAATAAACTTGCACTTGATGGGAAGCTTGTGCGAAGCAAGACGCATAGCTTCCTTTGCTACTTCCTCGGATACGCCGTCCATCTCGAACATGATGCGTCCGGGCTTAACGACTGCTACCCAGTACTCAGGGGAACCCTTACCGGAACCCATTCGGGTCTCAGCAGGCTTCTCGGTGATGGGCTTATCGGGGAAGATCTTGATCCAAACGTTACCGCCACGGCGGATGTAACGGGTCATAGCGATACGGGCAGCCTCGATCTGGTTGGAGGTGATCCAAGCAGGCTCAAGAGCTACGAGACCGTATGCACCGTACGCCAGCTCGTTACCACGGGAAGCCTTACCGGTAAGGCGACCGCGCTGTACGCGACGGAACTTAACTCTCTTAGGCATTAACATTAGTTTGCGCCTCCTTCTTTAGTAGGACGTGCACCCTGGGGACGATTGCCCTGGGGACGGTTACCCTGGGGGCGGTTGCCCTGAGGTCTGTTACCACCCTGACGGCGGTCGTTGTTGCGGGGACCGCGGTTGTTGTCGCGGCGCTCACCGTTGTTTCTGCGATCGCCTCTACGATCGTTTCTGCGATCGTTTCTTCTCTCGCGAGCTGCGCCCTCGTTGAGGACTTCGCCATTGTAGATCCATACCTTTACACCGATCTTACCGTAGGTGGTGTTAGCCTCCCAGAAACCGTAGTCGATGTCTGCACGGATGGTCTGAAGCGGAATGGTACCCTCGTGGTAGTGCTCAGAACGTGCGATTTCCGCACCGCCGAGACGACCGCCGCAGGTGATCTTGATTCCGCGTGCGCCGAGGCGCATGGTATTTCTGATAGCCATCTTCATTGCACGTCTGAAAGCTACACGGCCTTCAAGCTGAGCTGCAATGTTTTCTGCTACGAGCTGTGCGTTGAGCTCAGGGTTGCGAACCTCAACAACGTTGACGGAAACGGGAATTACCTTGCCGTTAGCGTCCTTGCCGACGATTGCTTCAACTTCCTTCTTGAGCTTCTCGATGTTGTCACCGCTGCGGCCGATAACGAGACCGGGCTTTGCGCAGTGGATGAAAACTCTTACTCTATACTGATCTCTTTCGATCTCGATCTTAGGCACGCCTGCCTTCTGAAGCTCTTCCTTGAGGAGCTTTCTGATCTTGTAGTCCTGTACAAGTGTATCTCCGAAAACCTCGTCCTTGACGCACCATCTGGAATCCCAGCCCTTGATGACGCCAACGCGAAGACCGTGAGGATTAACTTTCTGTCCCATTAGGCATTGACCTCCTTAGTTTCTCTTTCCTTAACCGCGAGGGTTACATGAGATGTTCTCTTGAGAATTCTGTTGCCCGAACCCTTTGCTCTGGGCATGTATCTCTTGAGAGTAGGACCGGGGCAGACGAAGCACTCGGAAACGTAAAGGTTTGCGGTGTCCATCTGGAAATTGTGATCTGCATTCGCGATCGCGCTCTTGAGGAGCTTAACGAGCTCAGGGGATGCAGCCTTAGGGGTGTTCTTGAGAATTGCCATTGCTACGTCAGCATCCTTGCCGCGGATAAGATCGAGAACGATCTTTACCTTACGGGGAGAAATTCTCAAATATTTAAGATAAGCTCTTGCTTCCATTATTCTTCTTTCCTCCTCGATTATTTACCGGTGTTGGATGTCTTGGTACCAGCGTGGCCGGGGAAACGGCGGGTGGGAGCGAACTCACCAAGCTTGTGTCCGACCATATCTTCGATGATATAAACCGGAACGTGCTTCTTGCCGTCGTGAACCGCGATAGTGTGTCCTACGAATTCGGGGAATATGGTAGATGCACGGGACCAGGTCTTGATGACTTTCTTCTCGTTCTTTGCATTCATAGCGCAAACTCTGTTAAAGAGCTTCTCTTCAACAAAAGGCGCCTTCTTAAGACTTCTGCTCATTCTATATTCCCTCCTTATTTAGCGTTTCTGTGCTTTACGATGAACTTCTCGGTAAGAGCCTTCTTGTTACGAGTCTTATAACCGAGAGCGGGCTTGCCCCAAGGAGTAAGCGGTCCGGGATGACCGATGGGGGATCTACCTTCACCACCACCGTGGGGGTGATCGCAGGGGTTCAATACGGAACCGCGAACGGTAGGTCTGATACCCTTATGACGGGTCTTACCTGCCTTACCGACCTTAACGGTATCATGCTCGATGTTACCAACCTGGCCGATAGTAGCCTTGCAGTTGAGAGCGATGATTCTTACCTCGCCGGAGGGAAGACGGATGAGGGCCTGCTCATTCTCCTTAGAGATGAGCTGGGCTGCGGAACCAGCGGAACGAACAAGCTGTCCGCCCTTGCCGGGGTGAAGCTCAATGTTGTGGATGAAAGTACCGGGGGGGATGTTTGCAAGGGGCAGGGTGTTACCGGGCTTGATATCAGCCTCTGCGCCGGAGTAAACAACGTCGCCGTCCTTAAGTCCAACGGGAGCGATGATGTAGCTCTTCTTACCGGACTCGTTCTCGAGGAGAGCGATGTAAGCGGTACGGTTGGGGTCGTACTCGATACCGATAACCTTTGCAGCCTCAGTGTCGTTACGACGGAAGTCGATGATACGGTACTTAACCTTGTTTCCGCCGCCTCTGTGACGAACGGTGATCTTACCGTAGGAGTTACGTCCTGCGTGCTTCTTCTTGATAACTACCAGGCTCTTCTCGGGAGAAAACTTAGTGATCTCCTCGAAGGAAGCGACAGTCATATGTCTTCTGGCAGGTGTCGTAGGCTTATATTTGATTGTAGGCATTATTCGTTTCCTCCTACTTAGTTCATACCGTCGAAGAAGGCGATGGTCTTGGAGTCCTCAGTGAGGGTTACAATAGCTTTCTTCCACTCTGCAGTGTAGCCGTAGTTGTAACGAACTCTCTTTTCCTTGCGCTTCATCATCATGGTATTGACTGCTGCAACCTTTACACCGAACATAACCTCAACTGCGTTTGCAATCTCAGGCTTGGTTGCGGAAGTCATAACTTTGAATACATACTTCTTTTCGTTCATCATATCCATGCTCGCCTCGGTGATAACGGGAGCGATGATGATATCCTGTACCATTTTCTTCATTATGCGTATACCTCCTCGAGCTTCTCAACAGCAGCCTTGGTGATTACGAGCTTCTCAGCATTGAGGATCTCATAAACGTTGATGGTGCTGTAAAGAGTGGTTGCTGCGGTGGGAATGTTGGCACAGCTCTTAACGACTACCTTGTCAGCCTCGGGGAGAACGAGCAGGGTCTTGCATGCTACGGTCTCGGTGCGAGTCTTCTTCTCGTCGCCAACCTTGTAGGTCTTCTCTACGTCCTTCTGGAGACCGAGAGCGGCAAACATCTTTACCATCTCAGAGGTCTTGTAGGACTCGAGCTTGCACTCGTCAAGAATGATGAGGTTGCCGTTAGCAGCCTTATCGGAGAGTGCGCTGAAGAGAGCAACTCTCTTGGTCTTCTTGTTGAGCTCGGTGCGATAGGTGCGGGGCTTAGGACCGAGGGCGATACCGCCGTGTACCCACTGAGGAGCACGGGTGGAACCCTGACGTGCGCGTCCGGTACCCTTCTGTCTCCAGGGCTTCTTACCGCCGCCGCTTACCTCGGTACGGGTAAGGGTGGACTGAGTACCCTGTCTCTGATTGAGCATGAATGCTCTGACTGCGGCGTGAAGGACGGAAGCGTTTACCTCAGCTCCGAAAAGCTTCTCGGAGAGGCTCATTTCGCCGACTTCCTTGCCTGTCATATCAAGTACTTTAATGTTAGGCATTTGTCATTCCTCCTTGTTTCGTCACGCCTTGATCGAGTCGCGGATGAATACGATACCGCCCTTAGCGCCGGGAATAGCGCCGCGAACTGCGATAAGGTTGTTCTCTGCATCGATCTTAGCAACGGCAAGATTAAGAATAGTAACCTGCTCGTTACCGTACTGACCTGCCATCTTCTTGTTCTTAAAAATTCTCGCGGGGTCGATAACACCCATAGAACCGGACTGACGGTGCACAGGGCCTACGCCGTGTGTCATTCTCAGCTTGTGGAGGTTCCATCTCTTGATAGCGCCGGTGTAACCGCGGCCCTTGGTCATACCTGTAACGTCGACCTTCTCGCCAACGGCGAAGGTTTCGACCGATACGACATCGCCTACGTTGTAGCCGGAGCAATCTTCAAGGCGGAACTCCTTGAGATGTCTCTTAGTGGTAAGTCCGTTCTTTGCGAAATGTCCGATCTCAGCCTTGGTTGCGTGCTTATCCTTGCAATCCTCAAAGCCAAGCTGTACGGCATTGTAGCCGTCCTGTTCAGTGGTCTTCTTCTGCGATACTACGCAGGGACCAGCCTGGATTATCGTTACCGGGATGACGTTTCCGACTTCGTCGAAAATCTGAGTCATACCGATCTTCTTGCCGATAATGCCCTTTTTCATGTTCTTTCCTCCTGAAGGTTATTGGTTGACGCTTTGAATTTTACCTTTCGGCATTACGCCAACTTGACCAACAAGCGCTCGCTACGAGCGTGTTGTAGTGGGGGTGGGTTGACTTAGAGGGTAACCTGAATGTCAACGCCTGCGGGGAGCTCAATGTTCATAAGCTCTTCGGTGAGTTTCTTGGAAGGCTTCTTGATATCAATGAGTCTCTTGTGGTTGCGAAGCTCAAACTGCTCTCTGGAGTCCTTATATTTGTGGACTGCGCGGAGAATGGTTACGATCTCCTTCTCGGTGGGAAGCGGAATGGGACCCGAAACCTCGGCGCCGTTGCGCTTAGCAACTTCGACGATCTTTGCGGCTGCTGCATCAACGAGTGTGTGATCATAGCTCTTAAGCTTGACTCTGAGCTGTTCCTTAACTGCCATCTTGTGTTTTCCTCCTTGTTTTTTCTCTCGCGTGCGTGCGAATATAATAAAATGTAGCCATTTGCGCATCGCGTTCGAAAAGTTAGGAGCGGATTTTGTTATGCACCGTTCCGTGCGTTTCGTTTTGCAGCCATACAAAAGCCGAAACCCGCCACTCGCCGCCGTCACGCAAGCACGGCGCGACGCGAATTCCGGATCGTACGGCTACAAAGCCGTCGTCACGAAGTAACCTTTGAACCGAGGTTACCCGATGCCTGACATAGCCCACGCGCCCGATCAAATCGGACTTCTCCACGAAAATTACCCGCATGTTCTTGCGGCAACCTTTCGCTTCAACGCATACTTCGCACATCAAGCCTCAATATTATACTATATTTTTGTCTCAAATACAATAGTCAAAAAGTAAAAGTTTCACATATTTAACCCGTTGTTTTTATACATATTATACAATTAGTGCATAAAATTAGCCAAAAAACCGCCTCCGCACGGGTCGCGGAGGCCTGTTTTTTCATCATTTTTGTCAAAAATGCATAAACGCAGATGTTTTTACAGTTCCGATGTTATTATTGAGCTTCTTCCGACGCCTCTTCAGAGTTCGCGGCACGAAGCTTATCGAGTGATTCACAAAAATCCCTGCGAAGCCAATCGGGCTCGATAATTCTGATATCTGCGTCTGCCGCAATGAGCGCGCCGAAGAACACTCTGATATTCTGGAACTCGCACACATACTTGCCCTTCGTACCAACTCGCTTCGTCACGAACGGGGCAAGCTCAAGTGCGGAGAGCTTATCGGGAATATACAAGAGCGCGGAATACGGAATACCGATCTGCGTCGATTCTCCGTCAACGCCGCCGTAAATGTCGGCAAGCGCAACGATATTCGATATATCGCGCGGATCTTCAATCCTGATAGAATCCGGCAGAGAAAAATCGTCGGTATAATAGTAACCTTGACGCGATCGGTCGAATTCGATCGGCGCACCGATTTTGCGGCGAAGGTAGTCGCAGTCGCGCTGTGCCTGACGGTGCGAAATACCAAAGCGCTCGGAAAGTCGCATCGCATTCGGATAATATCCATCCTTTATTCTCTTGTGAAGCCAAACAATTCTTTCTACGGCAAAATCAACGGACATAGGAGTCTCTCCAATTCTCTTCCGCCCGATAATCCGAGCGAAACATATTATATATAATAAGGAAGCAATTATTCAGAAATCTCCGAAGCCTCAGCCTCTTCTTCGATCTTTGGTTCGGTCATCAACTCGGAGTCCTTAACAAACGAAGCTACGCGAGTGAGGGCGTAGATACCAACAGTAAGACAGAAGAAAGCTTCAATGCAAAACGCACCCTTTGAGGTTCTGCCGGTAAAGAATCCTACCATCTCGGATGCACCGCACGCAATTCCGAGCAGGATCGCAACGCTACCGCTGACGAAGAATCTGCGGGGACGAGGATGCTTTTCCGAAACAAAGAAACGCATCTCGCAAAGGAAATAAATCATAATGGTGATCAGCGCAATCTGGAGCAAAAGCTTAGAAGGATGATTCATCTGAACTTCCATATCGAAGTAAACAACGGCAATACCCGAAAGTGCTCTCAATACAGGGAAAAATCCGAGAGCAGCGACGACGGCGGGCTTGGTGTTCTTTGAAGAACGAATGAAAAACCATACCGCAGCCAGAAGTGCCGAAAGCGCACCAAAGATCTCGATAATCGCCGTAGCTCTGAGCAGATAGGAATTGTCCGCACGTAAGCCCTTCTTAAATATATAAGCGTAATACTCAAATCGTTCCTCGCCGATCATAACGTAGATCTTGTAAATAAAATCCGCCACCAGAACGAATCCTGCGAAGATCGATGCAAAATAAACGGAATTGGGAGATGAGTCTAACGTTTTGGGAAGCACCGCATTCTTATTAATGAAGAAAAATCCCGAAAGCGCATACGCAACGGAGATCACGAGAAGCCAATTGGTTGCGGTAGGTAAAAGAGAGCCGTTAAAATATCCGACGTCCGAATCAAAGGAAGTAATAAAAGCAACCGATCGCCACACGGCGGCAACCAATGCAAATATACTGCAAATCCGGAAACTGCTCTTCATATTATTAACAGCCGCCCCCTCGGAGCGATCAATGATAATTTTTGTCATTTCAATGCCTTTCAAACGATATTTAGATTATTATACACCTCAAATATGAACTTGATGTAAACAACCGCGCATCAAACACCATAAAATAACATCTTTTTCGCCGATAATAAAATATTTTTGAGATTTATCAACTTTTTTTCAAAAAGGTATTGACAAAACGAATTACTTGTGGTATAATATATCCCGTTATCCAAAGACAGCAGGTTCCCGTAAAAGCGCATGCCATCCTGCCGAGGAAGAATCAAATAGTTTTATTTGTGTCCTTTCTCTCTGTGCGCGCGCATTTCGGGAGTAAGGATATTTTTTTACGAACACAAACCATTAGGAGGTTAAACACATGCCCAGCAAAGCTATACTTGAGCAGAAGCAGCAGGTTGTCTCCGAGCTTTCCGAGAAGATTCGCAACTCGGTTTCCGGTGTAGTTGTTAACTACCAGGGAATCACCGTTGAGGACGATACCAAACTCCGTAAGGAACTCCGCGAAGCAGGCGTTTCCTATCAGGTAGTTAAGAACACCCTCACCGGCAGAGCATGCGAAGAGTGCGGCTACGGTGATATCAAGCAGTATCTCTCCGGTATGACCGCTATCGCAGTCAGCCCCGAAGATGCAGTAGCTCCCGCTAAGATCCTCAAGCAGTATGCTGACAAGATCGAGTCCTTCACTCTCCTTGCAGGTTACTGTGACGGCGAAGTTATCGACGCCGCAGCAGTTGAAAGACTTGCTACCATTCCTTCGAAGGAAACTCTCATTGCACAGTTGCTCGCTTGCATCCAGTCTCCCCTTACCAAATTCGTCTATGTTCTTGACCAGGTTGCCAAGAAGGACGAGCAGCCCGCTGAGGCTGCAGAAGCTCCCGCAGAGGCGTAAAGCTCTCGCGGCATAACATTTAAATATTCCAGGAGGTCATTTAAAATGGCAAACGAAAAGATTACCGCTATCCTTGAATCCATCAAGGCACTTACCGTTCTTGAGCTCTCCGAGCTCGTATCTGCATGTGAGGAAGAGTTCGGCGTATCCGCTGCTAACGTTTCCGCAGGTGCAGCTGCAGGTGCAGCTCCCGCTGCAGCAGCAGTTGAAGAGAAGACCGAGTTCGACGTAGTTCTCGCATCCTTCGGCGCTAACAAGCTTGGCGTTATCAAGGCAGTTCGTGAGATCACCGGTCTCGGACTTAAGGAAGCTAAGGAGCTCGTTGAGGGCGCTCCCAAGACCCTTAAGGAAGGCGTTGCTAAGGAAGAAGCTGAGTCCATCAAGGCTGCTCTTACCGAGGCTGGCGCTACCGTTGAGATTAAGTAATTTAATCCCACATATCTTTTGCACATCCGAAAATCCTTGCTGTGCAAAAAACCGATGCGGAAACGCATCGGTTTTTTGTTTTATATAGTGGTTTTAATAAGTTCAGCATTTCCGCGAAGAGTATACTTCTCTTCTCCCGCAGGAATAAAGATCGAATCTCTTTCTTCGACAGGAATTTCGAAATCGTCCACAGATATGCTTCCGTTTCCCTTAACGACTGTCAGAGAAACAAACTTTTCGGAGATCGCCTCGATAAGCATTTCACCTTCAATTGCTATAAGCTCGGATTTGAAGTACTCGCAATCGGCAAGAATATTGTTTTTGGCAGAATCTTGATTCGGTAACTTCTTGAGCGAAGCCGCGGCTTGCTTCAAATGCAGCTCACGCGGTCTGCCGTAATCATAGATACGATACGTAGTATCACAATTCTGCTGTATCTCGCAGATATAAATACCTCCGCCGATCGCGTGCGGAGTTCCGCCCGGGATAAAATAACAATCTCCCGCTTTTACAGGGACTTTATTGAGGTGCGGTGTCGGATCAGCACCCGAAAGTATCAAGTCCTTAACCTCGCCCTCGGAATACTCATCCTTGATGCCGAAATAAATATAGGAATTCGGCTCGGCATCTATGATGTACCACATCTCGGTCTTGCCGCATTCCTCACCGAGTATTTCGGCTGCCTCGTCATCGGGATGAACCTGAATCGACAAGGATTCTTTAGAATCAATGAATTTTATAAGCAGAGGGAACTTGTCCTTCGGGCATTCGCTTCCGAGAAATTCGGGATGTGCCATCAAAACAGAATCAAGACCCATTCCCGCAAACTCACCGTTCGCGATAATATTGTTATCCCCATCTCGAACCGAAAGAGTCCAATGCTCTCCTATCGGAGGCTCTGCGCCGAGGGCGGAGAGTCGCTCTCCGCCCCAAATGCGCGATTTTGCAATCGGTATTAAAATAATAGGATATTTCATCATTTATTCTTCTTAGAAATCGCCTTTGTTATTGCGGCTGCGGCAAACGCGGCGAGTGCGGCGCTTCCTGCGGCAATCGCGCCCGCTTCAACCGAGGTATACTTGATCTGTGCCTTATGCTTTGCGCGCTTAGCATCCTTCTTCGATTGCTTCTTCGCGCTCTTGATCTCCTTGGTGGTGGGTTCAACAATCTTGCGCGCACCGAGCTGTTTGTAGTTAACGGTACCCGGAGTAGGATTGCCCTTTCCGCTGAATTCGGCAAGAGGTGACATATCGCAGTCAAAGTGATATTTATAAGCCTCGCCTGCCTCCGCGGTTTGTCCGTAACGATCACCCATATTCCATGTTACGCGGGAAATTACTTCTCCACCGACTATAAGGTCAAGACGTCTGCCCGCGGTCGATCTCGAGGTGATGGGCTTGTCACAGATAAAGAGATCTTCATCCTCAACAAGATTGGTTCCGTACCGGCGGTTAAAATCTCCCGCCGTGAGTGCTGCATTTTCGGGCTTGCGGTACCAGATAACCGTCGCACTTCTCGCCGCGATCTTCACACCGTCAGCGCTCCAGATATTTTCATCCTTCGGAGGCTTGCCGGTGGTGGTCCAGAGAGCAAGCTTTGTATCTTTGAGCGTAATATCGTTACCCGAATTATTGCAGAGAGTAACGTAAGGATAGGGATTTTCGATCGTTTCGCCGTCGCGTTCGATCGCACCCGAAGCGCAAAGCACCTCGGTGATGCTGATGGGCGAAAGGAGAATATAAGATGTCGCCTTGCGTACCTTCTTATCCGAAACAGCCGTGATAACCGCGCTGACGCGACGGTTCTTGGAGATTTCGGGAAGCTGGCGCGTCACGCTGATATGTCTGCCGGGCTTGAGCTTACCGACGCAGACCTTCGCGTAAGGAACAGCATCGCGGAGCGAGAATCCTTCGATACCCGTCAGATAGAAATCGATTCTGACCTCATCCATAGTCGTTTCTGTCGGATTCTCTACCTTGATGGTAACCGCAGAGCTTTCGTGCTTGTCGTAAGACGCAGAATGGATCATCGAAAGCACCTTCGGCTCCTGTCTGTTCTCTATCCACACGGGTGCGGTGACCGAATACTGCATTCCGTTCGAAACACGAACGTAATAATAGTCAAATTCTACGGGAAGAGTGATATTCCATTCGTAGCTTTGTTTCGCACCGACAAATTTCTGTGCTACGAGGATATTATCCTCACCGATGATCTCAATGCGTCCGATACCGTTTTCATTTTCGGTAGTTATCTTAACGGAAACTTTGAGCTCGGAGGGATTGTTCAATCTTGCACCCATCCACTCTCCGTTGATCTTATAGAAGATCTTCATCGTGGGATCGGCACTCGAATAAACGCGGCGGGCGCGGAAGGCTTCCATCATATTCTCGCGTGTAAGCGCAGGCGCGAGGACTCCCGTAATGTAGGGAGAAGCAACCGTCCAGTTGGGTGCGTGGTTATCCTCATTGAACGAGGGCGCAACGTGCCAACCGCGGGAAAGCAGAAGGGCATATTGCAGATCGTATCCTCTGCCCTTGATCTCGGCAAGAGCCATCTGTCTGTCCGCCTCGGGGGTCCAGAAGCCGTAATCCTCAAAGTCGCCCCAAGCCTGACCGGGATGATTAAACATACCGACAGCATCGGGCTCGCCCTCAAGCCACTTGAAAAGATCGGGCATTCCAACGCCGTGTATATCGGAAACCACCTTTTCACTTCCGATAATATTCATGTGTCCCCAATAACCGCAGGTATTGTTCCAGGTCATCTCCCAGCCGTAAAGCGCGGCAAATCTTCCGGGGCGATCAAGCGAATTGGCGGTAGCCTTCTGAGCGTCGTAAATTTCCTGAGTGAAATAATGAGAATGCTCGGTTACCGAGAAGAAATCGGCACCGTTATCGTATGCGAACTCGATAGCGTCGCGGCAAAGTCCGTTTCCGTCTGATTCACCCGTGTGAGCGTGTATCTCTCCGAAATATGCGGAAAGATCGGTCATATCCGAAACGGTGAAGTTGACGGTTCTGGTCGTGCGGTTGCCAAGCCCGTCCTTGAGACGGATAGTGAGAGTATGATCACCGCATTCGAGCGGCTTTTTCGGCTCGTATTCGAGATAGTTTGCTGTAAAGGTTGCATCGTTAGTAACGTCCTTGCCGTCGAGCTTCAGATAGCAATCCTTAATGCGGATACCCGCGGGATCGGTGTATTTAGCCTTAATAACGATCGGCTTTCTGCCATCGTATGCATAACCGCGCGAGGGAACCATCGAAATAATGCGAGGACCTCGGTTATCATATACGGGAACGCAAATAGGAAGTAAATTTCCAAGACGAACGATACGCGCACCGTCCCACACGTTGATCGAATATTCAAGCTCGGAGAGTTCTTCAAACACCTCTTCGGGTATGCGCGCGCGGTAAACGCCGTCGTGCTCCTCGCGAGCCAAATATTCTGCTTTTTCTCCATTCGGTAGCGTTACCATAACCGATGTGATTCCGGCGTCGCAGTCAGGATCAGCGGGCAAAACAGCAAACTCAATCGTTCCGCAATAATCTCCGTGATAAGCCTCGTTAATGGGCGAAAGCGGAAGAATTGCGGGCAGAGGCGCGGTTACATCGCATTTTGCAGATTGCATATAAGCGGGATAACCCGGAGTTGCAAGCTCGGCGTGCGAAAGGTTGATAGCGCGGCTCGGCTCCTTAGGATCAAACGTCCAATAAGACGAACGATGCACGGGAGTGTCCCACTCAGCATAGCAATCGCTGTAAACGAGAGTGAATACCGCATTCGAAGCGTCTCCGCCGCGCGGGGTGATCACAATCGTAGTTGCATCGTGCGCACAGGGTAGTGCGCAAATGCCGTCGATATGCTTGCGCTTTCCCGTTGCCTCGTCAATTTCAGTGAGATCGATCGGGAATACTCTAACTTTTGACTCATCAATAGGTTCTTTTGTATATAGATATGCGGAATTGATCTGCGCGATAAAGTCCTCTTTAGTCAGACAGTTGACTTCAGGGGCGTAGTTTTTAAGAGTGATCGGCCAGTAAGCAACGCTTTCGCCCGCGCCGAGTATATTAACGCCCGCCTCTCTTGAAAGAGGAAGTCTACCCTTGGGTTCACCCGCAGGCTCTCGGGCGGGAGAATAGATCAAAGCCTCGTAATCATAAAGATCTACGTCCTTATCGGTCGGATTGAAGAGCTCAACGTAGCAAGTGAATTCCTTACCCTTCGGTCTGCCGAAAATCTCCGTAATGGCAAGTGGGGGGAGTGCGGGGAGATCGGTGGGATTAATGATCCTGCAAACGTATGGCGGAAGTTTGCTCTTATCCTCTCCCTCGGCATAAATTCTATATGCAAGCAGATCGCCCTTAATAGTTGATGCTGGGATATCGGCGCGGTAGATCACGAACGCCACACCCTTGCGCTCGTATCTGTCAACGGGATAAAGATAATATTCCTTCTCCCCGTCTATTTTAAAGCAAAGCTTTTCCGGTGCGTTTTCACCGAAAACTCGGTAAGCGGCGGATATCGAAAAAGGCGAGCCCGACATCACAAATTCGGGTGCCGCGTGAAGCACCTCGGGCAAGCTTCTATTGAATCTTTTGGTCTTCATTTCAGTTCCTCCGTCAGAAGCTAAAATTAATCATATATATTATACCATTATTTTTTGTTTTCTGCAATAAAAAAGCGGCACTTTTTAAAAAAAGTGCCGACTTTTTTGCCATTATTTTTCGCTAAGTGTCTTGAAGAGGTCCGCATAAAGGGGGTCTCTGCGGATTTTTCTTACATAGAGATAATGATGGCGTGCTGAATCAAATGCATACCTACAGTCGCTTGTGACGTAAGGACAGGGTATCTCGACGATTTCCATCGAATTGGGAACCGTCATACATCCGATTGCGGTGACATCCCATACCACCTTGGATCTCGCATATCCCCAGTTTATGTAATCACCCGTGATGGAACAGAGGTAATTACAGAGCTCGTTCTTGCCCTTGAGGTAAAAGTCAAGCTCGGCGGGGGTTGTGATGAAGGACGAACAAACGCCGTCGCAGGGGATCTGGAGGAAGGGGATGTGGGAGTCGAAGAGCACCTGAGCACCGGGAATATCCTGACGCAAATTGAATTCCTTAGTGTCGGGACGCTCGAGGGCGTGTCCGCCAAGCCAAATAACCGCGCTTCTCTTGGCAATTTCAGGTTCCTTTGCCAACGCTGACGCCACGTTGGTAATTGCACCTATCGCCACGATAACGACGGGAGTCTCACGCGACATTACCGTGTTGATAATGTTTTCGCAAGCATCAGACTCGACGATATCGGTCTTTGAAGTCATAAAGCGTGTGCTTCCGCGGTAGACCGGCACCTGCGCTGCCATCTCCGCATTAGTCAGCTTCATGATATTAAAGATTTCATTGTAACTTTTCTCCATTCCTTCAGCCGCACTTGAAGAACGGCTGTTGAAGAAAGGAGCGGCGTTGACCGAAAGAAGATTGATCTTCTTTTTTGAGAGCATTGCGTATGCAAGAGCATACTGATCGTCGATCTCGTTATAGGTATCGGTATCTAAAATTATATCAATAATTTGATCGCTTGCAATGAGCGCTCTGAATTCGGAAAGTGTCATTTTGATTACTCCGATTGATTATCTTCTGCCGTTTCCGCTTCCGTAATCGGTTCTCGGCTTGCGGGAACGAAGGATGGACATTATATCGTCAAAGCTATCGCCGCCCTGGGGTGCCTTAGGAGTATTGGTAGCCGCAGGCTGGGGAGCAGGTGCGGGCTGGGGAGCGGGCGCGGGAGTAGGATTGGGTGCGGGAGCGGGTGCGGGAGCGGGCTCAGCCTGAGGTGCGGGAGCAGGCGCGGGAGCCTGTTTCTGCTGAGCGCCATTGTTATTGCGCTGGGGCTGATTGTTATTCTGAGGACGTGCGGGAGCAGAAGCAGGGGTGGAATTATTGCGATTATGCTCATTATGACCGGGGTTTTCAAAGCCGGTTGCAATAATCGTAATCTTCATCTCATCCTCAAGATCGGGATCGAATGCAGCTCCCCAAATTACGTTCGCATCAGGATGAGCCTCTGCAGTGATCATGCTGGAAGCAAGATCTGCATCCTCGAGTCCAACGTCGGGAGACATGGTGATGCTTACAAGAATGCCGGTTGCGCCCTTGATCGAGGTTTCGAGAAGGGGGCTCGAAATAGCAGCCTTTGCCGCAATCTCTGCCTTATCCTTACCTGTTGCGGAGCCGGTACCCATATGAGCATAGCCTGCATCGCGCATTACGCTGGTAACGTCCGCAAAGTCAAGGTTGATGAAGCCGGGAACGTTGATAAGCTCGGAAATACTCTGAACGCCGCGACGGAGAACGTCGTCTGCGATCTCAAAAGCATTCTTGAGAGTGATGCGGGTTTCGGAGACCTGCTTGAGTCTTTCGTTGGGAATAATAACGAGGGAGTCGACGTAGTTGCGAAGATCCTCGATACCCTTTTCTGCCTGAAGCATACGGCGGCGACCCTCGAAAAGGAAGGGCTTGGTTACGATAGCGACCGTAAGAATGTCCATCTCGTGCGCAATTCTTGCAACAACGGGAGCTGCGCCGGTTCCGGTTCCGCCGCCCATACCGGTTGCAATAAATACCATATCTGCGCCTGCGAGTGCCGCGCGGATCTCTTCTGCGTTCTCTTCAGCAGCGCGCTGACCGATCTCGGGATTAGCGCCTGCACCGTGACCTCTTGTGATTCTCTCACCGATGGGAATGAGAGTAGGAGATACAGAGTTGCGAAGTGCCTGACGGTCGGTGTTGACCGCGATAAACTCAACGCCTCTGATGTTGGTGTCGATCATTCTGTTGACAGCGTTATTTCCGCCGCCGCCAACGCCTACTACCTTGATGCTGACGCCGCTATCAAGGACGTCGTCGTTTGTGTTGTAATTCTCGTGTTCGTAGCTGTAATCCATTTTATATTCCTCCGATTTTATAGATACGCCCGTAGGCTATAATTTACTTCTATATAATATAATAAATGTTTTTTGACGTTTTTTCAAGTACTTTTTAAGAAAAAGTTTGATCATTACCGAAAAATATTTTTCCGGTAACGGAAATCATTCCCTTACATCGGGATCAATATTCGCATCAAGTATGATTCCGCTGACATTGGCTACTCTTACGTCTATGATTCCCGTAGTGAGGCAAGCATCTCCGTTTTCTTCTATCATTTTAGAAACGGTGGCAAACTTCAGCTCCATATCTATGGGAGAGCCCCAAAGAACTCGGAATTTTCCATCGACCGAAGTGACGATATCAAACTTCTTATCAAAATATAATCTTCCGACTCTTCCCTTCAGCTCGGAGCGATTGAGTAATTTGAAGAACTCGGTAATGTACTCACCGCTTGTTCCCTCAAGTACCAATTCTTCTCCAACGACCGCCTTCGATACCCGAGGAAGCTCTACTAAAGGAAGTCCGTTAAGCATCGCTTCATCGTCCGTCCGTTCGAGAACTCGCAAGGATGCCGTTAAAATATATTTCTCGCCTTCTATCTGAGCATAAAAGGCAGGAGTTTCGTCGACCAGATTGAAAACTATGACGTTCGGCAATTCAAAGCTGATCTCACAGCTTTGAACGTAAGGCAGATTGTCTAAAACCGCTGCTTCGGCTTCGCCAGCCTTAAGCAGTGGCAAACCGTCACCAACCAAAAGCTCCGCGGCGGCAAGCAATTCGTTTTCCGAATAAAACGTGTCTCCCTCTACGCGGATCTCCTCAATAACGAGATATGCAGAGGTCAGCTTAACGGCAGGAATGATCATCAGCATCACTAATGCAAGTCCGATGCAGACCATCAAGATTTTTGCTTTTGCTCTTCTGGCCGGATCAGATGCCGCCTCTTCCGCCTTAAAGCGTCGTGTCGACGGATGAGTCAGACTATATTCATCTGCGTCATAGTTATTGTAGATCCAATTTGAGACCTTCTTCCTCGTCATTGAATATCTTCTGACGTAAGTTTTTTCTTCTCTTTTAACGAAGGTCGATACGTTGGAAGCAGTCCCGCCGTTACCACGATCATTCCGTATGACCTTGTTATTGGGTTTTAATTCATTCATACCGACGAGACACCTTCTTTCTTTTTAGATTTCCTATATTACCTTTATTTGCCGACCTTGGCAAGTCTCATAAGCTCATCGAAAATCAGCTTATTAGAGTCAAGAGGGGCAAATCCCGCAATAGACTTCTCCATTGATTCTCTTCTATCAGAATCTTCAAGCAGATTTGCAACGGCTTTGCATATCTTTCCGTCAACAAGCTCGGGCTCGCGTATCATATAAGCGCCGCCGATATCCGCAAGTGCCTTCGCATTCTTCGTTTGCTGATCGTCTGTTACGTTCGGAGAGGGGATAAGTATCGCCGCCTTACCTTGACGGGCAAGCTCTGAGATCGTAATCGCGCCCGCGCGGCTGATTATCAGATCCGCCGCCGCCATACGAAGAGGCATATCGTAGATATATTGAAGCAGTTCTATGTTTTCGTATTTATCAAGCTTCGCCTCAAGGAAGCGTTTCTTTACCGATTCGTAATGGTCGCCGCCCGTTGCGTGGGTGTAACGCACATTCTTGTGCGCGCTTACGTAATCGCGCATAAGCTCGAGTGCCATATCGTTCATCGCCGCCGCACCGAGGCTTCCGCCGAAGGAAACGATATATTTGCAATCGCGGCTAATGCCAAGTCGGTCACGTGCCTCATCGCGACTGATATGACCGAACTGACCGAGCATAGGACATCCGACCTGCATAACCTTGCCGCTCTTTCCGAGGATCTCGGCACTTACTGCGAAGTTAGTAAAAATTCTGTCCACGTAGGGAACAAGCTTTCTCACCGCAAGTCCGGGGACTGCATTCGACTCGTGAACCGCTGTGGGTATCTTCATTCTCGAAGCGGCAACGAGTATCGGCCAGCTTACGTAACCGCCCGTACCGACGACGAGATCGGGCTTGAACTCTTTTATGATCTTCTTTGCCTTGACGGGCGAGATCGCCGCAAGCCAAAGGGAACGTATATTATATAATGAAAGCGAGCGTCTGATGCCGCGCACGTCAACGTGGTAAAGCTTATACCCTGCCTTGGGAACGAGCTCATTTTCAAGTCCGCGGACGGTACCGACGAATGCTATCTCCGCATCGGGAATGTTTTCTTTAAATGTATTTGCTATGGCAAGTGCGGGATTGACGTGACCGCCCGTTCCGCCGCCTGTAACGAGAACCCTCATAAGCGGGCTCCTTTCGTGTTATTGTTTTTGTGTGCAGAATCTTGACAAACCAAGTATGATACCCATGTCGATCATCTGCGAGATTGTTGCGCTTCCTCCGCTCGAGAAGAACGGAAGCGAAATGCCGGTATTGGGAAGAACACCGCTTACAACACCGACGTTAAGAATAACGTGTATGGCAAGCTTGAAGCTAAGGCCGAGTATAACGAGAGAAATGTACTTATCGGGAGCACGAAGTCCGAGTATAACGCCTCTGACGACCAGAGCTAAGAATAAAAGCATAATTGCAGTTGCGCCGAAAAATCCGAGCTCTTCGCATACTATCGTGAACACAAAATCGTTCTGAGGTTGCGAAACGTAGCCGTATTTAAGGCTTGATTCGCCAATTCCGACTCCGAAGAGGCCACCCGTGCCTATCGCGTATAAGCCTTGAGTAGACTGCCAGTTTTCAACCAGGTTGTCGCTGCCTTTATCAAGGAAACTGTTGATTCGCTTCATTGCATAATCGGAATTTTGTATCAGTATCCAGACTAACGGAATAAACGGCAGCAGAGCGGCAAACCATCCGAAATAAGTTCCGCCGATAAATAACATACCGACCCCGATCGCCGCTGTGATAATGATTCCCGAGAAATGATGCTCAAAGAATATCAGCACGCACACCAAAAGGAAGATAAAAGACGGAGCGATCAGTCCATGAAACAGAGAATATCTGTTAAAGCCGGAATTTACCGATTCATCGTATCGGGTAAGATAAAGAGACATAACGAGGATCACGCCCGTTTTAGCAAGCTCGGAGGGCTGGAGTGTAAAAAATCCCAGATCCAACCATCTCTTTGCTCCTCCTCCCTCAACGCCTATAATAAGAACGAGGATGAGAAGCCCGATTGATCCAATATAAAACGCTACCGACAAAACGCGCATCCATCTCGGATGAGATGCGAAGTAGAAGAACGCGGCAACAACGAAACCTACTGCAAGGTGCTTGAGGTGATTGAGTACAAAATGGAAGCCGGTGCCGTACGCCTCGGAGGCGTACGCAGAACCCGCGCTGAACGAAAGCACAGTTCCGAGAGATATCAGCAATACGCAAAGGACGGTAAAGAACATATCCGGACGGCTTTGCAGCATTTTGAGCGCTACTTCGTCGCTCTCGAACAAGCTCTTATCCTCTCTCTCCCGAAGAAAGAGAAGAGATCTTTTCTTTGCCCGACGGCGCTTTTCGAGGTCGCCGCTTACGTCGACGGCGTATTTTCTTTTGTTAAACCGTCCCATACGGCAGCCTCCTATCCGAAACGGCGCGGGGCACGGTTTCGCTGATTATTATTGTCTCCCTACAGACCGAAATACGCAAGAACGCACGCAATGGCGGTAATAAGCGTGAACACGCCTACGACCTTGACCTCGCTCCAGCCGCACTTTTCAAAGTGATGGTGGATGGGTGCCATCTTGAAGATGCGCTTTCCGTGTGTCAGCTTGAAGTAGCCGACCTGAAGAATGACCGACATGACCTCGATAAGGTAAATGATGCCTGCAATGAGGATTATCAGCGGTTCGTCGGCGAGGAACGCCATACCGACCGCTGCACCGCCGAGATAAAGCGAGCCGGTGTCGCCCATAAATATCTTTGCGGGGTAGAAATTATACATAAGGAATCCGACCGTACCGCCGATAACGGTAGCGGGGAGGATTGCAAGCTCGGGCTTGAGTGCGACGAACGCCGCAACTGCGAAGAACGCGCCGATAACGGCAGTAACGCTCGAGCAAAGACCGTCGATACCGTCGGTCAGGTTAACGGAATTGACCATTCCCGCGATAAAGAGCACCGCGAGGAAGTAGTAGAAGATGCCAAGCTCGATCTCAATACCGAAATAGGGAATCTCAAGCGCAGTATCGATAAAGCCGCAAGCCGACATCGCCCAAAGGTACGCAACGGCAACGAGGAACTGAAGCACGAGCTTCTGCCAAGCAAGGAATCCTTGGTTCTGCTTTTTGATAAGCTTGGTATAATCATCGAAGAAACCGATAAGACCGTTCAGGAGCGCAAGCGTAAAGGTGAGCCATACGCTGAGAAGCTCGCTCGCTCTGCCGAGGTAAGCGTAAACTCCCGTAATAACTCCAAGACCGACAGCCGCAGCTATAATGAAACCGAGACCGCCCATGATCGGAGTACCCTCCTTGCCCTTATGCCAACGAGGTCCGATCTCATAGATTTTCTGACCTATCTTGCGGCTTTTCAGCACGGGGATGAGCTTGCGTAGAATCAGCCACGTGAGCAGGAAAACTCCAAGAGTCAATGGGAAAAATTCCGTCAGCATCCGTTCCTTCATAACAAAATCCTTTTCTTAAATCAAAATTAAAGTAGATTTTTAAGCTCTGCTGCAACTCTTTCCGCGGCGATCAGGCGGCTTGCCTTGAGGATAAGCGTGTCACCCGCTTCAAGGATATCCGCAAGCGCACGAGCGGGTGCGTTTGCATCGCTTCTGTCGGGGAATCGGGACACTTTATCCTCACCCTTGACCGAAGCAAATCCGTCAGCGATCTTCTCCGCTCTCTCGCCGAAGCTGACAAGTCTGTCAACTCCCGAATCAGCGAAATATTTTCCTACAGCGTAATGAAGCTCAGCAGAGGACGAACCAAGCTCAAGCATATCGCCGAGAAGTGCGACCATCTTTCCGCTTCTATGAGACGCCACCGAGGTGAGCACCGAAGCCGCCGCGCGCATCGATTCGGGACTTGCGTTGTAGCAGTCCGAAATGATTCTGACGCCGCCCAAATCAGTCATCTGCTGACGCAGACCGACCGATCTGTAAGTCAAAATACCTCGTCTGATGCGTTCCTCGTCAATGCCAAACATAAAGCCCACGGCAATTCCCGCCAGAGCCGCCGCTACGTTATGCTTGCCGATAGCGGGGATCTCGAGGTCGTAAAGGTGAGTTCCGAGACAGGAAGCGTCAAAGGTCATTCCGCCCTCGTAGGTGGATATATTATAAGCGTAATATTCAATATTCTGCGCATCGGCCGAGAAATAGCTTACGCGCGGGTCATTCTTGCCCTCGTCCGCAAGCAACGGCTCGTTGCCGCAAAGGAGAAGATGACCGTCCTCCGCAAGCGAGCTCTTGATCTCGAGCTTTGCCTTCGCGATATTCTCGCGCGAGCCGAGAAGCTCCATGTGCGCCGTACCGATCGTGGTAATAACTCCGATCTCGGGGCTGGCAATATCGGAAAGAAGCTTAATCTCTCCGGGTCCCGTCATTCCCATTTCAAGGACTGCGTAATCCGCATCCTCGGGAAGAGTCAGAAGCGACATGGGAAGTCCGACGGTGCTGTTGAAGTTTCCTTCGGTCTTCCAGACCTTGCCCGCAGTTGCGAGCACGGATGCGATAAATTCCTTGGTCGTCGTCTTGCCTACGCTTCCGGTGACGCCCACTCTTCTTGCACGACAGTTTTTCGAGTACTCCGCGCCGAGTCTGCCGAGCGCCTTAACGGTATCCTCAACCAGAATGATCGGGAGGTTGCCCGCGCCCTCGGGGATGCGACTGCAAAGCGCACACACCGCGCCGGCGTTTCTGACCTGTTCGATAAATATATGTCCATCAACCCGTTCACCGACGATGGCAATGAACATCGTACCGCATTCAACCTCGCGCGAATCGGTGCAAACGCTCTCGACGGCTACGTTACCGTCGCCGATGAGTCTGCCGCCGCAGAGATCAGCTATTTCTTGAGTTGTAGGTATATTATTAGCAAATCTAACCTTCATTTTCGTTATCTTCCTTTATTTGCGTCCCGACAAGCCTTTTAAGCGTTTCCTCGGCTATTCCAGCCTCGTCGAAATCCCGCTGTCCGAGAGGACCTATCTCATATTTCTCGTGTCCTTTTCCGCAGAGGAGAACTACGTCGCCGCCTCTTGCCTGCTCCACGGCGTATCTGATCGCTTCCCTCCGCGAGGGGATCACGGCGTGTGCCGTTTGGGGATCAAAGCCACCGAGTATCTCTCCTATTATATTCTCGGGCAATTCACTTCTGCTGTTGTCCGAGGTCACAATGCATAAATCAGCCGACCGCGATGCGATTCCTCCCATCAGCGGACGTTTGAGTCGGTCGCGGTCACCGCCGCAACCAAAGACCAGAATGATCCTTCCGCCTTCCTCGGTAAGTCCGCGAGCAGTTTCGAGGATCCGCTCAAGCGCATCGGGAGTATGCGCATAGTCGATATAGATCGACGCCGCGTATCCCGAGGGGGTACGCAAACGCTTTAGTCTGCCCGGAGCACCGCCGAAGCCCGAAAGTGCCTCGGAAGCCGTCCTACCGCTTATTCCGAATTCAAGCGCGACCGCGAGTGCCGCGAGAGTGTTATCTACGTTAAACCGCCCTGCCATCGGCACGCGTATCTCACGAACTATATTCTTTGCGCAGAGCGTGTATGCTATTCCGTCAACACCACAGAGCTTGATTCCCTCCGCCTTGTAGTCCGCGCCTCTCTTGCACTGCGCAGAGAAGAATACGAGCCGCGCGCACGAGCCCGTAGCCATCGCATACGAGCGATATCTTTCGGCATAGGAGTCATCGAAATTGATAAACGCCGTCTTACATTTTTCAAGAAGCGACGCCTTGGCAAGGAAGTAATTTTCCATATTGCCGTGGAAATCAAGATGTTCGGCAGTGAGATTGGTAAATACTGCCGCCTCAAAATTCAAGGGAGCAAGTCTGCCGAGCGCCAGCGCGTGTGAGCTCGCCTCTATAAAGACGTACTCCGCGCCGTCGTCACGCATTTCAGCGAGCACGCGGTAAAGCGTGTCTGGATCCGGTGTAGTCATAGAGTTGGTCTGCAGAAATCTTTTCGGCGTTCTGCAGTATACGGTTCCGATAATTCCGCACTTATGAAAAGCGGCGGAAAATATCGCGTCGAGCATAAAGCTGACCGTAGTTTTGCCGTTAGTTCCCGTAACCGCAACGAGTTTCATCTCTCTCGACGGGTGACAGTACCACGCATCCCACAGCCGCGCGAGCGCGGCTGCGGTGTCGTGAGTGTATATGACGGTGACTCCGCCCGGCAGATCGCTCAGTTCATTCTCCGCAAGTATCGCCACAGCACCTTTCGCCGTGGCAACTCCCGCGTAGGAATGTCCGTCGTGATTGCGACCTCGAATGCACACGAACAGCGAATTTTCAACTGCCGAGCGCGAGTCTGATGATATCGTAGTTATTTCAATGTTCTCGTTCCCCGTGGCACGGTAAAAGATGCCCGAGGATCGTAAAAGCTCTTTAAGAAGCATGGATCTCCTCCGATGATTTTTTATTTAATCATCCGTGAGATTTTACATCCGATGCTTTTATTTAGTCGCTTACATCCGTGTGTCTGAAGGTCACCGTAATAACGTCACCCCTCGTCGCGGGAGTTCCCGCCGCAGGGTACTGCGATATTACTTCCGCGCCGTCGCCGACGTCAAAATTTGTCGCTCCATCAATACTGATATTGAATCCCGCATTGATAAGCACTCGGTTCGCCGCAGATGCGCTGAGTCCGACGACGTTCGGAACGGTCAGATCGTTGCTCGGCGCGGTATCACCGACGTAAAGAATTATTTTTCCGTTTTGCTTTGAAAGGAAGCTGCCCGCTGAGGGAACCTGAGCCGTGACCTTTTCACCGTTACCGATTATCTCAACGTCAAGTCCGTTTTTCTCGATCACTTCTATTGCGCTGAAGGACATCATACCGAGGTAGTTTCCGACCTCGACCTCAAGCTTGGCGGCTTCGGATGCCGAATAGTCAGGCTCGATGCCGAGCGCAGGAAGCATCCGCTCGAGGCAGTTTGCAACGTAGGGCGCCGCAACGTAGCTTCCGAAAACATTCTCGCAGGACGGCTCATCAACGATTATGATGATCGCGATTTCGGGATCGTCCGAGGGCGCGAACGCCGCGCAGGAACCGATTCGGAGAGTTTCGTCGTCACCGATCTTCTCGGATGTACCCGTCTTTGCCGCTACCTTGTAGCCCGCAACGTACGCGTTCTTTGAACCGCCGTCGCCCGAAACACCTTCCTCAAGAATTCTTGAAACCTCTGCGCAAACCGCCGAGGAAACAACCTGTCTGATTTCGTTCACATCGTGCTGCCACACAATGTTGCCGTCGCTGTCGGTCATAGACTCGACGACGTAAGGCTGAACGAGCGTGCCGCCGTTTGCAACCGCGGAGATCGCGGTGAGCTGCTGCATCATACTTATCTTGAAGTTCTGACCGAAGGACGCAACCGCAAGGTCGACTGGTCCGAATGCCCCCTCAGCCCAGAAGGTGCTGTTACCCTCGCCGGGCAGGTCGATGCCCGTCTTATCAAGATAGCCAAAGTTTCTTACGTAATCGTAAAAGGTCTGTTTACCGATATTCTCGGCAAGCTTCATCATATAGGGGTTGCAGGACTGCTGAAGTCCGCCCTCGAAGGTCAATTCGCCGTGTCCGCCCTTCTTGTGGCAGCGGATTATGCTACCGTAGACGTTAAGCTGACCCGTGCACTTGTGAGTCGGAAGGAGCTTATCGATCCCGTTCTCAAGTGCCATTGCCGTGGTAATGATCTTAAATGTCGAACCGGGCATATAGGTAAAGGTAAGCGCCTTATTCTGCCACATCTGATTCAGAAGCGATGTGCGCAGGCTCGAATAACCCTCGTCGGTCGACGTTAGACCGCTTTCAGTGAGCATCGTTTCGTACTCGGTGCTCAACGTCCAGGCATCGTTGCTGTCGAAATCGGGGTAGGTCGCCATCGCGTAGACCGCGCCGGTCTTTACATTCATAACGATTCCCGCGACTCCCGCACCCGCGCCGGACTCGTAGTAGGTCGCCTCAAGCTGTTCCTCGAGGATCGCCTGTATCTTGATGTCAAGCGTGGTATTGAGATTATAGCCGTCGATCGCATCAATATAGCTCTGATACTCATAAGGCATCTCGTTGCCGTACGCGTCTCGGGCGATTATAAACTTGCCGGGCGTGCCCGCAAGCTCCTTATTGTAATAATATTCAAGTCCGTAAAGACCGTCACCGTCGCGTCCCGTGAAGCCGAGAACATGCGTGGCGAGATCTCCGTAAGCGTAATATCTTACGCTCATAGGCTCAACGTAAACGCAATTGGTCACGTTCAGCTTCGACACCAAGGAAAGGACCTTATCTGCCTGCTCGGGCGTTGCCTCGCGCATGACAGTCGCGTCAAGGCTATTGGTCTTCCCCGTCATAGCGTAGATGGTATCGTAGTCGATACCGAGTATCTCGGAAAGCCCCTCGCTGATCTTGACGTCAAGATCGACTCTTTCGGCGTTGCCTTCCTTAGAGATATTATTTTGAGCCTCCTTCATTTCATCGCGAATCGTCTTCGGTGCGATGAAAATTCGGTACGCGGTTTTATTTGCCGCAAGCAAAATACCGTTTGAATCGTAGATATTGCCGCGGCTTGAGATGATCGTGGATTCGGTCGTAAGCTGATCTACTACCTTGTTCTTATAGTAATCAAAGCTTACGGTCTGAAGGCTGAAGATTCGGGCTATCAATACCAAAAAGGCAGCGGCTATCAAAGCAAGAACTATGAAAGCTCGTATCGTTATTTTTGTGCTGATTCTTGCCTTTTGCATAATAGTTTAATCCTCTTTTGGGGCTTTGTGCGAAAACGGGAATCTTTAAATAATAGATTTCCCGTTATGCAGCGGCTATACTTTAGCCTGCTTTATGAATTTTATTCAGCTTAAATGCTTATTATTCGTCTTCCGAACGAATTCCGAGCGCACTGAGAAGTGCGGGGACGACAGAGTTTGATTTTTTATCGGTAAAGCTTTCAATAGAGTCGATATCGTTGAGTCTGAGTATCTTTATGGTGCTGTCATTAAGCTTGATCATTCCGATCTCATTCACGGCGACGTTCTCAATATATCTCAGATCAAGGCTGCTCTCAAATTCAGCAATGAGATCAGCTTCCAGCCTTTCAAGAGCGTAGAGCTCTTCCTGCTTAGCGTTCAAGTTCGAAATAGCTTCGCTCTTGAGCACCGCGAGAGTTATCGGGAGCGCGAGTACGAGCGCAAAGATCAGAACCCAAGCAATACCTGCGGCAGAGCTTGCCAATCTACGGCGCTGCTTGCCATTCACTCTATCAATACTGTGAGCGGGGAACCACTTTTCAAAAATGCGAATGAGCGCGCCGCTGAGATCGGTGGAAGCGCGTTCTACTCGAGCAAGAGCGTATTCCTCTCCGCGAATGACGTTCTCACAAACACTCGCAACAGCGCTTGTTCCAACCATCGTTTTTCCGCAGCCCATAACATTGTATACCGTAGCGGGACGGGGAACTACATTAGTCGGTGCAGCAGCACTCATAACGTATTGAGGAATTCTGGTCTTATCAAGAATCATGCGATTGTAGTCGTCGTTGGTCATATAACGCTTGCCGTCATATTCGCCATTGCGGTAAACGTCTCCCTCGCCGGAACCCATCATATCCGCAAGATTGTAAAACTCAGAAAGTTCAGCAGCGCTCTTTCTCTCGCGCTCCATCTGAAGCTCAACCTCAAGCTTTATATCTACGCCTTCTTCGGAGGTTCCGAGAATATCAATGATATCGGAACAATCAGCGCGTCCGTTTTTGTGAATCTTTTTCATTTTCCGATCCTTTCCGCCATAGGCGGTTCGTCGTTATATTTTTTCCGCAACTCGCAGCTTTGCGCTGTGGGCGCGGGGGTTGAATTTTAATTCCTCAGGGGTCGATACAATCGGTTTTTTGGAAACGATCTTGACCTTCGGCTTGTTGCCGCATACGCAAATGGGAAAATCGCTGGGGCAGGTGCAGCCCTGCGCGAGCTTGTTGAACGCCTCCTTCACCGCTCTGTCCTCGAGCGAGTGGAAGGTGATGATCGCAAGTCTTCCTCCGGGAGCAAGAAGCTCGACCGCATCTTTCACTGTGTTTGCTATGATCTCAAGTTCTCCGTTGACCTCGATGCGTATCGCCTGAAAGGTTCTCATCGCGGGATGATGCTTGAGGTATCTGCCGCCGTCGGGGAAGGCACTCTTGATTATATCGACAAGCTCAAGAGTTCTCTCGATCGGCTTTTCCTCTCTTCTCTTACAGATCTTATCCGCAATCTTAACGGCGAATTTCTCTTCACCGTAATCGCGGATAATGCGGATCAGCTCGGAGCGCTCGTAGTTATTAACAACGTAAGCGGCGTCGACAGGCGCTGTGCGATCCATTCTCATATCGAGAGGCGCATCGTGAACATATGAAAATCCACGCTCGGGAGTATCAAGCTGATGCGAGGAAACTCCAAGGTCGAGGAGAATTCCGTCGAGTGCTTTGATTCCTTTATCTCTGCAAACACTCGCCATATCGGCGAAGTTGGATTTGACGACCTCGGCACGGTCCCCGAAGCGTGACAACCTTTCGGTTGCTACCGCGATAGCCGTATCGTCCCTATCAAGGGCGAGCAGATATCCGGTCGTAAGCTCCGAGGCAATGGCGCTCGAATGCCCCGCGCCGCCAACAGTTCCGTCAAGGAACGTTCCGTCCCCGCGCAGCTTAAGTGCCGCAAGGACTTCGTCGAGCAAAACGGGCTTATGTGAAAACTCGGGTAGATCCACGCCCGCGGAAGATCTATCGTTCTTAAAATCTTTATCGTTCATCATAATACCATATTGGACTTCTTAATCTTTTCCGCAAAAGATTTAGCTTTATCCTTGGTCGTTTCGGTAAATACAGATGCGTTCCAAATCTCAATGTGATCCTGGCTGCCTCGAATAATGGTGGCACCGCCAAGCTCCGCAAAAGCGACCAGATTGGCGGAGAGAACCACTCTTCCCTGCGCATCGGGAGAAATAGTATCGCCGAAGCCGCTGAGGAAGTCTATCATATCCGATCTGTCCTCGGCACTAAGCGCCTCGTTGTTACGGATCTTTTCAATCACGCTATTAAAATATTCAACCGAAGATATAACCAAAGAGCGGGTATCCTTCAAGTTCGGGAACACTACAAAGTTCGCTCCGAGCACCTCGCGGTGCTTGGCGGGAATGAAAATTCTGTTTTTAGCATCAAGATTGTAGTTATACGTATTCAATAACGGCATAAACTCTGACATTTCCATTCCTCCTTTCAAATTTTGCATCATTCGCAGGCTTTTTCGCGGTATTGGCGTGGGATAAACGCGCCCAAATTAGCCCGAAAATGATTTTTCCGTGGGTTTCCCAAACAATTCTCGGTATTTTTAACTATTTCTAACCATTTTTACGTGTTGTGGTGAGAATATGATATCATTTTATAAGCATAATGTCAATAGGTTTTAATAAATTTTCTCAGTAATATCAAAAAAATATCGCAAAAAGCGATCACGAATGCCGAAGTGGGCCACTATATTTGTTATTTAGTGTATCTATTCCTTTTTAATATCATAAATGTTATTATTTGACATTTTGCGATATACTTTGGTTGTAAAAACTGTTATTCCCGCCTCATTCGACACCTGCCAAACAGCAAAAAAGCTCGGGAATCGCATTTGCGATTCCCGAGCTTTTCGGTATTTTTCGTTATTTAATTAGTTGGTATAGTTATCAAAGTAACCCTGGATCCAAACGATGGGGGTACCCTTGTCGCCCGAACCGGAGGTAAGGTCGCAGAGAGTACCGATAAGGTCGGTAAGTCTTCTGGGAGTGGTTCCCTGAGAAGCCATCTGACCGTAAAGGTTAGAGTCCTTTGCCTTGATTCTCTCGGAGATAGCCGCCTTGAGCTCCTCGCCGGTAAGGTTAGCGTACTCGTTATCAGCGAGATACTTGAGCTTGATCTCGTTGGGAGTGCCCTCGAGACCTGCGGTATATGCAGGAGATACGCAGGGGTCTGCAAGCTCCCAGATCTTTCCTACGGGATCCTTGAACGCGCCGTCACCGTAGACCATAACCTCTACGCACTTGCCGGTAGCAGCGAGGATCTTGTCTCTTACAGCGTCAACAACGGGCTGGCAATCTCTGGGGAAGAGCTTGACAACCTCCTCGGTGGACTTGTTGGAGCCGAGAAGACCGTAGTTCTCATTGTAGCCACTTCCGTTAACGGGAGCGGAAAGGATATCATCCATACCGTAAACGGTCTCTGCACCTGCGTCCTTGAGGAGCTTCTTGTTGCGGAAACGGGTGTGGATATCTGCACAGATAACGTGCTTTGTATAGTTAAGAATAGCTCTTACGTCGTTAGCGAGAATGATCTTGCACTCACAGCCGCAGGACTCAACGAGCTCGCGGTAGTACTCGATATAATCAACGCCCGTAAAGGTGTGCTTATGGTAGCCGAAAAGCTCACGGTACTTCTCTTCCGTGAGAACGTCGGTTACGGGATTAACGCCGGAGCGGTCAAAAACGTCAATGTCGATGAGATGGTTTCCTACCTCGTCTGCGGGGTAAGAGAGCATAATGATGATGGACTTAAGTCCCTTCGCGATGCCCTTAAGACAGATAGAGAAGCGGTTACGGGAAAGAATGGGGAAAACGATAGCAGCCTCGCCGCCGGGGAACTTGTTGCGGACATCCTCCGCGATCTGATCGATGCTTGCGAGGTTACCCTGTGCACGTGCAACGATGGACTCGGTCATCGCGATAACGTCGCGGTCACGAATCTCAAGATTTTCCGACTTCGCGGCTTCAATAACGCTGTCTGCTACGATAGTAGCGATATCATCGCCCACCTTGATAATAGGAGCGCGAACGCCTCTTGATACGGTTCCAATAAGTCTTGCCATAAAATATTCACCTTCCTTGGTGTTAGAATACAAATTTATGTAAATCTCAAAAAAGGAAACTTACAATATATTATACCTCTATATTATCCAAAAGTCAAGAAAAATCTTCAAATTTTCTCATTAAATTGCGACAAATTTACATTTTATTGAAAATCACCAAGAACCCATCGAGTAATATCCCGAAATGATCTTTCCGTCTGCGGCACGGATCACAACTGTAGCTCCGTAGACATTGCTTCCGTCATCTCTCAAAAGATCAACAAACCAATAATTTCTTACGTGATCGTAAAGCACAGTACCGACAGCTTTCTGCTGTGAGAAGCTGTCGCGCACTATCTCGATCGCAGCCTCCTTGCTCGTCACAGCGGCGTTATCGTATACCGAAAGATCCGCATTGATCTGTTGTATGTGCTCACTCATATCCTCATACGAAATTTCACCAAGCTCACTGTCGAGCTTCAGCGGTTCAATATCTTCTACACTGACCACTGCACGGTCAATATCGGTCTTGGCTATCTCAATAAAGAAAGTCCAATCGTGTAACGCTTCGTCACCTTCTCCGGAGGATTCAAAGCGAGCCGCCTCGACGCATATATTGGAATCGGTCTTAGAAACTGACGAAATACCGTATTGCGCAGCCCCGTTGTTGGCAACAATTTTAACTATAACCAAAGTGGTATCGTCAAAATTCTTATTTTCATATCTCATTTTGATCTCTTCCGGAATATTCTCTGCACCGCCCCAAGCATCGCAAAGCTCGGAATAATCGTTGAACACCCAAGCACCGTTGTCTGCAAGACCGGGGATGTGATAATTTTCACCGCCGTACAGCTTGAAATTACGCGGATATTCGGCATTTCTTGTATAAAGATAATACTCGCCGCCGTCAAGCACGGCAATCGAATTTCCGTCCCACTTGACTTCAAACAATTCAGAGCCTATCGGACGGAATGCCGAACAAAAATTCATATACTCGGTAAATTCAAACTCCTCGCGGCTCGCATACGTATTCTTTACATTATAAAGTATCGCCCCTATACGCGCCCCAACCATAGACTCGTCGATTTTTTCGCCTCGGAATCCGCCGTCGTAAATTACCCCCTCAACTCGGATAAAGTCACTCCAATCGACATCTATAAGTACTTCTTCTCCGCCTTCGGTCGGTAGAATTTCCGTATCAATAATCGGCAGCGACACTTCCGGAGCTACGGTTTCATCGCCTATTCCATCGCAAGATACAAGAGAAAAACAAAATAAAAGAGCAAACAATGCAACAAACAATCGTTTCATATTAATTCTCCTTTCGGGTATTCACTTATATAGACCGAAAATCATCAAAAAAGTTCCGCTTTTTTCCGATTTTTTCAAAAAGCCGGGGAATTTTCATCCTCGGCTTTTTCGTGATTAAATTTTAAGTCTTGCAAGAGTGCCGAAGCCGTGTTTCCTTGCGAGTTCTTCTGCCTGATCAAAGCCGAGCAGGAGAGTTTCTTTGGCGTGTGAATCAGCACCGTAAGTCACCTCGCCGCCCGCGTCGTGAATGATATCAAGTATAGCGGGATCGGGATACGGGGTCTTACGCCAACCGCGGCTGATCGCGCCCGCGTTGATCTCAAAGAGGCGGCATAGCTTCATATTTTCGTCTACCGCTTCCTTGACAGCCGCGAGATAAGCCTCCGAACGCACGTCAAAGAGCTTATTTTCGCCGTCGCCGTTGAACTTGGTGACAAGATCCATATGCGCTATGATATCGCAACCGGTAACGCGCGCGATATCCTTTGCAAATCCCATATAACGGATCGCAAAAGCTTCGGCGTCGCCGCCGCAAAGCTCATCAATGCTCGCCTTTATAATCTCAGGAGACCGATCCGTCGCGTAAAATTTGCCGTCAACGTAGAGGTTATGAAATGCGCCGATAACGTAATCGTAATCGTGGTTATCATCGTATGCAAAAATATCCCTCTCAATACCGCGGAGTATCCTGATCTTATCGGAATATTTATCCTTCAAGCGCTCTACGCACTCATTGTAGCCCTCCAGATCGCGCACGGAGTAATCCTCCGCGCCCGGGCAGGGTGCGTGACCCGAAAAGCCTATCGTATCCATCCCGAGCCTTATCGCTTCAAGAACGATCTCCTCGGGCGTGCTCTTGCCGTCGCAGTAGGTGGTGTGCGTATGGTAATTGAAGAAGCCCATTACTTCATCTTCTCCTGCTTGATCTTCTTGTCGACCACATGACGGCTTGCAAGCTCTGCTCGAACCTCGTCGAGAGAGATACCCATTTCAGTCATCATTACCATAATGTGATAGGTAAGGTCTGCGATCTCGAAGATAGCCTCTGCACGGTCGCCTCCCTTGCCCGCGATGATGACCTCGGTGCACTCCTCGCCGACCTTCTTGAGGATCTTGTCAATGCCTTTTTCAAAGAGATATGTGGTATAAGAGCCTTCCTTAGGATCGGTCTTTCTGCCTTCAATGAGCTTCATCAGATCGTCAAGGCAGAATGCCTGCTCGGCATCCTCATCCTCGTAGATATCCTCAAAGAAGCAGGAGCGCGCACCCGTGTGGCAGGTAGGACCGTCAGGTTTTGCGGTAATCAGAAGAGTATCAGCATCGCAATCGGTCTTGATCGAAACAACGTTCAGGAAATTGCCCGAGGTTTCGCCCTTGAGCCAAAGTTTCTGTCTTGAACGGCTGAAAAAGCAGACCTTTTTCTTTTCAAGCGTAATGCCGAGGCTTTCGGCATTCATATAGCCGAGCATCAGCACGGCACCGTCCGCCACATCGGTGATAATTGCGGAAATGAGCCCGTCCGAATTGTATTTAAGATTTTTGATATCAAACATTTGTGTACCTCACAGAGATTCCCGCATCGCGAAGACTTGCCTTCAGATCGGGTATTTTGATCTTGCCGAAATGGAAAATCGTTGCGGCAAGTCCGGCATCAACGCCGGGGAGAGTGTTAAACAGCGTTATAAAGTCCTCGATCGAGCCCGCACCGCCCGATGCAACGATCGGAACGTCGGCAACCTCGCTGACCGCGCGGAGCATTTCAATATCAAATCCACCGCCGACACCGTCGGTATCAATCGAATTGACAACTATCTCGCCCGCGCCGTTACGCACACCGCGCTCGATCCATTCTATAGCGTCGATACCTGTATCAACTCTGCCGCCGTTTTTGAAAAGACTGAATCTTCCGTCCACGCGCTTGATGTCTGCGCTGAGGACGACGCATTGGCTTCCGTAGCGTTCAGCCGCGCGGGGGATGAGATCGGGATCGCTGATCGCGCCCGAATTTACGCTGACCTTATCAGCACCGCATTTGAGAACGCGGTCAAAATCGTCAAGCGTGCGGATACCGCCGCCGACCGTAAGAGGTATAAATACTTTAGAAGCAACCCGTCGGAGTGCGTCTGTAAAGAGCTGGCGTCCGTCCGAGGATGCGGTAATATCATAGAAAACAAGCTCGTCCGCGCCGCAATCGCTGTAAAACTCGGCAAGCACCTCGGGCGAGGAAACGTCGCGCAGATCGGCGAAATTCACGCCCTTGACAACTCTGCCGTCGCGCACGTCAAGGCAGGGGATTATTCTTTTCGTAATCATTTTGCCGCCTCCGTCATTTCTACTGCGTGTCTGACGTCGATATCGCCCGTGTAGCACGCCTTTCCGACAATCGCGCCCCAAAGGCCGTCGATCGCGCAAAGTGCCTCTATATCCGAATATGACGACACACCGCCCGACGCCACGATATTGCATCCCGCATAGGTCTTGCAAAGGTATTCGTAAAGAGCCACGTTGGTGCCCTTCATTGCGCCGTCACGCGAGATGTCGGTAACGATAAAGTCGCACACGCCCTTTTCAATCATCGAAGCGAAGAAATCGTCGCGCTTCATAGGCGCTTCCTCGAGCCATCCCTTAATGGCAACCGCCTCGCCGCGGAGATCTACTCCGACTACTACCCTGCCCTCGCATTCGCGCAGACAGTCTTCAAGCATCTTGGGATCGGTAACGGCGGCTGTTCCGAGGATAACGCGCTCAACACCCGCGTCGAGATATTTTTTAGCCGTTTCAACAGAGCGAATACCTCCGCCGATTTCAACCTTAAGTCCGCTCTCTTTGGCAAGCGCGGAAACAGTTTCTATATTCGGCGTGTTGCCGTCGCGCGCGCCCTCAAGGTCAACGGCGTGAAGCCATTCCGCACCCGCCGCCTTAAAGCGCTTTGCGACCGCGAGAGGATCGTTATCATAAACGGTAAGCTTGTTATAATCGCCGTGAAGGAGTCTGACCGCCTTGCCGCCGATCAGATCTATTGCAGGAACTATTTTCATCTTGCACCTCCGAAATCGCCTTCACAGAAGTTTTTGAGTATTTTAAGTCCCGCCTTCGAGCTCTTTTCGGGGTGGAACTGGCATCCCATTACGTTGCCTCTGACAACCGCCGCCGTGATCGGCACTCCGCAGTCGCAAACGGCAACCGTGTCCGCCTCGCACTCGGAGGCATAATAGGAATGAACGAAATAAACGAATTCGCCCTCGTCGATATCGCGGAAAACTGGCGAGGATTCTTTAAGCTCCGCGTTCGGAAAATGAAGCGCGTTCCAACCCATCTGCGGAATCTTCAGTTCGGGAGCAATAACGCCGTCCATCGAAATGACCTTGCCGGGGATAAGTCCGAGTCCCTTGTGGCATCCGAATTCATGGCTCTCGTCAAAGAGCATCTGCATTCCGAGGCAGATTCCCATCAGCGGTACACCCGCATTCGCGCGCTCGATGATAAGCTGATCGAGTCCGTTTTCGCGCAGTTTCGCCGCCGCGTCGCCGAAAGCACCGACACCGGGCAGAATTATTTTATCCGCCTTTGCTATCACCTCGGGATCGCCGCTTACAACGGCTTCCGCACCGACAGCGGCAAGTGAGGAACAAAGCGAGTAGAGATTTCCTACTCCGTAGTCAACAACGCACAGCATCAGAGAACTCCTTTGCTCGACGGAATTTCATCGGGGAAACGGCTGTCCTTTGCCGCCGCTGCGCGCATAGCTCTCGCACTCGCCTTGAAAGCGGCTTCAAGAATGTGATGCGCGTTCTTGCCCGCAAGCTTGCGCAGGTGCAGGCAGATATTAGATTCACGTACGAACGCAACAAAGAATTCCTCGCCGAGCTCGGTATCGAAAGTACCTACGCGCGGACGCTTGATCTCGACCTGATAATCGAGGTAGGCTCTACCCGAAAGGTCAACGGCACAAAGCATCAGCGCCTCGTCCATCGGAAGAATAATATCACCGTAACGGCAGATGCCGCGGCGGTCTCCGAGCGCTTCGGCAAACGCCTTACCGAGACAGATTCCGACATCCTCGACGGTGTGGTGAGCGTCGACGTCGATATCTCCGTCGCAGACCACGTCAAGATCGAATCCTCCGTGGCGGGCAAAGAGTGTCAGCATATGGTCAAAAAATCCAACACCCGTGTTTATATTGCTTTTTCCGCTTCCATCTATATTAAGAGTCAACTTAATTTTGGTTTCAGCGGTATTTCTTTCTATATTTGAAATTCTCATTTTTCACTCCTTAATAATCTCCGCTACGGCATTCACAAGCTCCGCCATATCTTCGGCAGTACCGATGCTGATGCGCAGATAGTCGCTTATTCTCGCCTTCGAGAAATGACGGACGAGGATTCCGCGCTCGCGCAGTTTGGCATACGCCTCACCACCCGAAATATTCGGCAGCTTTGCGAAAAGGAAATTCGCCTTACTCGGCAAAACCGTTGCGCCGAGAGCAATCAGCTTTTCGGCGGTTTCTTCTCTCACGCGAACGACCTCGCCGACCTTTTCCTCATAATAAGCCTTCGACGCATCGGTCAGCGCCGCCGCGCCCATACGGAGGGCAAGCGAATCAAGGTTGTAGGGATTGGTGGAATATTTCATAAGCTCGAGGTCCGCAATCAGTTCTGCGTTTCCGATAGCAAATCCGAGTCTCGCGCCCGCCATTCCGCGGGATTTCGAATAGGTCATACAAACGAGAAGATTGTCATACTTCTTCGTAAGCGGAATCGCACTCTCGCCGCCGAAGTCAACGTATGCCTCGTCTATAACGACCACGCGATCGGGATTCGCAGCAACGATTCGTTCGATATCCGAGATCGGAAGAGCCTTTCCCGTCGGAGCATTCGGATTTGCAATAACTATACCCTTGTCAAGTCCGATATAATCCTCGGGAACTATCGAGAAATCTTTATCGAGGGGAACTATCTTCGCGTCAATGCCGTAAAGATCGGCAAAAACCGAATAAAAGCCGTATGTCAGATCGGCAAATGCAACGCCGTCCTCGAAAAAGCAGGCAAACGCAAAGTTCAGCGACTCGTCCGAGCCGTTCGAAACGAATACGTTTTCGGCATCGACGCCGTAATACTTTGCAAGTGCTTCTTTAAGATTCTTTGCCGTCGGATCGGAATAAAGACGGAGATCCGAGATTACGTCCGCATTTATCGCATCTATAACGTCGGGCGCGGGCGGATAGGGAAATTCATTGGTATTGAGCTTTATATATCTCTTGTCCCTCGGCTGTTCGCCGGGGGTGTAAGCGTCAAGCGTTCTGTATTTTTTTGCAAGGAAACGGCTCATTCGTATTCTCTCCCCATACGGCGCATAACGCTTCTCGCGTGCGCGTCAAATCCTTCGCTTCTCGCGAATTTATCAACGTCCTCGGCAATATTTGCAAGAGCTTCGGCGGAAAAATAGGTAAACTGCATCTTCTTAACGAAGTCGTCAACCGAAAGCGGGCTGTAAAAACGCGCGGTTCCCGACGTGGGAAGTGTGTGGTTCGGTCCCGCCATATAGTCGCCGACCGCCTCGGGGCAATTTCTGCCGAGGAATACCGAGCCCGCGTTTCTCACCTTATCGAGAAGTCCGAAGGGATCGTCAACGCAAAGTTCAAGGTGTTCGGGCGCGATACGGTTCGACATGGCAACCGCCTCGGCGATGCTGTCGACGATGATGATAAGTCCGTGATCCTCAACCGAAGCGCGGGCAATTTCCTGTCTCGGAAGAACAGCAAGCTGTCTTTCGATTTCAAGAGTTACCTTTTCGGCAAGTTCTTCGCTTTCGGTAACAAGCACCGCAGACGCGCGCTTGTCGTGCTCTGCCTGAGAAAGCAGGTCTGCCGCAACGTAAACGGGATTCGAATTTCCATCCGCGATAACGAGGATCTCGCTCGGTCCCGCGATCATATCAACGCCGACCTTGCCGCTGACCTGACGCTTCGCCTCGGCAACGTATGCGTTACCGGGTCCAACGATCTTGTCAACCGCGGGAATGCTTTCGGTACCGTAAGTCAGCGCGGCAACCGCCTGTGCACCGCCGCACTTGAATATGCGACCGACACCCGCAACTCGAGCCGCCGCGAGTATCTGCGCGGGGATGCTGCCGCCGCTGGGAGGCGTGACCATAATAATCTCGTCAACTCCCGCAATCTTCGCGGGGATACAGTTCATAAGAACCGACGAGGGGTAAGCTGCAGTTCCGCCGGGAACGTAAAGTCCGACTCTTTCAAGCGGAATGACCTTCTGTCCTGCAAAAACGCCCTCGCGGCTGTTGCAGATAAAGCCCTGACGCACCTGACGGCTGTGGAAATCGCGGATATTCGCCGCCGCGCGCTCGAGCATACCGATGTAAGCATCCCCAACCTTATCGCACGCCGCGTCTATTTCTTCTTTAGATACCTCGAGCGAATCAAGCTCCGCTCTGTCAAATTTGAGTGCATATTCTTTGAGCGCAACGTCGCCGCGCTCCTTAACGTCCGCGATGATCTCGCTGACGGTGGCGGATACGTCGGAAGCACCGCCTATTCTGTCAAATATCTCGCTGTCGCTGATATCTTTTCTGTATACTGTTCTGATCATTTTTATTCCTTATTTTCAAACGCACGGCAGACGCGCATTATCTGCTCGCCCTTGAATTTCATGCTCGCCTTGTTGGCGATGAGCCGTGCACTGATATCGCAAATTTTATTGAATTCCACAAGACCGTTAGCCTTGAGTGTGCTTCCCGTCTCGACTATATCGACGATAACGTCGGAAAGTCCGAGAAGCGGTGCAAGCTCGATCGAGCCATTAAGCTTGATTATATCTATCCTTCTGCCGAGCGAAGCGTAATACTGCCCCGCAATATTCGTAAATTTCGTTGCCACGCGTAAAGTTTTTGATCTGTCGTCGATAAAATCCGACTTCGCCGCGACAGCCATTCTGCATTTACCGAGCTCAAGATCGAAAAGCTCGTAGACGTCGGGGGAATATTCAAGAAGGATATCCTTGCCCGCTACACCGATATCCGCCGCGCCGCGCTCAACGTAGATCGCAACGTCGGAGGGCTTTACCCAGAAGAAGCGGAGAGTGCCTTCGGCATTTTCAAAAACGAGCTTACGGCTTTCCTTGCGGATGCCCTCGGCTTCCATTCCCTCGCGCTCAAAATAGGAATAGACCTTTTCGCCGAGTCTGCCCTTCGGAAGGGCAACGTTCAAATATTTTCTGTTTTCCATTTCAGACCTCCGCATTGCCAAGCACGATGACCTCGGCACATCTTTCCGCGCCCGCGCTGCCCTTTTGAACGAGAACCGTCTTTCCCGACTCGCGGATCTTCTTGACCGCCGCCGCAGTCGCTTCGGGAGAAGCATCTCCGCAAACGAGCATCACGTCAGCCGCATAGTTCTTTTCGCCGTCGTCGAGGCGTTCGAGCAGATCGGTGTAAAGCGCAAATCCGAGACCGCTACCCGCGCGACCCATCTTTTTCATCAGCTTGCCGTATTCTCCGCCCTTCAGCACTGCCTCGGCAACGCCGTCGATATAGCCGTCAAAAACGGTGCCGTCGTAGTAATTCATTCCGTGAACGACCGAGAAATCGAGAGAAACGCATTCGGCTTCCGAGTCGGTCAGCGTATTTGCGATAAGCTCAAGCATTGAAAGAGCCGCCGCCGACTTTTCGTTCGAATCAAAGCCGAGAGAACGGAGCTCCTTGACCGCTTTCTTCAGCGGACAAGAAAATCTCGAAAAACCAATAAGCTTTTTCGCGTTTTCGGGAGAAATGCCGTTCTTTTCGCAAAGAAGCGAGATCATCGGCGCGTTTTTATCCTTCAGCGCATCCGCAAAATCCGCGCGCGCATCGGTAGGAATTCCGAAAATATCGAAAAGTCCCGAAACAAGTCCCGTGTGGGAGATATCGAGTTTATACTCGCGTCCTGTCATTTCGAGCGTTTTACAAGCAAGAGAAACGACCTCGGCGCGGTCATACCCGCAAAGATCACCGATGCATTCAAGGCCGATCTGAAGTATCTCCTTGAATTCATCGCCGCCCGCAGGCACGCGGTAAACGCTTTCGCTGTAAAAGAACTTATCGCATCTACCCGTCTCCTCCGCAGCGTCACGGATGATGGACATCGTAATATCGGGCTTGAGCGCGAGAAGTCTTCCGCCCGCGCCCGTGAAAGTTATCATCTGGCCGCTGGTCAGAAAGTCGCGGTACTGCGAGAAAAGATCGTATTCCTCAAAACCGACGGTGCGGTAACACGAATAACCCGCCGAGGAATAAAGCGAGCGCAGGAGGCTTGGCAATTCATCAATAATTCTGCCCTTGATCTTATTCATCACTCTTCGCCTCTTTTCCCTCAAGCTTATCGAGAACGGTTCTGTAACCGCCGTTGCCGTAATAAAGAGAACGCTTGACTCGGCTTATCGTCGCCGTGCTTGCGCCCGTCTTCTCCGCCGCGTCGCCGTACGACATTCCAGCGTCAATGCATTTCGCGACTTCAAGACGCTTTGCCATTTCGTCTAGCTCCGCGACGGTGCAAAGATCATTAAAGAAGCTCTCGCATTCCTCGGGAGTTTCAAGCAAGGAAATAGCTCGCCAAAGCTCGTGCATTCTCTCTTTAGATATGTTTCTGATATCTTTATTCATTCAAAAAACCTACACTTTCAAGAGTATTTTTCTTTAACTCTTTAGTATGCTAAAATGATAACACATTGAAAGCGATTTGTCAAGTCTTTTTATCAAAAAAATCTGCAATTTATCAAAAAATCGACGGCTCGATCGAGCCGTCGATTGAAATTTTAGGTAAGATCGAAGTTTTTCCAGTTTGCAAAATTGTCAAACGCGCCGTCAACGCCGCCGACACTTTCGTATCTTTCGGGCGTGTAGCCGGGACCGAAGCCGTAAACTCTGCCGATATTCGCACGCTTTGCCGCGAGAACGCCCGAAAGAGAATCCTCAAAGACCATGCAATCCTCGGGCTTTCTGCCAAGCAGCTTTGCTGAGCGGACATAAATCTCGGGATCGGGCTTGCCGGGCATAATGCCGTCGTCATAGATAATGTGCTCCCAATCGAACCAACGCTCAAGATGGAAATATTCAAAATAACACTTGACGTTATTGATCTCCGAGCCCGTCGCGATCATCATGGGATAGCCTTCCGCTTTGAGATAGTCAAGGAATTCCTCAACTCCGGGAACAAGCACAAAGGTGGGGTCAAGAACAGCGCGGCGGCGATACTCGGCTTCCTTTTCATAGGTGAGTCTTTCGATCTCCTCTTGGGTCAGAGGGCTGAAAAACCTTGTAAGAATCTCGGTGTTACTGCATCCAAGCAAGTTCTTTTCTGCTTCCTCGTCGGTGAGAGGCTCACGACCGTGCTCGGGGAAAAAGTCCTTCCAAACTGCCTTGTGGATATGCGAATCGAGCACGAGAGTGCCGTTGAAATCGAATATCATACCCTTCTTTTCGCTCATAATTTTACTTCCTTTTCTATATTAATCAATAACGGGCATACCCGCAAAGCCGCGAGCGATCTCCTCGTCGGTGGGTGCGTAATCGGTCAGCTGACCGTCGTTGTATTTTCCGTAAGCGAGCATATCGAAGTAACCCGTTCCGGTCAGACCGAAAACGATAGTCTTCTCTTCGCCCGTTTCCTTGCACTTAAGCGCCTCGTCGATAGCGACCTTGATCGCGTGCGAGCTTTCGGGCGCGGGAAGGATACCCTCGACTCTCGCGAACTCAACAGCCGCCTCAAAGACCTCGGTCTGCTTGACCGAAACAGCCTCCATAAGTCCCTGATCGTAGAGCGCGGAGAGAGTGGTGTTCATGCCGTGGTAGCGCAGACCGCCCGAATGGTGCGGCGCGGGGATAAATCCGCTACCGAGAGTATACATCTTCGCAAGCGGGCAGACCATGCCGGTGTCGCAATAGTCGTATGCGTATTTACCTCTTGTGAGCGAGGGGCAGGATGCGGGTTCAACCGCGATGAAGCGGTAATCAGCCTCGCCGCGGAGCTTTTCGCCCATAAAGGGAGCGATAAGCCCGCCGAGGTTCGAGCCGCCGCCCGCACAACCGATGATGATATCAGCCTTTTCGCCGTATTTATCGAGCGCGGTCTTGGTTTCAAGTCCGATTACGGACTGGTGAAGCATTACTTGATTGAGCACGCTTCCGAGAACGTAGCGGTAGCCTTCGGTGGTAGAAGCGACTTCAACAGCCTCGGAGATCGCACAGCCAAGGCTTCCCGAGGTTCCGGGATGCGCCTCGAGGATCTTTCTGCCGACCTCGGTGTCCATAGAGGGCGAGGGAGTAACTGTCGCGCCGTAGGTCTTCATAACCTCGCGGCGGTGCGGCTTCTGCTCGTAGGAAACCTTAACCATATATACCTTGCAGTCGAGTCCGAGGTATGCGCACGCCATCGAAAGTGCAGTGCCCCACTGGCCCGCACCCGTTTCGGTGGTAACACCCTTGAGCCCCTGCATCTTCGCGTAGTAAGCCTGCGCGATCGCGGAATTGAGCTTGTGGCTTCCGCTTGTATTGTTTCCTTCAAATTTATAATATATCTTCGCGGGCGTACCGAGCTTTTCCTCAAGGCAGTATGCGCGGATGAGGGGCGCGGGGCGGTACATCTTGTAGAAATCGCGGATTATATCGGGAATTTTGAAAAATCTCGTAGTGTCATCAAGCTCCTGACGGATAGCCTCGTCACAAAAAACGGGAGCAAGCGCCTCGGGAGTGATCGGCTTGAGTGTTGCGGGATCAAGAAGCGGAGCGGGTTTGTTCGTCATATCTGCACGGAGGTTGTACCATTCGCGCGGAAGCTCGTTTTCGCTCAGATAAATTTTGTAGGGAATCTGTTTCTTTTCCATTTTGTTTTCTCCTTTTTGGGTGCATTTCTTGTTCGGGCAGGAAAAACAAAAAATCCCCGCCCCAAATGCCGGGACAGGAAATACCTGCGGTGCCACCCTGCTTGACGTTAGCCGAAGGCTAACACCCTCTCAACGTGTACTTCATACACTCGTTCTGTAACGGGAACACCCGTCTCGGCTACTCTCGCTCTCGCAATTTCACCTCGCCCTCAAAAGCCCATTCGCAAGCCCTATCCCGCCGCGATCACACCACCCGCGACTCTCTGAACAGAATCGAAACCTACTACTCTTCTTTCTCATCGGTTTAAAAATAGTATACTGCAAAAGAGGACGATTGTCAAGACCTTTTTGCAAATTTGTTCAAATTTTATACAAATATATATGATATAATTGACTCAAACAGCAAGCAAGGAGGATAAACTTATGAAAAAATGTAACGTTTGTCACTGCATCGTCGATGAAATCAGCGAATGCCCCATCTGCGGGAATACGATTACATACGAGCCGCCTTGTATGGAAGATAAGGAGCGTTTTGTTTTCAGTAAGTATTATTTTGTTTATTTGCTCAAAAACCTTTGGTTCTCCGTGCTGTGCATAATAATAAGCACCGTTGCTTTCATCTTATCTTTGCCGATAACGAGTTCACTTTTACACTATCTCTTGATCCCCGCCGCACTTATGCTTATCGCGTCATTTGTCTTCTCTTTATATAAAAGAGAACTGACCCGCCGTTTGCTTTGGAAATACTCCAAGGAATACGCCGTGGGCAGAATGCTAAGCGACAAATACTTTTATGGAATAACAGCGGTTATTATCTGTATAATAGTTGGATTTATCAATTAAAAATTATAAAACCAAGAGAGGGCAGCATATGAAAAATAAACCTCTTGATATAGTTCTTCTCATTTTCAAGATCCTCATTCCGCTTCTTATGATCGTCCCGCTTGTATTTTTTACATATCTGAGCATTATCAATCGCATCGACTATCTTGAAGCCATAAAATTATACGGTGAGCCGCCCGGGCATTACGGAATGGCGGAATTTCTGTATGCTTTACTTACCGTCTTCATAAACGCCGGCGTTTTTGTCATCACCTCGATATGCCTCCTGATCGCTCACCTGTCCAAAAGCTCGCAAAAAAGAGAAAAACACAAAAAGTATTTTGCTTGGATGCTCCTCGCACCAATCGCAGTCACCGTACTTTTCTTTATAATAATTATCTTGATATTAAATATAGGATGACCCGAGCAGAAATTGCTCGGGTTTTTAGAAAATTCTCGTGAACATGTAGTATCCCCGTATCTTTTTCGGTTATTTATAGTGAAAGGCCTAAAAAATGAAAGGAGTCAATTAAGATGGACGACAGGCAGATAATTGATCTGTATTGGGAGCGCTCCGAGGCTGCCATTTCCGAGACCGAGAAGAAATACGGAAAATACTGTCACTACATAGCTTTTAACATTTTGAGCAACAGCGAGGATGCCGAAGAGGTCGTAAACGACACCTACCTCAAGCTCTGGAATTCGATACCGCCGAAGAAACCCGATCCGCTAAAGCCTTACGCGGGCACGGTATGCCGAAACACCGCGCTCAAGCGCTACACCGAGCAGAATGCGCAGAAAAGAGGCGGCGCGGCATCGGTCATTGAGGAGCTGAACGAATGCGTCCCAGACGGATTTTCACAGAATGACATCGGCGAGAGCATCGCCTTGCGCGACGCGCTCAACCGCTTCGTCCGTTCTCTCCCCGAGAGAACACAGAAAATCTTCATCGGCAGATATTTCTATGCAAGTCCGATCGCAGATATCGCCCGCTCACATTCAAAGAGCGAAAGTTACGTCACCGTTCTTCTTCTCCGCACACGAAAGAAACTTAAACAATTTTTGCAAAAGGAGGGGCTTGACATATGACAGGCGAAAATATTTTCAGAGAACTCAGCGGGCTCGATCCCGAGCTTATACTCAAAGGTGCACCGAAGGAGAATAAAAAACCTAAGGCAATAAAAAAGCCGGCGCTGATCGTGGCGTGCTTCGCGCTTATCTTATTCGTAACGGCAACGCTTTCTCCAATAATAGCAGAATTAATAAATGGCGGCACGCCCGGCGAGGGAGCTGTCGTGACCCCGCATTATGCGGACTTTGAAATATCCGTCGTGGAAAACGGACAAAAGACCAAGAAGACCGTAAACCTCTCTATGGATTACAAAATCGTGTTCAACGAATGGTTAAAGGCAAACGGTCTTGATGACAGATACACAATCATTGGAATGCGTATCATAGTTGAAGGCTTCAAGCATCCCGAGCCGCCGGCAGAATTCAGCTACGTTTACGATAACACCTACGTTTTCTATTTCTCGAACGATATAAACGAATTTCTGAATAAGGACGAAAATCGTCCGTATCTCGAAGCATTGACCGAAACGTTAGATCAAGCGGACAAAATAATATCCGACTTTGTGGAGGCTTACCGAAAAACGATGATTCAATAAGCAAAAGCTGTAGCACGTGTCAACATAGCATTCTGAATTAAAAAATCCCGCCATCTGATTTAACAAATGGCGGGATTTTTATATTCAAAATATAACGGAAAACTTTGTGTTAACCTTTTTGAATCCGAGATCGTATGCGGTGAAGTTTCCGTGAGTCTTTGCATAATCGCCAAATTGGCTGTCTTCAAAAGGTATATATCCGCGCTCTATGACGCTGTTTGTCGCGAACATATACAGATATTCGATAGCCTTGTCGTCTGCCTCGGGGTGGCGGGTCGACTGTATGCAATTATTAAGCTTGAATCCGTGAGCAGGCTGAGGGCAATCGTAAGAAATTGCAAGCAGCTTGCCGTCCTTGAATATTCCCGCAGAAAGCTCCGCTCTTTCCGAAATCGGCTTTTTAAGACTTCTTTTCACTCCGTAAGCACCCGATTTTACAAACACTTCATCATCGAAGTGCGAAATAAATTCTTCGAGCGCGGACAAGTCGGACATTTCAAGAAAATGAATATCATATTCTTTCGCTTCATCCGGAAGTATGAATTTGTCGCCGAAGTACATAGCCTCGTCGCGCTCAATTATCTTTTTGAATTTTATTCCTTCAAGATTGTGCTTGATCTCATCGAGAGTTATATCGCATCCAAAGCAAAGATCAATTGCTTGCGGAGCAAGAGGCAGAAGCTTTTCTACATTTTTACGAAGCACTTTGGTATCATTCAATATCAAACCGAGGTACGGCTTTCCACCGACCGCAATATCGGCACGGACAAATCCGCCAACAGCTTCGAGCTCGGAATCGCACATAATCTTCGAATCGTTGATAGCTATTGAAGCAGCGGTATAGCCATATCTGAACGCATCCTTTTCAAGCAAAATATCAATGATCTCGTCAGCATCCTTTTCGTAGAACGCAGGAAGTGCATGGCGAAATTCTGCGCTTAACGTTGCGTTATATCCAAAATCCGCCCAAACCAGAGGTTTATCCTTCATCTGCTCGCGGTATTCGCTCGGAGTTTTGCCGTACTGTTCTTTGAAAGCTCGGGTAAATCCCTCGTGGCTTTCATAACCGCATTCAAGAGCGACATCGAGAATATCTTTATCGGGGAAATTGCGCAACATCCTAGCCGCGCGGTTGAGTTTTCTGAATCGTGCATATTCCATAACGTTGAACCCTGTGTGAGAACGGAAGATACGGTTAAAATAGTCGACAGAAAATCCCGCGTTTTTAGCAACGTCGTCAATCGTGGTTTTGTTTGCGCCCAACTTATCAATATATTTCAGGGCATTTTTTATCAACTCATTGTTTTCCATAAAACTTTTCTCCTTGTTGTTTTCCAAACACTCGGCCTCTCGTTTGTGATATCATTATACCACAGACGTTTTTATTTGTCTTGACCGAAAACGCTGAGTTTAAAATCATCCACCGCTTCGCACAATTTTCCTATACTCCGACGGCGTCATATCCGTCGCCCTTCTGAACGTGCGAATAAACGTCGAAAGTGATGAAAAACCGACGGCAAAACAGACGTCGATTATCGGTATTCCTTCGGCGATCAGCGACTTTGCTTTTGCGATACGCAGCTCGTGGATGTAGTCCATCACCGTCGTGTCGTAATACTTCTTAAAAAGCCTTGAAATATACTCACGGCTGTAAAAGAAATGCTCGGCGACCTCGCTGACCGACTCGATCTCGGCGAAATGCGCGTCAATATACTCTTTGAGTGCCAAAATATTCTCGGGCAGGCTTTCGGTATCGCCGCTGTGGCGAATGACCTTGCGGTTGAGAAGGCAGAAAATTTCGATAATATAAGCAAGTCCGAGCGCGGCATTCAGCTCGCCGCCCTTTTTCATCACCGCGCCGAGCTTTTCGGCAAGCGAGAGAAGCTCCTCACTGCTCTCGCGCGACGGCAATGAAAACAAAACGTCCTCGCCCGACTCGGTCAGAATATCCGAAAGGCAGCCGCCCACCGCATCAAAGGCATTCGGATAGAGATAGAAAACGTGCCGTCTGTAATAAGTGCTCTTCCCCTTCAGCCTCGACATATGAAATTTTCCGGGCGGTATTATGATAACGTCGCCGCGCTTCGGCAGATAAACACTCGATTCGCAAACGTAATTAACCTCGCCTTCGGCAAAAATAACGACCTCGTAATAATCGTGGCTGTGCAGACTTGACGGAAAGGTGGCGGTATCGTAGTGCGTGCTTCGGCTCGAATAGCAAAGAAAATCGTTGATGAGATTGTTCTCCCAATTCACTATATCGTGCCGTCGGTCGCCCTGATTTTGAATATAATGCGAAAGTAATTTCATTATCGTTCACCTATATCACAAAATGCAATTTTAATGTCACAAATGCAATAGACATTTTATTTTGTGATGTGTATAATTATTATACACTATAATGGTGTAAAATGCAATAGTTAAAATAATTTTATTATATAAGGAGAAAATCCAATGAGCGAAATGCTTAAAACAAATGTACATAACGTAGACGTCTGCGTTGTGGGCGGCGGTATCGGCGGTATGTTCACCGCAATTTCCGCGGCAAGAAAGGGAGCGAAGGTTGCCCTTATGCAGGACAGACCCGTTCTCGGCGGTAACTGCTCGAGCGAGATCAGAATGTGGATCTCCGGCGCGGGCACAAGAGTTCGCGATCTTCAGGAGACCGGCATCATGGAGGAGCTTCTCCTTGAAAATATGCACCGCAATCCCAAGAGAAATTTCACCATCTGGGATTCCATTCTTTACGAGTTCGTCCGCTTTGAGGACAACATCGACCTCATCCTCAACTGCACCTGCTGTGATGCAAAGATGAATGGAAACAAGGTAGAATCGATCAAGGGTTTCCAGCTCACCACCTACACCTGGCACGAGGTCAATGCCAAGATCTTCGTTGACAGCTCGGGCGACTCGATCCTCGCTCCTCTTACGGGTGCAGAGTACCGCGTAGGCCGCGAGGCAAAGAGCGAGTTTGGCGAGGAATTCGGACTTGAGACCGCGGACAACCACACCATGGGCATGAGCCTTATGATCCAGTGCCGCGAGACCGACCATCCCGTCAGCTACACTCCACCCGCTTGGGCATACGACTTCCCCGACGACGATGCTATGAACAACAAGCCCCACAAGCTCTATGAGATGAACACCAACTTCTACTGGATCGAGCTTGGCGGTATGCAGAACTCCATCGACGACACCGAAGAGGTTCGTGACGAACTTCTCAAGATCGCGTTCGGCGTTTGGGATCACATCAAGAACCACGGTGACCACGGCGCGGAAAATTGGGATCTCGAATGGATCGGCTTCCTCCCCGGCAAACGCGAGAGCCGCAGATATGTCGGTGACTACATCATCACCCAGCACGACGTTGAGAACTGCCCCCGCTTTGAGGATACCGTTGCTTACGGCGGCTGGCAGATCGATAACCACCTTCCCGGCGGGTTCCATATGAACGCAAAGGGCGGCGGACACCTTCAGAAGCGCCGTCTTTCCGAGCCCTACTCCATCCCGCTTCGTGCTCTCTACTCGAAGAACATCGAAAACCTCATGTTCGCGGGCAGAAACATCAGCGCGTCGCATATCGGCTTCAGCAGCGCGCGCGTAATGGGTACCATCGGCGTTATCGGTCAGGCTGTCGGTACTGCAGCGGCGGTTGCAACCAAGTACGATCTCACTCCCCGCGAGGTCTGCGCGCAGAAGATCAAGGAGATCCAGAAGCTCCTTATGGACGACGACTGCTTCCTCCCCGGCTTCCGCCGCGAGCCCTCCGAGCTTACCAAGAAGGCGACCCTCACCGCAGATTACGGCGATTGCTCCGCGCTCCTGAACGGTCTCGACCGCCGCATTTGGGGCAACGACAACGGCTACTACGGCAAGACCAACAAGGCTATCACCTACACCTTCGACGAGCCCACTCATATCGGCGGCGTTCGTCTGGTATTCGACAGCGACCTTGACCGCGAGTACACCGAGGGCAATCCCGACGGTCTCCACACCTCGATGATCCTCTTTATGGCGGCAAGCCACAACAACACCACCTTCGGCTTCCCCAAGTGCCTTATCAAGCACTACAAGATCGAGGCGCAGGACGCAAGCGGCGAGTGGAACACCGTAGTTGATGTGTTCGACAACCACCAGCGCTTCATCAAGCACGATCTTGATATCACCGCAAAGGCGATCCGCCTCGTTCCCCTCTCGACCTACCACAGCGAGACCAAGTGCGAGGACTACGGAAGCTCGACTGCACATATCTTTAACTTCGAGCTCTATTAAACCAAAGACTAAAGTTTTTGAAGATTCTTAAGGAACTTTTTTCAAAAAGTTCCTTAAGTCGCCCTCCGCAGAGGGCGAAACTCACCTTATGCTTCCGAAACGACGGCGCCCCGCCGGCGTTTCGGACAAAAGCACAGCCTCGCGCCAAAGCGCGAGGCTGTGCTTTTGTCACTTATTAATCATTTTAAAACACCGGCATTATCCTCAAAATATTATTCGATAGAATCACATCCGCACCCATATCAAGATACTCCCGCGCCTTTTCGGGATCGTCGGCGTAATAGATATTGACAACGATACCCTTCGAGTGCGCGTATTCGATGATCTCGCGCGTGGGATCGCTTATCTGTATCTTTCCGATACCCATTTCAGCACATGTGTCAATGCATTTGTAAGGGTCGCTCTTGATGCAGTTAAAAGCGTAGCAACGCTCGATTTCCGGCGCGATCTTATGGAAATTATCCATATGCTCAAGGTTTATCGAGGTAATATAAACGTGCTTTTCGCATCCGTATTTGCGGATGAGCGCGGCAACCTTTTCATAATCGGGCACACCGATGGCAACGTCCCACATCTTCATGTGGATATTCATAATCACGCTCTTGCCGAGTTTTCGAAGAACTTCCTCAAAGGTCAGAACGCGCAAGCCGCGGTATTCCTCAGAAAACTTTGCGCCGAAATCGAGCTCCAGTAGTTCTTCGTACGTATATTCATATTCAAGCCCCGTACCGTCGGAGATCTTCGCGAGCTTGCGGTCGTGCATCGAAACGAGCACGCCATCCTTGGTCGGAAGCACGTCAAGCTCGATCTCGTCCGCACCGAGTGCAATCGCCGCACCGAACGCGGGGAGCGAATTATCGGGCGCAGCAGAACGCAAGCCTCGATGAGCGCAGACGCGTGGATAGGGATGATTTTTATCATTCTTGATTATAAGATCAAAATTCATTTTTACTCTCCGAAAACAAGTATCTCTCTGGTATTGATCCCATTATAATCCACGTTCGCGCCGCGGTGGACGGCGATGCGGATATACTTTCCGCTGACATTTTCCATCGAGAAAAGCACCTCTTGCTTCGGAGTATTATTGAACCACGGGTCTTGAGTCTTGGCCTTGTCCGCGAGGCTCGATACGGGCGCGAGCTCGGTATCAAAGCAAGCCGACGGGACGAGAGTCCAATTTACTCCGTCATCGCTGACGTAAACGTCCTGCGCCTGCGGAAAGCCCTTGAGATTTCCCGAGGAATAACCGATCGCCTCAAAGGTCTTGAGCGAGCCGAAATTCAGCGTCAAAAGCGCGGTATAAGGCGACGACGCATCGACCTCACCGTTTACGTTGTAGGTCTTATCGTCAAAATAAATATTTGCAGTATAGGAAGAACCGAAATGACCGTTGAGCAGATTGATAAGCGACGTCGTCTGCATCGCGCCATCGTTTTCGGTGGTTACCGAATATTCGGGAAGATCAAGATGTGACATGCCGATTATCGACAGACCGTATCGGATGTCGGCAAGATCACGCTTCTCTGCCTCGGTAAGTCCGTTCGGAGTCTTTGTTCCCGCCAGCGAAGCGATAGCATCTGCATCACCGCGAAGGCCCGAGAAATAGCGGTATCCTTCGTTTTTTGCAAGCTGCCAATTCGACGAGGAGGGCATCCAACCGTTGCCCGCCTTCTTTTCGTTGCTGAAAACAACCGAAATGAGCGAGGTCTTCGGCTTTTCGGTCAGAAGCACGGTTTCGGTTTCAACCTTTGGTTTTTCGATGGTTTCAAGATATGTTTTCTCGGCGATATAGTTGTCAACAAGCTCCTGAATTCCCCTCATATCGCCCTCGGATTTAAAAATATCGGGAAAATTGGTGGTCTTTGCCTCGGTGTAGTTATCCTTAACGTAATTTGCGAAGCTGAATTTCGCATTCACTCTTACGTCGTTGCAGAAATCGTAAGTCTGCCCGACCGCGCTCTCGCCCGTGACGGTGCAGTACGCCATCAGCGCAGCAATATATCCCGAAAGCATATTCGGGTGGAATCCATCCTTGACGATGAAGGTATTCTTGCCGTAGGTCTGCGAGCCACCGGGAACGGTATAGATGCTGTGCATAATGCGGTAAACAAGTCCGCCCCAATCCGCCATTATAACGCCCTTTTCGGCAAGGGTGGGATAATAATTATAGATCGCGGGCAGATCGGTGCCGAAGGAGGAATATCCGTGGCAACCGAGGTTTGCAAGACAAACGATCTTGACGTCGGGATTGGCATCCTTGAAGAATTTGATTATGTTATCAAAGTCATCGGCAATCGTGCTCGCTTGTCTGTCTCCGCCTCCGGGAGAAACGAAAACGTAATCGTAACAGCGATTTTTCAGCTCATCCTCGTGACGAGTACCCCTACACGCGCTCGAAGCATGCGCACAGGGCGCACCGAAGAAGTCGGCAAGTCCGTGACCGCCGAATGTCCAGTTGGTGACGTTGAGCTCCTGTCCGTTTTCCTTGCAAAGCTGATAGAAAAATCCACGGTCGCCCTCACGTTCCGCCTGAGTCATCACAGACGAAGACTGCGTAATCACGGTTCTGCCGTGAAAAACGTATGAATTGCCGATAAAAATTACTCTCTTGCCGTCGAGCGATACTTTTTCCTTGATCTCTGCCATTTCGGTGGTCTCCTCTTTTATAGTTTCGAATACTGTTGTAACATCTTCGCTTTGCATGGTTTCCGCAGGCACTTCCCCGCCCGCGCACGCAATCAAACCGAGAAGGATTGAAAGGCACAACAACGATGCCGTTATTCTTCGAAGATATCTTTTCATATTCCTATCACCTTTTCAAATTTATTACATTATATCACAAAAAACAGAGAATTGCAATAAAAAATACCTTTCCGTCAAGAAAGGTATTTTTCTATTTATGCAAAAAGCAATATTCCGAAAATTGCTGAAACAACAATGAGCAATATCGGCGAAAATTCCTTTTTTGCAAGTTTTTTATAGAGCATCGGAACTGCGATTATAACCGCAAGGATGACGAACGTGCGCCAATCAAATACGATAGCCGATCCAAGCTTTTCAAATCCGATAAACACCTTAAGTCCCATCGTCGCCGCCGTGGCAAGGATAAGTCCGCCGAGCGCGGGGCGCATACCCGTGATAAAGGCGTTGACAGCGGGGTATTTCATCAGGTTCTTTATCAGCGCCGCAACGATCAGTATAATAATAAAGGAAGGAAGCACAACGCCGACCGTTGCAAGAAGCGCGCCGAGGAAGCCGCCCTGCTCGTATCCGATGAAGGTCGCCATATTGACCGCAATCGGTCCGGGAATAACGGTTTCAACTCCCGCGAAGTTGAGAAGCTCCTCCTCGGTCATCCATCCGTAGGCAAGAACCGAATCACCGATCAGCGAAAGCATTGCGTAACCGCCGCCGAAAGCGAACGTGCCGACCTTCAAAAAGGTCAAAAACAACTGCAGATAGATCATTTCTTTGCCCCCTTGCGCTTTTTATTAATAAGGAAGGAAGAAAGTCCGACAACTCCCGCGGTGAAAATAAAAGCTATCGAGGAAATGCGGAAGTCAAGCACCGTGCAAGCCGTCATACCGAGAAAGGTAACGGCAAACACCGTGATATTTCTCGCGGTCTTCTTCATCTTTTTAAGCATCTTGAGTGCCGCCGATGCGATAAGGTAGATCACACATATCTGCACACCGCGGAACGCCGCCATCACAATGGATATCTCCATAAATCTCTCGTAAAAAAGAGAAACGACGTACATTATAATAAAAGACGGAGCGCAAACACCGACGGTCGCAACGGTTGCGCCGAATATTCCCTTGAGCTTGTAACCGATATAGGTAGCGACGTTGATCGCGATCGGTCCGGGTGTGCTTTCGGCGATGGCAACCACGTTCATAAACTCGTCGTGGTTTATCCAACCGCGCTTCGTTATGAACTCATTTTCAAGAAGCGCGATGATGGCGTATCCGCCGCCAAAGGCAAACGCGCCGATCTTTAGCATTGAGATAAATAACTGTAACAGTATCATTTTGAAGGCCTTCCAATCGATGACATAATTGCGGAAATATCCTCCGCGGTCGTTTCTGGTATGCTTCCGAAAGGAAATTCTATCCCAAGATTTTCGTATTTCGGCGCACAGAGCTTGCGGAATTTGAGAAGCTCGACCTTTTTTACGCAAGGATGGGAGTCCGCAACATCATAAAGCACTTTAACGCTATCCGCGGAATCGTTTATACCCTTAACGATGACCTGACGGAGCCACGTATCTATACTTCTCTTCTGAAGCTCGGAAAGAAAGAAATCAACCGAAGCCTTCTTGCATCGAGTGTATTTCTCATAATCCGCATCGTTGCACATTTTATAATCGAGCAGGCAAAGATCGGTCACTTCAAGCAGCTTTTCGATCTTTTCGTTCCAAGTACATCCCGACGTATCAAGCGCGGTGTGGATTCCTTCGCTTTTACAAAGCGAGAAAAGCTCACGGACGAAATCGGCTTGCATCGTCGGCTCGCCGCCCGAGACGGTGATACCGCCGTCCTTGCCGAAATACTCGCGGTAACGCTTGACCTTTTCTAATATTTCCTCCGCGCTGACTTCATAGCCGCCATTAAAATCCCACGTGTCAGGATTGTGGCAATATCCGCAGCGGAGCGGACAGCCCTGCATAAATAGCACAAAACGCACGCCGGGACCGTCAACGGTCCCGAGCGTTTGTATTGAATTTATTCTGCCCTTCATCACAGGCTTTCGTGGAAGGTACGGCTGATAACCTCTCTCTGCTGCTCCTTCGAGAGCTTGTGGAAGTTGACAGCGTAACCCGAAACGCGGATGGTGAGGTTGGGATAAAGATCGGGGTTCTCATAAGCCTCGATAAGCTTCTGCTTGTTAAGGACATTTACGTTGATATGATGCGCGTGCTTCTTGAAATAGCCGTCGAGGATGTTGACGAGATTGTCAACTCTCGCCTCATCGTTGTTGCCGAGAGCATCAGGAACGATCGAGAAGGTGTTGGAAATACCGTCGCGACAGCACTCATAGGGCATCTTGGTCAGCGTATTGAGCGATGCAAGAGCACCGTTCTGCTCACGGTTGTGCATAGGATTTGCGCCGGGAGCGAACGCCTCGCCCTTCTTTCTTCCGTCGGGAGTAGCACCCGTCTTCTTGCCGTAAACAACGTTCGAGGTGATCGTCAGCGCGGAAAGAGTATGTCTTGCGTTCTTATAGGTGGGAGTCTTGCGGAGCTCCTCGATAACGTCCTTGAGGATCGCCTTGGCTATCGAGTCGACGCGGTCGTCATCATTGCCGTATTTCGGGAAGTCACCCGTGGTCTCGAAGTCAATGATGTAGCCGTTCTCGTTGCGGATGGGCTTGACGTTTGCATACTTGATCGCACTCATAGAGTCTGCGATGACGGAAAGTCCTGCAACGCCGAATGCCATCATACGGTCAACGTCTGTATCGTGGAGAGCCATCTGGGTCTTCTCGTAAGCGTACTTATCGTGCATGAAGTGGATGACGTTCATGGTGTTGACGTAGAGACGGCAGAGCCACTCAAGATAAATATGGAAACGCGCCTGAACTGCCTCGTAATCAAGCTTATCCGATCCGTAGGGCTCGATCTGAGGGCCGATCTTCATATCGGAGGTATTATCGTAACCGCCGTTGAGCGCGAGAAGCATAAGCTTCGGGAGATTGCATCTTGCGCCGAAGAACTGCATCTGCTTACCGATCTTCATTGCCGAAACACAGCAAGCGATTCCGTAGTCGTCACCGTAGCTTACGCGCATAAGATCGTCATTCTCATACTGAATAGAGTCGGTGTCGATCGAAACCTTCGCGCAGAACTTCTTGAAGCCCTCGGGAAGATGCTCCGACCAAAGAATGGTGAGATTTGGCTCGGGCGCGGGACCGAGGTTATAAAGCGTATTGAGGATTCGGAAGGAAGACTTGGTAACGAGAGTCTTGCCCGAAACGCCCATACCGCCAACGCTCTCGGTGATCCACATCGGGTCGCCGCCGAAGAGCTCGTTGTATTCGGGTGTGCGGAGGTGACGAGCCATACGAAGCTTCATAACGAAATCGTCGATAAGTTCCTGCGCGCCGATCTCGTCAAGGATGCCCGCATCAATATCGCGCTGAATGTAAATATCAAAGAAGGTTGCAACGCGTCCCATAGACATAGCCGCGCCGTTCTGCTCCTTGATTGCCGCAAGATATGCAAAATAAGTCCACTGAATAGCCTCGCGCGCGTTCTTTGCGGGCTCGGAGATATCGTAGCCGTAAATAGCCGCCATTTCCTTTGTCTTGCTAAGGAAGGTGATCTGCTGGAAGAGCTCTTCCGCAAGGCGGATGGTGTCTGTGTTCATATTGCCAAGGCCGAGCTTAGCCTTGTCTGCCTTTTTCTGTTCAATAAGATAATCAATACCGTAAAGCGCAACGCGGCGGTAGTCACCGATAATTCTGCCTCTGCCGTAAGCATCGGGAAGACCGGTCATAATGCCGATGTGGCGTGCCTTCTTCATTTCATCGGTATAAACACGGAAAACGCCGTCGTTGTGAGTGGTACGGAACTGGAATTCGTTTTCGATCTTGTCGGAAAGCTCGTATCCGTAAGCCGCGCAAGCGGAGCGAGCCATTCTGATACCGCCGAAGGGATTTACTCCGCGGCGGAGGGGTGCATCGGTCTGCAGACCGACGATAAGTTCATTTTCTTTGTCGAGATAACCTGCGCCGTAGCTTGTAAGCGAAGATACGGTCATAGTGTCGATGTCAAGAAGACCGCCGTTGTCGCTTTCCTGCTTGAAAAGGACATTGAGCTTATCCATCAAAGCCGAGGTACGCGCAGTAGGTCCTGCGAGGAAGGATGCGTCGCCCGTATAGGGTGTGTAGTTGTCCTGGATAAACTGACGGACGTTTACCTCATTCTGCCACTCTTCTCCGTAGAAGCCGTTCCATTGTTCAAATTTCATAGTGAAACCTCCATAAAAGCCCGAAAACGCCCAGACGGTCGGCAAGGCTCTGAAATGTATTTGCACCACACTGTGTTAATTCACTTTTCCGCCAGTGATACATTATAATTATACTATATATTAATAGGAATGTCAATCGGTATCGAAAAATTTTAATGAAAAAGCGGCTGATAGTTAATCAGCCGCCGATATTATTAAGAAAACTAAATCTTATGTACGTTTCATATTGATCTTCTATGATGTCTCAAAACCGAACATCTTTGTTTTCTTGCCGTTATCATTGATTTTATAAACCGCCATCCATGAAAAGGAATCCGAATATTGATCCTCGGTAAAATCAAGACCGGTATTTTCTTTGAAGGTTTCAAGAGATTCATCGTTTTCCACCTTGACCGACAAGGAAACCGCTTCACGGTATTTTAATCTGAAATGCGGAACGCAATCTGCTTTTTCTTTATCGCATTCAACTGTCATAGCATCGTAACCGCATTTTCTGCTGTCGAAAAGCAAATAATCTTTTCCGCAATCTGCGCAGGTTATTCTGAATACGGTTATTCCCACGAAAAACGGCGCCTCGGGGATATAAACTTCCTCGCCTTTTTCCGTTTTTCCGTCATCAGTCTTCTTGATGATCCAATGGTGCCAAACGCCATCGTCGCCCATCTTGCACGTAAATCCCTCTCGTATCAGCTTTGCCCAAGCATCGTTATGCGGCTTTGCAATTTCTTTTTCTTCCTTTGTAAGATAATTCTCATACACGAAGAACTTGCCGCAACCGCACGGACACCTCAGCGAAAAATGAGTCCAAGTATTTCGTTCCTTTTCAATTATTGCAATATTCCTTAAATAAAGCGGAACGGGTACACTCATAATATCACCGGATTCCTTTCGAAATCATTTCATTAATTAAAGTAACCGCTTTTTCAGTATTATCATCAAATTCCGCATCGGTCGTTCTCGATGACGGCGAACGGTCGCTTATATATTCGGCAAAACCGAATTTTCTGTAAAGCGAAACCGCGTGCCAATTGCGTGTTCCCGTCAAAAGGTAGATAAATCCCGAATAGCCGAGCTCGCAATAGAGATCCATAAGGCGGGTAAGCATAGCTTTCGCTATTCCCTTGCCCGAGTGGCTGTCCTTGACTGCGACCCAATGTATGCGCTGCTTCTTCTCGCCGTAAAACTTACCGTTCCAAAGCGACGCAGTACCAACGTATTCACCCTCGGGCGAAACGACAAAGAGCATTCTCTTTTCGGGATCAAGATCCTGACCGTCAATAAACTCGCGGTTGAAGCACTCTAGTCCCTTTTCGATGCTCGAAAACTGGGCGACATCAGTTTCGATTTCCGCCCAATGCTCCTCGTCACCTTTTTGGTAAAAAACGAACTTATATCCCGCCGGCAAATCATATCGCGGATAGTTATCGGTATCTTCCTTAACCATCGTCAAGGGGTAATAAGGTATACTTTTATCGACCATTTTTTCTGTACCATTCCCTTATCTTTTTCGCAGTACTTGCGGAATCCAGCAATTTAAAATACTTCTTTTTGTCTTTTCCGACGATAATGCAGAAATGATTATAGTGAACGCGATTTTTGCGTTTTTCCGATTTTACGGTAAACTTTTCAATATAATCTCTGCAAAACACACCCGTTCCGGCAAATATCAGCCATTCATCTGACATATATATCAAAGAATTTGTGGACATAGCAGTGGCAGACGGATAAAGAGGTTTAACGCCCTTGCCGTCAAATTTGATATTGAGTATCTTCTCCTGCCTGCGCAAAATCATATACGCAAACGGAATACGCAATAACAGCACAAGCCATACAGCCACGCCCGCAAGCAACCAATATAACGAATAAAGAATGTCGTTTTCGACCGCGTCAAAAAAGAACGAAACTACAAAGAAAGGAACTGCCACCAAAAGTGAAGTAAAAAAGCACATCAAAGAGGTATTTTTTGCATAAAGCAAGTTGTATTTTTTCATTCTACCAAACTCTGTCCTTGAGAATTTTGTTCCAATGATACCGCACCTCGCGAAGATGCAGTTTTATGTTACATTCTCTGCAATACGGTCTTTTTTGCGACCAAAGATCGCATTCCACAATTCTCGAGCACCCGTCAATATACTGATAAAGAAATTCCAAAACGCATTTTCCGCTGTTGATATCTTTAACAAGCTTGTGAATGCTCCATTCTTTTCTGACAGCTTGTTTGAAAATGTTTTCCTCATCAACAAAGATCTGCGCGTCAAATTCATCTCCGTCGAGAAGAACGAATTCAAGCTTTGAAGCATCGGTTCTGACGAGAACGTCAAGATCGCTTTCGGGGTGATCAGGAGTTATCCAAAAACCGTCCGGGAACTCAAATCCGAGAATTCCGTTTTCAAACCAAGCCCGCTCGGCTTTGCAATCGTGCAGAGATACATACAGATCATTGTTGTCGCAGTGCGAAAATATCTTCCAATCCTCAAGCAATTCTTGAAAATAGTAAGAATCGTATTCGCCCGCTAAATGCTCAACATTCAAAAAGCTGTACCACATATTCTTTTCATTACATATCGCAGCGAGTTTCTCATTTGTCTCGAAAAGCGGCGGTTCAATCAAATCTATGATAGCTCCGTAATACGAACCGTACCCCGCAATATAACCAAAGGCAGTTATTCCGGTTTCCTCGTCCAAAAGATACGGACTTATAAAGGTAAAACCGAACTCTTCGGATGCGCGTAAAAAATGTGACCGCGCTTTTTCAATCATATTACTATCCATAATTACACCGCCTTTCCTAAATCATTATATCATAAATATTTTTCTTTTTCAATCCCTCCGTCTTTTTTCATTCAAAATATTGACACAAAGAGCAAAATGTGATAAAATCATAAAAAACGCTGCGAGGTGACTTCTATGAAAAAATATCTGCTCCCCGAAACCGGTAACTTTTATAAAGCTAATCTTCACTGCCACACAACCGTTTCCGACGGAAACTGGACTCCCGAGGAAGTGAAAAAGAACTATATGGCAATGGGTTATTCCATCATCGCTTACACCGACCACGACGTCCTCATTCCCCACCCCGAGCTTGCGGACGAGAACTTCCTTCCACTCAACTCTTATGAAATGGAAGTAAACGCGCCCGGCAAGTGGGACAAGCACTGCAAGTGCTGCCATATGTGCTTCATCGCGCTTGAGCCCGACAATATCACTCAGGTATGCTGGCACAGAAACAAGTACACCTGGGGCAACGCGAAGAATATTTACAGCTCGCAGGTCAAATTTGACGAAAACGAACCCGATTACGAGCGCGTTTACTCCCCCGAGGGAATCAGCGATATGATGAAGCGCGGACGCGATGCAGGCTTCTTCGTAACCTACAACCATCCCGCGTGGTCGCTTGAAACCGCACTTGATTTTGCCTTCTATGAGAATATGAACGCAATGGAGATCGTCAACGGAAGCTGCTATTTCCACGGCTATGACGATTACAACCCCGCGGCATACGATACGATGCTTATGACCGGCAAGCGACTCTACTGCATCGCAACCGACGACAATCACGACGGTCAGCCCTTCGGTCATCCGGGTAACGACTCCTTCAAGGGCTGGACTATGATAAAAGCCGACAAGCTTGAATACAGAACCATCACCAAGGCACTCGAGGCGGGCAACTTCTACGCATCGCAGGGGCCCGAGATCAAGGCTCTTTGGTTTGAGGACGGCAAGGTTCACATCGAGTGCAGCGGTGCGAGAAGGATCACCGCAAACTACGGCGTTCGCAGAGGACGTAAGGTCGAGGCAAGAGGCGAGCTGATCACGTCTGCGGCATTCCCCTTCGATCCCGACGATAACTACATCCGCATCACCGTCGAGGACGAAAACGGCCTCCACGCAAATACCAACGCGTATTTTGCGGATGAGATCTATAAAGATGAATAAGTAAACGAAAAATGAACTATCGGCAAGATAGTTCATTTTTCTTCAAGACGGAAAAGGACCGACTTCCTGCGAAAATCCCCTTTCAAAGAGCCGCAAATTGCAGTTTTTATTTAAAATTTGAATGCTTTCCAAAAAAAATTGCATTTTATCCAAAAAAATTAAAACAAATCGCGCAACAAGTATTGAAATTTTATTAAAAATGTGATACAATTATTAAAACAAATTTCAAAGCGAGGTTTTATCATGAAAAACACCTTCAAGCGCGCACTTGCTATGATGCTCGTGCTCTGTATGCTCCTCGTCGGTTTTGCAGGCTGCAAAGATAACGGCGGCGAGATCAATCCCGAACAGGCTATCAAAGACGCAGAGAAGATTCTTGCAAGCAAGGAATACAGAGATACCTACAAAACGTATTTCTCCACTTCTTATTCTTCCCTCAACTATTTCTCCACCTCCTACGCTACCGTCCGTGAGATCGTTACCAACTGTATCGACGGACTCGTAGAGCCCGACATCTACGGCAACTACGTTGGCTCCATGGCTGAAAGCTGGGAACACAACGAAGATTACACCGTATGGACCTTCAAGATCCGTCAGGGTCTCAAGTGGATCGACCATACCGGTGCTGAAACCGAGTATGCTCTTACCGCACAGGACTTTGTTGACGGTATCAAGTACATTGGCGATCCCCTCAACGGCGCATACTCCCTCCGCGTTGTCCGTAACCTTATCAAGGGTCTTTACGACTACTACTGGGGTCTCGACGATATCGACTGCGGTCTTGACACCACCACCAAGCGTGAGGATCTTGAGGCTCGTTTCTCCGAGATCGTAGGCGTTAAGGCTATCGACGAGTACACCGTTGAGTACACTCTCGAATCCGGCGCTCCCTACTTCCTCTCTCTCATCGAAAGCTCCATGCTCCTCCTCCCCATTGAGTACGATTACGCAATGGCTCTCGGCGAGGACTTCGGCGTTGATAACACCAAGATGCTCTATTGCGGTGCTTACTACGTTTCCGAATTCAAGCGTGACAAGCTCATCAAGCTCACCAAGAACGAAAAGTATTGGGATGCTGCAAACGTAAATCTCACCACTGTTGAATACCAGATGATCCCCGACGGAACCACTTCTCTTGAAATGTTCCAGCGCGGCGAGCTCGACTACACCTCCGTTGAGTCCGAGGCTTACCAGTCTCTCCAGAGCGGCGAGTGGGGCGATAACCTCATTCCCAACGAGTTCAGCTTCTCCACCAACTATCTCTGGCTCGACTTCAAGGGCGCTAACCCCGAGTTCAATACCTTCGTTCAGAACGAAAACTTCCGTAAGGCTCTTCAGCACGCTGTAAACCGTTCTTCCTTCGGCGCACTCCGTGAGCCCGTTGATCCTTCCAGACTCATTCGTAACACCATCAACGCAGAAGGCGCGATCTTCAACTCCCAGGGCGTTGACTACACCCAACTCGCTCCTCTCGCAGACGTAACAAACGCAGACTACAGTGCAGATCCCGAGGCAGCACGCAAGTTCATGGAAGCTGCTATCGCTGAGCTTTGCAACGCAGACGGCACCATCAAGGGCGTTACCGCAGGCGACGTTGATTATCTCCCCGTTATCAAGACTTCGGTTGACGGCAAGCTTCCCGTAACCCTCATCTACGTCGGAACCGACGATGAGAGCGAGATTATTATGGCTCAGCTCTTCGAGGCAATGGTAGAGCAGGCTATCGGTCAGGATTACATCGACGTTGAGCTCGCATTCGACACTAGCGGAGACTTCTACGGCACCGTTGGCGGCAGCGTAGACGGCCCCTTCAACTACGATATCTACTGGGATTCCCTCTCCACCGGTTACGCAGATCCCTCCGGTATCCTCGGCAGAATCACCACCGAGGGCGTTGAGAACGTAGGCTCTTACACCGTTCCCGAGTATGATGCTCTTATCGAAAAGGCTCTCGCGGCTACCACCTTCGACGAAAGACTTCAGTATTTCGCAGAGGCAGAGGCATTCCTTCTCAAGGGCGCATACATGATCCCCGTTATCTCCTCTCTCCGCGGCTACCACATGAGCTACGAGATCCCCTTCACCTCCCCCAGATGCCTCTACGGTAACGTACGCTTCAAGGGTCTGAAGGTTGCAACCGAAGCCCTCACTCTTGACGAGTACAAGATCCTCGAGGCTGCTTGGGAAGCAAACAAGGACGCACAGAACTGATATTAAACTGAATTAAATAATGCCGCTCCGTCCCCCAACCAATGCGGGCGGAGCGGCGTTTTCAATCATCAACTTACTGATCGAAAGGATCGGGCCGTATGACTAAATATATTCTCAAAAGACTCTTCCGTTCGCTGATAACGATCGCGATCGTATTCGTGGTGGTATTTATGCTTCTGCGCTTTATGCCCCTCAACGGATATTTTCCCGATGAAATGATCAAGGAAACAGATGAGCAGACCCGAATGACGTATCTGCGAAATCTCGGACTTCTCGATCATCCGATAGTTCAGCTCGGACGCTTCGTTAAAAATCTTTTCAAGGGTGACCTTGGACGAAGCATAACCGTATATCCCAAGGTTCCCATCACCACACTCCTTGCGGAAAAGATTCCCGTAACCGCCTTTCTCGGCTTCTGGTCGATGCTCCTCGGTATCGTCGCAGGACTTGCAATGGGTCTTATGATGGTACGCTTCCGCGACAGAGCGGGAGACACACTCGGCAACGGATACATAATGATCATCCGCGCCGTACCCAGCTTGCTTTACCTCTTCTTCATTCAGGTGCAGATATCCAAATGGTTCAATCTGCCTATGGTTTATTACGATGACAAGCCTCTTTCCTGGCTGCTCCCCATCATCAGCCTTGCGCTCTCGAGCATCGCGTGGTACGCGCTGTGGCTGCGCAGATTTATGGTTGACGAGGAAAATCAGGATTACGTTAAATTCGCAACCGTCAAGGGACTCTCAAAGAGCGCGGTGCTGAAAAAGCACATCTTCCGCAACGCGATCATCCCGCTTTCCGCATACCTTCCCGCAGACCTCCTCAACATCATCTCGGGCTCGCTCGTCATCGAGACGCTTTACGCGATCCCCGGCACCGGCGGTCTTCTCACCACCGCGATCAAGCAGCAGGATAACAATCTTGTGCAGATACTCGTGCTTATGTATGCAGTAATGTCTATCCTCGGAGTGTTCCTCGGCGACATCCTGCTCACCTTCGTAGACCCCAGAATTAAACTTGCAGATTAATAATTATTTCAAATTACCGGAGTCATTATGAACCATTCCGAAAAGAAATTAAATTCATTACATAATTCTCTGATGCGCGATCAGTCTCTGTTTGAGGCGGCTGAGTTCAGCGCAACGGAAAGCGAAAAGACGGGTGCCTCCAATTATTCATATTGGAGATCGACCCTTCGCACCTTCTTTAAGTCAAAGGCAGTTATCGCGCTTTGCGTGCTTGTATCGATCATACTGCTTATGAGCTTTTTATACCCCCTGATCTCGCCCATTGATCCCACCAAGGTATCGATCAATCCCCTTGACTGGAACCACCGTCCGAGCTTCAAGCACCCCTTCGGCACCGATGCACTCGGCAGAGATATCTTCGCCCGCGCGTGGTACGGCTGCCGCAATTCCTTCATCCTCGCATTCTGCATCGCTCTTTCCGACGTCGGAATCGGTATGATAATGGGTGCACTTTGGGGCTACAATAAAAAGCTCGACCCCATTATGATCGAGGTTTACAACATTATGACCAACGTCCCCTCGACAGTTTACCTCGTTCTGCTTGCTTATATTATGAACACGAGCTTTATCACGCTGTTCATATCAATGGCATCGCGCGGCTGGATCGTTGAAGCGCGCTTCTTCCGTAACAGAATTCTCTCTATCCGTGATGCCGAATACAATATCGCATCGCAGTGCCTCGGCACGCCTATGCGCCGAATTGCAACCCGTAATATCATTCCTCACATCATCAGCCTTATCATTATGGAAGCCGCACTCTGCATTCCCTACTCGATCGGCTCCGAGGTGTTCCTCGGCTTCGTCGGCGTAGGTATGCCGGTTGACGCGATCACCCTTGGTAATATGGTCAACCACGGACGCGCATCCTTCACACTTCACCCCTACCAGATGCTTCTGCCCGCTGCCGTTCTTTGCATCATCACGGTTGCCTTCTACTACCTCGGCAACAAGTTCGCAGACGCATCCGACCCCAGAAACCACGTATAAAGGAGCACTGATATGAAAAAGAAGAACAATACAGCGCTCCCCGTTGAAAGCATAGAGCTTACGCCCGAAGAGCTCGCCGCTTTAGAGCGCGAAAGGGAGATCATCGACCAAAGTGCTCCATATCACAACGGCGAGAGATTACTCTCCGCAAGAGGCGTCAAGGTCAATTTCAACCTTCGCGGCGCAGAGCTGACCGCCATCCGCGGTGCTTCGCTCGACGTTTACGAAGGCGAGACACTCGCTATCGTCGGCGAATCGGGCTCGGGTAAATCGGTATTCACCAAAACCTTCCTCGGCATGCTCGACAAAAACGGGCGCATCACGGGCGGTGAGCTTTGGTTCCACGGCGAGGATATGGTCAAATACACAAGCGAGGAGCAATGGCTCAAGGTACGCGGCAAAAAGATCGCAATGGTCTTCCAAGACCCTATGACCTCCCTCAACCCCGTCCGTACGATCGGAGAACAGATCGCCGAGGTCATTATGTGGCATTTCGGCAAATCCCACGACGAGGCGAAGGCCGAAACGATCGAGCTTCTCGCAAAAGTCGGAATCCCCGAGCCCGAAAAGAGATACAAGCAGTATCCCGGTCAGTTCTCCGGCGGTATGCGTCAGCGAGTTGTTATCGCAACAGCGATCGCCTGCAGACCTGAAATCCTCATCTGCGACGAGCCTACCACCGCACTTGACGTTACCGTTCAGGCGCAGGTACTCGACCTTATAAAATCGCTCCAGAAGGAGCTCAAGATGAGCGTCGTGTTCATCACTCACGACCTCGGCGTCGTTGCTAACGTAGCCGATTGGGTTGCGGTAATGTACGCGGGCAAGATCGTCGAGTACGGAAACGTACACGATATTTTCAAATCTCCCGAGCATCCCTACACCAAAGCACTTCTCCGTTCCCTTCCCCAGCTCGGAACCAAGGGCAACGATCTCTATTCGATCCACGGCACACCTCCCAGCCTCTTCAAGAAGATCGTCGGCGATGCCTTTGCACCGAGAAACGTCGATGCAATGAAGATCGACTTCGAGGAAGAGCCTCCCGTTTTCCCCGTCAGCGACACACATTGGGCAAGGACTTGGCTCCTCTCCCCGCAAGCGGCGGATTATCGTGCCGCACTTATCAAGCGTGATGCAGAGCTTCACGAAAAACAGATCCCCGAAGCCCCCTTTGATTACACAAACGCAGAAAAGCTTATCACCGTCCGTGATCTTTCGGTAAAGTTCAAGGTCGCAGGCAGTATCTTCCGCGCAGTTGACGGCGTAAGCTTTGATATTTATAAAGGAGAAACCCTCTCGCTCGTTGGCGAATCAGGCTCGGGTAAGACCACCATCGGCCGCGCGATAATGCGCATCTATACAAACAACGTCGACGGTGAAGTCAAGTTCGGCGGCTCCAAGATCACCGGAAAGCTCTCCCGCGCCGATAAAAAGAAGCTGCATATGCAAATGCAGATGATCTTCCAGGACCCCATGGCGTCACACAACGAGCGCGCCAAGGTCGACTACATCATCTCCGAGGGACTTTACAATTACCACCTCTACGAAAGCGAGGAGGACAGAATCGCAAAGGTCGAAAGCATCCTCTCCGAGGTTGGTCTGACCGGCGAATTCACCTCCCGATTCCCGCACGAATTCTCGGGCGGTCAGCGCCAGAGAATCGGTATTGCGCGTAGCCTTATTATGAACCCCGACTTCCTCGTTGCAGACGAGCCGATATCCGCGCTTGACGTTTCGATCCGAGCGCAGGTAATCAATCTGCTCAATAAGATGAAGCGCGAGCGTAAGCTTACCTACCTCTTCATCGCACACGACCTCTCCGCCGTCAGATTCATTTCCGACCGCATTGCCGTAATCCACAAGGGTCACCTCGTTGAGCTTGCTCCCGCAGAGGAGCTCTTCGCGCACCCGCTTCATCCCTACACAAAGGCTCTGCTTTCGGCAGTTCCCCATCCCGATCCCGACACCGAGCGCGACAAGGTGCTCGTGAAATACGATCCCGCTATGCACGATTACTCGGAGGATAAGCCCATCTGGACAGAGATCACCCCCGGCCACTTCATCTATGCCAACGCAAAAGAGCTGGAAGGATACAGGAATGCGATCTCCTGATAATAAGATGACACCTGCAGAGGCTAAAACCTACCGTCTGGTGCTCTTCCGCAGAACATTTTCCTGCTTCGGCACGGGACTTGTCATATCCGCTATCGTCGGAGGTATATACCGCGACCGAATGCACTTTATCTGGGCACTTTGTGCCGCAGGAGCAATACTCATCGCATGCGGTTGGTTTGAATACCTGAAAATGACCGATTCGCTCCCATTTTTTCATAATCGCAAATCCAAAAAGATAAAAACTCCTTACGCTTGGCGCAAGGAGAAGGAACAGAAGCGGCATAAGCCCGCATTTATGCAAAAAAGCGAGGATTTTGAGGACGATCTCACTCCCGAGACCACCGCAGACATCGAGATTTTCAGCGAAAAACGGCGTTCTTACGCGCTGATAATCTCGCGCGTCGCGGCGGGAATTCTGCTTTTGATCGCATCTTTCGTAATTCCCCAATAAAAAGGAGAAATAAAAATGATTCGTATACAGAACGGTCTGCTGCACACGGTTGAATGCGGCAGTTACCAAAACGGTTACGTTGATATTGAAAACGGCAAGATCATCGCCTTCGGTGCGCTTGCCGATGCTCCCGCTTTTGACGGTGAGATATTTGACGCCGAGGGCGGATTCATCTTCCCCGGTATGATCGACGCGCACTCCCACATCGGTATTTCCGAGGAGGGCAAGCGTTGGGAGGGTGAGGACTGCAACGAAACTACCAATCCCGTCACCCCCGATATGCGCGTAATGGACGGCTTTTATCCTTTTGATATCGCTATCCCGAAGGCAAGACGCGCGGGCATCACGACCGTCAACGCCTGCCCCGGCTCAACTAACGTCATAGGCGGTCAGACCGCCGCCGTTAAGCTTTACGGCAGAAATATCGCCGATATGGTCATCAAGACCCCCGCCGCAATGAAGTGCGCTATGGGTGAAAATCCCAAGCGAAATTACGGTGAATCGGGCGGTTCTTCCCCCATGACCCGTATGGCGATCGCCGCCATCTTCCGCAGAACAATGGTTGAAGCAAAACGCTATATGGCAAAGAAGGAAAAGGGCGACGACGTTTTTGATGCAAAATACGAGGCTCTTATCCCTATGCTCAAGCGCGAGATCCCCATGCACGTTCACGCGCACCGAAGTGACGACATTCTCACCGCGATCCGCCTTGCAGAGGAATTCAATCTCCGTTGCGTAACCGTCCATACCACGGGCGGCTCGGATATTATCGAAGAGATCGCACGCGCGGGCATAATGCCCATCGTCGGTCCCTGCATCGGTCCCGCAGGTAAACCCGAAACTGTCGGCGGAAACCTTGCAATGTGTGCGGAACTTGCACGCGCGGGCGTTGAGTTTACCCTCACGACCGACCACGACGTTTGCGCGCTCTGGATGCTTCCCTACTTCGCAGGTCTTGCGGTCCGCGAAGGACTCGACGAGCAAGCGGCATTCCGCGCGATCACCCTCAACGGCGCAAAGGTCTGCGGAATCGAAGATCGTGTCGGCTCGATCAAGGTCGGAAAGGACGCCGACATCGTCGTTTACAACGGACATCCCTTCCACTATCTGACCAAAACACGCGCTGTCTTTATGGATGGTAAGCAGGTAGACTGATGAATATTTCTTCCGAAATAGAGCGCGTTCTGCCCCGAGTTATTGAGATTCGCAGACACGTGCACATGTACCCCGAGCTTTCGGGCGAGGAAAGAGAAACCACCGCGTACCTTTGTGACGTTCTTGATAAAAACGGAATTTCATATACCATCCTGCCCGACAACTGCGGAGTCGTAGCTTCCGTTGGCACGGGCGACTATGCCGTCGGTGTACGCGCCGAGCTTGATGCTCTGCCGATCACCGAGGAGACGGGACTTGAATACGCTTCCCGAAACATCGGAGTTATGCACGCCTGCGGGCACGATATCCACTTCGCCGCGGCGCTCGGACTTCTTCTCTTGCTCAAACCGCACGAAAGCGAGCTTGATCACGCGATAAAAGTCTTCTTCCAACCCGCGGAGGAAACCGTGGGCGGAGCGGACGATATGATCCGGCACGGATGTATGCAGAATCCCGAAGTACGCGAAGTTTTCGGATTTCATATAGCGCCGACCGATAAAGTTGGAACGGTTGCATATCTCCCGGGTGCAATGAATGCGGCTGTCACCGATTTTGAGTTGACCGTTCGAGGACGCTCGTGCCACGGCGCACACCCCGAGCAGGGCATCGACGCGATCGTTGCCGCCGCGGGCATCGTTAGTGCATTACAATCGGTTCCTTCACGCAGATTTGCCCCCACCACGCCCACTATCGTAACGATAGGAACGATAAACGGCGGCACAGCGGGCAACGTAGTTGCTGGCGAAGTCAAAATGAACGGAACTCTGCGCGCGCTCGATATGGGCGTTATAGCTGAACTCAAAAAGATCGTGCGCGAGACTTGCGAAAACGCCGCACAAGGCTTCGGAGCCGTGGCAGAGATCAATTACACCACAGAATATCCCGTGCTTTACAACGATTCTTCGCTGACCGAGAGCACTATCCAAAAGATCGGCAAATTGCTCGGCGAAGAAAAAGTGCAGAAGATGGACGCCGCCAGCCTCGGCGCCGACGATTTCGCATTTTTCTGTAAGCACGCACGCTGCTGTTATTTCAACATCGGATGCCGCGGTGAAAACCATGGCGACGAGCAGGTGCTTCACAGCTCTTGTCTTACCCCCGACGAGGATTCCCTCCGCATCGTGCTTGAAATTCTTTGTGAAATAATATAAACGCAAATCCCGTATCTGCAAAACAGACACGGGATCGTTTTTATTCCTGCGGTCTTGTAACGATAAGCGCACGAACACGCTCGCAAAGTGCGCGAAAATCTTCTCTATCGCGCAAAGGGTCGAGGGATTTGTCATTGAGCATATCCAGATAATTGCTCGGATAAATGCAATAACAGCTATACATTTTATTCATACATGTATTTACATAAATATTACGCTCCAAAGGGCTGTCAGGGCTGTTATTGCGAGTGTGCCAACTCTCATAAGCTGTCCATATCATACCGTCAAGAAAACGGCAGGATGTAGGAAGCACCGTTTCATCCTCAAGCTTCATTGTTTCTTCCAGAAGAATCACAGCGGCCTCAACCTTTTTTATTGCCGCTTCATAATCTTCTGACGAAACTAACCGCTTCGCACAATTAATGCCATGTGTAAGGCGATCGCTTGTCCACATATCGGGGCGATCATCCTTTGCATCTGTACGTATTATGGTAAGTACATTATCTATAAACTCAGCGGCGGCAGCCTTATTTTCTTTATCTTCGCTCCAATTTACCAAATAACGGGACATAAGCAGACTTGTAATCGCACTGTAAAGCTGATATCTTCTCTCGGGTTCAAAGTATTCCTTATCTCTTCTTCGAAGATATCTATTAAACATCAACGCGCGCTCCGAGCAATCAAAGGAAGTCGTATATTTATCCAAAAAACTTTGAAGATGCTCTTCGTCCTCAATAACAGCCATTGTCTGAATCGCGTGAGGGTTCATCGGATGCATTTCAAGATATGCCTCCGCCATAAGCCTTACCTCGGGCAGTATCTTCGGGTCGCGAAACGCGCGATCGTTTCCCTCCGTCCACGGACGCCATGCTTCGTCTGTGTTCATATAATTCCTGCGGATGTCGCGGATAACCTCGACGATGTGATCGGCATCGTAATCCTTTTTCATACATTCTCGTCGAAGCTCGTCGAAAGCCTCTTTGGCCTTCTTCTCTTTTTCGATCGCGGGCATACCGAGAAGCTCATCAACCGAAATGCCGAGTATTTCGGATATTGCGGGCAAAAGCTCGAGATCGGGATAGGTCGAGCCCTTTTCCCAACGGCTGACAGACTGATAAGTCACGCCGAGGCGGTCAGCCAAAGCCTCCTGCGTCAAATCGTTCTTCTTTCTGAAATTGCGAATATTCTCGCCAATGGTAAGTTTCATAACAGCCTCCTGTATTTTTCACCTTGCAAGGCTTTTCTGTCGACATCTATATTATACCATAGGAATTATTGAATTGCAATAACTCATTATGCGAGAATTTTTCTCATTATATGTTATATTTAAAACAAAAAAAGCAGAGAGGCGCGCCTCTCTGCTTCATTATATATCATTTTTTCTTCCAAAGATCCCAAACAATCGTTCCGTTCTCCTCGCGAACCGGAATAAATACGGGCGTTTCAAGTCTGTCCTGACCGCCTCGGTTTGGCGAGTGTATGCTGAGATACATCTGCCCGTCAGTGTCGTAAAAGAGCATTCCGTGGCCGCCGTCATATTTCATACCCGCCATATTCTGCGAATAGAGCAAGTCCTTGTCCTGAGTCCAAGTACCGTCAACGCGACCATCGGCGGAACGTGCAATGCCGACGCAATATCCCGCGCTGTCGCTGTTTGACCAGAGCATCAGAAGCTGTCCGTCCTCGGTGCGGTACATCCAACAGCCGTCGGTAACCTGCGCCTTCGACCACGATGGATCGTCCGCGCGGAAAAGCTCGACGGGCTCGGAAATAAAATGAGTCAGATCGTCCGAGAGCTTTGCCGCCGCCATTCTGCCGATACCGTCGTCGGTACTCGTCCATTCGTGTACGAACACCATCCAAGGCTGACCGTCGGGATCAACGTAGAAGGTGCCGTCTATCGAATCCCAATCGCTCGGCGTAATATGACCGTTCGTGATCTCAACGAAAGGTCCTTCGGGGCTGTCCGATTTCATAATAGTGCATCCTCGGTGACCTGTAACCGACGAGCGGTAGGTCGTAAACATATAGTACGCACCGTTATATTTATGCACCTCGGGCGCCCAGTAGTTAGTTTCAGCGTTCTTGGGAATCTGCGCGACTACACCGAGCTCTTCCCATTCTCCGCGAAGATCGCCCGAAGTATTCTTGAAAGCGATCCAGCGAGTGCCGTAAGCATAATAAACGCCGTCCTCGACCAAAATACAAGGGTCGCGGAGCTGCGGAAGGGTCGAAACTATCATCACATCCTGCGCGGAAAAGCTACCTCTCACGTCAAGATCGGCAGGCACTGCAAAGGTTCCGCTTTCTTCATTTACATATTCTTGATTAAATCTATCCATAGCACACATCAGCGCAAATTCTCCTTTATAAGCAAAAATTATTTTAGTCTTCTCGCCGTCGGATACGACCTTTATGGCATATTCATCATCCTTCAGCGTATCAGTCAATTCGGCACATTCCGGGCGGTTATATGCTCCGATCAGTATTTCACAGTTCTTCTCTTTCGCCGCCTGTGCATCGGCAACCCTCTCCAATTCAATATCGGTAAAGGATTTGATTAAATTCGCCAAACGGAAAGCAGCCTTTGGCGATTCATCGTCCTTTAGTCCGTAGACGAGCTGAAACTCGGTGCTCTTGCCTCGCTCGGCAATGATAACCGTTTTCTCTTTTTCGGGAGCAACTTCAGTTTCCTGATGTTCCAAAGTTGTCTCTTCGGGCGTTTCTGCGCCGCCGCACGAGACTAAAATACACAAAAGCAATAAACACAACGCAGATATAAATATTATTTTATTTTTCATTCTTATCTCCACAGCCCTTTTTTGTATTTTACCACAGACTTTAAGCAATGTCAAGCCTTTTCGGGAATTTCATAAATAAAAGCCACGCTCGCGCGTGGCTTTTATTTTATTTGAATCAGTTACCCTTCTGTGCGTAAAAATCCGCAATCGCCTTTTCGAATACGGGGAATACGAGCTTCATACCGTCTGCATTGAGATGGCTGATGTCACTCGCCTTCATACAATACTTAGCTCTGAAGTTCGCATCAGTCATCTTGACGCCGGTCAGCTCCTGATCCATTGCGTTGATGCAGGGCACGCCCATATCGGCACAGACCTCAAGGAGAGCCTTGCCGTAATCGCTGCAGTAGTTACCCGCGCTGTTCTTGCTTCCGCCAACTTCCCAAACGGTGAGGCAGATGATGAGAGCGTTCGGATACTTTTCCTGAATCTTGGTGATAAGGAATCTTGCCGCGCCCTTCATGGTCTTTGTGTCGGTGCTTCCGTTTTCACCGATCGGAACGTTCTTGTTGTAGTCGTTACGTCCGCCCTCGATGATAACGATATCGGGGTTATTGTTCACCATATTGGCGTATCTGACGACCATGGGGTTATTGGTGGTAACGTAATTCGACATAGTCGAGCCGTTCATACCGTAGTTGTTGAAAGTCATATCGTACTTCTTCGCGAGAAGTGCGGGCCATACGAGCTCCTTGTCAAGACCGTTTCCTGCAAGGTAGCTGTCGCCGATGACGGTGAAGGTCTTGCCCTTGAGGATATCATAGAAAGCACGGTTCTTGTCTTCCTCGAACCACTTTTCAGCAGCTGCTGCCGCATCGATGATATCCTGGAGAGTGCCGGGCTCGTTGGTTTCGGAGGAATAGATCTTGGGTCTGTTGCTAAGACCGTTCGAGCGGAAGCAGAAACGGATGCACTCATTATCTTCGCTGGAAATATAGGTGTATTCTACGCCGTATGCGCCGGAAGAAATTACGTACTGACCGCCGCCGGGGATATTGTGCTTAGAGGTGTCGATAACCCAATTCGAGCCCTCCTTCTTCCAGAAGGAAAGAACGTATGCGTTGCCCGAGGTCGAGCCTGCCGCCTTATCGGTAAAGGTGATCTTGGTGCCCTTCTTTGCTATCTCGATAACGTCGGTGTAAGCATAATTATTCTCGTTCGGGTTGATATCATTAGCAAATCCGTAGCCGTTGGTCGAGGAGCCGACGTAACCCGCATTCCACTTAACGCTGATCTCGGTTCCGGTGGGAGCAGCGGGAGCGGTCGTTACCACATCTGCGTTTGGATCGTCCTTCTCAACAACGGGAGCCTTGGTCGACTTTACGGTTACGACAGGGTATGCCGCGGGAGTAAAGGATGTCGACTGACCCGAGCGGAAGCAGAGACGGATGCACTCGTTATCCTTGGTCGAGGTATAAGTATAGGTTCTTGCACCGTTAGCATCGGTGTACTCAGCCATAGTACCGTTTGCCTTGTAACTATTAAGGTCGATTACCCAAGTTCCGTTTTCCTTCTTCCAGGAGGAGAAAACGTAAGCGGCTGCAGATGCGAAATTGGTGTCGCCGTTGGCATTGGTGTTATCATCGGTAAAGGTGATGGTACTTCCCGCAGGACCGAGATTGATAACGTCACTGTAGGAATAGTATCCGCCCGTGGGGTTGATCTTTTCCTTCCAGCTCGAGTTTGAGTCGGAGCCGACGTAGCCGAGATACCATCCAGCAGCGGCAACGTAATCCTTAAGCTCGGTAGAAGGAGCCTCGGTCGTAACCTCAGCCTCGGTGGTAACTTCGGGTGCGGTTGTGACCTCTGCCTCGGTGGTAGCCTCAGCCTCGGTAGTTACTTCGGGAGCCGTGGTTTCGGTGGGGGTAAGATTTTCGGCAGTAGTTTCTGCGCCGCCTTCTGCGGGAGTGCAGGCAACGATAGAAGCCGTCAGCATCGCAAGCAGAAGTGCAATTGCTGTAAGTCTGATAATTGCGTTCTTTTTCATAGCAATATCCTTTCAAAATATTAGATAATTATATTATATAATTAAACTCAAGAAAAGTCAATAGTTTTCCCAAAAAACAAAGCAGAAAGGCGTACCTCTCTGCTTTATTTTTTATTTAAATGAAAACACCTTCGTCAGCTGCGGCTGTGCGCCCGTGACGGGGTCGAGCTCCATAATCAGGATATCCTTCATATACTCATTCCACTTTTCAACGACGGGACTTTCCCTCTGAACGCGCGCGGCGTATTCGATACCCTTTTCGCATTCGTAATAACCGAAAAGCTCGTCGCCGACGTTCCAGATCGTGTAATTAACGATACCCGCATCTGCAAGCACCTGCTTCATTTCATCCCAGATCGCATCGTGGCGTTTGATATATTCATCAAGTGCGTCCGAAACGATCCGCGCTTTCCATGCGTATTTCTCCATTTTAATCAACTCTTAATCTTTCGTAATTCTTATACTGACTGTATTTGTTGATAATAGCATCCATCTCCGCAATTGCCTTATCGTATTCCGCCTTATCGTCCGCAAGAGTGAGCGCCTGCATATCGTAGAAGGTACACTGAACGTTTTCCGATCCGAGCATCAGCGGAACATTTTGAGTATTGTTGATCGCGGTATAAACAAGCTTGAGCTCGTTGCCGATAAAGAAATATACGTAATCGTTGTGACATACGATCTTCCACTCGATCGTCAGCGTCTGACCTGCGGTGTAGCTATAAATATCCTCTGCGGGAACATTGGTATCGTACGGAATGCAAAGCTTGAAATTACCGCGCGACTCGTTATCCCAGAGAAGGATTCTGTTGTTACCGCTATCGAGGATACCGAACTGAATATGCGCGTTCGTGCCGATATCCGTTATATCGAGCTTACCCGAGAGAATATAGTTTTTGGCAAGATTTTTGCCGTTATAGTTGACGTTTGAGATAGCCGTACCCGCGGCAATAGTCTGTGTTTTTGTAAAGGAAATCGCAGGAATCTCCGCTTCGGGAACTACGGGTGCTACGGGAGCGTCCTCGAGGACTATATCTGTCTTTGCAAGTGCATCGACGAAAACGCTGTAACATTCGGGCTTCGGATGAACCTCATCCTTGAGCATATCCTTAGTAAGCTGCGAGGGCGTGTCGATGTAGGTTATAAAATCAAACGCATCGCACCACTTCTGCATACCTTCATTGATCGAGGTCACTTTCGCGATCTTATCGTTGTCGTATGCTCTCTGCGAAACGCCGAACCAATAAATATGAGTGTTCGGGAACTTTTCGTGCATCATAAGGAACATTCTCTGATATGCCGAAAGTGCGCCAAAGATTGTGTCGCCGTCGTCATATACGTTGTTTGTTCCGATATGCATAACGATATTCTTCGGCTCGGTCTCCGCAAGCCAGCCACCGATCCACTCTTCCCAGTCGTAGGTGGTCGTTGCACTGATGCCGAGGCAGAGCGCATCCTTGCCAACGTATTCAGCCGAGTAGAAGCCCGTCCAGAATGCCGTGTCGAAGAAGGAATCGCCGATAAATAGAGTCGTCTTGCCCGCGTTGCCGTTTTTATCCCACTGAGCCTTGCGGTTTTCGGCGGCAGAAGCGAAATTCGACGCGCTGAATTTCTGACTCTTGGTGTCTACCTCTTCAACGCGAACGATAAATTCCGCGCTGAAATGCTCGGATTTAGCCGTGACCTCGTATCTGCCCGTCTTGAGCGCGGTAACCGAACCGGTTGCGGGATCGATGGTAATACCGGTTGCATCATACTCATAAGTAAGCTCCTCCTCATTCTCGGGAATCGAGAAAACGGGGATCACGGTGTTTTCGGGATAACCTACCCACGCAAAAACGTCATCGATCGCAAGTGTGCCGTAGTCGACCTGTTCGGTGCTCTCTGCGGAAGGAGCGGAAGTTTCGGGAAAGGTCTCCGCAGTGTTTTCATTACTCGCATCACCCGTGCAAGCTGAAAGCGAGAAACCGAGAAGCGCGCAAGTCAATATCAATAAGGATGTCATAAGCTTTTTCATGTTTCTTCACCTTTTATTTGATTTTACTGTTTGCAACTATAACGTCCTGCGCCCAATGTGCCCAGGCGTGATCTATGCCGATATCGGAGTAAGAGGGATAATCCTTGGCGATCCAGCCGCCGCCCGCCTTGCGGAAAAGCTCGCACATTTCAAGTGCGCGTCTTTCGATGAGCTCGCGGTCGCCCGTAGGAAGTACCTTCTGAATATCAACGGGAGAATAGAAGACCGCGCGGTCCGCAAATTCGCTCGCAAGCACCTCACTCGGATACGCATCGGGCTGATCGAACTGAAAAACGTCGATTCCCGCGTCGATAAGATCCTCCATAAGACCGTAATTATAGCCGCAGGAATGAAGGAACATTGCCATTCCCGCCTCGTGCACGGCATCGGCAAGCTTTTTATATGCGGGCTTGTAGATCTCGCGGAAGGTGGAGGGCGACATAAACGTGGTCGTCTGCATTCCGAGATCATCGTAAATTATCCAACCGTCGATTCCGCAGCCGGCAATATTGCGAATGATCGCGATCTCCTGATCGACGAGTGAGTCAATGAAGCCCGAAACCTCGTCGGGGTACTCGATCGTGTCCATAAGCGCGTTCGACATAAGGCGCGCATCGCGGTGCCTTGAAAAGATCGCTCTGCCCGTGGTCAGCACGAATTTTTCGTGATTTGCGAGATCCTTCGCCAAAAGCTCGTCGCGGTAAGCAGGATCAAATTCGATTTTCGGATAATAATAGTCGTCCCAATCCTGAATAGCGCCCATTATGCACTCGCCCTTGGTCTTTCCGTTGAATCTGCCGTAAATATTGCCATAAAAGTCACGGCGCACCTCGCCGCTGAAGCCTGTAAGACTTTTCAGCTCGGGATGATCGCCCCATTGATCATAAGGATCAAGCGGCATATTTATCTGTCGTAGATTTCTGACACCGATAAAATCGGTCTGATCCAAAAAAGCATAGCCGAAACGAGGTGCTTCGTCGTGCGCGATCAATCTTTTGATTATTTCTTTTGAAGTCATGAACTTATCCTCTCACTTGAATGAATTGTTTATTAAAACCTCTTACAACGGCTTTTATCGAGCTATCGATCCTACCGTCGCAAAAACGCTTTATGTGCTCGGGAATTTCCTTATAATACGCCTCCGCGATGCCGCCCGCAATGCAAGCCTGCGTATCGGCGTCTCCGCCGAGTGAGATCGCATTTCTTATCGCGCTTTCATAATCGGTCGATTCAAGGAACGCAATGATCGCGGGCGGCACGCTGTATGACGATCGACAGTTGAAAACGTGACTTTCTTTGATAAGCGAAAGCGGAATCGATAAATTATACTTGAATTTCTTTTCCAAGAATTCTTTTATCTTATCCTTCCCCTCCCCGTTTCGCGCCAGATAAACCGCCGCAGCGACAGCTTGTGCGGCTTTTATCGCCTCGCGGTTGTTATGAGTTGGCATACTGCAAACCTTTGCCTGCAGGAGAGTTTGCTCCATAGTCGAGTAAGCGTATCCGATCGGGATCACACGCATCGCGGCACCGTTTGCATAACTGCGCCCTTTTCTTGAATCCGCGCTCTTCGCCCAAGCGATAAACATATTTCCGAATCCCGCGTGCGGATAATAAGCATAATACTGACGGTACAGCGCGGCATATTCCTTAACGCGAGCGCTCACACGAAAGGCTGTAATATCCGAAGGATCATCGATAATCGCCTTGCATACAGCCGCGATCAATACGCTGTCATCGGTAAAGCTACTGTCTTGATTAAAAACGAAATTATAATCCTTGGTACAATGAATCTCATAATACGAACCGATTACATCGCCGTATATCGCACCGAACATAACTCCACCGCCTTTCTTTTTGCTTAACGCTTCAAGCAGTTCTATTCTCATAGAGCGAGTCCGTTTTCTCTATCAATCTTTAGGTGTTTTTTAACAAGTTAATTATAGCACAAATGCGGCGAGAATGCAATAGTTATTACAATATAAAAATCCGCCCCGCGGATATACTGCGAGGCGGGAGGCTATATGAATCGGAGCATTTAAGCTATCAGAAGCCCTACTGCAAACAGCACGAGCAGAGCTCCGAGAACTGCGCTGCTGTTGTATCTATATGAATTAAACATTTTGTTTTTGCCTTTCTTTTATGTTTTCTTTTTCTTTACGAGTATATTATACCACTTTATTCCCTGTTTTTCTGTGATTTGGTCACAATTGAGAATCATTCCTGACATTTTTGTTGTATATCAATAATAGAAAAACCACGCTTTCGCGTGGCTTTTCTATTGGGGTGTGTGTCCGATTTGGAAGTACATCGATTTTGCATAGGGTAGACTTTCCCCTTGGCGATGATGTGGGTTAAAATGATCCGCAATCTACCGGACTTTTAACGCCATGCTTGCAACGACAACCTATATACTCAATTTCTGTTATTCGTTAATCGCGTCAGCGACAAATTGAGCCAAACTGATCCATTCCTCAGTTGCAACGGGCTCTTCATGACTAAATCGTATGACCTTACCATCTTTGCAAAGCAATACTTTATCTCCATCAGGGCATTTAGCAATAACTATTCCATCCGGCTTGATTTCGAGCATTTCTTCAGCAAGCATTTCTTCGGTAAACAACTTGGTTTCTTCTATTGCAATATTATAAGGCAGAAGTTCATATTCATCGGAAAGATAACCGCCATCCGCAATCAAATAATATGGCAAAACAGGCGCATAGCTTGTTTCTGCAATATCGACAGCTTTTGCTTTTGGAAATGCTTTCTTGAAATCTTCTTTTCTCTCTTTTTTTGCGAGCCTCAAAAGCTTCAGGGCATCCTTTTCGGAGATCAAGCGCAAAGGGCGTTCTGTGTTTTTTAACTTTTCGTATTCTGCTATGCTATTTTGTAAACAACCCGCTATAGGTCTATCTGGCATAACCGTGTGACTTAATGTATATCCGCTTGGCAACTCTTTTACAACCATAGCAGGAATCAAGTCACTTTGTGAAATTGCTTTTTCTTGAAGCAATTTTTGAGCAAAATCCTTATGAATCAAGAATTTGTTTCTTCCGCAATAGGTAAAGGTTTTAGGACAATATGCAAGAGCAATATTGCAATTCGGAATATCGGACTCGATATAACAATCTTGCAAGTTGATCAATTGCAGTTTGTAGAAAATATCTGCTATTTGGGGAAGATAGCCGCCTAATGCATCGATTTTATCTCTATCCTCAATTGTCATATTTCTACCTTCTGCAATGGTCGGTATTTGCTTATTGCAATACAAATGAAAATATTGCTCCGCCTGATACTTGCCCGTATCCCTTGCCCAGCAAAAATCAACGTCTGTAATGCCGTGATGAACACAAGCATCTCTAAAACGCTCCGGAACAAGAATTGATTCATACCACCATTTAGGAGAAGGTCGCAGTTCGTGGTAAGCGCGAAGATTATAAATCTTTACCGTTTCGCCTCGTTCGCTCTCGCATTCATTAGAATCGTATAGGGTATTATCCTTGAATGCGGTAGGAACTATTTCGTACCAGTCACTTTCATAATCTGCATATGTCCTTGTGTATATACCTCTTGCTTTCCAACCATTCTTTTGGCAGAAAGACTCAATAGCTGATAGAATTTCATCCGTGCGAGGATTCTGTAAATCTAATTTGCTCCATCCAACACAATCGCACTTTAAGCCAAGGGAGTGAACAAATTCTATATTCAGAAGGTATTCTTCCTCTTTGTTAGTTCGTGTATCATCTTTATCAAGAATCCAATCTAATGTTTCGATGATTTTCATTTTGAATCCTCCTTGAACTGATCTGTTTTAATTATACCACAACTTTGTAAACATTTCAACCGTTTCGCAAGTCCGAATCTATCCACAGTTTTGGTGCAGTGGGAAATCTATATCAAAAAATGCATTTCGCCGGTTCGAATCTGTCTACAGACCGAAAATGCCCGAAATGCATCTACAAAATTCTGAAAAACTTTAGAGTCGAAAAGTTTTTAGTGATATGCTGACTTCGTCAGCGTGATATTTTTGCTTCGCAAAAGTGATATTGCTCCACTTCGTTCCGCAGTGATATTATATTCGCCTCCTAAACTCGCGAAGCGAATATCACTCGGCGTAAGCCGAATATCACTGCGAAGCAATAGAACTCGCCGCAAGGCGAATATAACTGAAAAAAGCCATTTGCGAAAGCAAATGGCTTTTTTCTGGCTGGGATGGCCGGATTCGGACCGACGAGTGCGGGAGTCAAAGTCCCGTGCCTTACCGCTTGGCGACATCCCATTGCGGTCTCCCGATCGGGGTTCGGTCGGGAGATAAAATTGTTTTTATAAGTGTCAGTTGCTGACCTTGAAATTCAGCTCGACGGACGAGGTGTCCTTGAGCGATGAATTTACAACAGAGATAAAAGTCTTACCGCGGTTTATGGTAAGCTTTTCACCGCCCATACCCGTGATAACAAGCTCGGCGGTATCGTTTGCGCGGCTCCATCTTATCGGAACGTATCTGCCGTCCGAAATATAATATCCATCGCCGCTTCCCGTGGTCTGGACGTTAAGTCTGCCCTCGGTATCGCCTACGATATTACTTGTCTGCGAGAAGAGTATGATCACGTTACGGAAGCTCAGTTGCTCGCCGTTTTCCGCATCGAGATGCGGAACGTCGCCGTGCTGATAACGGTAATAATTTCCCGTCAGGCTGCTGTATACGAGCTGTACCTGCTGATAGAGCGAATACTTGAGTATTACGTGCGTCGATGCGCCGCCCGAAAGATACATCTGCTTGCCTTCGTCGATAAAGTTGAAGGCGTTCCCTATGTTTCCTGAAATAGAATAGGAATTAGTTTCCGCGAGGTCTGTAATTCCCTTGCCCGTTACCATAAGTGAATGCTCGTAGCCGTCGCTCTTGTAGCGTTCAACGTCTCTGTAAAAGCCCTGAAGCGCGTAGCGGTCGTTCACACCGTCGATATAGTTAAGACCGAGCTGTGCGATCTTTTCGTAGCCCTGCGGACTTCCTCCCGCGCCGACCATAAGACTGCCAAACGCCTGCGAAAGGCTGACCATATAGGGTCTTGTCGAGCGTATGGGACCGTAAACTTCAAGCGTACCCTGACCGTTATCGCCGAGATAATCGTTCGTAATGCCGATAAGGCGCGAGATACCTCCCTCAACCATCATCTCAATCAGTATATCCATCTTCGATATACCGCTTTGAGGCGCGGCGATGCTTACGTTATCAAATATCAGCGAGATCGGGCGAACACGCGAAACATCCTTGGTGAGACGCAGACCCGTTAAGGGATCAACGTAGGTGATGATCTCACCTTGCTCGTTGGTTTCGGGGGCGTTTGTCGTAACCTCGGGCGGAAGCGTTTCCGAATCGGTGGGTGAAGACGTTCCCTCGGGGAGAGTTTCGGCAGGTGTCGGAGACGCGGTCGTTTCATCATGCCCCGCGGTCTCTGCGGAGGTCTCCTCCGCGCTCGTCACGTCATCTCCGAGGCTGTAAATATAATCGCATCCGAGCGTGCAGAGCACCATAGCCGACATCAAAATCAGGGTCAAGATCCGCAGGATGCGGAGATCCTTTTTGTGCCTTTTCATTTTACGCTCTGTTTGCTCTTTCAAGCCAGATCATACCGATGGAAAGTGCGTTTGAAAGGCCTTCCTTTTCGCCCTGCTTGATGATCTTGCCGGGGTCCTTGGAATCAACGACCTGAATGAAGATCTTATCGGGCAGATCGTATCCGCGCTCTTTCTTATAAGACATTATCTCAAGGATCAGGAAGCACTTTTCGCTCTTGTCACCGTAGCAGATTGTGTGACCTTCGCGGACGAGGGGCTGATCCATATAAGTGAGATACTTACCCTCGACGGGGGCAAAATTTTCTGCGTTTGCCATCTGTTACCTCCAAATTGAGTATTTGCCGACAGTGCGGCACATTACATTATATTTTACCATATTTTAAGTCAAAAGTCAATCGTATTTTGAATTTTCTTTAAGTTTGCTCAAAATTTATTATCATTTTTCGCTATCAGGGGACTTTGTTTGAGAAAATATCCCGTTTCTCTCGGCAAGCTCATCGCCAATGTGTAAAGCGCATCAAGCCTGCGGGCAAGCTCAAACTGACGCGCTCCCGCCTCGGTCTGCGGCACCTTTGAGGGCTTTGACACAATTTCAATGCCTCTCGCAGCCGATATAACTTCAATTCCCTTTCCGTTTGCCGCGAGAAGCTCGACGTATTCTGCGGGGCGCTTCAGATCGTCAAGAGTGACACCGAGCATACCGAAAAGCATGGCACGGCGCAGGCGGGAATCGGTGTATCTCTTCGTCGCCGCCAAGGAAAGCATTTCATCGAGCGATCTCGCCTCCCTCGCGGATGATGCAAGCCTCCCCGCAACTCCGCCACAGCATTCAGCACATTGCGAAGCATTCTCAACATCCGTGGTTCGCCAAAAATACAGTATCGCGCTCTGCACCGTTTCCATTAAAGCTATCTCACATTCCGCAAAAGCCTCGTGTATTGCACGCCTTGAGCATTTCGGGAGTTGAAGGTCACTGTAATTTCCGATATTTCCTTCAAGAATTTCACGTCTTATCTCGCTTGCGGACGGATATGCGCCGTTGACCGCATCCTCGTGATACCCCGCACCCTCTCGCTTGACGGTAACAAAATCCATACCGGGGGCATATTTTTTTCCCGCTTTCAAATATTCGATGCCGAGAATATCGTTCGACCTAAGCTCGCCGAGTGCGGAAAAATAGTCCGATGCCGTTCCTATTCTCTTATCCTCGGAAGGCTTATAATCCTCCGCTTTCGTTGCAAGATCACGGAGCACATTTATATCACCCGACTCCGAGCCGAACGCGATTGTATCAACTCCGAGACGCGAAAGTATATCAACACCCGCCGAGGCAAAAAACTCCGCACTACCCGCAGAATAAGGAAACGGAAGTTCAAAAACCGCGTCCGCGCCCGCCTCGATGGCAGACCTCGCGCGCAGATTCTTCGGGATTATCGCAAGGTCGCCGCGCTGAACGGCATTGCCGCTCATAAGGCAGACTATGCGCTCCGCGCCCATCTCGCGCAGACGGCTCATCTGATATTTATGTCCGCCGTGAAGCGGATTGTATTCGCAAATTATTCCGACGTTTTTCATTTTCCGGGTTATTCTCCCTTATTTTTATACTAAATTTGCCGTTTGGACTTGAAATTACTAAAAAGATGTAGTATAATATATAAGTTAATAATTATTTCTTAAATCTACGGAGGAAAAATCCAATGAAACTGCTTGTTGTAAACGCAGGCTCCAGCTCTCTCAAGTATCAGCTCTTCGATACCTCTGACTATTCCGTTCAAGCAAAGGGTATCTGCGAGCGTATCGGTCAGGAGATCGGAGATCTCGACCACAAAAACCTCGTCAAAGAAACCCGCACCCAGAAAAAGCTTCCCATCCCCACTCACACCGACGCTGTTCGTATCGTAATCGACGCTCTCACCGATAAGGAGATCGGCGTTATCTCCGATATGTCCGAGATCGAGGCTGTCGGCCACAGAATCGTCCACGGCGGCTACTACTTCTCCGAGTCCATGCTCCTCACCGATGAGGTTCTCGAGAAGCTCAAGCTCTGCTACGACTACGCACCTCTCCACACCGGCGCTCACATTCAGGGTATTCAGGGATGTCTCGCTGTTATGGCAAACGTTCCCCAGGTTCTCGTATTTGACACCGCATTCCACCAGACCATGGCTCCCGAGGCTTATATGTATGCTCTTTCCTACGATATGTACGAAAAGCACGGCATTCGTCGCTACGGCGCACACGGTACCTCTCACCGCTACGTTGCAGGCGAGATGATCAAGCTTCTCGGCGGCAAGGCAGAGGGCACCAAGATTGTAACCTGCCACATCGGTAACGGTTCTTCCATCTCCGCTGTCAAGGACGGCAAGGTTATGGATACCTCGATGGGCTTCACTCCCCTTGCAGGCGTTCTTATGGGAACCCGTTGCGGCGATATCGACCCCGCTATCGTTCCCTACATCATGCAGAAGGAAAATATGACCGCTGATGAGGTTGCTTCCTACATGAACAAGAAGTGCGGCTACCTCGGTCTTACCAAGGGCTTCTCTTCCGACTCCCGCGACCTTGAGGGCGCTATCGCTAACGGTCCTTCCGATCCCCACTATGAGACCTCCAACCTCGCAGTTAATATGCTCAAGCATCAGCTCAAGAAGTTCATCGGCTCTTACAGCGCTATCATGAACGGACTTGATGCAGTCGTATTCACCGCAGGTCTCGGCGAGAACAACCCCCGCCTCCGTGAGATCGTTTGCGAGGATATGGAATACTTCGGAATCAAGATCAACAAGGAAGTTAACGACAAGACTCTCCGTCAGCCCAACATCGTAAAGATTTCGACCGACGACTCCAAGGTTGCCGTTTACGTTATCCCCACCGATGAGGAGCTCGTTATCTGCCGCGATACCGAAGCTATCGTTAAGGCTCTTTAATTAATAATTACAAAAACAATACCGACGTCCGCTTGGGACGTCGGTATTATTTTATCATAAAATAGGCTGACTTACAAGTCCCCACGTGCGATTTTTGCGCAAAGTTCATCGGAATACGCTTCTTTTTCGTCAAAATTCATTGCTGAAATGAATATTTCCTCAAGCTTCATGTGTGCCGCGCCCGCTTCGGCAAAGGAAGCTGACGCCTCGCCGAGTGCACCGTCGGCAAGCGCACGAATTCCTTCGACACGATCCTTTTGAAGGAGAAATGCACTCCTGTCAACAAAATCCGAAACGTCGATCGCGCTCTCGCCGCGCTCGGTCACAGGCGATGCGATAACCGCAACGCCGCCTGTCAGGATTCCCGTAAACCGATCCGCAAATACGGGATCGGGCGACGTCCGACAAGACCCGACGGCGCGCACGAGTGCGTCAAAATACAGATAAGTGCAACCGTAGCCGCGAGCGTCGGTAACGCATAGCGTGTGATGCGCAGCTTCCGAGAATGTATTGAATCGTCTGAAGCCCTTCATTCCGATTGCGCAAAGCGGTGTGCGAAGGGGCGGCAGCGGCTTGAGATTGACCGCGATTTTGGCGCACTCCTCCGCAATAGCCGCGGTATCAACGCATTCGTAAACGAGAGCATCAGCCGATCTCATAAGCGCGCCGTAAGCCGAAAGAGCGCGGTACGCGGCGGAGTAGGCTTTCTTCTTTTTTTCACCGAGCGTGCCGATCTCGCGCCGTCTCTCGCGCAGAATCCGGGAGCTCCAAAATCGTCCGAGGTCGATAATATTGTCAACACAACCTGGCGCGATCAGGTCCTCCGAATGAGGTGCGGTGCCATCGATCACGGCAAAGCTATCTCCGCCTCTTTCGGCAAATATGCCGTCGAGCGAATCGGGATCCGACGAGCAATAGTAATATTCAACGCCGTATCCCGCGCTCTCCGCCGCCGCACCCATCTCGCGCATCAGCCGCGATTTGCCCGTGCCCGGACCGCCCTTGATTATGTAGCACCTCTCTGCCCTCTTGCGAAAAATCTCCGCAAAGTAGGAAAGGAATCCCCTCTCTGTGTTTGAAGCGGCAAAATAACTCTTTTCGCTCACTTTTCGATAATGACGGTCTTATCGGGTGTGATTCCCGTCTGCTCGTAGACGATGGTATTGATCTGCGCGATCTGCGCGGGGGTCAGCGCGGTATCGGCAACGTCAACGACAACGCTGATGCCGTTTTCGGATATAACGGCAACGCACTGTGCAAAGCCCTTCGACATGATAAGCGTTTCGACGTTCGCCTCGGCTTCCATATCCTCCGCCATCTTCGCGATGTCGGCAAGCGCGGTCGCCTTGACCTCTTCGTTCGAGTTTTCGTCCTCGATCACACTCTGAAGAACCTCCATAGCCTCGTCGCGAGCCTTCTGACGGCTGAGCTGGGACGCTACGAAATAACCGTCCTCTTCATTCTCTGCGCCAACGTCTGCGGTTTCCGCACCGTCCGCGTCCGAAGGCAGATCGTCAGCGTTATCCGCAGGCACAAGTGCCCATCCCACCGCAGCGATTACGCCGACGAGCAGCACGCTACAGATAATAATGAGATTGCGCCGTCCGAGTCTCTCAAAAAACTCCCGCATCTTCTCGCCAAATTCTTCCTTGTTCATTGTTTTTCCTCCGTAATTCTGATTTGGTTTGTGTTATAACTTATTCCCAAGCTTGGACAAATATTCCTATCCCGCCTCCGTAATATAAATTTTATTTGCGCCAACACCGAACGCGGCGCAAAGAAGCTCGGTCAGCTCGGCGCGTACGCGATCGTTTCCGCCGCCGCGACAGGTAACGCCGATCCCCGCCACCCTCGGAGCAGACACCGACACAGCGCAAAGCTGTGCCCCCGAGCCGCTTCCAAGCTTGACATGCTCAAAGCTTTGCGTGTTGCCTGAAACCGTCTTGTCGGTCGCGTAGACCTGCTCAAAGCCGCCGTCAAGCGTCAGCGTAACAGTCACGTCCGATACGCCCTTTACGCTCTCGCAAAGCTTCACCGCCTGCGCTTCAAGATAGGTGCAATACGCTTCGATTTCATCCGTGTCCGACAAGGACACCGCCTCGCTCCCCGCACCTCCAAAGCTTCCCCATAAAAGAAGAAGCAGACCTGCCGCCGCGCCCAGGATCGCATAGATCGCCGCGCGGTTCTTTTTTTCGATCATGGTTTACCTCCCACTATCTCACATTCTGCATCGGTATATTGTGCGATCAGGCTCTTGATCTCGCGCGGATCGGTCGCAAGTGCCGCCCCCGAAAGCCAGACCGTCACACTTTCAAGCGACACTACCGAATCTTTCACGGAAACCGATGCCGTGACCGCCACTCTTTCGCCGTTAAGCCCGAAAGCCTCGCAAATCAGCTCTTCAAGCCTTTCCTCGATCAACTCCTGGCTTTCCTCCGCAAGCAGTACCGAAACCGCCTCGTCCGCGGGCATCTCGGCTTCGGGAATTACGAATTCGAATACATTTTCGTTTATCATCTCCCCCGCGTCGCGAAGCATTCCGCCCATCGGAGTCACGACCGCAATCAGAAGGCATAGCGAAAGACAAAAATCAAGCGCACGGCGCACTCCCGAATTATCGTCAGGATAAAGCATCCCAACGAGCATAATCCCCGCCGAAGCGCAGACCACACCAATAAAGTATTCACCTACCCCATATTGCCCCCAATCGCGACGCTCCCGACAGCAAAAAGCGTCAAAGAAAAAATACAAAGGAGGGATGCCATCGCCGCCGCGGCTATGACGAAGCCGTAAAGTGACGCGATCTCGCGGTAAAGCCCCGACTCGGTTTTGCATCCGATAAGATCCCCCACCGCCGCCGCGCAATTGAAAACGAACCGCGTCAGGAAAAGCTCGGTAAGTGTCGGCAAAAGCACGAGCGCAACTGCGATAATTCCCGCAACTCCAACGGTCCCCCTGAGAAGCTTGACCGACGCCGCGAGCGTCCTTAGCGTCTCTCCGACCGTTCCGCCCACCACGGGAATCATATTTCCCGCAACGAACTTTACCGCACGCACGCCTGCGTTGTCGCCCACCGATGCAAGTACGCTTTGCGCCGACAGCGACGCGGTCAGGAGCGTTGCGCAAAGTCCGTAAACAAAGGAAAGTGTCCGTTTTATCGAAGCCGTTATTCCGGAGAACCTCAGCGGCGAGCCGAGCAGAGAATCCGCAAGCGTCAAAGCCATACAAACGCTGACCGAGGGAATGACGAGTGCTGTCGTTCCGAGCTCGATGAGATTAATCTGCAAAAGAAGTGACGCGCTCGACACCGCCGCGCCCATCGTGTTTCCACCTGAAACGTAGAGCACGCCCATTATGGGTATCAGCGAATTCATCAGAACCGCCAATCTCCCAAAAAATTTACCCATCGCCGTTATGCGCGGCAGTTGAAGCCCGACCGCCGCCGTAGCGGTCGACACGCCGATCGCAAACGCGATTCCCTTTTTCAAGCCGCCAACGCTTCCCTCGGCAACGGCATGTAAAAGTCCCGATAAAATCAACAGCCCCACCAGCACTCCGAAAGTGCCGAGCGCACTCCCGATTCCTCCGCAGAGCAACTGCCACACCGTGCCAAGCAGAAATTGGGGTGAGCTCGCCTTGTTCACGGCATCCGAAAGCCCTGCGAAATCGCCCGAAAGAAATCCGTCGGGCAAAAGCTCCGCCACGTCATCGGGGATCGCCTCAGCAAAGTCCTCAAATTCATCGGGCACCGACATGTCCTCCGCGGAAACGCAAAGCGGAAACGATAAAATGATAATCAATGAAGCAACAAAAAACAGCTTTTTCATATTCCCGCTCCTGCAAAAAGCTCCTTTACACTTTCGATCACCGATGAGATCAGCGGCAGCGTCAGAATGATGATCTCGAATTTTGCCGCAGTTTCAAGAGAGGACGCTACCGACACGGTTCCCATTTCGTGGCATAGGTCGGATGCAAGCTTCGTCATCATCGCGATCGCAAGCGCGCGCAAAAGCATGTTTGCGGCGTCACCGACGAGATGCGACGAGCCGATCAGCTCGGTCAGATATTCTGCGATCGGTCGCGCCATAGCGCAAGCGGAAACGAGCAAAATTACGTTCCCCGAAAGAGTCAGCGGAAGCTCAAACTCCTTCTTTAAGTAGCGCAGAAGAAGGGCGGCAACTGCGCAGATCAAAGCCACGCCGCAGAGCTTGTACGTGTCAAATCCCATCAGATTCCGAAAAGTCCGCGCAGGGTCGTAAGCAGATCGCCGATCTCGCTTATCAGCATCAAAAGCACGGCGAGTATTCCCGAAACCGTCAGCCACGTCACCTGCTCGTCCCTTCCCGTTTTTGAAAGTATCTGCCCCGAAACCGCAACGAGTATTCCGACGCCCAGCACCTTAAGCACCAAGGTTATATCCAAACAAACGCCCCCTAAATCAAAATTATCACTATACCCGCAGCAAGGCAGAGCGCGAGCACGCATCTTCCCTTTCGCTCGCGCGGCAGTTCCTTTTCAAGCCTTTCGTAAACCGAATTAAGCTCGCGCAGACAGATATCGCACCCCGCAATCTCACCCTCGCGATATGACAACCCGAGCGCGGAAAGAAAGGAATCCATTATCTCACCGCCGTCCGAATAATATTCTCCCGACCTCAAAAGTCGGCGCAGAGCCTCGATATCGACACATTCCGACGCCTCGCATCCTATGCAGATACCGAGAAGCACGCTCTCGTCGCAGTCGCGCAAGATCTCCGCAATCGGTGCGAGATAGCGGTCGATCCTATCGCGAACAAAACGCACGAAGGCGATCTGCGCCTCAAGCCGCCGAAGCCTCTCGGCATCCCTTTTCTTTTGTGCCGCACTCCAAAGTACGGCTGAAGACAAAATAACGACCGATCCGACGGCTTTAAGTATAAACAATTCCCGTGTCCTCCCTCTTGCAGATATCGTAATCAAACCCGAAATCGCCCTTGCGTGAAAGTCCGACGTACGCGCCGAAGCAACCGCTTTTGTGCAACGACGCGATCCCCGGCTTGGCGAGAAGCTCATAAAGGCTCCCCGCATGCGCCGTCGCAATAAGCGGAACACCGCAGTTATGCGCCTCGCAGATCGCATCAGCCTCCGCTCGGTTGCCAATCTCGTCGCAGATTATCAGCTGTGTTCCAAGCGTCCTTGCCGATATCGAGATGCCTATATGCTTCGGATATCCCGTCAGAATATCCAAGCAAAGTGCTGAACTGTTGAGTGAATATGAAAGCTCACCGCGCGTATCGACAAGGCTCACCCTCCGCGCATCCTGTCCCGAGGAAAGCTCGGCCGTCAGCGCGCGCAAAAGCGTGGTTTTGCCAACACCGGGCGACGAATAGATCAGAATACCCGAGGCGTAGTGCATCTCGCACAGCAGATCGACGAGCTCACGGCCCGCTTTCGGTGCGGGATGAGGGATTCTGATTATCAGCGAATCCATATCATAAATTCCGCAAATTTTTCCGCCGGACATAGCGGCTCGTCCACACACCCCCACGCGGATTCCGCCGCGCAGGCTTATGTACCCCTCCGCGATCGTGTCGCGAAAGGCGTAGACCGAGCCCTCGCAAAGCCGCATTACCGTGCGGTCGATCTCACTCCCCGTCATTACCGCGGGCGTTGGTATATTCCTGCCCGCCGACGTCAGCGTCACTCGCCGCCCTCGGTGAAGTCTGATCTCCTCAACTCGCGGCAAGCCGCTTGCTACCGCCTCGATCTCGCCCCTTATCCTCTCGGGCAAAGCCAACGTAACTATGCTCGGAATATCTGTCATTTTCTCTCTCCTTGCTTGTCTGCTGATAAAATTTATTCAAAAAATCAAAAAAATATTCCCTCTGCACCAAACCTTTTCGCGTTTTATGACACTTATATAGTGAACGGTGAAAATATCAACCTCGGCGTTATATGAGCTCAACTGCGCGGTTATTGACTTTCACTGATTTTTCGGTATAATATAAACAGATCGATCGATTATACCCCAAAACACACATTTTATCCCACATTTAAAAATACAAACGTGCTTTATGCTATAATATAGCAAAAGACAAAGGAGTAATGACAATGGCAAAAAACAATAAGAATACAGCAACCGGATATTTCACTCAACCCAACCGCGATAAGCTTGAGAGTGTCCTTTTCACGGGCGGCGTTGTCGGAATGATAGGATTCCTCGTCGGCTGGCTGACCTACTATTGGTGGGCGTCAATGATAGGCTGCTATATTGGGGGAAGCTGTATAATCGCATACATTTTTCTTACAAGTAAGAAGGTAAAGGACGACGGATACGACGCCCACGTCCGCGAATTCATTGAAAAGAATTCCCTCGAGCCGAAATCAAGCTATAAGCTGAAGCTTTTCGATTGCCGCCGCGGATATGTAAAGCTCGGCAAGGATCGCAAGCTCCGTTCAAGCATCTACTGCATCTCCGAGTTTGATTTCGGCCGCGAAACCTTCAATCTCAAAGTGAAAGAGATCGACTTCTGCGCAACTCCCGACGGCGCGCCGCAAGTCAACGAGAGAAGCTATACCCTGCCCATCGGCACCAAGACTTCGATTGAAGAGGTTGAGATAGACGCACCCGAAGGAAAGAAGACGGCGCAGTATCTCGTGCTCACACCTGACGATGGCGCACCCGTGCGAATCCCCGCAGACACCAACTCTTGCGACACCGACGAGATAATCGAGAAGATCAAGCGCAGAAGATGATAAAAAACGCACCGAAACGGTGCGTTTTTTCGTCTTTTTTACACCTTTTTATTGACTTTTTTCCGTATTCGTGATATAATATTTTATCTATGTATTTATTTATATGTAATTTAATTTTCGAAAGGATATAAAGTCATGCAATGGACATCCCTTAACGACATTCGCGAGAAGTATCTTGCTTTCTTTGAATCGAAAGGTCATCTCCGTCTGCCGTCCTATCCCCTTATTCCGCACAACGACAAATCCCTCCTTCTCATCAACTCCGGTATGGCACCTATGAAGAAATTCTTCACCGGCGAGGAAATTCCTCCCCGCAACCGTGTCACCACCTGCCAGAAGTGCATCCGTACCCCTGACCTTGAGCGCGTAGGTCACACCGCTCGTCACGGCACGTTCTTCGAGATGCTCGGTAACTTCTCCTTCGGCGATTACTTCAAGGAGCAGGCTATCGCTTGGGCGTGGGAATTCCTCACCGTAACCCTTGAGATCCCCGCAGAGCTTCTCTGGCCCTCCATCTACGAACAGGATGAGGAAGCATTCCACATCTGGCACGATCAGATCGGCGTTCCCGCAGAGCGCATCGTTCGCCTCGGCAAGGCTGATAACTTCTGGGAGCACGGCTCCGGCCCCTGCGGCCCCTGCTCCGAGATCTACTTCGACCGCGGACTCAAGTACGGCTGCGGATCTCCCGACTGTAAGCCCGGTTGCGATTGCGACCGCTTCATGGAGATCTGGAACAACGTATTCTCCCAGTTCAACAACGACGGCAAGGGCAACTACACCGAGCTCGCACAGAAGAACATCGATACCGGTATGGGTCTCGAGCGTCTCGCTTGCGTAATGCAGGGCGTTGACAATATGTTCGAGGTTGACACCATTCAGAAGGTCATCGGCAAGGTTTGCGAGATCTCCGGCAAGAAATACGGCGACGATAAGATGAACGACATCTCCATCCGTGTTATCACCGACCATGTCCGCAGTGCTATGTTTATGATTTCCGACACCGTTATCCCCTCCAACGAGGGTCGCGGTTACGTTCTCCGCCGTATCATCCGTCGCGCTTGCCGTCACGGTAAGCTCCTCGGCATCGACCATCCCTTCCTCGTTGACGTTGTAGCTGTCGCTATCGGCGAAAGCTGCGGCGCATATCCCGAGCTTTCCGCAAGAGCTGATTATATCAAGAAGGTTCTCTCGATCGAGGAAGAGCGTTTCGACGCTACCATCGACGCAGGACTCTCCATCCTTTCGGGCCTTATCAGCACCGCAAAGGAGCAGAATGCTAACACCATCTCGGGCGACGACGTATTCAAGCTTTATGATACCTTCGGCTTCCCGATCGACCTCACCCGTGAGATCGCAGAGGAAAGCGGACTTGCTATCGACGAGGACAGATTCAGCGCACTTATGGCTGAACAGAAGAAGCGCGCACGTGAAGCACGCGCTAACATCGGCGGTTGGGACAACTCCTCCAAGTCTCTTATCGAGAATATCGCCGCTACCGAATTTACCGGCTACACCGCACAGAGCACCGAGGCAAAGATCCTTGCCATCATGGTTGACGGCGAGCTTGCAGAATCCGTCAGCGAGGGCGATTGCACCATCATTCTCGATCGTACTCCCTTCTACGGTGAGGGCGGCGGACAGATCGGCGACAAGGGTGTTATCACCGCTGAAGACAAGTCGATCACCGTAACCGACACCAAGAAGACCGACGGCATCTACCTCCACCTCTGCACCGTTGCAAACGGCGTATTCAACGTTGGCGATACCGTTTGCGCAGAGATCGAAGGCGCACGCCGTGCGGCTATTAAGCGCAACCACTCCGCGGCTCACCTTCTCCAGGCGGCTCTCCGCAAGGTTCTCGGCGAGCACGTTGAGCAGGCTGGCTCTTACGTAAGTGAGAAGATCTGCCGTTTCGACTTCTCCCACTTCCAGGCTCTTACCGCAGAAGAGATCGCAAAGGTTGAGGCTCTCGTCAATGCACAGATTCTTGCCGCAAGCGAGATCATCACCAAGGAGACCGACATCGAGACCGCAAAGCGTGAGGGTGCTATGGCACTCTTCGGCGAAAAGTACGGTAACACCGTTCGTATGGTCAAGATGGGTGACTTCTCCACCGAGCTTTGCGGTGGTACTCACTGTGCCTGCACCGGCGAGATCGGCCTCTTTAAGATCACTTCCGAAACCTCCGTTGCGGCAGGCGTTCGCCGTATCGAGGCTGTAACCGGACTTGGCGTTCTCGAGCTTATGGCTCAGAAGGATGCCCTCATCCTTGAAACCGCACGCGAGCTCAAGGCTCCCAATCCTGCAGACGTTGCAAAGAAGGCAGCAGCTATCGCTACCGAGCTTGCAAACGCAAAGCGCGAGATCGAGTCCCTCAACTCCAAGCTCGCGGCTACCAAGCTTGACTCGCTCCTTTCGGGCGCTAAGGCAATCGGTTCTGTAAACCTCTGCACTGCTCGTTTCGACGGTATGGCAATCGAGGTTGCACGTTCTCTCGCAGACGAGATCAAGGCAAGCCGCAGCGATGTCGTTGCAGTTCTCGCAGTTGCATCCGAGGGTAAGCTCAACTTCATCACCGTTTGCGGTGCCGATGCAGTTAAGGCAGGTGCACACGCAGGCAAGATCGTATCCGCAGTTGCCGCAGTAACCGGCGGTAAGGGCGGCGGACGTCCCGATAACGCTATGGCGGGCGGACGTGACGCAGCTCTCATCGACAATGCTCTCGCTGCTGCAGAGACCACTCTCGCAGGTATGCTTAAATAAATAAAAACATCCTCTCCGAACTTCGGAGAGGATGTTTTTTCATATAAAAAATTCACCAAGTCGGATCGTAGCCATGTCGTTCTGTGAGCCAAG
>JAZTXK010000003.1:0-28734 GCA_045636385.1 Eubacteriales bacterium
TAAAATCAGCGATAAGTTTTTTGAAGATTCTTAAGGAACTTTTTTTCAAAAAAGTTCCTTAAGTCGCGCTCCGCAGAGCAGCGAAAACGGTTGCCTTCGGCAACCACGCAAGCAAAGCTTGCTCTACCTCTTGTGCTCCGAGCCGACTGCGCCCCGCAGGCGGCTCGGAAGGAGTAAAATCTCCCCTTGCGGGAGATTTTTGCTCCTTCACTCTTTTAAAAAGCAAAATCCCCCGATGAGCGTCGGGGGATTTTGATCAATAATCTAATTCTATTTCGTAAAAAACAAGCGTAATGCCAACGGTGTCGCCGTGGATGTCTTCAAATGAAAAATCGCGGTATTGATAGAGGCTGTCACGTTCCGCGGGGAGGTGGGAGGTATCAATCCATTGATAAAGGAGGTAGACTCCGTTATCGGGTGAGGCGTGATACCATCCGTCATCCGTGATACCGTTTGTTGGCGGGAACGGCGAAGAATCGAGCACACGGTATTTTCCGTCCTTTTCCTTCATCTGACAGGAAACAAATTTGTATGGCAACATATTGGGGGTAAAAGCAGCGTAAAGTGTCAGTTCATCGGAAAATTCGATCGTGCAAAGCTCGGAATACTTGTCAAAGGTCTCGCCGTATGCCGCGAGAAACGCCTCTTCGCAAGTATCGTAATATTTCGGATTCCCGCCGCAACCTTGCAGAAGGAAAGTAAGTATAAGGATAAGCGAGACCAATATTTTTTTCATATCGTATGCTCCTTGAAAACTAAATTATTTGAGCGCCATTTCAAAGTAAAAGTTTATGACGAATGCGCTGAACAGAAAAATGACGAATGCTTTCGAAAATACGCTCCTTAATTCAAGAAATATCATTTTCTTGACGTCCGATTCAGTCATACCTATCGAGAGATAGATACGCGCGGAGTCCTTTCGGGCAGTGATTTGTATACGAGCCATCAAAAAGGCTTGCATCAGACCGATGCAGGTGAGGGCAAGAAAGCATACGCCAAAAAACAACAGAATGCTGTCGGTTGCTTCAAGAACGGCTGTGGCAGTATCAATACCGTCGAATGGGTTGGTGTCGAGCACGACCTCGGTGTCCCCGATATGGTAAAAGATCAAAACGATCAGTATCGGGTAGATTGCCGCCGACGCAAAGGTCAAGGCAATTCCGTTATATATTTTCGAGTGATATTCAATACTCTTCTTCGCCAGACGTCTGAGAAGGGATTGATTCTTGAAAGTCTGCGATTGACGGTAGCCGTGGCGCTCCTCAGAGGCTTTTGCGTTTTGTTTTCTGACCTCTCCGATAACTGCGCGTCTTTTGAGCTTGATTCCGGGCAGAAAATTGCACACGGAGATCAACAGCATTGCCGCCACGATTATCAGCAAAGCCAATGCCGTATATTCCACCATGTATAAACCCTGCTCGCCCGATGCACCCACGAATTTATTAGCTGTTGCTATGCCGGGAATAATTCCGATCAATACTCCGATAACTACGGGCGGAGCGGAAAGTATCATCATATCGAGAAAAACAAGATTGTTCTTTTGACGAGCCGTCGCTCCAATACTTGTAAGTACGGCGAGAGAATGCGCAATCTCACCGCGTTTCATAACGGAATGAACTCTTACCGTCAAAAACGTTATGAGCGACAGGACGGTAACGGTCGTATTCATACATATTCTTACGTCGCTCAAAAAATTTCCAAACGGCAGATCGTCTGCGGCATTGGGAACCAAAATAGTTTGAAGCTCAAAGAACAGAATAAAAGAGATCATTGTAACCGAAAAGGTCAGCGCGAAGGCGGACAAAAGATTTTTTCTCCAATTTCGCGCAATCCTTCGCAGAGCGATCTTGGTGATCGGAGTCATTCTTATTGCCTCCTGTCACTTGAGATTTTCCCGTCGGATATCGTAATGACGCGTTCAGCCTCGCGCGCAACGCTTTCGCTATGCGTTACGACCAAAATCGTGGTACCGCTTTCCTTGTTCATTTCTTTAAGTAAACTTAGGATCTCATCACCGTTCTCGGCATCGAGATTTCCTGTCGGCTCGTCGGCAAGGATCAGCGAAGGCTTGTTATATAAAGCTCTTGCGATGGCAACGCGCTGTTGCTGACCGCCGGACAAAGCGGTTGGGTAAGCATTTTCTCTGCCGTCAAGACCGACGATTTTTAATATGCTTGCAAGCCATTCGCAGTCAACTGTGCCACCGTCAAGCTCTGTAGGGAGCGTGATGTTTTCGCTGATGTTGAGTTCGGGAATGAGATTGTAAAACTGATATATGATGCCGATTTTTTGTCGGCGGAGCTTCGCCGTTTGCTTGCTGGAGAGCTTAACGATATCTGTGCCGTCGAGAAGAATACTTCCGCTGTCGGGAATATCGAGCCCGCCGATCATGTTGAGAAGCGTGGATTTTCCCGAGCCCGATTTGCCGACGATCGCGATAAATTCGCCGTCCGACACATCAAAAGATACGCCGTCAAGCGCGGTTATCTCGCCGTCGAGGGTCGAGTATTTCTTTTTCAGATCTTTTATTTTCAACATGGGTATTAACTCCTATATTGAAGTATAGTTATATAAGAAAAAAAGAGGATTTGTCAAGTTGTTTTGCCAATGAGTTTATCAAGTTTTGATTGTGTGGGCAAATCAATATAGGCGTATCGTTGGTTAGTTGTGTCGTTAAGCCTGCTGAGTTCAGGTTCATAAATTACAGTTGCGTTTTTGAGCACGAATCTATATTGATAATAGTTCTCACAACCATCAAAAAACACTACCGGTGCATCCCATTCGAGGCAGTTCAAAATGGAGATGATTTCCTTGGCGGCGTCATCTGTAAGATCGATTACGGATATCGTATTCAAACGGTAATTTTCGATACTGAAATATGTGCATGAAAGCGGACCGCGGAAGCGTATATTGCCGCATCCTTGCAAAAGCAGGGTGAGGATAAGGATGATCGTGATCAAAGCTCTTTTCATTTCCGCTCTCCTTGCGAATTATTTAACTCAATTATAACATATAGCACGGTGGATGTCAATATATGATCCCGAAATGATTGGTCACCTCTGCGTTAATCTTTATAGCATCGCGCGAGAAGGTAAAAAGGAAATTATCCTTTTCGGCGCGTAGGGCGGTGCCGGATTCGGTGACAGTGAAGCCTTCGGCGCTCATAACGCTTTTGATTTCTTCGGCGGACGAAGAAATCGAAAGTCCGTAGACACGGACGGCGGGATCAGTTATCGTAATGCGCGTGACATGGCGCGAATTATTTGAATAGTCGGGATAGTTGGTCACGGTGTAGATCACGCAATGCTCGGGATCGACCTGCTGACCGTTTTCGTCAAGCGTGGGAACATAGCCTATGCCATAGTATTCCCTACCGCCCATAATACCGTATTTTTGCTGATGATTCGAAAAATCGAAATCATCCACGTTTTCGGCGATCCAGAATTCAAGATCGTGCTCGGGGGCAGACAAACGTCTCCCGCAGGATGAAAAGACCGTCAGAAGGAGGGCAAGGACAACCATAGTAAATAGAATTCTTTTCATTTTCCGCCTCATTTTTCGGTTCTGAAGGCGTAATAGACCGTTCCGCTGTACTTCTCGCCTGACCAAGTGGCGATGACCTCGTAGAGATAATTGCCCGCCTTAACCTCGATAGTACCCTCGCTTACCTCGACCGTCTCGTAATCGTCATAGCCGGGTGCGTTCAGGTCATACCGCTTGACGGTGATCTTCGTCGGACGCCCCTCGAAGCTGAGCGTCAGCGCGGTTTTCTTTTTCAGCGCGAGCGCGGGAACGCTTTCGCGTAAGTCGAGGGGATGGGGGCTGTCGGCGTTCACTCCGTTGCTTATGCCGTCCGCGCTCTCAACGATCCACGAATAGGTACCGCGCCACGCTTTGATGCGCTGCTCGCCGTCGCCCACAAAAAGCACGGGAACATCCGCGGGAAAGCTCGTCAGGCTTTCACTGAACGTGACCTCGAGATCGACGGGGACTTCGGAGTAATCGTTACCGCACCCCGAAAAAGCGGATAAGCAGATTAATGCTGTCAGTATCAAAATCAATATTCGTTTCATATTCAAACCTCACAAGTAGTTTTCTTTTTCCAAATGATAAAACGGACGAGCCGATAAACATAAACGGCAAAAAAGAGCCAATTCACGGCATACCACACGCCGATGCAAATAACCGCCTTTTCGCCTCGGCTTTTGCCCTGCAAACGCACACAGTCGACGATCAGCACCACGGCGTAGGCGATCTGCGCGGCAGCGATAAGGAACAGCGGGATCAGCAGGTTGACCGCCATCGAAGCTCCGTAATCAGCCCCCGGTGCCAAGTCGATGTTCGGGTTGATCAATGCAAAAATCCAAAGGCAGATGAAAATAAACGTTGGTATCACGATCAGCGAATCGCGTTTTATTTTTCTTCCCATCTGTTGAATATCCATAATACGTTCCTTTCCGTTATTTAAGCGAAAACTGCGCAAAAAATTCCTCATTCACAACACCGCCGAAATCGGTCAGGGTGATTATAACGCCGTCCTGAAAGAAAGTGAAAACTCTTTTCTCGGAGTCATTGAGTTCATAAAACAGCATACTGACCTCGCCCGTGGCGATTCGGACGTCCTTCATATACACGTTTTTGTAGCTCGGTCTTTCCTTCCAATTGTCGAGATTGACCGCGTTCGGCGCGATAGATTCGAGAATTTCGGCGGCATTTTTCGAGTAGTCGACATCGATTCCGAGACATTCGGGATAGGCGAGTTGAACGTTCACCCGCTCGCCACTAACAAGGCAGTGATACCATATCCACGGCATACCGTAGAGTTCGCTTACGAAAAAGGTGATGTTTGAAAAGCCTTCCTTGTTCTGATATGGTATCGGATTGCCGCCCGACATCGGTTGAGGGAAAGATTTGTCGGCTTTGACTTTGTCGACAAAACGTGCGTAGGGCTCGCCGAGTAAAGCTTTCATATCCTGAATCGTATATGAGCTTTTTGATATATCATACTTGCGAAAGTCTTTTATCATTTCGTCGTAGCTGTCAAAGTTGAAGGTCGTCTGATAAAGTCCCGGAGCGGCTTCGCCGCCGTTTGGTATGACAACGACATCGTAAAAATCGGGTTCCTTAACACATCCCGAAAGAGTGGGAATGCAGAGGGCAAGGATGAGAATTGAAATTAAAATCCGTTTCATAGCTTACTTATCGTATTCGTCAACTGTTTCGAACTCGATTCGCGCGAGGTCTTTTTTGCTGTCCGAGAAGGAGAGTGTGATGGTGCGGGTGAGGGTATCTATCTTATCGGTGTAGATCAGCTCGAGATCGTAGAGAAAATCTACGGGAGCGTCGGTCAGAAAGTGATTGACGAGCGTGAGCGAGGTCGTGCCGTCGTTGTAAAGCTCGAGCTTGGTGCCCTCGAACTCGGTGGTGTTTTTGTAAATATCGCGGTCGATGGCGAGTTTTTCGAGAACGTCGCCGATGACGTCGCCGTACTTGATGCCGTAGGGCAGAACAAGGGATTCGATCTCGACGGCGGCATAGAATGAGTTGGTATAACGCACCTTACCGTCCTTCGCGTGATAATCATTTTCATAGCCGAAAAGCTCTCCGTTTGCCCTGCACCCGCCGCCGAATTCGCCGTCATAGTGGCAATAAACGGGCACAATAGAGGGATCGAGGTCCTCCGCGTATTTTTCGGCAAGATCGAGAAGTGTTGACTGACTCATACTCTTGACGAATCCCTCGGCGTTGAGGAATTTCGCAAATCCCGAGAGATCGGAATCGGGAATGCGGTTGACCTTTGCTGCGTTTTCTTCGGTGACGGAAAACTCGACCCAAGTGCTGTAAGTTTCTCCGCCGTAGTGAAATTCCGAGCGCAGACGGTATTTGCCGACTCTCGAGGTGTCAAAAGGCTTGAGCGAATAGCCTTTATCAAGCGTTTTGCCCGCCGGAAGCATAAGCGCGATCGCGGGAACCGACATTTCTTCCTTTTGAACGGACGTCCACGTCCCGTCCTCCCCGAGTAGTTCGACCGAGTAGCCCTCGCCGAAAACGATCTCAAAATCGGTATCGTTGTGCCAAGTTACTCCGATTGAGGACGGACTGACGCTATTAAGCGTCATATAAAAACCTTCAAGCTCGGTGTGAATCCCGTCGTCGCCGTTCATAACGAGCTCGTCGGTGATCACGCCGCCGCAGGGGTGAACGTTATCGTAACAGGAAACCAATATGACAAGCGCCAACAGAAGCGTGAGTGCGAAAGTACATTTCTTTTTCATTGTATATCTCCTTTCATCATTCACCATAGACTATAAGAAGCGTAACTCCCTTGCTGTCAAGGTAAACGGTCTGACATCCGCCGAGAGTACCGCGTGTCAAAAAGGTGACAGACCATATATTGTCCCAATCGTCGTACAGTACCGATACGGTATCGTATTCGATGGTGCATTCATTCTTTGCCCTCTCTGCGGCATCGGTGCTGTTCGCGACGGGACTCTCGGACGTGTTTTTGAAGCCCTGGCTTATCACACCGGGTTCGCCCGCCTTATAGGTCTTGCTGTCATTTTCAAAGGAAAAGCTTCCGATTGATCCCTCGGGCACTATGAATTTGAAAATGCACTCGTTACACCGAACCGTATATTCGGTGATATCGGGATCGCAACCGCTGCCGTCGACCACCTCGCGGAAGACGATGAGGTACTCACCGGGGAGCAGAGTGCGGATATCCTCGATCTTGTCAAAGGAATATTCAAGCTCGTTATATTCGGTATCGTAAACCTTCACCTTTGCGGTGTAGAGATTCACGTTCACGGGCGGGTAGACCTGAAGATTTCCTTTATAGAAAAGCGTGGGGAAATCGGTGTGATCTTCCTTATCTTTTATAATCTTGAAAACGCCGAAGCCGTCGCCCGAGAGTGATCCTTCCTTTTTGTGCTCCTCTACCCAAAGCATACATTGGATCGGTCTAATGTCAAAATCGCCCGACTTGATCATTACGCTGCTGTAATTATACTCCGTTTTCTCGGCAGTTTTTGACGGCACGGAAAGGCGGAAGAAATCCTGATAGCTGTATTGCTCGTAGGCATCGGGATTGCGGGGCTTTGTATCGTAGCTCACGGAAAAGACCACAAGGTATTCGCCCGCGGGGAGATAGTCGAGCTCTCTCACGGAAAAGTCGCTGTGCAGCTCTTCATAATTCAAACCGTATATCGACGTGCGTGTAATCTTGGTATACTCGGGAATCTCAACACCCAAGCCGCCCTCGTATACCAAGAGCGGAAACGTAGACACATCGGTATCATCTCTGAAATACTGCCACACGCCCATTCCGTCACAACCGATTGCGAAAGTTCCGTCCGCGTGCTGAATGTAACAGCTTGTGCCCGTTCTTATCGGATTCACCGTCTTGCCTCCGGAGCTGACCGTGATGGAGCTGTATTGGTATTTTTCGTTTTCGTTCTGGGAAGTGGTATCGGTTACGCGCAGAATATTTTCAAACACTTGGCTGTCATCTCCGCGCCAAAGCTTGAGGGAATACTCGCCGCAAACGGCGTCGGTGGGAATTTTGAATACATAGGTATGACTTCCTACCGCGCCCTTTTTTATTGTCTTTTCGACTTCATCACAGGGAAACTGAAGCGCATTATATTCTTCCAGATTGCCGCCAGACGCTCCATCGTCTGTCAGATAATAAAGCTCCGCCCAAGGAATATAATCATTGCCGGAACAGCCCATATATTTCTGAGCTCTGCCCGAAATGTTTTTGACGTACGTTTTGATCTGTATCTCCTCGCCGCGAAGATATTCGGTCTTCTCGATTTCGTATGAGAACTCGTACGTCGGCTTATCCTGCGCTCCGTCGAAGCACGCGGTGAGAATGCCGACGAGCATTATCAATGCGAGAATAATAGATATCTTTTTCATTTTGTCACCTCACGATGAGCTTGAAAACCAAAGCGGATTTTGTCAGCTTATAATCGTATTCGCCGACTACCGAATGCGGAGCGTCTGCGGGAGTTTTTACGTTTTCAATAACGACTATAACGTATTCGCTGGGCGGGAGCAGATTCATATCTCCAAGTTTTTCGACGTCGTTAAAATCGGTGTCGTATATCCGGATAGACGAGTGACTAACGTTCTCTTGCTTTTCAAAGGTTAACCCGTCTTCAAGCACAAGTACGGGGAATTCATCGGGATTGTAGTTGCTGTCGCTCATAATATACTCCCAACCTGCGATTTCCTCCATAAACACCGGTTCTTCATTTTTATAGAAAGTATAGCCGATAAACACCGAGATCGGTTTTATCACGGAATTACCCGACGCTACAGTATAATCGCAGTAAATGTGAGGAAGCTTGTCAAGGATCACTATCGCATCCCTGTAGGTGCACACGTCTCCGCGGTAATTCAGAGTGATCGAATAGACTCCCGCCGCAGCATCCTCGGGGATTATAAATGTAAAGGTCTTCTTTCCGACCTGCCCCGCTTTTGCGGTGAATTCTTCGGAGCCGCTGACGGTATCGATCGGGAAAGGCTTGATTATTGCGCCCATCTCGGCGTCTTCCGACTGACAGTGAAGCTCTACCGTGGGATAGTAGCTGTTGATAACGGCACTGTAAGTGAGGTCTTTTCCCGAAATATTCGTCACGCAAGTTGTGATGGTAAATGTCTCCCCGCGTCTGAACTCGCGCTTCGGCAACGGCTCATACGACACCTCAAATTCGGGCGCATAACTGTCGACCGCAAGACCGCCGTCGCCTATCCCCTCGCAAGAGGAAAACAGACCGACGAGCATTATTATTACGAGAATAAATGATAATTTTTTCATTCTTTTCAACTCCTTACTATAAGTTTAAAGAGGTTCTCCCAATGGGATTTCCAATAATCCTGCGGGTTCGAGACCTCGCCGCTTTCATACTCGGAAAAGACTACCAGATATTCGCCCGCGGGGAGCTCGGAAAGTCCTGCAAAATCTCCGCTGTATTCGATCCTTTCGTAATTCATATCGTAAAGCATCGGTCGCTCGTTATAAGTTATATGCGTAGGCACATATAGCTCAATTATCCCGTCCAATACAAGTGTGGGGAAATCGTTCGGGTCGGTTTCGGGATTGTTGAAAAGATACCAGACACCTTCCGAGCACCCCGTTACTTGCATCTCGCCGTTTACGTAATGCGTGGTGTCGAGCGGACACTTTATCGGATGAATGCCTTCTTCTTCACCGATCGCCACGACTATCGAGCTGTATCGGTATTTTTCATTTTCATTCTGCTGTGCGGTGCGGACTACTGTTACGGCACCGTCAAAGACCTCGGAAGCATCTTCATACCCGAGCTTGACCGTATATTTGCCGACACGGGCATCCTCGGGAATCGGAAATTCAAAAGTAACCGTTCCGCTCTCGCCGTTTTTGACCCTATGCTTTGACGGCGCATCGGTTGTTGAGGGAATGGGAAAATGTTCAAGCGGTTCACCGAAACTTCCGTCATCGAGAACAGGATAAAGCCATACGTAGGGTCTGTAATCGCTCTCGCAACCGACGTAGGTATAAGTTCTGCCCGAAATATTCGTCACCGTTGCCGTTATCTTCACGGTCTCGCCGACGAGGTAAGTCGTTCTGTCGCTCTCGTAGGTAAGCTCAAATTCATAACCGCCCGCGCAGGCGGGGAAAAGCGTAATTATAACCATTAGTGTAAGAAAAATTGATAACTTTTTCATTTCATCAACTCCTTTCACCCTTATAGACGGAAAAATGAGCAAAAAGTTCCGTGTTTTTTGGAAATTTTTCAATTTTATTTTACTATATTTTCGGGGCGGTGTCAATAGTTAAAATAATACTAATATAATTTAAATTAAAGTGTCAGCCGTAGTGGACGGCGCACGATATGCTCGCTTCGCGAGCGCGATATATCCTGCGGATACGATATGCCTTTGGCACGATATATTTCGCTTCGCGAAATGTTAAGGAAGAAATTTGCCCGAGGCAAATTTCAATTTCAATAAAATTATTTTTCGCCTCGGCGAAAAATTTCCATAACTTCGCCGAAGGCGAAATACCACTCGCACGAAGTGCGAATAAAACTTGCGAAGCAAATATCACTTTGCGAAGCAAAATATCACTCGCGAAGCGAAATTAACTCCTTTTTCTCTTGCATTTTCACTAAATTTATAGTATAATAAATTAACTCTATAAATCCGCAAGGAGAACATTATGAAAAAGGCAAGATTTATAACCCATCCTTCGCTCGTGGGCAAGCCCGCCGAGCATCCTTGGAAAAATATGAAATTCAACAGCTACGAGCGCGATCTCGAGCCCGGACAGGGTCTTCTCAACCTGCTTTGCGAGTTTGCGCCCGAGCCCGGACGTGCAGTTGAAAAGATCACTCTCCGCGCTACCGCGCTCGGTATCTTCGATCTTTTCCTCAACGGTCAGCGTATAGGTCTTGAGGTCGACGGCATTCCCACCGCCGACGAATACAAGCCCGGCTGGACCGACTACCGCAAGAGAGTTTTTGAATATGAATACGATATCACCGATATCTGCAAGGAAAACAACCGCATCGTAGCCGAGGTTTCCCCCGGTTGGTGGACGGGTCGTATCTCCTTCGGATTCTACGGCTTCAAGCCGATGGCGTTCGCGGGCGAGATCGAGATCGAATACGCAGACGGTGAAAACGAGATCATCGCAACCGGCGAGGACTGGAAGGCTTCCATCTGCGGCCCCGTTATGTTTGCCGACATCTGGGACGGCGAATATTACGATGCGACCGTGCCCGAGCCCTCCATCTGCCCCGAGGCACACGAATGGGTAAATGCGATCCTCTTTACCGATTGCACCTGCGAGATCGTTCCCCTTGTAGGTCCCGCCATCAGACCGCGCCACGAGCTTCTTCTCCGCCCCATTTCCGCTGTCTGCCACAACGGCACCATCCACGACGGCTCGGAATACGGCGAGATCAACGTACTCTCCAAGAGCGTCGGCGACTGGTGCGAGCAGACCAGACTCGAATACGGCGAGTCGCTCATCCTTGATATGGGTCAGAATATGGTCGGCAGACCGATCATCAATATCAAAGCTCCCCGCGGCACCAAGATCACCGTTTACTTTGCCGAAATGCTCAATGACAGCGGCGAGCCCGCGCGCGGAAACGACGGCCCGAAGGGCAGTATGTATATCAAGAACTACCGCTCGGCTACCGCACGCCTCGTTTACGTCGCTTCGGGCAACGGCATCGAGACCTACTTCCCCACCCACTCCTTCTTCGGCTTCCGCTATCTCGAGATCCGCGCCGACAACGATATCGACGTCCTCTCTGTTGCGGGCGAGGTCATCTGCTCGGAATTCATCGAGACCGCGGAATTCTCCTGCGACAATCCCGAGGTCAACCGCCTCTATTCCAATATCGTGTGGGGTATGAGAGGAAACTACTTCTCCGCTCCCACAGACTGTCCTCAGCGTGACGAGCGTCTCGGCTGGACGGGCGACACGCAGATCTTTGCGGGCGCGGCATCCTATCTTGCCGACATCCGTCCCTTTATGCACAAGTGGCTCGGCGACGCGCGCGACTCACAGCAGGACTTTGACGGCGCGTACTGCGACGTTATCCCGCGCGTATTCACGGGCAACAACGGCAACGCCGCTTGGGGTGACGCCGGTCTTATCGTTCCCAATAAGCTTTATGAAATGTATAACGATACCGCTATCCTCGAGGAGCATTTCGACTCGATGGAATATTATATGCAGTATCTCGAGCAGTTCGGTCTTGAAGGTCCCAACACCGCTTACGGCGACTGGCTCAACTACGACGTGACCGACAAGAGATATATCGCGGTCGCATATTACGCATACGACGCAGCTCTTATGAAGAAATTCTGCGACATTCTCGGCAAGCCCGAGCGTGCGGCTTATTACGCAGAGCTTCGCGAGAAAATTGTTTCTCATTTCCGTTGCAGATATATCGAAAACGGCGATCTGAATATCAACACCCAGACCGCATATCTGCTCGCTCTCGCATTCGATCTCGTTCCCGCAGAGGACCGTCAGACATATATCGACAGACTTGAAAAGAAGATCATCGACAACGATTATACCCTCTCGACAGGCTTCGTCGGCACGGGTATCCTCAATCAGACTCTTGAAAAGCTCGGTCTGCACTCGCTCTGCTACTCGCTCTTGCTCCAGACCCGCGACCCCAGCTGGCTCTACTCCGTCCGTCAGGGCGCGACAACCGTTTGGGAAAGATGGAATTCCTATACTCTCGAGCGCGGCTTCGGTGACGTCGGCATGAACTCCTTCAACCACTACGCATACGGCGCGGTTGCAGAATGGTTCTATTCGGGTATGTGCGGCATCAAGCCCGACACCGAGGCACCCGGATGGGAGCACTTCTTCCTCGCACCCACTCCCGATATGAGACGCGACGACGAAATGCCCGAGGGTCAGAAGCGCATCACCACCGCACGCGCGGCTTATGAATCGATCATGGGACGCATTGAAAGCTCGTGGGTAAACGTAGACGGCAGATTCGAATACAGCTTCCTCATCCCCGAGGAGAGCGCGGCTACCGTCTCCCTCGTATCCGAAAAGGATACCTTCAAGATCAACGGAATCGAGTTCAAGCTCGAGGAAATGAACGGAAGACGCATCGGCGATCGCATCCTCTTCCCGCTTTCCGAGGGTGCTTATACCGTTGTTATCGGTTAAAAAGTGAGAAAACCACTCAAAATTTACAAATTTCACGAGAAATTCATAATTTCATCTTGACAACTTCCGATTTCCGTATTATAATATGTATTGTCGCTTTTTATGCCGTTTTATGGGAGGATTTGAAAAATGCTTATTGATCTGTCTGCAATACTGCGCGGCGAGATCCGCGAGCTCCCGATAGACGGCGAGATCTTCCCCGACGCCGCACCCTTTGGTATCGAATATCTCCCCGGTGCCCGTATCTCGGGCGTGGTCAGCGGAAGCGCGGGTTTGGTAACCCTTACCTCGCGTGTAACCGTACCCTACCGCGGTGAGTGCGCGCGCTGTCTTGACCCTGTTGAGACCGTGCTCGAATTCGATTTTGACCGAACCATCGTTACCGAGGGAACTATCTCGGACGATGTGCTTGAAGAAAAGGCTGACGAATATCTCGTTGTAAAGCGCGGTATTCTTGAGCCCGACGAGGCTATCATTGAGTCGATATACCTTGAGCTACCGTCAAGGCTTCTCTGCTCTCCCGATTGCCGCGGTCTTTGTCCCAAATGCGGAAAGAAAATGATCGGCGACGAATGCGGATGCGCACCGCGAGAGATCGATCCCCGCTGGAGCAAGCTTAAGGCGTTGCTCGACGAGGACGACGAATAAAGCGCAAAAATTTACGTAAATCTTTTTTGTAGAAATATAGGAGGTGTAGGTTATGGCAGTACCGAAGAGAAAAACATCCAAAGCTCGCAGAGACAAGAGACGCGCTAACTGGAAGCTCGTTACTCCCGGTCTTGTAAAGTGCCCCAACTGTGAAGCACTCATCAAGCCCCATCACGTTTGCCCCGAGTGCGGCATGTATGACGGCAAGGAAGTAATCGCTAAGAAGGAAGCATAAGGCTTACCCGAGAAAATACCGTATCTTCGGCAAGTCCGAGGATGCGGTATTTTCATTAAAATCCCAATTCTGAAACTCCGTTTCGGCGCGCGGACTCACCACAGGCTCGTCTTAAAGTTTTTTCGGAGGCAAATCCCCCGAAAAAGCGGATTTTATTATAATTTATTTACGCTTTCACGAGGAAAAAAATGAAAAAGAAAATCATCAGCCTTACGGCTTTACTTATTTTGTCCTGCATGATGCTCTCGTCCTGCATCACGCAGATGTTCGGCGAGGCGGGCATCACACAGCCTCCCGAGATCACCAAGCGTCCCGGTATCGGTGAGGAAACCACCCCCTCCGGAAACGAATCAACCAACGACACACCCGTCTACGGCTCGAAGCCGAGCTACGCGGGACTCAAGCTTTCCGACTACATAAAGGTAGATTACAAGGGCATCCGCGTTGAAGTTGATTCTCTCCCCCCCGAGCTCACGGATAAGGTGCTTTACGGTGAGCTTAACGCGCTTATCGACTATTACGTAACCGGCTACGGCTTCAAATGCGATGCCGAAATCGTAAAAGAAGGTACGGTCGAGGAATGGGATTTCGTTGAGATCTCCTTCGTCGGCAAGATCGACGGCGTTGCGTTTGAGGGTGGAACCTCGACCACGAACGCTTGGATGATCGTTAACGACAACAGCAGCGGCTATATCCCCGGCTTTGCATCGGGTATCATAGGCGCCAAGGTCGGCGAAATGGTTGAAGTCCCCGTTACCTTCCCCACCAACTACAACGAGGCACTTGCGGGTAAGGACGCGATCTTTGAGATCACCGTTTACAGCAAGAAGAACTACACCATCACCGACGCAGTGGTAAGCGAGCTCACGGGCGGCGATTACAAGACCGTTGCCGATTTCAAGGCGTATTATGAGGACTATCTTACAGATCTTTACGAGTCGAATCTCCTCTCCGAGGTAAGTGATGCGCTCGTCGCGGCGCTCGGCGAGAAATCGACCGTATATTCCTATCCGAACGAGCAGTTCCTTTACTATTACAATTCCAACGTCGCATATATGACCTCTCAGGCGGAAAAGCTCGGAATGTCCTATGAGGACTATATGACCTCCGTCGGCGAGAGTGACGAGATCCTTCGCGAGAAGGCGCAGAATGCAGTCCGCGACGATATGGCGATCTACTACGTTCTCGAGGCAGAGGGCAAGACCTACACCGACGAGGATTATCAGAAGGCACTTGAATATTACGTAAATTACTACAATTCGCAGGGTTATAATTACGATAAGGCTTCAATCGAGCAGCTCTTTGAGTATTACTACTACCCCGGCTACCTCCGCTATCAGCTCAATCTCGAAAGCGCTATCCAGATACTCTTTGAGAATGCGGATATAGTTGAGAAACAATAAAATAATACCGCCATCGCGTAATCGCGATGGCGGCTTTTTTACGTTCTCAGCGCGATCGGATGAACCGTATGCTCGTCGTAGGGGCAAAAGCCCGAAAGAGTTTTATCCTCAAGCATGAGCCCGCGGCGGATGGCGTATTTTCCGAAGCGGCTTCTGATGGTGTCCGTGGTTCTCTCAAGCACTTCAAGCCGCGCACGTCCTACCGTTTCGCCGTCGAAGATCGAAATCTGCTCGTCGCGCTCGGGGCAGAGATCGGCACCGCAAACGCCAAGCGAACGCACCGCGCCGCCCTTGAAGCTCTCGCGGTAAAGTCCGATCGCCGCGCGGTATATCTCACGCTCGGAAAAGGTCGCCTCAACGCGGCATTGCTTCGAGAACCACGAAAGGTCGCTCGAGCGCACCGAAATGCGAACCGTTTGGCACTTCTTCCCCTCCGCGCGAAGCCGCACGGCAACGCTCTCGCAAAGCACGGCAAAGACAATTTCAGCCTCGCGCTCGGTTTTAATGTCGCGAGGCGCGGTGGTGCTGTTTCCCACACTTTTCACGGGATATGCCGCTTCATTCCTTAAAACGGGCGCGTTATCCCCTCCAAGTGCGAATTTTTGGAGCATTATCCCATTCTTTCCCATAAAACGCGAAAGCAGGTTTCCGTCGGCGTTTGCAAGGTCACCGATGGTGAAAATTCCGAGAGTATTGAGCCGTCTTTTTGTCGATCTTCCGACGAAAAGCAGATCCTCGGCTGGCAATTTCCAAACCGTATTTTTAAAATTTTCGCGCGATATAACGGTGGTCGCGTCGGGCTTTTTCATATCGCTCCCAAGCTTTGCAAAGACCTTGTTGAAGGACACTCCGACCGAGACCGTCACGCCAAGCTCGCTCTTTATCCGCTCCCGTATCTCGTCCGCGATCCTCTTCCCGCCACCGAAAAGGTATTCGCTCTCGGTAACGTCGATCCAGCATTCGTCGATACCGAAGGACTCGATCAGGTCGGTATACTCCGAATATATCTCCCGCGCGGCGCGCGAGACCTTGACGTATTCGTCGTAATGCGCGGGAAGGATAACAAGCGCGGGGCATTTCCGACGAGCCTCGAGAATGCTCTCGCCCGTCCTTATACCGTAGGATTTTGCCTCGTAATTCTTCGCGAGAATTATCCCGTGCCGTGCCTCCGAATCACCTCCGACTGCGACGGGCTTGCCGACGAGATCATCCCTCCCGCGGCACTCGACCGTTGCGAAAAAGTTATTCATATCAATATGAAGTATGCACCTGTCTTTCATAGCGTTACCTCTTTCACCATTTTTAGAACAAATGTTCCTTTATATTATATCAGAACATTTGTTCCTTGTCAATAGGAAAGTAATGTAAGCTGTTATTTATTTGTTAAATTTTCATCTTTTTTACCCAAAAGTGTTGCACATTTCCCAATTATATTATATAATATATTCTGTATGAATTTAACTATAAGGAGGAGCTAATGTTACACAGTCTTCTTCGGGAAAAATTTGAGGACAAAAATATAATCCTTCTCGGCTTCGGTGTATCGAACATACCCGTTGCGCGTGAATTTATTAAAGCGGGAATGGGTGCATCCGTCACCGTCCGCGATATGAAAGCCTTCGGTGACCTCGGCGAGACCGCGCGTGAATTCGCCGACGCGGGTGTAAAATTCGAATGCGGTATCGAGCCCACCCGAGACTTCACCTGCGACACAAGCCGCGCGGTGATATTCCGCTCCCCCGGCATCAGACCCGACGCGGGCGATCTTACCCCCGCCATCGAATCGGGCGCGATCCTCACCTCGGAGGTCGAATTCTTCTGCGAGAATACGTCCGCGAGAATATTTGCCATTACGGGAAGCGACGGCAAAACGACAACCTCGACTCTCACAAGCCTCATCCTCAAGGAAGGCTACAAGGACGGCAAGATCTATCTCGGCGGCAACATCGGCACGCCCCTCTTCCCTCTCCTCGACGAGATCGGAAAGAACGACATCTGCGTGCTCGAGCTTTCAAGCTTCCAGCTTATGACTATGGATTCGCGCGCGACACACGCCGCGATCACGAATATAACTCCCAACCACCTCAACTGGCATACCGATATGAACGAATATGCCGAGGCGAAATACCATGTCTGCGGCAGAAAAACGTGGCGAATCGTTCTCAACGCGACCGACGCATATTCCCGTCCGCTTGCCGAATACGACGGCAGACCAAAGGTTCTCTTCTCCGCTTACAGAGATAATTACCAAGCACTCTGCGACGGTGTTGAAGCCGACGGAATCTTCCTGCGCGACGGCAAGATCATCTACTCGGACGGCAAGACCGAGGATGTTATCCTCGATGCCTCCGACATCAAGCTACCCGGAGTTCACAATATCGAAAACTATATGACCGCCATCGCGATGACTTACGGCGTTGTCGAAAAAGATGCTGTAGAGAAGGTTGCCAAAACCTTCGGCGGCGTTGAGCACCGTCTTGAGTTCATTCGCGAGAAGGACGGCGTCAAATACTACAACAGCTCGATCGACTCGAGCCCCACGCGAACGATCGCGGCTCTCTCGACGTTTAAGAATAAGCCGACACTCATCATCGGCGGACGCGGCAAGAAAACGCCCTACGAAGGTCTTGCGCGTGAGCTTTATCTCCGCGCGGGCGCAGTCATTCTGACGGGTGAAACACTCGATGAAGTCAGCGAAGCGCTTGAATCGGTGGCATCCGAATATCCCGATTCCGAGCTTAAAATCTTCAAGGAAGAGGATTTTGCAGCTTGCGTGAAGCTTGCCGAGTCGGTAACTCCCTCGGGCAGCGCGGTGCTTCTCTCCCCCGCCGCAACCTCGTTTGACAAATTCAAGAACTTTGCCGAGCGCGGCGAGGTCTTCAAGAACTTAGTTAAGAATTTATAAATCCGAAAGGAAGAAAAAATATGGAACACAAGATCGACCTGACAGAGCTTACTCTGTCGCTGGCATCGCTGATGTCGGTCACGGGACACACGAGATATTCGAAGGATAAGCTCCTCGAGATCGTTACTCCCTATTTTGACGAGATACGCGAAACGCGCCTCGGCTGTTATCACCTCATACGCCGCTGCGGAAAGGAAAACGCACAGAAAATTCTCGTTGACGCTCACTTCGACGAGATCGGTATGATCGTTACCGAGATCAAGGAAAACGGCTTCCTTACCGTCACCTCTATCGGCGGTCTCGACACCCGAATCCTCCAGGCAAGCGAGGTCATCATATACGGTGAGGGACGCGAGATCTACGGCGTCGTAGGCTCGACACCTCCCCACCTCCAGAAGCCGGGCGAGTCGGGCAAGCTCCGCGACATCACCGAGCTTCTCATCGACACGGGTTACTCCAAGGAAGAGCTCGAAAAATACGTTTCCATCGGAACGCCCATCGGCTTCCGTCCCGTCTATACAAAGCTCCGTAACAACAAGATCGCGGGCAAGGGATTTGACGACAAGGCTTGCGCCGCTTGCGCCATTGCCGCTGTCGCAGAGATCCCCGCAGAGGAGCTTTGGGGCGACGTTTACGTTCAGCTTTCGAACTACGAGGAATCGGGCGCGCATATGGCGGGTGCACAGACCGGCGCTTACGAGATCAATCCTGTTTGCGCGATCGTTGCCGACGTTGACCTCGGCACCACTCCCGACACCAAGCGAAGCGAGACCGTTCCGCTTGACGGCGGCCCCTCTATCTCGACGGGTCCCATCACCGACAAGCGCCTGACCAAGCTCCTTCGCAAGCTTGCGGACGAAAAGGAGATCAAGCACCAGATGTCGATCACCTCGGGCGGCACGGGAACCAACACAATGGTCGTAAACCTCGTCCGCAACGGTATCCCCACCGTTGACATCGGTCTGCCCCTGCGCAGTATGCACACCTCGAACGAGGTCATCTCGATGAATGATGCGGCGGCAATGCGCGACCTTATCGCCCTCTTCGTCACAAGCTCCGAGATCGAAAAGGAGGTATGTCCCAATGAGTGAAAATAAGATCCTTGAAGGACTTGAATTATTAAAGCATCTTTCCCTCACCTTCGGTCCTACGGGCTCGGAGGAGTACGTTGCCGACGAGATCGTCCGTCAGCTTGACGGCACCGACGTCGAGATCATCCGCGACAGAATGAGCAACGTATTCGCCGTAAAGCGCGCGAATGCACATCCCGTTCAGACCGTTATGCTCTCGGCTCATATGGATGAAGTCGGATTCATCATTAAAGATATCGACGGAGAGGGTTACATCCGCTTCGGATGCCTCGGCGGTATCGACCCCCGCGTTCTCTGCGGACGCAAGGTTACCTTCCGCGGTAAGGAAGGCGACGTAAGCGGCGTTATCGCATCGAAGGCTATCCACCATCAGTCCGCCGAGGAGCGCAAGAACGCAACCAAGGCAAACGATATGTACGTTGACATCGGCGCGACCTCGAGAGAGGATGCCGAAAGCGTTCTTTCCAAGGGTGACAGCGGTACCTTTGACAGCGAATTCGTAATTTTCGGCGAAAACAACGGCTATGCAAAGTGCAAGGCTCTCGACGACCGTCTCGGATGCGTTGTTATGATCGAAATTCTCCGCAGACTCAAAGCCGAAAACATCGAGCTTCCCTTCGACCTCGTTTGCGCATTCACCGTGCGCGAGGAGATCGGAATTTCGGGCGCGACCGCGGCGGCACACCGCTTCCGCCCCGATTACGCCATCATCCTCGAGACCACCGCGATCGCGGACCTTCCCGACGTTCCCAAGAACTCGAGAGTCAGCGAGGTCGGAAACGGCGGAGTAGTTTCCCTTATGGACCGCTCCACCATCTATAATCGCGATTTCGTTGACGGCGCTATGAAGATCGCCGAGGAAAACGGCATCCCCGCGCAGATCAAGCGTTACGTTTCGGGCGGTAACGACGCAGGTCACATCCACAAGGCTGCTGACGGTACACGCGCGCTCGCAATCTCCGCGCCCACCCGCTATCTCCATTCGGCTTCCTGCGTAATCTCTATCAAGGACTTTGAATCTATCAAGTCGCACGTTTACGCAATTCTCACATCCTATCAATTCTGATGATCTCGGAGGAAATATAAATGTATTCTCTTATTAAGAAAGTTGTATGCTGCCCCGGCGTTTCGGGCAATGAAAAACAGATCGCGGCTCTCCTTGAAAAGGAAGTTGCTCCTTACGTTGACGAGACCTATACCGATCCTCTTGGAAACCTTATCGCAATCAAGTACGGTAATCTCCCCGACGGCGAGCGCAAGAAGCTCCTTTACTGCGCTCATATGGACGAGATCGGCTTTATCGTAACATATATTGAGGAAAACGGATTTATCCGCTTCGCTCCCATCGGAGGCATCAATTTCGTTGCCGCCGCATTCAGCCACGTTGTTTTCGCTAACGGCGAAAAGGGTATCCTCGTTCCCGAGTCGGGCGTTCAGGCATCTGCTCTTGCCGCTGACAAGTGCGTTGTTGATATCGGCGCAACCTCCGCAAAGGAAGCGGCTCGCAAGGTAAAGATCGGCGATTGCTTCTCCCTTGCTCACAATCTCTCGAAGCTCGGCTCTAACCGCGCAGTAGGACGTCCCATCGACGACCGCATCGGCTGTGCAATTATGATCGAAGCGGCAAAGAAGCTTGCTGAAAACTGCCCTCACGATATATATTACGTATTCTCGGTTCAGGAAGAGGTAGGATGCCGCGGCGCACGTCCCGCAGGCTTCTCGATCGCTCCCGACATTGCGCTTGCATTTGACGTTACCGGCACCGGCGACGCTCAGGGCTCGAAGCCTATGGCAGTTAAGCTCGGCGGCGGCGCGGCTATCAAGATCAAGGACGGCTCCGTCATCTGCTCCGGCGAGGTAGTTGCAAAGCTTCAGAAGCTCGCAAAGGAAAATAAGATCACCGCACAGAACGAGATCCTTCTCTACGGCGGCACCGACACAAGCGTGCTTCAGGCGGCAGGTATCGGCGCTTATGCGGGCTGTATCTCGATCCCCAGCCGTTATATCCACTCGGGCGTTGAAATGATCGACCTCCGCGACGTGGATGCTTGCACCGACCTTGCTATCGCGTTCGCACTTGATCCCGCTCTTTAATGAATTCTTCCCCCATCGGAGTTTTTGATTCGGGAGTCGGCGGAATTTCGCTTCTTTTGGAGCTTCGCCGCCTTCTCCCGAACGAGGACTTTATATATTACGGAGATCGCGCAAACGCCCCCTACGGCGCCAAAACGCACGAAGAAATACTTGAAATTTCAAAAGGAATATTTGGCGATCTTATCTCGCGCGGGTGCAAGGCGATAGTCGTTGCCTGCAATACGGCAACTGCGGTTGCAATCGAGCCTCTGCGCGCGGCTTATCCCGATCTGCCTATAATCGGCATCGAGCCCGCAGTCAAGCCCGCAAGAGAGGCGGGATGCAAACGAGTTCTCGTTCTTGCCACGCCCGTCACGGTCAGCGAAAGCCGCTTCGCCGCGCTTTTGCGTGCCAATTCGGGAGAGGGTTGCGAGTTTATAGGCGTTCCCTGCCGCGAACTTGCATATATGATCGAAAACGACGCATCTTCGAATGAGATCGAGGAATATATGTCTTCGGTTTTCGCCCCTTATCGCGAAAGAGGCTTCGACGGCATCGTTCTCGGATGCACGCACTACCCTCTCGCACGCGACGAGATCAAGCGTGCCGCGGGTGGCTCCGTCAAGATTTTTGACGGCTCGGACGGCACGGCAAGGCGCACCAAAAATCTTCTTGAAGAGCTTTCGCTCAACTCGCTTGCACGCAAGATCGGCACCGTCGAATTCATTTCGAGCGACGGAAGTTCCCATCTTGAACAATTTTTCAATAAAACAGTAAATAAAGGTATAAAATGACTTTTTCGGATAAAACACTTGCCCTCGCCCGTGAGGCGGAGGCGGCGCTGTCGGATATCTTCGCCGAAATCGACCGCGTTTCTTATATCGGCACATGCCGCGTTCTTGACGCCTTCCGTGAGGAGCGCGTCAGCGACGCGTGCTTCGGCTCGACCACGGGCTACGGCTACGATGACAGAGGACGCGAGGTCCTCGACCGCGTATGGAGCCGTGTTTTCGGCACAGAGGCAGCTCTCGTCCGTCACAATTTCGTAAACGGAACTCACGCCCTCTCGACCGCACTCTTCGGTCTTCTCCGCCCGAACGATACCCTTCTTTCGGTAGCGGGAAAGCCTTACGACACCCTTGACGGCGTTATCGGAATTTCGGGCAAAACGGGCGACGGCTCGCTTGCCGATTTCGGCGTAAACTACGCGCAGATCGAAATGACCGCCGAGGGCGGGCTTGATGTTGATGCGATCATAAACCGAGTTAAAGAGGACGAAAGCGTAAAAGTCGTCTTCATTCAGCGTTCGAAGGGTTATCTCAACCGCCGCACTCTCTCGCCCGACGAGATAAGCGCGGTGACCGATGCGGTTCACGCGACGCGCGAGGGCGTTTACGTCGTTGTTGACAACTGCTACGGCGAGTTTACCGACGTGTGCGAACCCCGCGCCGATATGCTTGTCGGCTCACTCATCAAGAACCCCGGTGGCGGAATGGCTCTGACGGGCGGTTACATCGCGGGAAGCGAACGCGCCGTTGAGCTTGCCTCCTACCGTCTCACAACCGTCGGCACGGGCGGCGAGGTCGGTGCAACCCACGGACAGAACAGAACGATGTTCCAAGGGCTTTTCTACGCTCCCCACACCACAGCCGCCGCAATCAAAACCGCGCACCTCGCGGCTTACATCTTCGAGCGGATGGGCTACGACACCTATCCCTCGTGGAATGAAAAGCGTTACGATATAATCCAGACCGTAATCACCCACGATCCCGATATTCTCTGCGCCTTCTGCAGAGGTATTCAGGCAGGCTCGCCCGTTGATTCCTTCGTCACCCCCGAGCCTTGGGATATGCCCGGCTACTCGGATCCCGTAATCATGGCAGCAGGCGCGTTCATTCAGGGCTCGTCGGTAGAGCTTTCGGCAGACGGACCTCTCCGTCCTCCCTACACCGTCTATTTCCAGGGCGGTCTCACCTATGAAAGCGGCAAGATCGGTATTCTTACCGCCGCAGATACCGTCGCAAACTTCAAAAAGGAATGATAAAAATGAAAAGATCTCTTTGTTTCCTTATTTCCATCCTCACTCTGCTTACCCTCGTCCTTTCGGGATGCTCCGATAACGCCGCTCCCGACGGCTATCAGAACGCCGCAGGCGAGAGCGAGCCTTTCTACCTCTACGTTCCCACCACCTGGGTGCTCAACAACTCGGGCGGAACGGCATCGGCTTACTATTCCTCGGATGATTACTCGAACGTTACAATGACCTGTATGGTCATTGATCCCGACGAGATGGACGAGCTAGAGGAGTACAAGGCGATCACCCTCGCGGAGCTCGAGTCTGTTCTTCCCGATTTCAAGGTAGTTGAAACTCCCGTTGACTCGGATATTCCCGAGGAGGAAAAAGCGCCCCTTACCCTCGGCGGCAGAGATGCTATCAGCTTTGAATACGAATGCACTCTGGGCGGCAAGACCTACCGCTATATGCAGGTCGTCACCCTCAAGGACGATTTCTTCTATCTCCTGACCTACACCTCACTTGCAGAGAATTACGATAAGCACCTTGAGGCGATTGGCGGCATCATTGAGAACGTGACCTTCAAGAAATACTGATGATATATCTTGATAACAGTGCGACCACCGCGCTCGCGCCCGAGGTCCGCGCGGCAATGCTCGAGGTCTGGGATAACGTCGGCAATCCGTCATCTCTCCACTCGGCGGGCCAGATGGCGAAACGGCGCCTCGAGTCTGCAAGAACTTCTCTTCTCGCGTCCGCAGGACTTAAATCGACCGAATGGCAGACGATCTTCTGCGGCTCGGGAAGTGAGGCGAATAACCTCGCGCTTCTCGGCTCGGCGCACACGGGCAGACACCTCGATTCGCGCCGTATCCTTATCACCGATTCGGAGCACGCTTCGATAGAAAACACCGCAGAAGTTCTCGCTTCTCGCGGATTTGAGATCGTAAAGCTTGCCACCCGTGGCGGTGCGCTCGACCTTGAAGCTATCGAAAAAGAGGCAAAAAAAGGCGTTTGCCTTGCATCCTTTATGCTCGTAAACAACGAGACCGGCGCGATATACGATATTGAAAAAGCCGCAGAGATCATCAAAAAAGCTTGTCCCACGGCACTTATCCATTGTGATGCCATTCAGGGATTTATGCGCCTTCCGCTTCCGAAAGCCGCAAATATCGACTTTTTCAGCGTCAGCGCACATAAAATTCACGGTCCCGCAGGCGTCGGCGCACTACTTCTGCGCCGTGAGCTGATCAAAAAGCGCTACCTCTGCCCCGTCATATTCGGCGGCGGTCAGGAGGAAGGACTTCGCTCGGGTACCGAAAATCTCGCGGGTGCGGTAGGCTTTGCAAAAGCGGCTGAAATTATGAAGCCAATGATGGAAGCCAACTACGCGCATCTGCTTGACGTGTCGGCATACGCCATCGAAAAGGTGACCGAAGCGGGAGCTAAGGTTAATCTTCCCGATAAACGCGCTCCGCATATTTTAAGCATCACACTCCCCCGCATCAAGAGCCAGACGATGCTCAATCTTCTCTCCGCGGGAGGCGTATGCGTTTCAAGCGGTTCAGCTTGCTCGTCGAATGCCAAAAACCGCCACGTCAGCTCAGCTCTCGTCGCCTTCGGCCTTTCCGATGCGGACGCGGATTGCACCATCCGTATGAGCCTTTGCAAAGATAACACCCGCGAGGATATCGACACCTTCGCCGAGCTTCTCGCATCGGGCATAAACAGATTAGTCAAAATCAAAAGATAAAGAGGTACAAAATGTCCTACGTAACCACAAAAGAAATGCTTCTCGAGGCGCAAAAGGGCGGCTACGCCGTCGGCGCATTCAACTTTGAGAACATGGAGATGGCTCTCGCCATCATCGCGGCGGCAGAAGAGCTCCGCGCCCCCGTCATCCTTCAGACAACTCCCTCGACAGTAAAATATGCATCCCCCGAGGTTTTCGTCGCTATCGCGAAGGCGCTTGCAGATAAGGCTACCGTTCCCGTTGCCGTTCACCTCGACCACGGCTCTTCCCTCGAGCTCTGCGAGGCTTCCGCAAAGGCGGGCTACACCTCCGTTATGTTCGACGGCTCGGGCGAAGACTTTGAAAAGAACGTCGAGCTCACCGCGAAAGCTGTCGAGATCGCAAATAAATTCGATATCCCCACCGAGGCTGAGCTTGGCAAGGTCGGCGGTAAAGAGGACGACCACGAGGCAGACGCCGACAACGGTACCGATCCCGAAAAGGCGGCTCAGTTCGTTCTCCGCACGGGCATTTCCTCTCTCGCAGTAGCTATCGGAACCGCGCACGGCTTCTACGTCGGCACTCCCGTTCTCGACGTCCCCCGCCTCATCGCGATCCGCAAGAAGCTTGAAGAAAACGGCTGCTCGATCCCCCTCGTTCTTCACGGCGCATCGGGTCTTTCTCCCGAGGCAGTTAAGAGCTGTATCGCAGAGGGCATCTGCAAGGTCAACTTCGCAACCGAGCTCCGCGTGGCTTACACCGCCGCTGTTCGCGAAAGCCTCGCATCCGACGAAAAGATCTACGACCCCAAGAAGTACGGCACTGCGGCACGCGCGGCGGTTGTTGATGCGGTAAAACAGCGCATTCTCGTTTGCGGCTGTAATAATAGAGCGTAAATAATTCCGATAAGGAGAAACATAAAATGAGCAATGAAACTATGAAAGCCTGCGTGCTTCACGCTGTGGGCGACCTCCGCTACGAGGATGTTCCTATGGCAAAGCGCGGCGAGGGCGAAGTTCTTCTCAAGATCCGCGCGGCAGGCGTTTGCGGCTCGGATATCCCCCGCGTGTTTGAAAAGGGTACATACCACTTCCCCACCATCCCCGGACACGAGTTTGCGGGCGAGATCGTTGACGCAGAGGACAAGGCTCTGATCGGCCGCCGCGCCGCTATCTTTCCCCTCCTCCCCTGCCGCAAGTGCGCTCCCTGTCAGGTAGGCGAGTTCGCTAACTGCGAGGATTACGACTACTACGGCTCTCGCCGCGACGGCGCTTTTGCCGAATATCTTGCGGTTGATATCCGCAATCTCATTCTTCTCCCCGACGATCTTTCCTTCGCTTGCGCTTCTCTCGTTGAGCCGGGTGCGGTCGCTCGCGCGGCTGTTCGCCGTCTTGAAGTGAAGCTCGGTGACACCGTTGTTATCTGGGGCGCGGGACCCATCGGACTCATCGCCGCCGCTTGGGCAAAGAAGGCGGGTGCAGGTATCGTCCGAGTTGTTGATATCAGCGAGGAAAAGCTTGCATTTGCGAAGAAGTTCGGCTTTGAGGCTTACGACGAGGCTCGCGACGGTCTTTGCGATTGCGCTATCGAGGGCACGGGCGCACCTCAGGCTCTCTGCAGTCTCATCAAGTCGATGAAGCCCCACGGTCGCGTCGTTCTCATGGGCAACCCCGCGCGCGATATGACCATCACACAGAGCGTATATTCCCAGATCCTCCGCCGCGAGATCACTCTGCGCGGAACCTGGAACTCCTCCTACAATCAGCAGATCAACGACTGGGAGGCAACCGCCCGTGCTATGGCTGACGGCGATCTTATCGACTACGAGGCTCTTATCACACACCGCTATCCCCTCGACCGTTGCCTCGAGGCACTCGAGATGATGCGCGACAGAAAAGAATTCTATACCAAAGTAACCATTATTATGGACTGATCCAATTGTAAAACTTCGTTTTACAACCTACTGATTATTATATACTAAAAGGAGCCTATAAAATGAGCGAACTTACTGTTAAAACAAACGGTATGCGTCACGTCGAGCATACCACCGATCTTTGTATCATCGGCGGCGGACTTACAGGTCTTTGCGCCGCAATCTCCGCGGCACGCGAGGGCACCAAGGTAGTCCTCATTCAGGACAGACCCGTTCTCGGCGGTAACTGCTCGAGCGAGATCAGAATGTGGGTACGCGGTGCTCACGGACTTGAAAACCGCGAGACCGGTGTTATCTCCGAGCTTGAAGAAGAAAACATTTACCTCAACCCCACCCTTATGCCCAGCACCTTCGACAACGTACTCTGGGCAAAGGTAAAGGCTGAAAAGAATATCACCCTCCTTCTCAACACCACCTGCTGTGACGCGGACAAGACCGAGGTTGACGGCGTTTCCCACCTCACCTCCGTTACCGCTTGGCAGATGACCACCTACACCTGGCACACTGTTAAGGCTAAATATTTCGCAGACTGCTCGGGCGACTCGATCCTTGCTCCCATCTCGGGCGCAAAGTGGCGTGTAGGCCGCGAGGCTGCTTCCGAATATGGCGAGGCTATGGGTAAGGAAGTTGCGGACAAGAAGACCATGGGTATGTCCTGCCTTATTCAGGCGCGCGAGACCGACGCTCCCGTTCCCTTCACCGCTCCCGACTGGGCATACAAGTTCGAGACCGACAACGACTTCAACCTTATCAAGGATGACAACGGCGCGATCATCGATGCAAGCACCGGCGTTTCAGGCGTAAAGGTTCAGGAGGTCAAGTACCTTGCACGTCCCCACAAGCTCGGAACTAACGAGACCAACTTCTGGTGGCTCGAGCTCGGCGGTGAGTACGACAGCATCCACGATGCAGAGGAAATGCGCGACGAGCTTCTCAAGATCGCGTACGGCATCTGGGATCACGTAAAGAATTACGGCGACCACAATGCGGAAAACTGGACTCTCGAGTGGGTTGGATGCATCCCCGGCAAGAGAGAATCCCGCCGCTACATCGGCGCACACGTTCTCACCGAGAATGACATTGAAGCAGGCGGTCAGTTTGAGGATATCGTTGCATTCGGCGGCTGGCCGATGGACGACCACAACCCCGCGGGCTTCCGTTCTTATCTCTCGGGCGCGCCCGCATCCAAGCTCTATCCCGCTCCCTCGCCCTACGGCATTCCCTACCGCTGCTTCTACGGCCACGACGTTGATAACCTCTTCTTCGCGGGCAGAAACCTCTCGGCGACCCACGCGGCAATGTCCTCGACCAGAGTTATGGCGACCTGCGCCCTCATCGGTCAGGCTATGGGTACCGCCGCTTCGATCTGCGTAAACGAGGGCGTAACTCCCCACGGCGTTTACGAGACCAAGATCAAGACCCTTCAGAACAAGCTCCGCGACGCGGGATGCTACATCCCCGGCACCGTCCGTGAGATCCCCGAGCTTACCAAGTCGGCAAAGATCAACCTCCCCGAGGCAGAACTTGCACTCCTCCAGAACGGTATCGAGCGCCCCGACGAGAATATGACCGTCAACTACGCGACCCTCAATATCGGTGATGCACTCGAGTTCGACTTCGGCGAGGAAAAGGAGCTTACCGAGCTTCGTCTCGTCTTCGACCCCGACTTCTCACGCCAGTCTATCACTCCCAACAAGAAGATGCGTGTCTTCGCGCAGAAGCTTATGACCGGCAAGGATTTCGTTCCCGTAAAGGTAGCGAACACCCTCGTCAAGTCCTTCCGCGTACTTGCCGACGGCAAGGAGATCTTCGCTGACACCGAGAACCACAATTCTCTCCGTAAGATCGCACTCGGAGTTAAGGCGCAGAAGATTACCGTAATCTTCGACGAGACAAGAGGAATCGATAAGGTTCATCTGTTCTCGGCGGACGTTAAGTAATAAAACGATTAAAGTTTTGGTCAACCTTTTTTAAAAGGTTGCAGATTCTCAAGGCAGCGC
>JAZTXK010000004.1:0-47808 GCA_045636385.1 Eubacteriales bacterium
TGTGTGACTTGTTTTAGCCTTGTATGAGCCGTCCTTGTTCTTCTTAGGCTCGCCGGACTTCTTGTCTATCTCATACATTTCATCCGCATTACCGTGGTCTGCGGTGATGAGAGCTGCACCGCGCAGCTTATCAACAACTGCGAGGATACGTGCGAGCTGAAGGTCAAGTGCTTCCATAGAGCAAACGGTTGCAAGGAGAGAGCCGGTGTGGCCGACCATGTCGCCGTTGGGGAAGTTTACGCGGAGGAAGCTGTACTTGCCCGACTCAAGGCACTCGATGAGCTTGTCGGTGATCTCTGCGCACTTCATCCAAGGTCTCTGCTCGAAGGGAATAACGTCGGAGGGGACCTCGATGTAGGTCTCAAGATCCTCGGAGAACTTGCCCCAACGGTAGCCGTTCCAGAAGTAGGTTACGTGACCGTATTTCTGGGTCTCGGAGATAGCAAGCTGGGAAATGCCGCTGCCTGCAAGGTACTCGCCGAGGGTATTGGTGATCTCGGGAGGAGAAACGAGGTAGCGGGAGGGAATGTGAAGGTCGCCGTCGTACTCGAGCATACCTGCGTAGACTACGCTCGGATGACGTACTCTGTCGAACTTGTCAAAAGTCTCGCCCTCGCCGAAGGTGCGGGAGATCTCAAGCGAAGGGTCACCGCGGAAGTTGAAGAAGATGAAGCTGTCGCCGTTTTCAACAGTGCCAACGGGCTTGCCGTCCTTCGCGATAACGAATGCGGGGAGATCCTGGTCGATAACGCCGGTCTCTGCGCGATAGGTAACAACTGCCTCTTCTGCGGATGCGAACTGTCTGCCCTCGCCGAGAACGTGGGTCTGCCAGCCGCGCTCAACCATCGACCAGTCAGCCTCGTAACGGTCCATGGTGATCTTCATTCTTCCGCCGCCGGAAGCGATGCAAACATCGAAGTTATCGGAGCGGAGAGATGTGAGGAACTCCTCGAAGGGAAGGATGTAATCGAGAGCGGAGGTCTCGCCTACGTCACGGCCGTCAAGAAGGATATGGATACGAACGGTATTGACGCCCTCTTCCTTTGCGCGTACGAGCATCGCCTTGAGGTGGTCGATGTGGGAATGTACGTTACCGTCGGAGAAGAGTCCGAGGAAGTGGAGGGTGGAGTTGTTAGTCTTAACGTTGGAAATGAGAGTCTGCCAGGTCTCGGAAGCGAACATCTTTCCGCTTTCGATGGACTGGGTTACGAGCTTTGCGCCCTGTGCGAATACCTGACCTGCGCCGAGAGCGTTGTGACCAACCTCGGAGTTGCCCATGTCGTCATCGCTGGGAAGTCCTACTGCCATACCGTGCGCCTTGAGAGTTACGCAGGGATGATTGTTCAGAAGCTTGTCAAGAGTGGGAGTGAATGCGCGGCTTACGGCGTTGGTAGGTCCTTCGGGAGCAATTCCTACACCGTCCATAACGATTGCGAGAACGGGGCCCTTCACGGGAGCGTAAGCGGCTTTTTTGAGTTCTTTCATTGCAAAAATTCCTTTCGCTTTTAGAAATTTATATTAACCTTATATAGTATACCTATTTTTCCCGAAAAATCAAGTCTTTTATGTTAAATTAGAGGAATTTTTTTCATATATCTCAGAAAAATTTTGAAAAAATCAATTTATTAATATTCAAAGCATTGACTTCAATGGCAAAAGGGGGTATAATTATATAGTTAAATATTATTTCTTATCGAAAGGATGTATATAAAAATGTCAGAATGCACACACAATTGTTCCACCTGCTCGTCCAACTGCGCATCGCGCAAGGCGCCGCAGGATCTTCACGAGCCCGCAAATAAGCTGAGCAATATCAAGCACGTTATCGGTGTTGTCAGCGGCAAGGGCGGCGTTGGTAAATCGCTTGTCACCTGTATGCTTGCAGTACTCCTTCAGCGCAAGGGCTACAAGGTCGGCGTACTTGATGCAGATATCACAGGTCCTTCCGTGCCCAAGGCTTTCGGCGTAAAGGGCGAAGTAACCGGCAGCGAGGACGGAATGTTCCCGCCCACCACAGAGAAGGGCATCAAGATGATGTCCGTTAACCTCCTTCTTGAGGAAGAGACCCGTCCCGTTATCTGGAGAGGTCCCGTTATCGCGGGCACCGTAAAGCAGTTCTGGAAGGATACCGTTTGGGGCGATATCGACGTTCTTCTCGTTGACTGCCCTCCCGGCACCGGCGACGTTCCGCTCACCGTTTTTCAGAGCCTTCCCCTCGATGGCATCGTGATCGTATCGAGCCCTCAGGAGCTCGTTTCCATGATCGTCGGCAAGGCGGCGAATATGGCGAATATGATGAATATTCCCGTTCTCGGTCTTGTTGAGAACATGAGCTACGCAGTTTGCCCCGATTGCGGCAAGCGCATCAATATCTACGGCGACAGCCACATTCTCGAGATCGCGCAGAGCTTTGGCTATGATGTTCTCGGTCAGATCCCGCTTGATCCCGCGCTCGCATCTCTCTGCGACGGCGGTAAGATCGAGGAGATGGATCGCGACTATCTCGACGTAGCGGCTACCGTTATCGAGCACAGACTCGGTCTCTCCGAATAATGCCCGAGCTTCTTAAAAAAATTAAATGGGGCGCCGTGATAAAGAACGCGGTCGTGCTCATCCTTCTTTTCGGATTGCTTTTTGCGATCACTCTTCTGTCCCTTAACGCCGCAATCAAGTCGGTGACGAAGGACAAAATCCTTTCCGCAGGTACCGCGGCGCAGCTCGGCGACGTCGATTGCATACTCGTCCTTGGCTGTCACACACGTTCGCAATACCTTGCGGACAGACTTACCACCGCATTCGGACTCTACGATATGGGCGCATCGCCCAAGCTGCTTATGACGGGCGACCACGGCAGAGAAGTTTACGATGAAGTAAACTTTATGCTTGACAAAGCCGAAGAACACGGCATCGAGCGCAAATACGTATTTACCGACCACGCGGGCTTTTCGACCTACGAGAGCATCTACCGCGCAAAGGAGATATTCGGCGCGGAACGAATCATTATCGTAACGCAGGAATATCACCTCTACCGCGCGCTCTATCTTGCCGAAAAGCTCGGAATCGAGGCTTACGGCGTCAGCGCGTCGCTCCACGGCTACGGCTCGCAGGATTATCAGGACTTCCGCGAATCGCTTGCCCGTGTGAAGGATTTCTTCTACGCCCTCATCAAGCCCGAGCCGACCTTCCTCGGCGAATCTATCCCGATAAGCGGTGACGCTTATCCATCCCACGACAACTAAACAAATACATAAAAGGAGACTCAAATGGTTACAGTATCCTTTCCCGGTCTTGGAATAGGCGAATTCAGCTTCAATAAGGTTGCGTTCCACATCGGAAGCATTGAAGTCAGATGGTACGGCATCATTATGGTGACGGGCATCATTCTCGCCTTCCTTTACGCATACTACCGCTCAAAGCAGGAGGGCGTGTCCTTCGACGACCTGCTTGATTATGCGATCTTCACCGTCCTCAGCGGAATCGTCGGTGCGCGACTTTACTACGTTATCACCTCGGGTCAAAAATACACCTTCGGCGAGATCTTTGCGATATGGAACGGCGGAATCGCGATCTACGGCGCAATAATCGGCGGCGCGGCATCGCTTCTTGCAGTATCCCTCTACAAAAAGATCAAGTGGCAGAAGGTTTTTGATATGGTCTGTCTCGGCGTTATGATCGGTCAGATCGTCGGCAGATGGGGCAACTTCTTCAACGGCGAGGCGTACGGCGAGTCGCCCGCGGCTGACAGCTTCCTTTACTTTATGCGAATGGAGCTTCGCCACGGCAGTTGGTCTAACTCCTATATCTGCCAGCCTACTTTCCTTTACGAATCGCTTTGGAATCTCGTCGGATTCATTATCATTAACGCGCTTTATAAGAAGAAAAAGTACGACGGTCAGGTATTCTTGATGTATATCACCTGGTACGGTTTCGGCAGAATGTTGATCGAAGGACTCCGCACCGACAGCCTTATGGTTGGTACGTTCCGTATCTCGCAGGTTGTAGCTTTCCTTTGCTTCGTGACGGGAACGATCCTCCTGATCGCGCTCGGTATCCGCGCAAATAAGCAGTCGAAGCTTCTTACAGCTGAAGGCGAAGCATCTGCTTACAGCGAGATGCTCGAAGATGAAAACAATACCGAAACAGAAAATGACTCCAAGGAGGATGAAAACAATGTCGGCAATACTGATTGACGGTAAGCTCGTCAGCGCAAAGCTTCGCGGCGAGGTTACGGAGAAGAGAATAGAATTTGAAAAGAAATACGGACGCAAGCCGGGTCTCTGCGTTATCAGAGTAGGTGAAGACCCCGCATCCGTCGTTTACGTTAGAAACAAGCTCCGCGCGTGCGAAGAGGTCGGCTTTGCATCCACCTGCAACATTCTCCCCGCAACCTATACGACCGAGCAGGTCATCGCAGAGGTTGAAAAGGTAAACGCAGATCCCACCGTTGACGGTCTTCTCGTTCAGCTTCCTCTCCCCAAGCACATCGACGAGGCACGCGTTGTAGCCGCTGTCGCTCCCGAAAAGGACGTTGACGCCTTCGGAAAGCTCGACGCGGGTCATCTTTGCCTCGACGAAGGAAACGTGCTTCCTTGCACTCCTGCGGGCATTATGGAAATGCTCAAGCATTATAACATTCAGGTCGCGGGTAAGGAATGTGTCGTTGTCGGACGTTCCAATATCGTCGGCAGACCTATGGCGGCTCTTCTTCTCGCCGCTGACGGTACCGTTACCATCGCGCACAGCCGCACCCCCGATCTCGGCGCAGTTACAAGACGCGCTGATATCCTCGTTGCCGCTGTCGGTCGCGCGGGACTTATCACGGGTGATATGGTCAAGCCCGGTGCGGCAGTTATCGACGTCGGTATGAACCGTAACGCCGAGGGTAAGCTCTGCGGCGACGTTGACTTCGATTCCGTAAAGGAAGTCGCGGGCTACATCACTCCTGTACCCGGTGGCGTAGGTCCTATGACCGTTACTATGCTCATCTGCAACACGCTCTACGCGGCAGAAAACGCTGAGAAATAAACCGAATAAACGAAAGCTCCGAGGCGATGCCTCGGAGCTTTATTTGTTAATTAGGTGAAATTCTTTTTGTAGTAGATGATCAATGCAATGAGCGCAATGACGATTACTGCAATTACCGCGATCCAAACGTAGAGAAGCGGTACGGGATCCTTTTCTTCGCCGCCCTGTTCGGTGGTCTCACTACTGTCGGTAGTAGCTTCACCGGGATCGGTTGAGATCTCGGGCTCGACGGTGGTCTCGGGATCGAGGGTTACCTCGGGAGCCTCGGTGGTCTCAGTAGGATCGGTGGTTACCTCGGGAGCCTCGGTGGTGTCCTCACTCGTTTCGGGACTAACGGTAGTCTCGGGAGGAGTGATCGGCGCGGTGGTCTCGGGGGGAGTGGGCTCTGTGGTTTCGTCGGTGCTGTCAACTCCGTTTACCGTGATAGGAAGCGATACGTTGAGTCCGCGGAAGGAGAATATGATCTCTTTTGTGGTTTCGGTGATCACGGAGGGAGAATAGGTGTAATATCCTTCGGGGATCGATACCATAGCAAGAGAACGGTCCTCGTAGATAATGATGATATCAAGTCCGGTGGGATCGAACTGCTCGCCAATCTCGTATACGGTTTTTACGGGAGTTCTCGTGATGAGAAGATTTTCAATCTTAGCGGGCGTTACCGTGATCTCTATGGGATAGAAATACGTCTTGCCTTCGTATTCGTAGGTCGCATCAACAATGTATTTTTCCGATGAGTTGGAATGAAGGACAATAGGCGTTCCAAGTGCGGGGGAGAAGTTATAGGTGGAAGGAACTATAAACGTTCCGTCGTTGAAGTAAAGTCTGAGCTCAATTCCGTCCGGATCAAACTTGTCGCCCTCGTTGTATTGGAGCTTGTTGGGGAAGGAGATCGGAGCAAGCGCGGTGGGATATTTATCCTGAACCGTAATGGGATACGAGATCTCGCAGTATTTGTCGCCTTCGCCGACCGAGATCTTTACCGAATCTATATCAACGGTAAGAGGAGTGGTAAGGGAAGGGGTAAAGGTGAGCGAGCCGTGGTCAAGCGTTGCCTTGGTGCCATCGGAATAATAAGCTTCAATGATGAGTCCTGCGGTATTGAGCAGATAACCCTCATAGTAGGATCTTACGTCGGGCGAGCCGATGAGTTGGATCGATATGATGTACGCCTCGTTGCCGACGGTGATTGCGATTTTGGTGGTCGCGCCGAAATATTCAACGGTTGCCGCCTTATCGCTCGAAGCGAGAGTTGCAGGCGCGGATACTGTATAATCCGAGGGAGCGAGCATTTTTCGAACTCCGTCGGAATATTCGATTGCAACGGTAAGTCCGAACGAATCGAAGCTTTCGCCGATTTCATAGTGAAGCTTGCTCGGAGGAGTAACTATTGTCAGCCCGCCCTGGGGAAGAGTGAAGCCGAGCAGAGAAGTGAGATCGTATCCGTTGTGAATTGCGGAGATCTTGCAGTTAGCGGTGATGATCTCGGGAGCTTCGAACTGAACCTCTGCGGTAACGTCGCGTGTCGTGCCGTCGCCGTAGACCGCCATGATCTTAGCGTTTGCATAGCTGAAGGTGTCGCCGTAGTAATAAGCGCTTTCAAAGCCGGTAGCCTGGTAGCTGACTATAGGAGAAACCGCAACCTCAACGTTGGTCTTCTTGGAGTCAAATACGAGGGTGATGACGGTCTTTCCGTTAGCGTCGGGAGTGATAACGTCGGAGGGATACTCAACGTCATAATCGGTTACTGTGCGGGAAATAGTACGTGCGCCGTCGTAGTAAACGGTAGCCTTGAGTCCTTTGGGGATAGAGGGTGCCATGCCTTCGTAAAGATATGCGCTATCCAGACCTTCGAAATCCACAAGGAGAATGGGAGAAACCGAGATCTCAATAATATCGGTGAAGTTAACTCCGTTTTCGGAATAAGTAACGGTGAAAGCCTTAACGTAAGCAGAAATGGGATCGTCAAGGGAGGGGATGAATGTACAATCAGAGGTGTTTACGGTAGTACGGGTGCCGTCTGCGTTGATAAGCTCGATAGTGAAAATAGAAGGATCGATCGTTTCAAGAGCGAGGAACTCGGTCTTGGAAGCGGTTGCCTCAAAGCCAACGATCTGAGTGTTAGGCTCCACAGGTGTTACGGGAGCTTCGGGAGTTTCCGTAGTCTCGGGAGTTTCTGTGGTTTCGGGTGTTCCCGGAACGTCTGAAGCCGTAACTGTGATCGGGATCTTGCAGCTTACGTTTTCGTATACGAAGGTAATTTCGGTCACGTCCGGTGTGAGAGGACCTGTCTCAAGATATGTGAGAGCAGTGGATGCGATATAAAAGGAATTTTGAGGATCGTAGCAGGAAACATATCCGCGGAATCCGGTGACGTCGAAGTATTCGCCTTCGGTGTATTCCGTTTTACAGTTGGTGTAGGTAAGGATAAGAAGCTGAGCCGGTTGATTGCCCTGGTCCTGAGCGTTCGTCTCGTTTGCGCCTGCGCTGACAATGCAGAGAGACAGAACACAAAGCATAGCAAGGATCAAGAGCAGAGCCTTATACTGTCTGTTCATATATTTGTACCGTCCTTTCGTACAGTATAATTATTCACATTGTATTATACCACTATACTTAAGAATTGTCAATATTAATTTTGTTAATAAACCTTTTGAAAAATGGTATATTTTATAAATGAAAAAGAAAAGGCCACCGCTTGCGCGATAGCCTTTTCCTGACGGAACGCAGAACGCGTTCCTTGGGGCAGAGAATTAGTCGGCGTAAACGCTGACCTGCTTCTTGCCACCAGCCTTGTGCTCGAACTTGACCTTACCGTCGATCAGAGCGAAGAGGGTGTGGTCGGTGCCCATACCAACGTTGTTACCGGGATGAACAGCGGTACCTCTCTGTCTGATGATGATATTGCCGGCGATAACAGGCTGACCGTCGGTCTTCTTAACGCCAAGTCTCTTGGACTCGGAATCACGACCGTTCTTGGTAGAACCTACGCCCTTCTTGTGAGCAAAGAACTGTAATGAAAGTCTAAGCATTTCAAAATTCCTCCGTTAAGTTTTTCCGCGTAACGTGCGGATGTGCGGTGCGTCGTAATCAGATGTAATCGCGGTCGGTGACCTCGACCTCGAGGAAATCTCCGTATTCAAGCGTAAGATCGTTGAGCTGGTAATAGTAAGCCATGAAAAGCCCCGATACCGCGTATCTCTTGCGCTCGTCGTCTTCAAATTCGGGAAGAGCAGCCTTCGATGATACCTTGATCTTCGTTGCGCCCTCGTTGATATCGTAATCAATGTTTGAAGCGTAGGCGATCTCAACCGTGTTGACGATAAGCATCGTCATAGCCGAGAGAGCAGAGCAAAGGATATCCTCACCCGCATCGCCGTAGCCCGTATGTCCCGTTTCCTCAAAGCCCCAGAATGTTCCGTTGCTTCTGTAAAATACGACTTTTGTCATTTGGGATTAGCCTACGATCTTTTCGATCTGTACCTTGGTATAAGGCTGTCTGTGACCGATCTTCTTCTTCTCGTTCTTCTTAGCCTTGTACTTCATGACGTAGATCTTCTTGTTCTTGCCCTGTGCAAGAACCTTAGCAGTTACGCTAGCACCTTCAACGGTGGGAGTTCCTGCAACGAAACCGTTGTCGTTAGAAAGAGCATTAACCTGCTCAAAAACAACCTCGCTGCCTTCTTCTGCGCCGAGCTTCTCGATAAAGATGATATCGCCCTCGGTGACTTTGTACTGCTTTCCGCCAGTAGTGATAATAGCAAACACTGGAAAGCACCTCTCTTTCATTCTAGACTCGCTGTACCTTCGGCGGTGTCTTTAGGACACACTTAAAAGAGCCGATTTCAAGCGGCATATTATTATACAATGAAACTCCGATTTTGTCAATAGTTTTTTTGAAAAAATATAGGAGTTTTTTGACTTTTTTGCGATTTATTTTGCCAAAGGCTCAAGGATAGAGCGGAGAAGGCTATACATAATTCCCGAAAAGGGAACACCGAAGACAAAGAGTTCGTTTGGCATAGCGATAATTGCGGTTTGATATTTTAAGAGTTAGCTTGCCGTTCTTGTGCTAATTTATCAGCGAGCTCGATCAATTCAAGCTCGGACTCATAATCTGCGGAAAACGGATAGGTGGTTTGCAGTGCTTTGAAGAGCTTGAGCTCTTTTTGTGCCTCTGCGGCGTTTGGTGTAATAAGTACCGATTGAACGTATTTTGTTCTTATTGTACCGATGTTTTTAGCGAGAGTTTTTGAAAGCTTAACGTGTTCTTCGGTAATATACTTTTTATAGATATCTTCGTTATTTGCACCGAAAGCCTCACAGCAGATAAGATTGTGCACAAGCATTGCACGTGTTACGCCATTAAGTTGACAATTGGGTAATTCGAGAATTTTGATCAATTCTTCCTTTGCTTCGGCAAAACGATGCTCGTCGATCAGGCGGTCGCAGCGCGAGATAAGAATGCTTACCGACAGATGATCGGAAACTATGTCGTCTTTTTCTGATTCGAAAAGCTCTTCGGGTAAATCTTTGATCCGAATACCGTTTGTGAGTGCTTCGATGATTTTCACGGATAAAATAAAACTACGGCGAGCTGTTTTGTTTTTTCGCATAATGATAACGTTTTTGCCGTCATTTGATATAGCGGGCAAAGTCATCGGAATTCCGTTTTGCAGAGCGCTTGACAGCCCCCATAATGCGGCGGCGATCAGAAAAAATGATATGAAGGGATTGCCCGTGCAAAACCATAGAGCAATAAACAGCAGGGCGGAGATGAGATTTGCAAAGCATCCTCCGAGATTATAAAGCGTAACGGGAATGTCAGCGTCGGCAGAATCCGGCGGTACCATAATACATTGCCCACCTGTGCCGGCGAGAGTATAACGTTTCAATTTGAATTTCCCATTGATTTTTGTGAGCATAAAACTTGCAAATCTTATAGAAACGAATCGGTATCCCGAGATCAAACCGAAAACGAGATGCCCGCATTCGTGGATCATCATTTGCAGATACACAGCAACCAAATATACAGCCAGACCGTAGATATAAAACATATTGTTGCCGTTTTCGATGTGTCCGTAATCAATGCAAATACTGTTGTATATGCCAATAAGAAATCCTGTAAGTAAGGCGGTTGTAAAGAATAATGCTAAGTAAAAAAACTGGGTTAAAAGTGTACGAAATTTTGCCTGTTTGTTCATTGTTCGACTCCCTTCGTTTGATTGATTTTATTATAGCATAAAGGGATATTTTTGTCAACATATCAAATAATTAATCGGAATTGTTTATTTACTGTAATTTCGCCTGCGGCAAGCCGAGGATGCGAACCCATATTTGCTCGCTTCGCTCGCAAAGATGGGTTCTTTGTGCAGGTACCAAAAAGACCGAGTCTTTCGACTCGGAAAACAGAATATAAACGGGAATTTCGCCTTTGGCGAATATCCATCGGCTTGACGCTTACGAGCGAGCTCGACGCGCTCTGCGCCGAGGATGCGAACCCATATTTGCTCGCTTCGCTCACAAAGATGGGTTCTTTGTGCGAGTACCAAAAAGGGAGAGTCGGCAAGCGACTCTCCCTTTTTGGCACCCGCAACGGGAATCGAACCCATAACTACCCCTTAGGAGGGGGCTATTATATCCATTTAACTATGCAGGCGTACTATATAATTATAACACATTCGAGAGGAATATGCAATAGATAATTTGAATTTTCTATATAATTCTGTTATTGTGTTGACAAATAAGAAGCCTTGCGCTTGGGGCGCAAGGCTTCTTATTTGTCCGATCCGTCGGCGGGGCGCCGCCGGATCGAAGCGCAGGGGAGATTTCGCCCTCTGCGGAGGGCGACTTAAGGCTCCGCCTTAAGAATCTGCAAACTTTTGAAAAAGTTTGATCAAAACTTTGGTCTTGGGTTAATAATTATCTCTTATCCTATTTCTGATTCCGAAATAGATTCCGAGCGAGAGAAGTGCTGCGATGATAACTCCGCAGATTGCGTAGATGCCCGCGCTGATCTCGATGTCGGATTTCAGCTCTTCCCAGAGCTGGTTGATAAGCATAAGCTTTTCGCCGCTGAGATTCTTATAGGTCGAGGTCTTGACGTCATCGGTCGCGTACATCTTTTCATAGGCGTGTTCCTTGATCTCGCCCATATATTCGATGTATTCCTCACTCTCAACAACGAGTCTGTTCGGGGATGCGTAATAGGTGTATTCCGCGTTAGCGATCGCGGCTTCCTCCATCAGCATAAAGTTGATGTAACGCTCCGCAAGCTCCTTGTTCTTGCTCGACTTGGGGATGCACATCGCGTCAACGTAGAGGTTGGTGCCCTCCTCGGGGTAGAAGAACTCGAGGTCGGAATTATTCTCGTACATAGCGAGGTAGTCGCCCGCGTAGTACGCCGCAATGCCCGCCGAGCCGTTTTCCATCTTGTTATAGATCTCGTCCATAACGTAACCCTGAAGTATCGGCTTCTGCTCCTTGAGCTTTTCAAGTGCCATTCGCCAATCGGCTTCGCTGTCCGAGTTTACGTCAAGGCCGAGGAAGTACTGCGCGCTGCCGAAGGCGTCGCGCGAGTTGTTGAACTGGAGGATGTTGCCCGCATGCTTTTCGTCCCACATCAGCTTCCAGCTTCCGAGGCTCGGGTCATCCGCATCGACCATAGTGGTGTTGTAGATGATACCGATCATACCGTAAAGATAGGGAACCGAATAGACGTTGCCGGGGTCGTGCGCGGAATGCTCACTCGTCTCACCCCAGAACTCGGGCAGAATATTGCCGATATCGGGGATGTTGTCGTAGTTGAGCGGTGCGAGAAGGTCTTCCGCGATAAGACGCTCGATCATATAGTCGGACGGTACGACTACGTCGTAGCTGACCGAACCCGAGCTGAGCTTCGCGTAGAGACTTTCGTTGCTTGAAAAAGTAGAATAATTGACTTTTACGCGCTCGCCGTAGGTTTCAAAATACCATTCTTCAAATGCGGCGTTGGAATCGAGACAGCCTTCCGAGCCGTCCGAAATATACTCACCCCAGTTGTAAACGTAGAGCGTTTTCGTTCCGCCGGAAAGTCCCTCCTCACCGCAAGCGGAGAAGAGCAGAGGAAGAATAATGAGGGTAGCCGCAAGAAGCGCGGAAAAACGGATCTTTCTCATTTCGCGCCTCCTTTCTTGCCGACCGAGCCCGCAAAATTAACCACGAGCAGGATGATAAGAATGGTGACGACGATGAGAGCCGACAGCGCATACATGCTGAATTTGACGTTGTGCGCAGTCTGGTTGTAAACGTAAAGGGGCAGCGTCTGGAAGTCGGGCGAGCTTACGAAATGGCTGATGACGAAATCGTCAAGCGACATCGTGAAGCCGAGCATAAGTCCCGAAACGATACCGGGAACGATCTCGGGGAGCTCGACCTTGAAGAACGCCTGCGAGGGTGTGCATCCGAGGTCCTGCGCCGCCTCCGAAAGAGATACGTCAAGAGCCTTGAATCTCGGCATTACCGAAAGGATGACGTAGGGCAGGTTGAAGGTCACGTGCGCGATAAGCATCGTGCCGAAGCCGAGGAAATCGCTCGTTCCGAGTATACCCGCAAACGCTACGAAGAGAAGCATCATCGAAACACCGGTAACGATATCGGGATTCATCATCGGGATGTTCGTTACGGTGTTGACGGTTCCCTTGAGCCACTTTGCCTTCATTCTGTGCAGACCGAGTGCCGCAAATGTGCCGATCACCGTCGCTATCAACGATGAGGATACCGCAAGCACAAGCGAATTGCGCAGAGAGGTGAGTGCTTCTTCATCCGCGAACAGCTCCTCGTACCATACGAGCGAGAATCCGCTGTATTCCGCAAGGCTTCCCGCCTCGTTGAAGGAAAAGGCGATAAGCACTATGATCGGAACGTAGAGAAGCAGAAAAATTAAAACTATATAGGATCTCTGGAGGAATTTCACGGTACAAGACCTCCTCCCTTGCCGGACTTGGAGTCACCGGGCTGCTTGTCGTCAGAGAAGCGGTTCATAATGCCGACCGAGATGATGATGAGCACCATCATAATGAGCGAAACCGCCGCGCCGACGTTGTAGGTCGAGGGGTTCTGGAAAAGTCGCTCGATCGTGTCACCGACAAGGTCGATCTTGCCCGCGCCGAGCTTCTGAGAGATGTAGAACGTACTGATCGAGGGTACAAATACCATCGTAACGCCCGAAATAACGCCGGATGCCGTCAGAGGCATAATGACTCGCGTCATCGTCTGCCAAGTGGTACATCCGAGGTCCTGCGAAGCCTCGATGAACTTGGGATCAAGCTTCGTCATAGCCGTAAAGATCGGAAGCACCATATAAGGCAGAAAATCGTAGATCATGCCGAGGATTACGCCGAAATTCGTTCCGACGATCTGAAGCTTGTCAAGCCCGAGTGATTCAAGCAGGGCGTTGAGAAGTCCGCCATTGTCAAGCAGAGCCATAAGTGCGTAGGTTCTGATAAGCAGATTACACCACATCGGGAGCATAACGAGAACCATCAGTATCTTCTGCGCACGCGGCGACTGCTTTGACATAAAGTATGCAAGCGGGTAGCCGATAAGCAGGCATACCACTGTTGCTATCAGCGCAAACGCGATCGAGAGCACGAAAACGTGACCGTATTGCGAAAGCGAGGTTATGTTTGAAAATGAGAAATTGCCGTCAGCGTCGGTGAAAGCAAAGAAGAGGACGAAGATCATCGGGAAAACGATGAACATTACCGCCCAGAGGATGTGGGGCGCGGCGGCAAGTCTCTGGAAGAGAGAGCCTTTTTTCATTCCTCTTCCTCCTCTGTGTCGGCGAGGTGTTCAAGCTCGTCGCTGAAGGAGGAGTAATCTCCGAATTTGCCCGAATATTCGGATTTCTTCATAACGTGGATAGCCTCGGGCTCGATATGAAGACCGATGGTTGCCTCGGGTGCAACGTAGTCGGAGGTTTCAAGCATCCACTTGAAGCCGCCTACGTCAACGATTATCTCGTAATAATCGCCTTTGAAGGTGACCGAGGAAACAGTGCCTGTCAGCATACCCTTGTCAACAGGAACGACGTCAACGTCCTCGGGACGGACGACGATATCGACCTTCTCCTTGGGCGCGAAATCCTTGTCAACGCAAACAAAGGTCTGACCCGAGAAACGAACCTTGAAGTCCTCGAGCATAACGCCGTCGAGGATGTTCGACTCGCCGATGAAGTCGGCAACGAATGCGTTTTCGGGCTCGTTATATATCTTTTCGGGAGTTCCGATCTGCTGGATCTTGCCGTCCGCCATAACTACGATGGTGTCGGACATCGAGAGGGCTTCCTCCTGGTCGTGGGTGACGAATATGAAGGTAATGCCCGTCTGTCTCTGCATGCGCTTGAGCTCGACCTGCATATCCTTGCGGAGCTTGAGGTCAAGCGCGCCGAGAGGCTCGTCGAGAAGCAGGATCTTCGGCTTGTTAATAAGTGCGCGCGCGATCGCAACTCGCTGCTGCTGACCGCCCGAAAGGCTGTCAACGCGACGGCGTTCGAATCCCTTGAGGTTGACCATAGCGAGCATTTCCTTGACCTGCTCACGGATCTCCTCCTCGGGAGTCTTTTTTATACGCAGACCGAACGCGATGTTTTCAAATACATTGAGGTGGGGGAAGAGAGCGTACCGCTGGAAAACCGTGTTTACGGGACGCTTGTGGGGCGGGATCTCGTTGATGAGCTTACCGTCAAAGTAAACCTTTCCCTCGTCGGGAGTGACGAAGCCGCCGATGATACGAAGGGTCGTGGTCTTACCGCAACCCGAGGGGCCGAGCAGAGTAACAAACTCGTGCTCATGAATGTCGAGATCGATAGAGCAAAGAACGGTCTCGCCGTCATAAGACTTCGAAACACCGCAGAGCTCTATAAGCTTTTCGTTGTTCATTCCGTACAATTCCTTTAGATAAAAAAATTCCGGAACGGGTCTATGTCACACATCGGAAAAAAGCGCATATTCCGCTTCAAAATATATCGAAACGGGCAAAAAAAGCCGAGTGTACCTACGTACCGCAGTTTCCAACTAATATTGTATCAAAAAATCCGATAAAATGCAATAGTTTTTTAAAATATCTTTCAAATAAGGGCGAAATTTGTTGTTTTGTATATATTGTTTTATTACAATAAAAAATTAGTGCAGAGTTAAGAACGCAGAGTGCAGTGCTTCGGAATTTTTCTCGCGTTGCTCGAAAAGTAATTTATAAAATAATTTCCGAACGAAGTGAGGAAATTTTCCTTAACTCTGCATTCTGCACTCTTAACTCTGCACTCAAAAAAGCTGCCTCCGAAGAGACAGCTTTTTGTTATTAAAATTACTCTGCTTCGACAGTTTCTGCGGGCTCTGCCTTCGGCTTGCCGAGGTACTCGGGAAGCTGCATGCCTGCCATGTCGAAAAGCTCGGTGAGGGGAGGAACCGACTTGTAAAGTCCCGAAACGAAGCCTGCGGTGGAGGACTTGCCGTCCGCGCCGCCCTGGCCGTTGTCCCATACAGTGACCTTGTCGATCTTGAGATTCGAGATCGCGCCAACCTGGATCTTGGTGAGCTCCTCGAGCTTGTCGGTGACCATAAGTCTGATAGCAGCGTTCGCGTCTCCGCCTGCTGCGGCAACGATGGAGGTAAGACCTTCTGCCTGCTTGATAAGGATCTCGCGTGCACCGGCAGCCTCTGCTTCCATCTTCATGCGGATGGAGTCTGCTTCACCGCGTGCGCGGCGGCGCATCTGCTCAGCCTCTGCCTCAGCCTGAAGCTCGAGCTCGCGCTTGTTGATCTCTGCCTTAACGAGGACGTCAGCCTCAAGCTTTGCCTTTTCGAGGAGCGCACGCGCTTCCTCTGCCTTCTGCTGTGCTACGTAGGATTCCTCGAGTGCCTTTGCCGCCTGAATGTTCTCGGCTGCAACTGCACGCTTGTTTGCTTCTGCCTCGTGCTCACGGCGGGTAGCCTCGGACTCGGCGATTCTTACCTTAGCTTCGTTTTCACCTGCGATAGCCTCGGAGTTGGAGCGCGAAACGTGGATACGCTGATCCTTTTCCGCGGTAGCGGAACCGATAGCACCGTTTCTGTCTGCCTCTGCAACGGAGATCTTCGCGTCGTTGATAGCCTTTGCGGCTGCCTCTTTACCGAGAGCGGCGATGTATCCGCTTTCGTCGCTGATGTCGGTTACGTTAACGTTGATAAGACGGAGACCGATCTTCTTAAGCTCGGTTTCCACGTTGCTCGATACGGCTTCAAGGAACTTATCACGGTCGGTATTGATCTCCTCGATATCCATCGTCGCGATAACGAGACGGAGCTGACCGAAGATGATATCCTTTGCAAGCTCCTGGATCTCAACGAGCTTGAGGCCGAGAAGACGCTCAGCCGCGTTCTGCATTACGCCGACGTCGGTGGAGATACCTACGGTAAATCTCGAGGGAACGTCAACACGGATGTTCTGATGCGAGAGGGCGTTTGTGAGGTCAACGGGGATCGACATGGGAGTCAGATCGAGGTATTCGTAAGCCTGGAATACCGGCCATACGAAAGCCGCGCCACCGTGGATACACTTAGCGGAGCGCTGTGTGCCGTCCTTGTTTGTGCCTACCTGACCGTAGATGACCATGATCTTGTCGGAAGGACATTTCTTATAGCGCGAAGCTACGAGAACGACGAAGGCGAAGAGAATTGCTACTACCGCGATAACGATCATCGGTACCGCCTCGGAAATTCCGCCCGAGGAGAGGAGTGCGTTGAATCCGAACATGATGTTTTTCCTTTCTATATCTTTTTTGTTGGATTTTTAAATTATAGTATGTTTCAAAAGCAAAGATTTATTCCGCAGCCTTTTCCTTTGCGCGGGTGATGCGGAGGTTGATGTCCTTTACGTAATCGTCTGCTGCCGCGTCTGCGATGATGGGGAAGTCGATGGCGATGTTGCCGTCATTATCCTTGAGGGTGAGGTGACGGTATTTTGCAAAGCCCTCGTATCCCTTCTTCTCGGGAACGTGCTCGAGGGTAGCTGAGCCGAGCTCGAGGTATTTAATCTCGCGGAAGTCGCCGGGAATGGGATTGTTATTGGAAATGAGCGAGATCTCGCGCTCTGCTACGCAGATCGAATCGGGCTTGAGGATGAAGCCGGACATCGAATAGATCGAGGAGCGGCACTTGCCGTCGTTACCCTTCTTCGCCATAACCTCATCGCCCTCGAAGCAGTAGGTTGCGAAGGTAATGGGCTCGAGCTTGGGGCGCGAGATGTGGTTGGTCATTTCGTAGCGAATGGCACGGATATCCTGCGGGAGAAATTTCTGATTGAAATCGTCCTTGAAGGTCTCGTAGAGCTTTGCCGCCTGCTCGCTGATCTCCGCATCGGGGATCTTTCTTGCAGAGCGGACAACGAAGATGCCCGCACCGATAGCGATGAGAGTGAGTCCCATAGGCATAAAGATGTAGGGCATTCCGCGGGTGTTGGCGAGGAATACAGCCATAAAAACGCCGATGCCGATGCAAGCGGCGGAAATAACGACGGGCGCGGTAGAGAGATGCTGCGCAAAATACTTTTTGTTGCGTTCGTAATTCATTGGAGTAGAGAACCTTTTAAATAATTATAGATTTTTAATTTTTGTCGATGGGCTCGACAACGAGCACGCCGGAGGGACCGACAGCAACGACTCTGACGAAGGAGCCGGTCTTGAGCTGATCGCCACCGGTAGTGATAGCGGAAAATTCGCTATATTTTTCCTGAACGGTAAGATTGACCTTGCCCGCGCCGTTTCCGGAGGAGGGGATAGGAATATAGACCTCACCGATCTTGCCGATGCAGTTTTCAACGTCGATGTTACCGCTCGACTGAAGTCTGTAAACCGCACGCATCAGGTAAGCCATTCCGATGAGGGTAGCAACTCCGCAAAGGATGGCGATCGCGATCGAAACGCCCTGGGGCAGGGAGGTCTCGAGAAGCGCAACTGCAACCCAGCCGGTGATACAGAGCATAGAGGTCACGCCTCTGACGGTGAATATGGCAAGCCCGTCATCGGGAACCTCGAGATCGTCGGCGTCGATATCTGCGTCAGCGTCAGCGGCGTTGTCGCCGCCTATACCGATGAGCATAAGTACGGTCTGCAGAACGATCAGAAACGTAGAGGGGATCGCAATAAGCGCGAAGATCTGCTGAATAAGGAGCAGTTCGTTCCACCAGTTAATCATAATTTATCTTCCTTTCCGTGTGATGATGCGAAGACGTTAGCTGCGCATAAGCTTGTCGACCATATCGTCGGAGTACGACTTGATGATAGAGGCGTAGTACGCGATGATGATGATCTCGAGTGCGATGTTGAGGCGTCTTCGCGCTCCCGTTACCTTTTCCTCGTAGTCCGACGTGATTTTTTCGATGGTGGACTTGAGGGTGGTGCTGTCGGGGGAAATCTCGCCCGCCTTCATCAGCTTGTCGAGGATACGGCAGATATAGTCGTAAAGCTGCGAGTCGCGGATGATATCGTCGGATTCGTCGTAAACGCGTCCGTTAATGTAGGAAACGAGGAAGGCGATCTTGTCAAGCTGCATACAAGAGCGAAGCATATTTATGATCAGTATATGCGCGACCTGATCGATATTGTAACGCTTCAGCCTTGCGTTTGCGACCCATCCTCTCTTCGTCCAGTTCTGAAGGGTCGAGCCGTCGATGCCCGAGATCTCGCGGATTTGCGTGAGCATTACGCCGTCCGAAATGTAAAAGATCTTTTTGAGAAATTCCATACCCGTTACGTCGCCCATGTCCTTGCGGTTGAGTATAGTACCGGGGATAAGCTCTTCGTTGATTTGAAGGTTCATTTTGTGCTCCTTTCTGAATATTTTATCTTCTGAATTTATTATATCACACGGTCAAATGATTGTCAATAGGAATTGGAAATATTTTTGTGGTTTTTTTATGATTTTTTATAAGCCGAATACGTCGGGAAGATCGCCTATGGACTCTATATCCGCGTCGGGAATATCAAATTCGTTTTCTGCGGGGCGGTTGCGGAAAAATCCCTGACGGAGTCTTACCGTCATCATACCGAGCTTCTTGGCGGGGCGGATGTCGTTGTCTACGCGGTCGCCTACCATACAAGCCTCCTCGGGTGCGCATCCGACGGCATCGAGCGCGGAGAGAAAGAGATCGGGCGCGGGCTTTGAGCGTCCCATCTCCTCGCTTGAATAAACGAAGTCGATATACATCATCAGCCCGTGCTGTTGAAGTCTGTGCGCCGAGCCGCCGCGCTGATTTGCGATTATGCCGAGCTTGTATTTTGCCGAAAGGCGGCGCAGACATTCCTCGGTCTCGGGGAAGGGGACCTCAAGCGCGGGGCAGTAATCGTATTTTTTCTTTGAGCCGTATTTTCTCGAAACCTCGTAGAAGGGACTGCGCGCGCCCTTTGTCCCGAAATCTATCATTTCCGCGAGCATTTCCTCGACGGGCGGACAGGTCTTTCCCTTTTCCGCAAGCTCTTCGGTCACGGATTCAAGGCGCGAGATATGCACCCCGTCCTCGTCAAGCAGGGTGTGACCCATATCAAAGAATATCCATTTGATTTTTGAATGATCCATAATCTGTCATACTCCTTTGAGTTTATCTTATATATTTTATCATAAAACCGAAATAAAGACAAGATAAATTTGCCAAAAAGGAGTTGTTTTGATGAAAAAAGGGGCAAACGCGGAGCAAATACTGCGCATCGGTATCCTCCCTGCACTGATATTCTGCATTATGACCGTATTTCAGCCCGAGGGAGTTATCCTGCCCTCGCTCGCGGGAGTTGCACTTCACGAATCGGGTCACATGCTCGCCGCCATGCTTCTCGGCATCCCACTTCGTTCGCTCGATATCGGCACGTTCGGCGTGTCGCTAAAGGTGCGCGGTTCGCTGATTTCCTATCCGAAGGAGTTTTTGCTCTGCGCCGCCGGACCCGCAATGAATTTCGTTTCCGCAATAGCCGCCGCGCTCTTTTCCGAACACAGAGGCTACTATTCCGAATGCGGCGAGTGGTTTATTGCTGTTTCGATAATGCTTGGACTGCTCAATCTCATTCCCGCCGAGGGTTTTGACGGCGGAAGAATGCTCTCGGTCGTCGTAACCTCGCTTTTCGGCCCGCGAGCGTCAGCAAGGCTTATTTCATTCACCACCTTTTCAAGCATCCTCTTTTTGTGGATGGTGTCGGTATATCTTCTTATTCGCTACGGAACGTCGCTGAGTCTATTCGTCTTTACCGTCTCTCTTTTTTATCGCCTTTTCCTAGAAAGGACTTGACGCGTTCTTGCACTTGTGCTATAATTAATTAAAGGAAAGGAGCATAAAAATGGCTTTTGAAATTGAAAGAAAGTTCCTTATTGAATATCCCGACTTGAATATACTTGAAAATTACCCCAAGAGCGATATCGCGCAGACTTATCTCAAAACGAACGACGGTATGACCTCCCGCGTGCGTAAGCGCACGTCGGACGGCGTAACGAAATATATCTTTACCGAGAAAAAGAGCGTCACGGACTTAAAATGCATCGAAAACGAGCGCGAGCTTTCGGAGGAAGAATACTTGGAACTGCTCAAGCTCGCCGACCCGGAGCGCAGAACGGTTTATAAAACGAGATATTGCGTGCCGTTCGGCGGCAGAGTGGTCGAGGTTGATATCTATCCCTTCTGGGGCGACCGCGCGATCGCCGAGGTTGAAATGGAAAGCGAGAACGAGGAGGTTCGTCTACCCGAGTTTATCAAGGTCATCCGCGACGTCACTGCGGATAAACAGTATAAAAACGCCGCGATTGCGAAAAGGATCCCCGAGGATTGTTGAATCATACCAATAAAATATGCCCGAAAATGACAAAAATTTTCGGGCACTTTTTTATCAAAATCCATTTACATTAAAAAATATTTTTGATATAATATATGTAATTATGTTTGAAGGGAAGTGAAGAAATGAGCAGAAAGCTTGAGGGAGTGTTTAAGCTTCACAGCGATTTTGCGCCCACGGGCGATCAGCCGACGGCGATCGATAGTATAGTTGAAGGTCTCGAGAGAGGCGAGCATATGCAGACGCTTCTCGGTGTTACGGGTTCGGGCAAGACCTTTACAATGGCGAACGTTATTGCGAGAATGAACCGCCCGACGCTTGTTTTGGCGCATAACAAGACCCTCGCGGCGCAGCTTTGCACCGAGTTCCGCCAGTTCTTCCCCGAAAACGCCGTTGAATATTTCGTTTCGTATTACGATTACTATCAACCCGAGGCTTATATCCCCGGAAAGGATATGTATATCGAAAAGGATGCTCTCGTTAACGACGAGATCGACCGTCTTCGCCACAGCGCGACCTCGGCTCTCTTTGAGCGCCGCGATGTCATAATCGTTGCCAGCGTGTCCTGCATATATTCTCTCGGTGATCCCGCCGAGTATTCCGAGCTCGTTCTTGCCGTCCGTCCCGATATGGAGATGGAGCGCAACGATTTCATCAAGCGGCTGATCGCTATCAGCTACACTCGCAACGATATGTCCCCCGCGCGTGACTCGTTCCGTGTCCGCGGAGATACCGTCGAGGTAATTCCCGCTTCGGGCAACGATAAGGCTCTGCGCGTTGAATTCTTCGGTGACACGATCGAGCGCGTTTCCGAGATAAACGTAGTCACGGGCGAGCTTGTCCGACGTCTTTCCTACGCCGCTATCTATCCCGCAACGCACTATGCCGTTTCGGATGATAAGCGCGAAAAGGCACTCGCCGAGATCGAGCGCGAGATGAAGGAGCGCGTTGAATTCTTTGAATCGAATCATAAATACCTCGAGGCGCAGCGTATCTCCGAGCGTACCAAATACGACCTCGAGATGCTCCGCGAGATCGGCTTCTGCTCGGGTGTCGAGAACTATTCCCGCGTCCTTGCGGGAAGAGAACCGGGTTCCACACCGTATACGCTTCTCGATTATTTCCCGAAGGATTTTCTCCTTTTCGTCGACGAGTCGCACGTAACTCTTCCGCAGGTCGGCGGTATGAGCGGCGGCGATACGGCAAGAAAGCGCAACCTCGTTGATTTCGGCTTCCGTCTGCCTTCGGCTTACGATAACCGTCCGCTTTATTTTAACGAATTTGAAGAAAAGATAAATCAAGCCGTCTTCGTCAGCGCAACTCCGGGCGACTACGAGCGCGAGCATTCCGAGCGCGTCAGCGAGCAGCTCATCCGTCCCACGGGACTTATCGATCCCGAGATCGAGATACGCCCTATCGAGCATCAGGTCGACGATCTCCTCGGCGAGGTCAAGATACGTGCCGCGCGTAACGAGCGAAGCCTTGTTACCACCCTCACCCGCAAAATGGCTGAGGATCTGACCGATTATCTTGCAAATAACGGAGTTCGGGTTCGTTATCTTCATCACGAGGTAGAGACAATGGAGCGAACCGAGATCATCCGCGACCTCCGACTCGGCAATTTCGACGTCCTCGTCGGAATCAACCTTCTCCGCGAAGGCCTCGATATCCCCGAGGTGTCGCTCGTTGCAATCCTCGATGCCGATAAAACAGGCTTCCTGCGCTCCGAGACCTCGCTTATCCAGACCATCGGACGCGCCGCACGTAACGTAAACGGAAAAGTTATTATGTACGGCGACGAGATTACCAAGGCTATGAGCAGCGCGATTGCCGAGACCAACCGCCGCCGCAAGGTTCAGCAGGAATATAACGAAGCTCACGGCATCACGCCCCGTTCTGTCGAAAAGAAGGTCGGTGACCTCATCGAGATCGCGCTTCCCGGCGGCAAGGACGAAAAGCAGAAGAAGCAACCCGAAAAGAAGCTTTCAAAGCGCGACCGCGAGGCTATGATCGAAAAGCTGACCGCCGAAATGAAGGACGCCGCCCGCCGCCTCGACTTCGAGCTCGCGGCTTACCTCCGCGACAAGATCCGCGCGCTGCGCGAGGATGGGGGGAAGTAAGATGACGGAACAAGATATTCTTGAGATAAAAATCAAAAATTTAAAAAAGCTGAAAAATTTTTCTGCTTTTTCCGCTGTCTTTTTCCTTCATACGATGCCGATCAGCGTTTTGATAATTATATCTATAATTGCAGAAATGTTCAGCGATAACCCGATACACTCTACCGGCGAGTCAATCTTGGCACTTATAAGTATTTTGGCTGTAGCTCCGCTAATGCTTTGGGTCGGCATATTTTCCTGTAAGAATAATACTGTATATCGTGAATTGTTGAGAAAACTCACAACCATAGATCCGACGCAGAGCGAGACTCGTAAAATTGTGTGCAAAAAATTCAAACAGCTGCTCGTTCCCAGAGGTAAACATACGTCAAAAACTTTGGGTATCTGCATTCATACCGAGTCCGAAAAATGCTATTACATTTTGAATCAAGCAAAGATTGCGCAAGGCGCTTTGAACGCAGTATTCAGAACCTATACAGGTGAGCAAGAATTTGAATTCTATAAAGGAACGAACGTTATCAAAAAGTTCGATGCCGCAGATGATGTTTGAAGTGATTACCGTTAATAACTGCGGTTTGAGATGGGGGAAAGTAAGATGAATGCAAAAGAAATTGATAAGCAAGTTCTGGGCAGAAGAACAGAAACTATCAAAACAATTTATATTTTTAACTTGGTAGTAGGTTTTCTTTTGGCGTTCTTCGTGATCGTTATGCTTTCTCTGTTGGCGTTTTTTCCGCAAACGGAATCATGGGGTGTATTCATTGTAATCGCAGTGAGCATCGGATTCGGTGCATACTCCGTAATCGGATTCGTAAATGCGTTCAAGAACAAAAAGATGCTTGACTTAATGTATTCGGCAAATCCCGATGAAACGGAAGATAAAGAGCTGTTTTGCTATAAGTTCGATTATCTTTCAACACTTCGTGGGGGACCCAACCCTCGCAGCGGACGAAGATACGCTTACTCCGTCCGTGTTAATACTGTACATGGCAAGTTCTATTACGTACTTCAAAAAGAAATCGACCGCGATATATTAAGCGCACATTGCTGCGATCTCTATTCGGGTGAACATACGTTTGAAGTATATAAAGGTACAAATATAATCAAAAAATTTCCCACACTCGAAAAAATGATCCGCGATATTCCGAAGGAATTGCTTGATTATTGAGCACGAGAGAATTATAATATTTTGATATTATTTTTATTACGAGTCCGTAGGGACCGACGTCCTCGGCGGTCTTGACCGCACAAAATTTCACCGTTGATAAAATACAGAAAACGGTATTTAACTAAATTGATTTAATGCACATATAATTTTTTGTTTGGCTCGGGACTGTCGAGATACGCACGCATGCCGACCCTTACGGCTGATTGATTTGATATGTGCGAAAAAAGGAAACCAAAATGTCACAAAATCTAATAATTAAAGGCGCAAGAGTACACAATCTGAAAAATGTTGATGTCACGATCCCGCGTGATAAGCTCGTCGTGTTGACGGGGCTTTCGGGCTCGGGCAAATCCTCTCTTGCATTCGATACAATTTACGCCGAGGGCCACCGACGCTTTGTCGAGTCGCTCTCGTCCTACGCGCGCCAGTTCCTCGGTCAGCTCGATAAACCCGACGTCGATATGATCGAAGGACTCTCGCCTGCAATATCCATAGACCAGAAAACTACATCCAAAAATCCGCGTTCGACCGTGGGTACCGTTACCGAAATTTACGATTACCTCCGTCTGCTCTATGCACGAATCGGAATCCCTCATTGCCCTATCTGCGGCAAGGAGATCCGCCGCCAGACGGTCGATCAGATTATAGAAAAGATCGAAACGCTCCCCGAAGGCGAGCGCTTTATGGTGCTTTCCCCCGTCGTAAGAGCGAAAAAGGGTATGCACGAAAAAGTGCTTGCCGACGCGAAAAAATCGGGATATACCCGCGTTCGCATCGACGGCAGCCTTTACGATCTCGATGAAGAAATCAAGCTTGATAAAAATATCCGCCACTCGATCGAGGTCGTGGTTGACCGACTCGTGATGCGCGAGGGCATCCGCTCACGCTTGTCCGATTCGGTCGAAACCGCGCTCTCGCTTGCCGAGGGCAGACTTCTCATCGTCACCGTTCCACGAGAGGGAGAACCCGAAGAACTTGAATTCTCGCAAGCATACGCCTGCGAGGAGCACGGCATTTCCTTCGGCGATCTCGAGCCGAGAATGTTCTCCTTTAACAATCCTCAGGGCGCGTGCCCCGATTGCGCGGGTCTCGGCGTGACACGCCGTATCTCGCCCGAAAAGATCATTCCCGATCTTTCGCTCTCGCTTTCCGAGGGCGCGATACAGGTTAACGGCTTCAAATCCCTTGTTGAGGAAAGCTGGAACGGTCCTCTCGTTCTTGCCGTAGCCGAAAAATACGGCTTCGGACTCGATACACCTCTTTCGGAATACACCGAGGAGCAGATGAACATCCTTCTTTACGGAACGGGCAACGAAAAATTCCACGTGACCCGATATTTCGGCAAAGAAGGTCACCTCCGCGATGCGAAATTCGAGGGCATCATTCCGATAATTGAGCAGAGAATGCAGTACGGTGGCGCGGAAGCGTATTACGAGGAATTTATCGAAGAGATCCCCTGCCAGAAATGCGGCGGCAGAAGACTTAACGAAATGGCTCTCGCCGTAACCGTCGGCGGACTTGCCATCGACGAATTCTGCAATCTTTCGGTAACAAACGCGCTGAAAGTCGTGTCGAGCGATACGCTCAAGCTCACTCCAAGCGAGGAAATGATCGTCAAGGAAGTTCTCAAGGAAATCCGCGCGCGCCTTTCCTTCCTTGAAAGCGTAGGACTTGATTATCTCACGCTCTCGCGCCGCGCGGGGACTCTCTCGGGCGGAGAAGCGCAGAGAATAAGACTCGCAACCCAGATCGGTTCATCCCTCGTCGGTGTGCTTTACGTCCTCGACGAGCCGAGCATCGGTCTGCATCAGCGCGACAGCGAAAGACTCATAAATACCCTCTGCCGTCTGCGCGACCTCGGAAATACAGTTCTCGTCGTTGAGCACGACGAGGAAATGATGCGCCGCGCCGACTTCCTTGTTGACATCGGCCCCGGCGCGGGCGTTCACGGCGGACGAGTCGTTGCCGCCGGTACACCCGAAGAGGTTATGGCTGATGAAAATTCGCTGACGGGTGCATACCTTTCGGGCAGAAAGAAGATCGAAGTTCCCGAAACCCGCCGCCCCGGAAACGGCAATTTCCTGCGTGTTCGCGGTGCGGAGGTCAATAACCTCAAAAAGGTTGACGTCGATATTCCTCTCGGATGCTTCGTCTGTGTAACGGGTGTTTCGGGCTCGGGAAAGTCCTCTCTCGTTAACGGAGTTATCGACCCCGTGCTTCTGACCAAGCTCAACGGCGCGCGCAGAAAGGCGGGCAAACATGTTTCCGTCGATGGCATCGAGCATCTTGATAAGGTCATAGATATCGACCAGAGCCCCATCGGACGCACGCCTCGATCCAATCCCGCGACTTATACCGGACTTTTCAATGAAATACGTACCCTCTTTGCAAAAACGCAGGACGCGATCGCGCGCGGCTACGGTCCCGGAAGGTTCTCATTCAATGTCAAGGGCGGACGCTGTGAGGCTTGCGGCGGCGACGGAGTTAGATGCATCGAGATGCACTTCCTGCCCGACGTTTACGTCACCTGCGACGTCTGCAAGGGCCATAAATATAATCGCGATACTCTTGAAGTTAAATATAAAGGAAAGAATATTTACGAAGTCCTCGAAATGACCGCGGAGGAAGGACTCGTCTTCTTCGACAGCATCCCGAAGATCCGCAAGTATCTCCAAACGCTCTGCGACGTCGGCCTCGGCTATATCAAGATCGGTCAGTCCTCGACCACTATCTCGGGCGGCGAGGCACAGAGAGTGAAGCTTGCCACCGAGCTTGCCAAGCGAGGCACGGGCAAGACTATGTATATTCTCGACGAGCCGACCACGGGACTTCATACCGATGACGTTTCTCGCCTTCTCGGCGTTCTCTCTCGACTTGTCGACGCGGGCAACACCGTCCTCGTTATCGAGCATAACCCCGAGGTTATCAAGTGCGCCGATTACATCGTCGATCTCGGACCTGAGGGCGGCGACGGCGGCGGTACTATCGTTGCTACGGGTACCCCCGAGGAAGTCGCAAAGGTCGATGCCTCTTATACGGGTAAATTCCTCAGAGCATCGCTTAAAATGTAATATTTTCGCGCGGTACCGTCGGTTCCGCGCGTTTTTTGATGGATATAGTATAAATATACAGGGTATCGGCAAAAAGTTTCAATGAAAATTGAAAAAAGACTTGACATTTGCATAAATATGCAGTATAATATGCAAGCATAATCTTTATATTTTAGAAAGGATTAATTATTATGAAAAAGATTATTTCTCTCGCACTTGCAGTTCTTATGATCTGCGGCGCAATGCTCGCTTTTGCTTCTTGTGAAAAGAAGGGCGATACCCTTGTAATGGCTACCAATGCAGCTTTCCCTCCTTACGAGTATAAGGAAGGCGACGGCTTTGCAGGTATCGACGTTGAAATCGCACAGGCTATTGCTGATAAGCTCGGCAAGAAGCTCGAGATCGCTGACGTTGACTTCGGCGCTATCATCGGCGGTGTTCAGGAAGGTAAGTACGATTTCGGTATGGCAGGTATGACCGTTACCGAGAAGCGTCTTGAAAGCGTTAATTTCTCTACTACCTACGCAACCGGCATCCAGGTTATCATCGTAGCTGACGGCTCCGCTATCACCTCTCTCGATTCCATCTTCGTATTCGACGAGAACGGCGATCCCACCGCTCTTCAGAACCCCGATATCAAGGTCGGCGTTCAGCAGGATACCACCGGTGATATCTACTGCTCCGACGATATTACCAACTGGGGTCTCAACGACGTAGCTGAGGACGGCACCGTTACCACCGACCGTGTAATCCGTTACAAGACCGGCGCTGAGGCTGTTGAAGCTCTCAAGTCCGGCAAGGTTGACTGCGTTATCATTGATAACGAGCCCGCTAAGTCCTTCGTTGCAGCTAACGAGGGTATCCACATTCTCGAGGGCGACAACGAGTACGCTATCGAGGACTACGCTATCTGCGTAGCAAAGGAAAACACCGCTCTTCTCGAGCAGATCAACAAGGCTCTTGCTGAACTCACCGAGGACGGCACCATCGCCAAGATCATCGAGAAGTACATCCCCAGCGGAAACTGATTTATAAAAGCTATAACCGGGTGTTGCACTTAGGTGCAACACCCATGTTTAGCCTTAATAGGATTAATGGAATGAAAGAATTTTTTCAGGATTTTAAAGACGAATTTATATTGAATTTCGTTGACGGCAATATGTGGAAGTGGCTTGTTGACGGTCTGAAAAACACTTTGATAATTACGTTTTTTTCGCTTATTATCGGTGTTGTTATCGGCGTTATTGTTGCGAGCATCAGATCTACATTTGACAAAAACAGGGAAGTCTACAAGCGTCAGGGCGGATGGAATTATTACGTTCAGTGGACGATAAACGCCATGGCGCAAGTATATCTTACTGTTATCAGAGGCACGCCTGTTGTCGTTCAGCTTCTTATCTCATATTTTATTATTTTTGCGTCTTCCAGAAACGGTGTCGGAATTGCGATTTTTGCATTCGGTCTTAATTCTGGTGCTTACGTTGCGGAAATATTCCGTGGCGGAATTATGGCTACCGATAACGGTCAGTTTGAGGCGGGACGCTCTCTCGGCTTTAACTATTTTCAGACTATGATCTACATAGTTATACCGCAGGTCATCAAGGCCGTGTTGCCTACACTCTGCAACGAGTTTATCGTTCTGCTTAAGGAGACCTCGGTTGCCGGTTACGTTGGAATTATGGATCTTACCAAGGCGGGCGAGCTTATCAGAGGACGTACCTTCTCTGCTTTTATGCCTCTTATCGCGGTTGCAATCATCTACCTTGTGGTTGTTGTAGTTCTGACTGAGCTTGTCAAGATCCTTGAGAGGAGGTTGCGCAGAAATGAAAGATAATTCGGTAATTATTGAAACCAACGGTCTTAAAAAGTATTACAAGGGCGGAGAGATAAAGGCGCTTGACGACGTTAATCTCAGTATCAAGCGCGGCGAAGTGGTAGTTATTATCGGTCCTTCGGGAAGCGGTAAATCCACCTATTTGCGTTCGCTTAATCTGCTTGAATTGCCCACCGACGGTTCTATCGTATTCAACGGAGTTGATATTGCCGATAAAAAGGTAGATATCAATATTCACCGTCAGAAGATGGGAATGGTTTTCCAGCATTTCAATCTCTTTCCTCATAAAACCGTACTCGGCAATATGACGCTTGCTCCCATCAAGCTTCTCAAGAAGACTAAGGAAGAGGCTGAAGAAAAGGCACTCAGTCTTCTCAAGCGCGTAGGTCTTGAGGACCGCGCGGAATCCTATCCGAGCCAGCTTTCGGGCGGACAGAAGCAGCGTATCGCGATAGTTCGCGCTCTTTGCATGGAGCCCGACGTAATGCTCTTCGACGAGCCCACCTCCGCGCTCGACCCCGAGATGGTCGGCGAGGTTCTCGAGCTTATGAAGCAGCTTGCAGAAGAGGGAATGACGATGGTGGTCGTTACTCACGAGATGGGCTTTGCCCGCGAGGTTGCCGACCGCGTTATCTTTATGTGCGACGGTAAGATCGCGGAGGAGGGAACTCCCGACGAGATTTTCTCAAACCCGCAGAACCCCAGAACCAAGCAGTTCCTCGACAGTATTCTCTAAAATATATCTGCACCGATGCGCATCATGCCGAGCATCGGTGCACTTTTTGTTTAATAATGAAAATATTCACAATATCGTAATTGACATATAACTTCAAATAATATATAATATTTAGGCTAATTTTATCGGGAGGTCTTGATATGCCCCGTTTTTTCGTGTCAAAAGAGAATATAAATGAAGAAGAACGCTCAATCTCCATACTCGGAGAAGATGCGTTTCATATAGCACGCTCGCTCCGTATGGCTGTCGGCGACGAGCTTACCGTATGCGACGGAGAGGGAAGAGATTACGAATGTACCCTGACCAAGATCCGCGACGACCGCGTGGATTGTGATATAGAAGAATCAAAACCTTGCCCCGCCGAGCCGCCATACAAGGCTGTTGTATATCAGGCTCTTGTCAAGGGTGAACGTCTCGACGTTGCCATTCAGAAGTCGGTTGAGTTCGGAGCAGCCGCAATCGTTCCCTTTGAGTCCTCGCGTTGTATCGTCCGTATGAAGGGTGAAAAGGAAGCCTCAAAGTCACAGCGCCGTCGCCGTATCGCCGCAGAGGCTGCAAAACAGTGCGGCAGAGGCATTATTCCCGCAGTCGCAGAGCCTCTTTCCTTTGCCGAGATGATAAGCGAAGCCGCAAAGGCTGATCTTGCGATCTTCTGCTACGAAAAAGAGGGCGAGAGAATGCTCGGCGCAACTCTCGAAAGCCTCCGCGCAAACCCGCCGAAGTCGGTTGCCATCGTCGTCGGACCCGAGGGCGGTTTCTCTCCCGAAGAGGCACAAAAGGCTGAAAACGCAGGTCTTTCACTCCTCGGACTCGGCAAAAGAATACTCAGAACCGAAAGCGCAGCCGCCTTCGTTCTCGCTTGTCTTTCCTCGGAATTTGAGCTAAGATAATTAGCAAAAACTGTAAAAAGCCGTCCTTTTGCGGCTTTTTTGGTTTGTTTATGAAATATTTACAAAAAAACAGGGGTAAAATTAGAAATAATATTCAAAACCCTATTGAAATCTAACAAAAATTATAGTAAAATATAGTACAGTATATACAAAATTACTACCCAAACAAAAGGCATAGCCTTTTGCAGAAAGGATTGGATTAATAAGGATGTCTAACAGACTGTTTCAAGGCGTAATTCATCAGATGAAGGATAGCGTTGACCGCACGATCGGCGTTATTGACGAAAACGGTATTATTATCTCTTGCTCTGAGCTTGTAAAGATCGGTGAGTCGAGAGCGGCTGCTCGCGACGGTATGATCTATTCGTCTTCTCTTGAGTCGTTTTGCAAGGGCGGATATACATATCGCTCGATCGGCTACGGCGTAAAGACCGAGTATCTCGTTTTCGTTGAAGGCGAAGATAAAATGGCGGACGTGCTCTCCAAGATGCTTGCGGTTTCGCTTTCCAATATCAAGAATCTTTACGACGAGAAGTATGATAAGCGTTCCTTTATCAAGAATATCATAATGGACAACATTCTGCCCAGCGATATTTATATCAAGGCGAAGGAGCTCCATTTCAATACCGATGAGAACCGCGTGGTATTCCTCATCAAGTTCCACGGTAAGGCTGATATGCTCCCCTACGAAATGCTTCAGAATATGTTCCCTGATAAGACTCACGAGTATATCATCAGCGTCGGCGAGCGCGATATCGTTCTCGTAAAGGACGTAAAGCCCGGCACCGAAGCTCGCGATATGGAAAAGATCGCGCAGAAGATCGCGGATACTCTCAATACCGAGTTCTATACCAAGGTCACCATCGGTATCTCCACTATCGTTGAGACCCTTAAGGATCTTGCGGGCGCGTATAAGGAAGCACAGGTCGCTATCGAGGTAGGTAAGGTATTCGAGACCGAAAAGAATATCATCAATTACGAAAACCTCGGCATCGGCAGACTCATCTATCAGCTCCCCTCAACCCTCTGCGAGATGTTCCTCCACGAGGTATTCAAGAAGGGAAGCCTTGAGTCGCTCGATCAGGAAACTCTTATGACTATCCAGTGCTTCTTCGAGAACAACCTCAACGTCTCCGAGACCTCGAGAAAGCTCTTCGTACACAGAAACACTCTTGTTTACCGTCTTGAAAAGATCCGTAAGCTCACCGGCCTCGATCTCCGCGAGCTCGAGCACGCGATCACCTTCAAGGTCGCTCTTATGGTAAAGAAATATATGTCTACCAAGGGAATCAAGTATTAAGGCAATATGATAGACTTTATTAACGTTACCAAGGAATACAGCGATACTGCGGCTCTCTCGAACGTCAGCTTTCATATCGACAACGGTGAGTTCGTCTTTATCGTAGGACATTCGGGTGCGGGAAAGACCACTATGACGAAGCTCCTTCTCCGCGAGGAAAAGGTTACTGAGGGACAGATACTCGTTGACGGTATTGATGTGACTGAGCTCTCTCCCCGTCATATTCCTCATTACAGACGTAAGCTCGGTATGGTCTTTCAGGATTTCAGACTTTTCAAGGATAAGACCGCATACGAAAATATTGCTTGTATAATGCGCGCCGTTGGTACGCCGGGAAGAGAGATTCGCAATCGCGTTCCCGCTCTGCTCCGTACCGTCGCTATCGAGGATAAGGCAAAGCATTTCCCGAGCGAGCTTTCTGGTGGTGAACAGCAGAGAGTTGCGCTTGCGCGCGCGATCGCCAATAATCCCGATATCATCATAGCCGACGAGCCTACCGGCAACATCGACCCCGAGATGAGCATTGAGATCATGAATCTGCTTATGAGGATCAATACCCTCCTCGGCAAAACGGTCATCGTGGTCACACACGATTTGGGTCTCGTTGCCCGCTACGGACATAGAGTTATCCGTCTTGAAGGCGGCAAGCTCAATTCCGATATAAGCCTCCCCGGTGAAGCTGAAAATCCGGAAAGCGTCAAGCTTGGAGGTTCGATCAATGAATAATTCTCCCAAGCGTACGGTTCGTTTTTACAATCCTTTTTATCTTTTGTTTGACGCTTTTCGCAATCTCTGGAGACACAGAGTGACCGGATTTGCGTCTGTGCTCGTTCTTTCTTCCTGCTTGATACTTCTCGGAGCGTTCGGGCTTCTTATCAGAAATATAGACGTTAATATCGAAAAGCTCGGTCTGCTCAATGAGATCGTAGTATTTACCGATTATGACGTTACTCCCGAAAAGCTCCAGGTGATCGCCGAAGATATAAAAGCCCTCCCAAACGTATCTTACGTCGATTTTATATCTAAAGAAAGCGGCTTCGCATCAATGAAGGAGACCTATCCCGATTACGCTGCGCTTTTCGATTCTATCGAGCAGAGCGGTGACAATCCGCTTGCGGATTCCTTCGTCGTTACGTATAAAAGCACCGCAGGTGCAAATAAACTTGAATACGATCTGCTTCTGATCGATGGTATTATGAAGGTCAACAACCGCGTTGATTATGCCGCCGCTATTGAAAACTTCAAAAGCGGAGCATCCTTCGTCTTTGCCTGGTTCTTTGCTCTTTTGCTTGCAGTAAGCCTTTTCGTTATCTTCAATACCGTCAAACTTGCGGTACACGGCAGAAGAACGGAGATCAGCATTATGCGCTTTATCGGTGCAACGAAGCTTTATATTATCACTCCGTTCCTGATCGAGGGCGTTGTCATCGGAGTATTTTCCGCGCTTGCGGCATATTTTGCAGATATGTGGCTGTATTCCTACATCGTCAACTCGATGGAGGGCGGAACGTCACAGCTTCTTGAAATGTTCACCCTCGTGCCTTTTTCCGATATGCAGGCAGAGATCCTCTTGATCTTCATTCTTCTCGGAACGGTAACGGGCAGCGTGGCAAGTATCGTATCGCTTCACAAAAACCTCAGCAACTAATCTCTATATTAGGAGAAAATAATGATAAAAAACGAAACAAAAAAAGCGGCTTTTCGCTGTTTGACAATTTTTCTGTCGCTTGTTTTGCTCGTGACCGCAATTCCGTTTTCGGCAAACTCGGTTTATTACGATAAAGCCGATTATAATGACGTCAAGGACGAAGACCTCGAGGCTATGCGAGAGCAGCTCCAAGAGTATGATAAAATGCTCGCAGAGATCAAAAAGAATCTCAAGGAAAGCGAAAAGCTTCAGGCAAGCGCCGACGAGACCCGAAAAATGTATCTCGAGGCGGAGGCTATCTATAACGATCAGCTCAAGGACCTTGAAAAAACCAAGCTCTACTATGACGGTGAGATCGAACGTATAGGCAAGGAGATCGCGGAGATCCAGCTTGAATACGACCGCGAGTACGAGACGTTTCTCGGCATTCTTCGTATGACCTACGAGGAGGGAACGGCAAACTTTTTAGAAATTTTGCTCGGCGCAGAAAGTTTTACCGATCTTCTGGCAAGAATAGACAGAGTAAACTCTTTGATCAGATACAGCGACAATCTTATGAATACGCTCTCTGCTCAAAAATATCTTCTTGATGCTAAATACCGTCAGTACGTAAAGGACTCCGAGGCTCAGGATGAGGCGATCGCTGAGCTTGAGGCAAAGCAGGCAGAGCTTGCGCAGTGGAAGCTTGAAAACGAAGCGCAGATCGCAACTATCGAAGCCGAGATCGAAAGGCTGACGGGAGAGAAGGGTGAATACGAAAGCCTTTCCGCGCTCCTTGATGCCGATTTCGAGGCAGAGGTAGCGGCCGCTATCGCAGAGGAAAATAAACGCCGCGAGCAGATAGCGATCGAAAAGGAAGCCGAGGAGGAGCGCAAGCGTCAGGAGGCTCTCGCGGAGGCGATCCGCAAGCAGTCCTATCTTTGGCCGCTGCCCTTATCCTTCGATACCCTTTCTTACGATTGGGGCTATCGAACGATCAGCTCGCTCGGATACAACAATAAGTTCCATTACGGCATTGATATCCCAGCGTATCGCGGAACAGACATCTACGCATCGAAGGCGGGCAAGGTGCTTATCGCCAAGTATCATTCTTCGTACGGAAACTACATACTGCTCGACCACGGAGACGGCTACAACACTCTCTACGCCCACTCATCAAAGCTGTACGTCAAGGCGGGCGATTACGTTGAGCAGGGACAGGTCATTGCCGCTGTCGGCACAACCGGAACCAGCACGGGCAACCACCTTCACTTTGAGGTTCGCTTCAACGGTGAAAAGGTCGATCCGATGAAATACCTTAAGAAACCTTAAACGGAGTTTGCTAAATGAAAAAAAGATTTTCAATCTCAGCGTTGCTTCTGATCGTTGCCGCGGCAGTATTGCTCACGGCAATGAGCTCCTGCGCGCTCATAGATTCACACTACCGCGAGGAATCCGGTTCGATTATCGGAAATAACTCGGGTACGTCCTCTCAGCTCGGAGGAAAGCTTGAAACGATCATCGAGCTTTTCAAAACCTATTCCTATTACGAGATTGACGAGGAGGTCCTCTGTCGCGCTATGGTCAGAGGTATGGAATTCTCGATCAATGACAGATATGCGGAGTATTACGACGCCGAGGAATACGCGCTTATGACCGCCGAAAATCAGGGTGAAACTCAGGGCATCGGTGTTACGGTAATCGAAAATGCCGAATATAAGTGCATCGAGATCATTTCTGTGCTTCCCAATTCTCCTGCTCTCGAAGCGGGAGTCGAGCCCGGCGACCTGATCGTTTACGTTGGCGGAGGCGAGAACAAGGAGAAGGTATCCGATCTCGGTTACTACGCGGCTCTTGCCAAGCTTCAGGGCGTAAAGGGCACCGTATGTGAGTTCACCGCACTTCGCGGAACCGAGGAGATAGAGTTCTCGATTATGAGAGATACCTTTGTTTCCGAGTCGGTAACCTACAGAGTATGCGCTACCGATCCCAAGGTTGGTATCGTTAAGCTCATTCAGTTTGATCTTACCACTCCCTCGCAGTTCTGCAACGCGATGGATTCGCTTATCGCATCCGGCGTTGAGTACTTCATCTTTGACGTAAGATACAACGGTGGCGGCGACCTCGCATCCATTACGGCAGTTCTCAGCTATATGCTCAACGACGGCGATGTTCTTATCAAAACCCGTGACCGCGCGGGAAGCGAAGTAGTAACTAAAGTTGCAGAAGTCAAATACGCACTCTCGTCGCCCTATTCGGCATGCAACGTATCCAATAAGGATATCGCGAAATACCGCGATAAGGTAATGGGCAAGTCGGCGGTTCTTGCAAACGGAAGCACCGCATCTGCCGCAGAGCTTTTCACCTGCGCTCTTATGGATTACGGAATTTCCGAAATCGTTGGAACTACCACTTACGGAAAGGGAAGCATGCAGTCGATCTTCTCGCTTCAGTACTACGGCTACGACGGAGCGGTCAAGATGACTACCAAGATGTATTTCCCGCCCATTTCCGATGGCTATGACGGCATCGGTATCAAGCCCGACCTTGAGGTTGAGCTTGACAAAGCACTTGAAAATAAAAATATATATAAAATCACCGATGAGGAAGATAATCAGCTTCAGGCTGCGATTTCCCTGATCGTAAAGTAAGGAGAAGAACAATGTCCACCAAACCTATCTATTATACCCAGGAAGGCTACAACGAACTGGTAGCCGAGCTCGATTATCTGAAAAATACACGACGTGCCGAAGTTATCCACGATATCGAAGTAGCGCGCGGATTCGGAGACCTTTCCGAGAACGCCGAGTACGACGAGGCGAGAACAGAACAGGCGAGAGTCGAGAGCCGTATCAAGGAGCTCGAGGATAAGATCCAGAACGCCGTTATCATCGATGAAAGCCAGATCGACTCCACCATCATTTCCGTCGGTTCTACCGTAACCGTATTCGATAAGGAAGATCAGATGGAGGTTACTTATATCATCGTAGGCTCCAACGAGGCTTCTCCCGCAGAGGACAAGATCTCGGATATGTGCCCCATCGGCCGTGCACTCGTCGGTAAGAAGGCTGGCGCAACCGTTACCGTTGACGCACCCAACGGCTCTTTCGAGCTTGATATCCTCAAGGTTGAGAGAACCAAGAACAAGTAAGAGAGGGCTCCGATAAAATGGCTGATATTATCAACAACGAAAATGTCGTCGAGTCTCCCGAGGTGAACGTATCCTCGGAGATAGAGATCAGACGCGCAAAGCTTGAAAATCTTATTGAATCCGGCAAGAACCCCTTCGAAATTATGAAGTACGATGTCACCGCTTACTCGGCTGACATCAAGGCGAATTTCGAGGAGTGGGACGGCAAGACCGTATCCCTCGCGGGCAGAATTATGAGCCGCCGCGATATGGGTAAGGCAAACTTCATCGACCTTGCTGATGGCAAGGGCAGAATCCAGTGCTACATCCGCATCAACGACATCGGCGAGGAAGTATTTGCCGACTACCGCAAGTGGGATATCGGTGATATCATCGGTATCGAGGGCTTTGTATTCCTCACCCGCCGCGGTGAGATCTCGATCCATGCACAGAAGCTCACTCTCCTTTCCAAGTCCCTCCTTCCTCTCCCCGAGAAGTTCCACGGACTCAAGGATACCGATACCAGATACCGTCAGAGATATCTCGACCTCATCGTTAACCCCGAGGTCAAGGATACCTTCATAAAGCGCAGCCTTATTATGCGTGAGCTCCGTTCCTTCCTCGACTCCAAGGGCTTCCTTGAGGTTGATACTCCTATACTTACCCCCTTCGAGATCGGTGCATCTGCACGCCCTTTCCTGACCCACCACAATACCCTTGATATGGATATGGTTCTCCGCATTGAGACCGAGCTCTACCTCAAGAGACTCATCGTTGGCGGCATGGATAAGGTATACGAGGTAGGACGTATCTTCCGTAACGAGGGTATGGACACCAAGCATAACCCCGAGTTCACCTCCATCGAGCTCTATCAGGCATACACCGATTACCAGGGTATGATGGATCTCGTCGAGGAAATGATGAAGACGGTTGCAATGAACGTTTGCGGCACTCTTACCGTAAACTATCAGGGCAAGGAGATCGACCTCTCCAAGTGGGAGAGAATGACCATGGTTGAGGCTGTCAAGAAGTATTCCGGCGTTGACTTTGCGGCTATCACCTCCGATGAGGAAGCGATCGCCATCGCAAAGGAAAAGCACGTTGAGCTTCCCGCTGTTAAGACCAAGGGCGCGATCCTTGTTGAGTTCTTCGACGCATTTGTTGAGGAGAACCTCATCCAGCCCACCTTCATTTACGATTATCCCGTAGAGAACAGCCCGCTCGCAAAGAGAAAGCCCGAAGATCCCGCGTTCACCGAGCGTTTTGAATACTTCATCAACGCAACCGAATTCGGCAACGCATTCTCCGAGCTCAATGATCCCATCGACCAGAGAGAGCGCTTCGAGCGTCAGGTTGCAGAGAGAAAGGCACAGGATCCCGCGTGCAAGGCACAGGTTGATTACGACTATATCACCGCTCTCGAGTACGGCCTTCCCCCCACAGGCGGCCTCGGCTTCGGCGTAGACAGACTCGTAATGCTCCTCACCGACTCCGCTTCCATCCGCGACGTCCTCCTGTTCCCCACAATGAAGCCTATCGACTGATAAATAACAATATTACAAGGCATCTCACCCGAGATGCCTTGATTTTTTCTTATAAATATGATATAATACAATCAAGAGGTGATAATATGAAAATAACCAATGCCTATATCGAAAATTTCATTAAATCTCATATGGCTGTCATTGAAAACAACAATTTGAAGGAGCTGCCCGGTTTTGCTTTTGCGGAACCCATCGTCTGCTTCAGCAAGGGGAGCGATGAGCTATATGATTTTTATAAAGAACACATTGATCCGAACTTTTACCGCACGCCCGCGGAATGGCTCGAATCCCTTTTCGGACGGTCGTTTGATAAAGAAAATATCAGCGTAGTGAGCTGGTTTTTGCCTCAGACGGAGGATACGAAGGAAAAGAGCAGAGCGGTAGATGATTGCCCTCCGCTTGAATGGACGATGAATCGCGTTCACGGCGAGGAATGTAACCGCCGTCTTGCCAAGGCGCTTGAGGATCACCTGAACTCTCTCGGCTACGCGGCAATTGCGCCGATGTGCGCATCGGATTTCTCGTGGGGCGACAGCGAAAAGTTTGTCAAGGTTTCAAACTGGTCGGAGCGCCATACCGCGTATATATCGGGACTCGGTACGTTCGGCCTTTGCGACGGTCTTATAACCGAAAAAGGAAAGGCGGGAAGATTCGGCTCCGTAATCGTTGAGCTTCCTCTTGAACCGACGGAGCGCAAATACAGTACTTATAACGAATACTGTCTTGCAAAGGATGGCTGCACCGCGTGTATGAAGCGTTGCCCCGCCGGCGCGATTACAGAAAAGGGACACGATAAGGTGCTTTGTATGAAGTATCACGCCGAAGTAATTAAGAAAATTGATCACGAGCGTTACGGCTACGACGGATACGCGCCCTGCGGCATCTGCCAGACGGGAGTGCCCTGCGAGAGCTGTAATCCGCGGAAAGGAAGAAAAGAATGAAACAGTATGCACCCGGCAAAGAGCCGCAATATGAGCGCGAGGACGAAAAGCTCGAGAATACCGATATAAATCTCGGTACGGGAATGCTTGCCAAGCTCGACAATTTCTGGTTTTATAATAAGTGGAAGGTTCTGGTCGTCATCGGGGCGATAATGCTTATCGGAATTATGTGCGTTCAGATGTGCGGCAATACCGAGGACGATCTGACGCTGATGTATGCGGGCTCGTCCTATCTTACCACCGTTCCCAATTACGAGGAAATTCTTGATACGTTTGAAAGCGTTATGCCCGAGGACTTTGACGGTGACGGCGAAAAACGCGCCGCGTTTGCCGCATTGAATATATTTTCAAAGGAACAAATCCAAGCGCGCAAAGACGCTATTGAAGCGGGCGAGGATCTTCCCGAGTATAACACCCACATCAATTCACAGGAATATAATTCCTTCAACCGCCTGATGCAGACCGGCGAGTATTCGCTCTGTCTGCTTGAGGAATGGCTCTACGACAGCGTAGCAAAGGGCGTTTTCTGTAAGCTCGAGGATACTCTTGGCGCACAACCTGAATACGCGATAGATAAGTACGCGGTCTATTTCTGGGACACCGAATTTGCCAAGGCGAATGCAGAGGTTTTTGCCGCGATCCCTGAGAACACCGTCCTCTGCCTGCGTATGAAGAATTCGATTACCAATAAGGGCTCGGAAACCAACCATAACCGCGCGAAGGAAACCTTTATCGCGATATTGAATTATAAGCCCGAATAACGAAAACAGCACCCGTGACGGGTGCTGTTTTGTTATCTGAACTGTCTTTGCAGCTTGACTGCGATCTCTTCCATCTTCGGATAGCAAGCATCGAAGAATTTCTTATAGCACTCGCAGAAGCGGTTGAGTGAGGGCGTACCGTCGATTATCGGCTCGCGCTCTCGTCGGCATCCGCCTCGACAGAGAGGATACCATCGGCATTCCTTGCATTCATCATTGCGGTGAGTCGAAACTCCGACGAATTTCTTCGCCATATCTCCGCAGATCAGTTCCTCGAACGAGTTTTCATTTATGTTTCCGAGCTTCCATTCGTCAAGAACGTAGAAGTCGCAGGGGAAAACGCTTCCGTCGCCTTCTACTACCGTGTAGCAGGTACAAATGCCCGCCATCGCGCAGTTTTCTGGCGGTCTGCCGAGAAGCATACCGATGTAGTTATCAAAATTACGAACGCTTATCGGATGCCCTGCGCAGAAGTCCTTGTAGTACTCATTGAAAGTAACCTTCAAGAACTCGGTGTAACGCTCGGGTGTGAGAGAGAATACCTTCTTCTCGCCGTCGAAAGTATCAAGGCAGGGAATGAACTGAATGAATCCGTATTCCTTGAGCGAATCGTAAACCTTCTTCGGCGAACGTGCGATGAAGTTGTTTACTACGCAAAGAATATTAAACTCAACGCCAAACTTGTTAAACAGTCTTGCCGTCTTCTGTACGCGTGCGAAAGTACCTTTTCCCGCCGCATCAACGCGGAGAGAATCGTGAATATCCTTCGTTCCGTCCATCGAAAGACCGATGAGAAATTTGTTATCTGCGAGGAACTTTGCCCATTCCTCGTCGATTACGTAGCCGTTGGTCTGTATCGCGTTCTGAACGGGGAGGCTTTTTACGTTATACTTTTTCTCAAGCTCGAGCAGCTTGCGGTAGAAGTCAAGCCCCGCAAGCGTCGGCTCTCCGCCCTGAAAGGCGAAGGTAGCCGAGCCGCTTGCGTATTCAAATGCTTTTTTGATAAGATTTTCAAGCGTTTCCTCCGACATAATGCCGTATGACTTTACCTCTCGGTTGTCGGTTATGTCGGCGTAGAAACAGTATTTGCACCGCATATTACAAAGTGAAGATGCGGGCTTGATGAGAACACTGATGGGGGGCAAGATTATTCCTCTGTTACTTCATTGTGCGCGGAGTTCTCGTAAGCGAAAATAAAGAGATCGCCTTCCTCAACGGGTACGAAAGGAAAACCGGTAGAGTTTTCGGTGAGATACCATAGATTGCCGTCAACGAAGAAGAAATTGTTTACGATCTTGCGCTCAGAGCCGTCGAGGGTGTCTGTAAGCGAAAGTACGCTGTCGGTGTATGTCCAAGTACCGCTAGCCAAATAATCCGAAGCTACGCCTTCTTTATAGGAGAAGGTTCCGTCAGAATTGATGATGATATAAAACGAACCGCCCAAGCCTTCTTTTTCATAAATATATGTCTTGTCTGCGAATGTGTAACCGTAGTCAATATCCTCTTTTGCGCAGGAAGCAAGAGCGAAGAGTGTCATTGCCGCCAGCAGAAGGATAGCTAAAATTTTCTTTTTCATTAAATAATCTCCGATCAGTTGATTTTTGCGAAGGGATCGACGTTACCCATAACCGCGGGGGTGAGGCGGAACTTGAAGCTGAATTCCTTCTCGTCGAATCTGAATTCGGGAAGGAGTGCGGGACCGCAGGAGTTCGAGCCGATACCTGTATGTCTGTAATCAATGTTTACAACAGTTTCCTTCAGCGGAACGAGCTCGTAGTCGTGCGCTGTCTTTGCGATCTGCTCGGGAGTGAAGTGTGAGCAGTTGAAGGAAAGAGCCTTTTCTTCTGCAAGAACGAGAAGTCCGTGACGGCTTTCGTTGGTAACGGCAACCCACTTGGTGTCTGCGTGTGCCATATTTTCCTGAGGACGAACGTAGTGCTCGAAGTGGTCTACAACTCTCTCGCTGAACTTACCGAGGTAGGTGGAGTTGCGGAGGTCGATGTAGCTCTCGCCGGGGCCTCTGCCGAAGTATTCGAGCTTTTCGGTGCCCTCAGGCATCTTGAACTGAACTCCAAAGCGGGGGAGAGGAGGCAGGTTTTCTGCAACCTTAACGTCCATCACTACAGCAAGTTCGCTTGCCGCGTTGATTGTATAAGTAACCTCCATGCGGACGGCGGGAGCAAGAAGCTTTGCGCCGAGCGAGAGGGAAGCCTTGACGGTTACGCCGTTCTCGTCAGCGTTTTCGATAGCTACGGAATAGCACTTGACAGCCATTCTGTCAAATCCCTGATTGTACCAATCGTTCTTGATACGGCGGTCGTTATCGGTGGGAGCGCGGAAGATTGCGGGAGTCATGGGAGACGCGAGCATTTCCTTGCCGTTGTCCTTGATGGAGGCAACGAGACCGCAGGTCTTGCAGATCTTGTATGCGGTCTGTCCGACCTTAACGAAGATAGCCTTGTCGTTTTCGCAAACATTGATCTTGTCAGCCTTCTTTGCAACGTCAACGTCGGCTCTTGCAAACTCGCCGAGCTCTTCCTGATGGAAGCCAACTTCAAAGCCTGCCTCTGCCCAAGGAGTGGACTTGATCTGACGAACCGAGAAGTTGATAGTGCAGATGCCTTCGAGCTTGAGACCTTCAAGGTCGAGCTTGTACTTTCTCGAACGCTGGGGAGCAACCTTGAGCTCTGCGATCACGCCGTCGCGGACGATCTTGCCGTCGCACTCAACGGACCAGTAGAGACAGAGATCTTCAAGAGAGGTGTAGTAACGGCGGTTCTTGATGCGGAAGGAGCCGTTTGCGGTAACCTCGCTGATAACGAAGGGTTTGAGCACAGCCTTGTGCTCCTTGATACCGGTGTGAGGACGGCGGTCGGGGTAAACGAGACCGTCAACGCAGAAGTTGCCGTCGTGCGGGAAATCTCCGAAGTCGCCGCCGTAAACGTAGTGAGGATCGCGGTAGATATCGTCACCGGTTGCAACCGAGTGGTCGATGAACTCCCAAACGCATCCGCCGAAGAAGTGGTCGTTTGCGTAAATGACGTCCCAATACTGCTTGAGATCGCCGGGGCCGAGACCCATAGCGTGGCAGTATTCGCAAAGGAAGTAGGGCTTTGTAAATTTCTTTTCCGTGAGATAGTACTTCATCTCATCGAAGCTAGGATACATACGGCTCTCAAAGTCGTACCAATCGAGCTCATAGTACTCAGCATACTTGCCGAGATCCTTAATGCCTTTGGCGTTGTGCTGAGCGTTTCTGAGTCTGCGGGAAGCATCCTCACAGTGGACCATTGCGCCGGGCATACGGGACTTGATGTAATCGGACATCTTTTCCTGATTCTCGCCGAGACCCGACTCGTTTCCGAGCGACCACATAATGATCGAGGGGTGGTTCTTGTCGCGCTCGAACATACGCTGTACGCGGTCGAGAAGCGACTCCGTCCAAGCCTCTTCACGGGAGAAATAATCCCAATCGGCAATTCTCTGCATACCGTGAGTTTCGTAGTCGGTCTCATCGCAAACGAAGAAGCCGAGCTTGTCGCAGAGGGTGTAGAAGCGGGGATCGTTCGGGTAGTGGCTGGTACGGATCATGTTGAAGTTGTAGCGCTTGAGAATGTAAAGATCTTCAAGCATATGATCGGTGGGAGTAGCCGAGCCGAGAATAGGATGGCTGTCGTGGCGGTTAGCGCCGTGAACCTTGACCTTCTGACCGTTGATATAAACGATGCGGTTCTTGATCTCAATGGTGCGGAAGCCGACGTACTGAACGATGTATTCCTCACCGCACTTGATAACGAGAGTGTAGAGCTGGGGATCTTCGTCGCACCAGAGCTTGGGGTTGGCAACGAGCATTTCAAATGCGCCGCTGCCGTCAAGAACGATCGAGCCGCCGCTCTCCTCGCAGCCCTTGGGATCGAGAAGCTTGTAGTCGATCTGTGCCTTGCCGGTAAGCTCTGCCTCAACCTTGAGAACTGCCTGAGTGTACTTTGCGTTGATGCTCTGGCGGCAGTAAAGGTCGGAGATGTGAGCCTTGTCGCGCGCAAGGAGGTAAACCTCGCGGAAAATGCCCGAATAGCGGAACTTGTCCTGGTCTTCAAGATAAGAGCCGTCGCACCACTTGAAAACGAGAACCTTGATGGTGTTCTTGCCCGCGACGAGCTTATCCGTGATTTTGAATTCGCTGGTCATGTGGCTTACCTGGCTGTATCCTACGAACTGATCGTTGACATAAAGATAGAAGCAGGAGTCAACGCCCTCGAAATTTAAGTAGATATCCTTGCCCGAAAGATAATCCTCGGTGAGCTCGAAGCAACGCGCATAGAGCGCGGAGGGGTTGGCATCGGGAACGTGAGGGGGATCAACGGGGTAGGGGTAGTTTACGTTGGTGTAGTTGGGAGTGTCGTATCCCTTGCCAAGAACGGTCTGCCAGGAGCGCGGAACCGTCATCTTGTCGAAGCCACAGGTGCAGAAGCCCTCTGCGGTGAAATCCTCGATCATAGAGGGAACGGGATAGAATTTGAAATCCCAATCGCCGCAAAGCGAGAAGAAACGCGCGCTCGACGCACGGTTGTCGGTCAGCGCAGATGCCTCGCTGTGGTAGGGAACGAAATACGCACGCGGCTTCTCACAGCCGTAATGCAGAACCTCTTGAGATTTGTGGAAATTGTATTCAAAGCTCATGTTGTGATCTCCTTGAATGATTATTTTTTATAATTAGTATTATTATCTCATATTTTTAAGAGATTGTCAAGATGAAACCGAAAAAAAGTCATTGACATACGTTGGTATTTATGATAAAATGAAATTGCAAACCGTATTCACCAAGCTATTAACACTGAATAAAGGAGCGAAAAATGAAGAAAACGACAATTATCATATTATTAATCCTTTCTTTGCTCATATCCGCATCCTGTTCATTGCCGAATACTATCGAAGTCACATCAAAAGATTATCCCAAGCTGACAAAAATGTCGCCGGGCGAATTTGATAAAGAAAAAGAAATAGAACGCGAATTGGCAGCACTTGAGGATGAAGATTTTGTTTATCGCGTCTGTTATCTGACGGTAGAGGACGGCAGTTTGCGTGTCGAAAATAATGTTGATTACTACCTGACAACTAAAGAGGAGACCTTCAATTTCGGGTATCTCGTGGGCGTAAATATAGGCGAGTTTGACGGTTGGGTCAGATGGTTTCCCTATCATACTTCTCATTATCCGGAAGGAGAATCACCCGAATCAATTCTTCTTTCAAAAGAGAATTACAGATTCATTATCAAAGAAGATAACGACAATGCTTTTATCGTTTGCGAAATTCCGTCTTTCGGCGTTAAAGACGGAGAAACGTCCGGCGAGACCGTAGTATATGATTTTGATGTGATATGGGATAAAAATGACAGCGAAGCCGGATATGATATATCTTGCACCGAAATCGCAAGATTCGCGGGCGCGGTGACGGCGTATTATCTTTCCGAGGAAGACGGATGCATATATTTCGCAACCGATATGAGCATAGTAAAAATGACATTTGACGGCAAGGCAGAAAGACTTGTATGGGTGGATTATTTTTATACTATCGGAGTTAACTCCATAGTAAAGTTCGAAGGCGAACTCTATTGCGGTTCCGCGCTCGGGATCTATCGCTTTAACCCCGAAACCGGAGAAGATTTTTGGTATTATATGGACTATGAAAAGTATGCGGATTAATTGCTGAAAGGAGAGTACAATGAAACGAATTACATCATTAGCGCTAACCTTTATTATTCTTTTGTTTGCCCTAACCTCTTGTACATCGCCCGATACAATCGCAGTCACCTCAAAGGATTACCCGAAGCTGACAAAAATGTCACCGGGGGAGTTTGACAAATATCGGGGTTCGGATTTTATTTTGGTGACTTCTGAATGGCATAATTACAGTTGTAAGTTATCTGTTGAAAACGGCAAACTATTTGTTAGCAATGAAGAAGCGGATATTCCATATGCGCAATATGCTATGTTCAGCGACGGTTATCTTCTTGGAACGGATCTTGGAGAGTTCAGCGGATGGGTCAGATGGTGCCTTTATGAAGAATCGATATATCCCGAGGACAGAACTCCGACCGTTAAAGAAACAGTACTGTCTGAAGATAACAGCCGATTCATTATAAAGCCTACAAGACATGCAGATTATGCATTTGTTATTCTTGATACTGTGTGTATGTTGGAAGATCTTGATGCTGACACGGTTGTTTACAGATTCGAGCCGATCAGTGACGGTTCGGGATATGATTACAGACTTGAATTCAAAGAGATCGCATCGCTTGGCGGCAATGCCACCGCATATTTTAATTGCGAAGAGGAAGAATGTATATATATTGTCACCGAGTGCGGAATATATAAATTGAATTATGACGGAAGTGTCGAAACGGTTGTTGAAGAAGAGAATTTCCGGTATATGGTGCAAATTACCGCTATCGTTCTTTATGAAGGTGAGTTTTATTGCAGTTCTCCTCTCGGAATCTACCGCTACAACCCTGAAACGGGTGAGTCGCTCTGGTATCCTATGGATTACGAAAAGTACGCGAATTGATTTTTATGATTGAAAAGACGTCCTGCCCGGGCGTCTTTTTTCGTCAAAAAGTTCTTTACAAATCCTATATTTTGTGGTATAATAATAAAGTTAGCGCAACTTGTCCATAATAAGCGCGGAGGTGGTTGTATATGGACTATTATTCACGCCGCGATTTCTGGATTTCTTTTATTCTCGGCGTAATTATTTTCGGCTGCGCGGTAATTATTGCTTTCAATCCGTAATCTCAATTAATTAAAATGAAATTTGCCCACGGCAAATTTCTACCTTAACATTTCGCTGAAAGCGAAATATATCACTCGCGCGAAGCGCGAATATCACTTTGCGTAAGCAAAATATCACATTTCGCCATCGGCGAAATATATCACGCAATGACGGCAACTGAAAGTTGACGGCATTGCCATCCGGAGGATTTTATGCGACTCGACAAGTTAATAGCTAACGCGGGGCTTGCCAGCCGCAGTGAGATCTCAAAGGCTGTGCGCGGCGGCAGAGTGACCGTCAACGGCGCGGTTGCCAAAACTCCCGCGCTTCAGGTCGATCCCGACCGCGATGCGGTGGTTTACTGCGGCAAGTCCGTTTGCTACCGCAAACATATTTACATTATGCTCAACAAGCCCGAGGGCTACGTCAGCGCGACCGAGGACAAGAATGCTCCTGTCGTCACAGATCTGCTTCTGCCCGCCGACGGCGCGCGCGTTCATCCCTGCGGAAGGCTTGACAAATACACACTCGGTATGATGATACTTACCGACGACGGCGAGATGTCGCACAGACTCCTCGCCCCCGCCCGCCACGTTCCGAAATCTTACAGGTACCGCTGTGAGACGCCCCTTTCGGAGAGCGACGAAAAACGCCTCTGCGAGGGCGTACATATCGAGGGTGGATACCTCACGAAACCCTGTGAGATCAGCACGGAGAGTGAATTTGAGGGTGTGATAACCATTCACGAGGGCAAGTACCATCAGATAAAGCAGATGTTCGGTGCCGTGGGCAACAAGATCACCTATCTTGAGCGAATTAGCTTCGGCCCGCTTCCTCTCGATCCCACGCTCGGACGCGGAGAGTGGCGTTATCTGACCGCCGAGGAAATCGCGCTTCTCGCAGAAGCCGCAAAGTAAAAGGTATATTATTTTTAGGAGAACATAAATGACAATCGAACAGATCCTTGCAGAGGAATTTAACCTGAAAGAAGAACAGGTAGTCAAGACCGTCGAGCTTATCGACGAGGGCAACACCATCCCCTTCATCGCGCGTTACCGTAAAGAGGTGACCGGCTCGCTTGACGATAC
>JAZTXK010000005.1:0-19070 GCA_045636385.1 Eubacteriales bacterium
GGAGTCCGAAAAGGATGACACCTGCAACGGTTGCGGGAAGCAGCGCAATAATAACATCGAGCATTATATTGCGGGTAGAAGCACCCTTCTCGTGTATATGAGGAGTTGAGGAGACGTGAAGCTTCGACATTATTTATTACCTCCTTCTTTTTCTTTCTGCTCGGCGGCGTATTTTTTTAGGAATGATTTAGCATCCCAGTTAGTCTGAAGCAGAGGACGGTGTGCGGGGCAAACGTAGGAGCAGCATCCGCAGTCAACGCACTGGCGAACGCCTGTGTCGATGAGGGCAGCTTCGCGCTTTTCCTCGTTCTTGATCTTCATAGCGCCCTCGACAGCACTGATGTTGATGTCAACGGGGCACTTTTCCATACATCTTCCGCAGCGGATGCAAGCAGAAGGCTCGGGGAGAGTAGCTCTCTTCTCGTCGAATGCGAGAATGCAGTTGGATACCTTAACGATGGGGGAGTCGATAGAAACGGTAGCGTTACCGTTCATGGGACCGCCGATAACTACCTTGCCGACCTTGTCAAGCTCGGTCTCGGTGAGCTCAAGGAGGGTGCGGATGGAGGTACCGATGGGAGCGATGAAGTTGCCGGGCTTCTTGACAGCGGGACCGTCAACGGTTACGATACGCTCAACAAGGGGCATACCTGTGTTGAGGTACTCAGCCATCTTTGCGAGGGTGGAGACGTTGATGATGAGCGCGCCGAAGGAGGGGAAACGCTTGCCCGCGATGGCAACTCTGCCGGTCGCGTTGTAGAGCATAACCTGCTTTGCGCCCTGAGGATAGATAGCGTTAAGCTCGTGGATGACCACGTAGGGCTTGCTTGCGAATCTCTCCTTGAGAACCTTGATAGCGTCGGGCTTGTTCTTCTCGATGCAGATCTTATAGGTAGCTTCTCCAAGATACTCGCTCATATGCTTGCGCATATACTCGATACCGTCGTCGATGAGATCGGCGTGCGCGAGCATCATTCTGTGGTCGGAGGTGATATAGGGCTCACATTCAGCCGCGTTGATAAGTACGGTGTCAACCTTGTAGTCGGGGTTCTTCGCCTCGTTGAGCTTTGCCCAGGTCGGGAAAGCCGCGCCGCCAAGACCGACGATTCCGCTCTCGCGGACTGCCTAAAGGAAACCGTCGCAGCCCTCGAATACGGGGGGCTTCATTTCGGGATCCTTCTCCATCTTGCCGTCGCTTTCAATGCGGATCGCAGCAACGTCGCGGCCGCTTGCGGTGGGTAGGGTGAGGATCTCGGCAACAGTACCGGATACGGTTGCGTGTACGGGGGAAGAGAATCTTTCTCCCTCGCGTGCGATAAGCTGTCCTACGTAAACGTGATCGCCCACGTTGACGATAGGCTCGGCAACGCTGCCCGAATGCATATTCATAGGCAGGATAACTTCTTTGGGTGTCTGAATTTTCACGGGTTCGCATCCTGCCGTGTTTTTATTGTGCGGCACGTGCAGAGATGAGATGTCTTTCTTGAAAATCATAGCACTCCTCCTGTTTTATTTTTAAAAAATTTTTTACTGATTCTGTCCGCCTTTGGCGGAATTATAGTGTATTTGCCTTCGGCAAATGTCGACTCCGTCTTGTCGGCTTACGCCTCCATTTTCCTGCGGAAAACCGCCGGAGCCGCGGCTTTTCCGAATTAGTTGTTCTCGGTGATGAGAAGCTTGAATCCCTCGGTCATAAGCTTTTCTCCGTCGGGGGTGATCCAGAGGACTTCAACGCCGTCGAGCGAATCGACGAGGGCTCGTCCTTCCTCATAGCTCACGGTAAAGAGAGCGGTTGAGAGCGCGTCGGCAAGTCCCGAATCCTTGGTGATGATGCTGACGGATGAAAAATGCTTTGAGGGCATAAGTGTGTCTTTGTCGATTATATGATGGTACTGTACGCCGTCCACGGTGAAAAATCTTTCGTAGATTCCCGAGGTGACGCACGAGGTATCTGTCAAGGTTATATATTCCGCGTAGGTTTCGCCTCTGTCAAGAGGATTTTTGATACCGGTAAGCCAGCCGCTGCCGTCGGGCTTGGTGCCGATGATGCGGATATTGCCGCCGATATTGAGGACGTATGAGGTCAGTCCGAGCGATTCAAGGTGTTGCGCCGTCTTTTCGGTGGCGTATCCCTTGCCGAGTGCACCTACGTCGAGTGATGCGGCAGGGTCGCTGATGCGGACTGTGAGGTTTTCTTCGTCGATCTCAAGCAGATCGATCGATGTGTGCTTGCTTGCTTCCTCCAGAACCTCTGCGGAGGGAATGGAGGCATTCGCGGGATCACTCGATGCCGCGCTTCTGCAGTCGTGCCAAGGGCGAAGCACCGCGCCCATCATCACGTTCATCTCGCCGCCCGTGAGCGCATAAAGCTCCTTGGCATAAAGAAGAAAATCAATAAGTTTTTGGTCAACCTTCATCGGCTCTCCGCCGGCGTTGAGATTGATCGTTCGGAGGTTTACGATGCCCGAATGCTCGTAATAGATGTCAAAAAGGTTGTGGTATTCTTCGAGAATTTTTGCAGCTTCGGAACAAATTTCCTCAAATTCCTCGCTGTCACCGCCCGCATAATTGTAAATATAGGAAACAGTGTCAAAATATGTGTAATATACCATTCCGAGCGGTTCTGTCTTAACTGCAGTTTGAGGGCAGCCCGTCATAAAGACGAGCAGCCCCCAAATCAGAGATAGACAGGAAAGGGATTTCAGAATCTTCACAATTCCTATCTCCTGTTAGTGAATTTTAATTATCTAGCGTTGTTAGCAGCCTGTGCAACTACTGCGCAGATACCGGTGATCTGCATGGTGCAGCCTGCATCGAGAAGAGCCTGCTCAACAGAGATCTGGTGAGCGTTTACTTCCTTGGTCTGCATGCCTGCGATCTCTGCAGCGGTCTTGCCGAGAACGTAGTTCGAGAATGCAGCGGACTGGATGTACCACTCCTTAACGGTGCCGCCCTCAACGTTGGGCTGACCGAAAGCTGCCATGTTGTAGCCTTCCTTGAGCTCACGCTTGGTGCCCTTGAACTCCTGAGCGGTGGGAACACCTGCAACAGTGATGTCGATCTTGGGCTGGATAGCGTCGTTAAGGGTAGCGATAACCTTGCCGTCAGCAACTACGCAAGCAGCGATGTCGGAGTACATAGCAACGAGACCGTCAGCCTCAGCGGTAGCAGCCTTGGAGTCTGCAGCGGAGGTCTTAGCAGCAACGCCGAGAGTGAAGGTGCCTTCAACAGCCTTGAAGTTCATGCCCTGCTCGTCTGCGCAAGCCTTTGCAACAGCAGCCATGAAATCGGTGATCTGCATGGAGCAGCCTGCCTCGAGGAGTGCGGTGTCAACAGCGATCTGGTGGCCGCCAGCTTCCTGAGTCTGGAGAGCTGCAACCTCAGCGCCGGTCTTGCCTACAACGTAGGACTCGAAAGCCTTAGCCTGAGCGTCCCACTCGAGCATAACGCCGTTGCCGTCGTTGTCAACCTTGCCAGCCATGCCGTACTCGGGACCCTTTTCCATCTTGGTCTTGAAGGTAGCAGCGGTGTCAACTGCGCCGTCAGCGATAGCCATCTTGTTCTGTGCTACGTCGATACGGCAGAGAACGATCTTGCCGTCAGCGTCGGTAACAACAGTTGCGATGGTAGCGTCTACCTGTGCGTTGCCTTCTGCGGAGGAAGCGGTGCTTACAACTACGCCGAGACCGAGCTTGTAGTCCTTCTCAGCGGGTGCCTTCTCACATGCTACTACGCAGAGTACCATGCAAAGGCAGAGTGCGATTGCGAGAATCTTCTTCATTTTTGTTTTTCTCCTTAAGAAAAAATTTTTTGGTTTGTGACAGATCCGACAGCCGGCGGGACACGGGGTTGCGTTTGATAACCGATGCGTATGTAAGATGCGTGGTGTCCGCAGACTTTCGAGTCTTATCGCAGTCGCTCATATTATATTACATTTCTTGTATATAAATCAAGTTGAATTTGTTAACATAATATTACGTATGGGTTTTATCCAATTTATTTTCAGAGAACCGCCGTTTTTGGTATAAAAAATGTATAGAAAAAACAAATAACGGAAAAATAATATCACTATATATTATATTTAGGAGGGAAAATGTGTACGGCATTGGTTGAAGGGAGCTTCTTCGGTAGGACGCTCGACGTCGAGACCGAGTGGGGCGGAGAGGTAGTTGTTAATAAAAATATAATCGGTATGGCGCGTGTCGCGGGCGGAGTGCCGCTATGGTTTGACGCGGCAAATTCGCAGGGACTCGGCGGCGCGGCACTGAATTTTCCGGGTCTTGCAGTTTACCGCGCGGAGTCGGATAAAAAATTCAATATTCCGTCATACGATCTGATCGCTTTCGTTCTCGAAAACTGTAAAAACGTGCGCGAGGCGGAAAAACTGCTCTCGGATGTAAATATCACGCCCGAAGCATTCGCACCCGAGCTGCCCCCGACACCGCTCCATTGGATCTTTGCCGACCCATCGGGGAGTATAGTATTCGAGCAGACCGCCGAGGGAGGAAGAATCTACCCGAATCCGATAGGCGTGCTGACGAACGCCCCGACCTTCCCCGAACACTTGAATAATATAGAAAAAGGAATGAAGCCGACCGATCTCTCCTCCGAGTCGCGCTTCATCCTTGCCGCGGAAGCAAAAAAACGCCCCGCACCGTGCGGCGCAGAGCAGTTTTTCGATATTATGAAAAGCGTCTTCGTCGAGCTCGGACGAGGTTCGAAAAAGGAAACGAAAACGGTTTATACCTCTTGCATAGACCTCCGAAAAGGGGAGTATTATTGCAAAACGGACGGAAAAATTAAATTAGTGGGATGTGTTGACAAAGCGCAACAAATGTGATATAATAATAACGGAGAGCACCGATGACGGTTGCTTCCTTTCAACAATAGTTATGAAATAACCGCTTGTGATTGGTCGTCGAGGCGGTTATTTCTTTTTATATATGTTGTTTATGTAATTCAACAGAATGAAAATGAGGCTGATTATAGCCAACACTTCTTCGAGTGTAAACTCCATCTACATCACCCCCCCTCATCGGGAAGGCAAAAAGAAATTTTATCTTCCCGCAAAGGGAAGCAACCGCCACCGTATGGCACTCTCCGAGTATCCGAGGATACTGATGATATTATATCATAGTTTTGAACGATAGTCAATACATTCAAACTCAACTCAAAATTGTTTTTTTCTCAATCAGCGTGATATAGACATTCGTTTTCGGATTTGATATAATATAGACAACGGGAACGGTACCGCCCGAATTGATTGAAAGGAATCTGTATTATGTCATTCGGAAAAAGAATAAAAACACTACGCCGCAACAAGGATATGACTCAGGAGCAGTTGGCTGAAATGCTGTCTGTTTCTCCGCAAGCCGTCAGCCGTTGGGAGACCGACTCTGCCATGCCAGATATCTCGCTCATCCCCGCTATCTGTAACCTCTTTGATACTTCTGCGGATTATTTGCTTGGTATCGACATTGAAACCAAAAAGGAAAAAAACGAGGAAATCTATAAAAATGCTCAAGCATATTCCAGCCGCGGATATCACAGAGAAGCACGTGTGATTTTGGAAGAAGGAATACGTGAATTTCCCAATTCGTTTTTGCTGCTCAAAGCTCTTATGCAACTTTCGCACCGTCAGTTTAACACTAACGACGGTTATACAGCCGATGAGTTGAAAGTTTTTCGAGATGAAGCGATTTCACTCGGAGAACGCATACTCGAATCCTGCACGGATGACTCAATACGTCACAGTGCTATTCAGATTCTTTGCTTCATGTACCCTAAAGCAGAAAACAGAGAACGCGCCATCCAGCTTGCCGATCGTATGCCGTATATGTCGGCATCGCGCGAGTTCCTGATGCCGCGACTCTATATTGGAAACAAACAGTATTCGGCTGTTCAGAACAAGATATTTGATCTGTTACAGTGGTTTGTGCATTCCGTCGATAATATGTATATCAAAGACGATTCCGGAAAATTGATATATACTGCGGAGGAAAACGCGATTCTTCGCGATAAGCTGATTGTTATTCTCAATACCGTTTTTGAAGATGGCGACTTTGGATATTTCCATACTATTTTAGCCTCAATCCACAAAGGGCAGGCACATTTCTATGCAAAGACTAAGGATAAAGTAAAGGTATTGAAGCACCTGAAAGCTGCATCCGATCATGCAGTCGGTTTTATCGAATCCTTCAAAGACGGTAAAGGATACCATACCTCGCTTTTGTTCCGAAGCTACGGATTCGGATCATTTTCGACTTCCGACAGAAACAACGACGCGATGAGGCTCATCAACGAAATGAAAAAATCGGAATACGATTTCATCCGCGATAACGCGCAATTTACCGCTATCGGCGAACAAATGGAAAAATACGCGCAGAAGTGGGAAATTAATAATTGAATAAAACAAAGCCGCAGCTTCAAACGAGGCTGCGGTTTTTCTTGACAAATCATCGAATATGTGATATACTATGTTCAGTATCTGCGGATACTCGGAGAGCACCATAACACGGTGGCGGTTGCTTCCCTTTACCGGGAAGATAAAATTTCTTTTTTGCCTTCCCGAGAGGGGAGGTGATGTTGAATGGTATTTACGCTTATGGAAGTATTGGGGATTATAACCCTGATCTTCATCATTTTAGCTTACATCAACGATCTTTATAATAAAAAGAAATAACCGCCTCAGCTTGGAACCCTTAGGCGGTTATTTTGTGTAACTAACTTCGGGAAGCAACCGTCATCGGTGCTCTCCGTTATTATTATACAATGTTTTTCTCTTTTTGTCAACAGTTTTGAGAAAAATAAATCTTCCTCTCCTTTTTGTGACCAAATCACGGAATTATCCGCGAAAATGCGGTATAATATGAGTGTAAAAACAAGAACGCCTCAAAAGGAGATCAAAAATATGAAAGCACTTAAACTGAACAAAGATAATTTCGATTCCGCTATCCAAAGCGAAAAGCCCGTCCTCCTCGATTTCTATGCGGATTGGTGCGGCCCTTGCCGTATGATACTTCCGATCGTTGAAGAGATCGCAGGCGAGAGAGATGACGTCGTTGTTGCAAAGATCAACGTTGACGACGAGCCCACGCTTGCCGAAAGATTCGGCGTGTTCAGCATTCCCACGCTCGTTGTTATGAAGAACGGCGAGGTCGTCAATAAGGCGACGGGCGCAAGACCGAAGGAGCAGATTCTCGCACTTTTAGGTTAAAAACCAATTGTAAAACTACGTTTTACAATTGAAGGCGCGCGCTTATCGCCGCTCGTCAAAATCTGCGATTTTGACGGCTCCCCTCGGCGCGCGGACTCGCCCGGCTCGTCTGAAAGGTGTTTTTCCGGTCAGCAGAGCCGCCGGAAAAACTGATTTTATTATATTTTAGGTTAACGCGCGAAGGCGGCGTTTGTCAAGAATTTTGATACCCTCGCTTCGGGAGGATGAAATAATACCCTCGGAGGCGAAATATTTAAGCATACGAGAAACTACTTCACGGGCAGATCCCATGTACTTGGCGATCTGCTCGTGTGTCAGTTTTACGGTATCGGAGCCGTTTTTCGAGCATTCGTCAAGAAGGAAGATGGCGAGGCGTTTGTCCATGCTCATAAAGAGAATCTGCTGCATTACCCACATAACGTCGGAGAAGCGCGCGAGCGCACCTTCAAGCGCGAAGATCTTCGCCTCGGGCATACGGCGGGCGAGGTCCTCGTAGGCACATCCGCCGACGACCACGCATTCGCTGTTTTCCTCGGAATCGACGAAAACGTCAAAGGTGATCGATTCGAGAACGCAGGAAGCCGAAAGAATGCACATCTCGCCGGGGAAGATGCGGTAGAGGGTTATCTCCTTGCCGTCCTCGGAGAGGATATAAAGGCGCAGACTGCCGCTTTTGACGAGAATTACGCCCGTGCAGCTCGCGCCGTCGTGAATGTTTGCGCCCTTGCGGAAGTTGACGTGCTGTGACGAGCGAAGGAAGGTCTCGCGATCGTGCTCGGGCATTCGCTCCCAGAAGGGGAAGTTTTCTCTGAATACTTCAATAAGCTCTTGCTTTTCCATAATAAAGCTCCATAACGATTGATAACTTGATTATAGCACTAATCGTGGAGAAAGTCAATAAGCGTGAAAGTTTTTGAAGATTCTTAAGGAACTTTTTTCAAAAAGTTCCTTAAGCGGAGCCCGAACACTTGCCTTCGGCAAGCTGCAAATCCGGTTTGTCGGCTCACGCCTCCATTTTCCTTCGGAAAAACACCGGATCTGCACGGAGTCTCGATTCTAATGCGCGAGCTTAAGCTCGCGACACCACGCTTCAAAATCACGAAGCTCTGCTTCGGGATTTTGGACTTAATAACCACTTCCCGATTGTAGGGAAGTGGTTGTTAAGTCATTCCTTTGCACATATAATATAAAAGGAAAAAAACGCGCGGCGGATTTTTTATCTTAATTATATTTCACCCTTGATAATCCTTGGGCGCGAAATCCTTCGTGCAGGCGCTGACTACCTTCCCCAACCCCTTCCGCAAGCGGACGGGGCTTTTTTAGTGCACGGAAACTTATTTCTTCAGCATTCTGAATATCGTTTTTTGTTGCCTTTGGCAAATGAAGTTGCACTACGTGCAAATGAAGTTGCCTGCGGCAAACGATGTTGCCTGCGGCAAATGATGTTGCCTGCGGCAAATGATGTTGTGCTTCGCACAAACGATGTTGCGCCCCGCGGGACGCAAATAAAGGTGAAAATCCGCCCGCGTGGGCGGATTTTTTCATCTTAATTATATTTCGCCCTTGATAATCCTTGGGCGCGAAATCCTTCATGCAGGCGCTGACTACCTTCCCCAACCCCTTCCGCAAGCGGACGTGGCTTTTTTAGTGCGCGGAAACTTATTTCTTCAGCATTCTGAATATCGTTTTTTGTTGCCTTTGGCAAATGATGTTGCACTTCGTGCAAACGATGTTGCCTGCGGCAAACGATGTTGTGCTTCGCACAAACGATGTTGCGCCCCGCGGGGCGCAAATAAAAGTAAAAAATCCGCCGCGGCGGATTTTTCTCATTTTTATTATATTTCGCCCTTGATTTCCCTTCGGCGGGCAAGATTTTGCAAGCTGCTGACTGCCCACCCCACCCCCTCCCGCAAGCGGGAGGGGCGTTGAATTCAAGCGTATAATTGATCGTTTGTGTGGAGCGATGTGCGGTTGCTTTTTATTTTTGGGGAAGCTTTTTGTATTTTTGCATTGGTATATCCCAAACGTCCAAGAAACGCTCTCTGCTGCCTGTCAGAACGTCCCATTCTCCTTCTTCGGTCTTTACAAGATATATGGTCTCATCATGACAGCAGTAATTCCATCCCCAGTCTTTGAGGTCGATCCTGACTTGAAATACCATACACTCCTCGTAAACCTTTCCGAACGAATTGCAATATTCGAGGCTTTCCTTACATATTTCATCGGTTGTATAGGTTATGGAGTGAAGCCACCCTGGATGGTCATCATAGCTTTCCTTGATTGCTTCGGCTGCCTTTTTGCGTTCCTCTATTGAGTACATATCCGACTCTCTGCACCAGACCTTGACTACGTTAATAAATCCGGCAATATAAACCGTGAGGAAGAGGATACTTAAAACTGCCGAAACGATCGAAATGCTTTTTATTGTTGCTTTGGCTTTTTCCTTTTTTTCGTGCCTTTGAAGTATACTCTCCTTTTCCTTTTTGAGCAGTTCTTCGTTGGTGTCCGAACACATTTTCTGAAATACGGAGTAGCAATCGGAGCAAACTGCGAGATGATTTCTTACCTTTTCCGCACTCGCCTCGCTGCAGGCTTCGTCAACGTAAAGGGGGAGCAGGTCGCGTACGACGTCACATTCTTTACTCATTTTTCTCATTCATCCTTTCTTGAATTTTCAGCTTGGCGCGATGATAAGTAACTCTTGCCCAGCTTTCGGATTTGCCGAAGATCTCGGCGATCTGCGAATATGAAAGCTCGCCGAACACCCGAAGACTGAACACCTCTTTGTAGGGTTCTTCCAAACGGTGCAAAACAAGGTGTATGCGGAAAGCCATATCCGAATCAGCCGCCATCCGCTCAACGCTTTCATCGGATGCGAGATGACCGATCTCGTCAAGACCGACTGTGTTGCGCTTTTTGCGAAGCTCGTCGTAGTAAAGATTCTTTGCGATCGAGCAAAGCCAGGTCAGCTCATCCGAAAGTCCCGAAAACTGTGCTTTCGCGGTAACGGCTTTGTAGAAAGTGTTTTGCGTGATCTCCTCTGCCAGATCACGGTTTCGTGCGAGCGTAATTATATATGAATATACCTGCATATAGTAGGCGGTATATAGCTTTTCGTAATCCATACTCATCATCACCTCCTTCGCTTTCATAGATTAGACGGAGAAAACGGAGTTTCGTTACAAAGATTATAGCATATTTTTTCTAAAAATGTGTGAACGCGGAGGAAAAGGGCGCCGCGCGATGCGGCACCCTTTGTTTATTCGGATTTTTCTTCGGCTTCTTCCTCGGTCTCGGGGGTGAAGCACCGCCGCAGATCGAAAAGCGTCTTCATCAGCACGATCCCCGCGATGAGGTAGAGGATCGCGACTCCGATCGAAGTATATGCGCCTACGATGTTATTCGGATTAGTCAGATAGAGCAGTATGATCGCCGCGGTCAGCATGATGGTCTGGAACGTGCGGCAGTTCAGGATACTGCGATCAAGCTCCTCTCCTTCGGGCTGATATTTAGCCGCGATCGTGGCGAGGTTTGTCAGAAGCTGAAAATGGAAATAGATATTGACCACGCTTACGATGATGTCCGCGATCGGTATCAGGGCTCCGATGTCAAAGGATAACAGGTCGCCGACCCACGATGCGAGATGCCATATCGTCAGTATGCCGACGAGGGTGTTCAGAAGATTAAGCTCCCGCTCCTCGTCGCAGAGCTCCCTGATCGCCGAGTGGAAGAGCAGATAGCCTGCGAACGCGGGCAGAATGTTCAAAGTGCCGAGGTTGATGTTGAAATAGATGAAGAGATATCCCCACGCGGCATTGCCGATGCCGTCATAGAGCTTTTCACGGTCGATCATTCCGCGTCTCCTTTCTGCAATACAAGATCAAGCTCTGCTACCTTTACGCTGTTGATGTAGAGATCGGCGGCGAAGTATTCGGGGAGATTGATCTTTTTCTTCGGCTCACCGCTCGATCCGCCGCCATCGAGCGTGAGGACGGGACCCCATTCCGTAGAGAGCAGTTGGCTGATGCATTGCTCGCCCGTGACGTAGCTTGATGATTTAGAAATAGTAGCGTTGTCCTTCGGAACCGTCAGTACTTCGGGGCGTTCTTCACCTTCGTATACGGGCATAGTCGAGAAACCAAGTCGCGAGATCGACCACCTCTCCGATTCCGCTCCCGTATGATAGCAACGAATATAATTGCTGCTGTATTCGTCTGTGAAATCGGTATTGGGCTTGGGAACGGTGATGTAGTGCGAGCTTGAAAAAAACCACGAAGTATTCTGATCGGTCACGGTGTTTTCAACGGTATGAATGGTCTGAAGGACAAACTCGATCTTCATATTGTTTGCCTCGCCCGAATAGATAAATCCCGGAAGATCGAGATCACCCCATGCCAAGCTCGTGCCTTTGGTTTCCAATAATCTGAAATCCTCGAGCGGGACGGCAACCCATCTGCCGTTTTCCTTTTCTACGCGGAGATTCTGCAGCGCGAGACCTCCCGAAAAACCATCCTTTGCGGCGGGCGGATAGTCGAGAACGAGTAACGCCTCATATTGATTATCGCCGACCTGCGTCAGATTGTAGACGTAATATCCCTTTTGCGAGTCGGCATAGCCGTCAAGTCCGGGTTCCCACTTTTGCGTTTGAAGCATTTCGTTCAGAATGTCGTCCTGCAACTCCTCGGGAGCGCACATTGCGCGGTAATATCCGTTTTTGACCATCACGGCTTTGGCGTATGTGTCAAAAGCGCCCGCGGGAGTGGTGCAGGGAGTGCTTCGCGCAGAGGCGAGGGTGAGCGGGATAGAATCAAGATCGATCACCGAATCCGCCTTTGCGCCGATGACAAGGGGGAAGGCGAGCAGGATCACGATGCATACCGAAACAAGTCCCATTCCCTTGGGATATTGCTTGAAACGAACTATGTTTTCGATACGCTTGCCGATATTTTTGCCGCCGTTGTTGATAGAGGTGCTTCCGGCGGTTTTTGAAAAACGCTCATTTGCCATTGAAAGCAGGATGCGTCCGTATTCGCGGCGCTCCTCACCCTCGATGTTTTCGAGGACGTACTGATCGCAGCGCGATTCCATATCGTTCAGCGCGCGGCCCGCGCAGTAAATGACAAGAGGATTACACCAATGCAGACAGCGCAGAGCGCAGATGATGACGCTCCATAGCGTATCTCGGTTTTTGAGGTGGAAAAGCTCGTGCAATATGACCTTTTCGTCAAGCTCACGCTCCGATGGGATCGCGAGGACGGGGCGGATGATCCCGCAGACGAATGCGCTCGGAAGTCCTTCTACCTCGATCACACGGCAGAGCATTATGCTCCTCGCCTCTGCAATCGACTTGATCCGACTCATTTTTTCCGCACAAGGCTCGGTGCCTTTGCGCAAAACGAGCCGTAGACTGAGATATGATACTGCGTATCTGATCATAAATGCGATCACACCGAGGAAATAGACCGCAAAAAGCCAATCGGCAAAGGTTTGCGGTAGTTCCTTGATGATAGGGAGTGGATGCAGGACCTTTGTGAAGCTGTAATCACCAAACTGCGATTTGACGATCTCAACTGCCGTTTGCCAGCGGAAGAGTGAGTAACGCCCGAAAATTCCCGCGGGAATGAGCATCATGATCCCGAGCACGCTCCAAACGGCGAACTGCCATTTCGGAGGCAATTTATCACGGAAAAGGGCTTTGACGGTCAAAATTAAGACGGCAATTCCGGTGACGTTGAGTGTCTGAAGAAGAAAGCCCCAGATATCATACATCGTCAGACCTCCATATTGTCGAGCAACTTACGAAGCTCTTCGCGTTCTTCTTCGGAAATATGTTCTTCTTTTAAGAACGCTGCGATCAGATCGCCCGCCGAGCCGCTGTAAACTCGGCTCAAAAAGCTCTTGCGCTCCTTTTGCCGACAGCTCTCGCGGTCAACAGTTGCGCGGTAGATATGGGGACTTGAGTCCTTGTCGATGTCGACGAGCCCCTTTGCCTCCATTCGCGTCAGATAGGTGAGGACGGTATTTCTGCTCCATCCCGTTTCACCGTGTAATTCGCTGACGAGCACGCCGAGCTCTGCCCCGCCCGTTTTCCAAAGCGCGGAGAGGACTGTCCATTCTCGATCGGATAAATTCATAACGAAAACCTCCTACAGGTGTAGTATCACATATATACTACACCTGTAGGAGCGATTTGTCAATAGGTTTGGCAAAAATAATTGTAACTAATTTATGAATCAGCACAAAACTGATTTACAAATCAAACCTCTATGCAGAAATTTCACTTCAAGCTGTCCCCGACGGCTGATAATTTTATTTGTGCATAAAGATAAAGAATGTGGTAAAATAAAACTCGGTAGTTGCGCCGTGCGCGGCGCAGGGTGACGGAGCGCAACACTTTCGCCCTTGCGAAAGTATTGACTCCGTCCAAAAAGCCGAAGTAAACTTCGTCTTTTTGAAGCGCGGTGGCGAAGGCTGAAGCCTTCGCATTGAATCGAGACGCTGTCTCGAGCTCTGCTTAAGGAACTTTTTGAAAAAAGTTCCTTAAGAATCTTCAAAAACTTTTAGGCTTTGTGATGTTGTCACGGAAAATTGGCTGCAAACTTGATATAATAATAATGTAATAAACGAAAGCGAGAATTGAAAATGGAACACATTCACGATATGATAGTAATCGGCGGCGGGCCTGCGGGGTACACGGCGGCGCTTTACGCGGCGCGGGCGGGGCTTGACGTCGTTGTTCTTGAAAGAATGTCGGCGGGCGGTCAGATGGCTGTCACCGATACGATAGATAATTATTCGGGCTTCAGCGAAGGTATCCCCGGCTGGGAGCTCGGTATGAAGATGCAGGCGGGTGCCGAGCGTTTCGGTGCTGTTACGAAGTACGCCGAGGTCGCGTCCGCCGAGCTTGAAGGTAATATTAAAAAGGTAAAAACTTCATCGGACGAGCTTCTTGCACGCACGGTCGTTATCGCTACGGGCGCAAATCCGCGTGAGCTCGGAATCGAGCGCGAGGCTGAATACGTCGGCAGAGGCGTTCACTACTGCGCGCATTGCGACGGAAGATTTTATAAAAACAAGGTCGTTGCCGTCGTCGGCGGCGGTAATTCCGCGCTTGAAGACGCGCTTTATCTCTCGCGCCTTGCCGAAAAGGTTTATCTCATCCACCGCCGCGATTCGTTCAGAGCTTCGAAGATATACGTCGATGCCCTATCGAAGTCCACGAATATCGAATTCCTCGCGAACAGTTCGGTCGCGGAGCTCATCGCGGACGAAAGAGTGACGGGCATCCGTCTTGCTGACGGCAGAGAGCTTGATGTAAACGGTCTTTTTGTCAGCATCGGCAGAAAACCCGCGTCCGAGATATTTGCAGGACAGCTTGAACTCGACGAGGGCGGTTACATCGTCGCGGACGAATCGACGAGGACGAATATAGCGGGCGTTTATGCGGTCGGCGACGTCAGAACGAAGCCTCTCCGTCAGGTCGTAACGGCTGTCGGCGACGGCGCGGTAGCGGTTCATTTTGCAGAAGAATATCTTGCGGAAATGTGATTAAATCACAGAAACTTGCGAAAAAATATGTTATAATATAGTCACAACAAAACAAACAACTCATTTGGAGGAATTAATAATGAAAAACAACGTTAAATTTTATATCTGTGAGCACTGCGGCAACGTAGTAGAAAAGGTCGAGGATCACGGCGTACCCGTGATGTGCTGCGGCAAGAAGATGGCGGAGCTCGTCCCCGGCGTAGTCGAGGCGAGCCACGAAAAGCACATCCCCGTCGCAAAGGTCGAGGGCAATCTCGTCAAGGTAGCCGTCGGATCGGTCGAGCATCCCATGGCAGAGGAGCACAGCATCCTTTGGGTAGCTCTCGAGAGTGACAAGGGACTCTACCGCAAGCATCTCGAGGTAGGCGCGGCACCCGAAGCAGTCTTCGCACTCGCCGACGAAAAGCCCGTCGCGGTATACGCATACTGCAATCTCCACGGACTCTGGAAGCAGGAGCTTTGATTGAGGTAATAAGTAAGAATAAGTAAGGTGAATTTCCGCCCCTCGGGGGCGGAAATTTTCTTTTTTATTATATTTCGCGCTTGATTCAGCTATGCTCGGAGTTTCTATCCCCACGCCTCCTACCGCAAGCTTAGGGATTCCGCTTTTGCTTCGCACAAGGCGGCTTTGATATTCTTAATCCTCTGTCTTGACAATCATATTTCGGTATGTTAAAATAAGTATGTATATTGCACAAATCCGTGTCCGAGCGTTTGTGCAGGCTGACGAAATTTTTGAAAATATATTTAAAATTGTTACGATCGGGGAAAAAATGCAACTTATTGGTAAGGGACGGTAATCGAAAGGAGGAGCGGTCTTGAAGGACGAGAAAATTATAGAGCTGTTCAATAATCGCGACGAGTGTGCGATCGCCGAGGTGCAGAAGAAATACGGCGACGCTTGTCACTCGGTATCAATTCCATATCTTCCGAGCCCCGAGGACAGGGAGGAGTGCATCAATGACGCGCTCCTGGCTCTTTGGAATTCGATTCCACCCGAGCATCCGCGAAGCCTTTTCGGATATCTTACGGGCATCGTCCGAAATCTCGCTAAAAGCCGTGTCCGCGCCAGGGCGGCGCAAAAGCGGGGCGGGGAGGTGCAGACGGTCGGCGAGGAATTTCTCGATATGATCGATGACGGAAGTGACCTCGCGGAGGAATTCGAAGCGCGACGCGCGGGCGAGCTGATCAATGCATTCCTTGCAACCTGCAAGGAGAACGAGCGAAGCCTTTTCGTGATGCGCTTCTTTATGAACGAAAGCTACCCGAGATTATGTGAGCTGACCGGCTTTTCCGAGGGCAAGATAAAAATGATACTTTCGCGAATGCGAAAAAGGCTGAAGGAAGAATTGAGGAAGGAGGGATTTATCGTATGAGCAAAAAAAGAGACGAAAGGCTCCTTGATGCGCTCGATTACATCGACGAGGCGTTTATCGGGGAAACGGAGAAATATTACACAAAAAAGCCGAAATCGGCAGATAACAAATGGGCGCGCAGAAATAAATGGCTTGCCGCGGCTGTTGCGGTTGCGGCTTGTGCGGTGCTATTGATGCTCGCGATACCCACGACGAAGACCATAATCTATCATAGCGACATCTTCAATCTCTTCGGCTCTCCCGAAGGAAGCGGACTTATTGAGGGCACACACAAGCATGACGGCAGCCACGGTCTGCTTTATGAGGTCAACGAGGACGGCGTGAGTGCATCCTTCATCGGCTACGGCGACTGCACCGACGATATTGTTTATATAGCGTCGAGCTATATGGACCTGCCCGTTGTTGCAATGTATAACAGGGAGTTTGAAAACACCTCATTCGTTCCATACAATCAGACGGGTCTCGGACACATCAAGCGTGTAGTGATCCCCGATTCGGTCAAATACGTTGACGGCATCTGCTTCCAATGGTGCCCGAATCTCGAGAGTGTTTACTACGGTGCGAGCGTCGAATATATCGGTGCGTTCTCTTTTTCCACGGGCTTCGGAATGAAGTTCTCGGAGGTTGAGGTATCGCCGAAGAATCCCAATTATTCGAGCAAGGGCAACTGCATCGTCGATCTCAGGACGAACGCCCTCATCCTCGGAACCTATAAGACGAAAATCCCCGATGACGGAAGCGTCAAGATCATCGGCAAATGCGCATTCGGACCCGCAAGACGCCGCCTCTACTCGATCGTTATTCCCGAGGGTGTTAAGATCATTGACACGCGGGCTTTCCATGGGTGTGAAAAGCTTGAAAGGGTAATTCTCCCCGACAGTCTTGCGGTCATTGAATCGAATGCGTTCAGAGGTTGCGCAAATCTGAAAAAGCTTGAGATAGGAACGAAGCTGAGAGCCATATTTTTGCCGATTTTTACCGTAACTCAGAATACAGAAGTATACTATAAGGGCACGGTCGCGCAGTGGAAGGCGGTTATCAAGCCCTATCGCAGCTTTGTTGTCTACACGGTCGTTGACGGAGAAAAGAAAAAGATATACAGCGCCGCGGATGACGTAGCAATCAACACCTTTATCGTTAACTGCACCGATGGCACCGTACTTTCAAACGAGGGAACAACCGGCTCGTATGATTGGGGGTCTTTCTCCGAATATAGGAAATACGCGGAATCGCAGCCATCTGACGATAGATACCGGTTCTACGGTCCCGACGGTCTCTTGTCGGAGATCAATCCGTCGGAGGAGGACGGGGAATAAAGAACGATCAGCTTCAATTCAAACGTTCAGAGCAAGAATCGAGGTAAAAGATGAAAAATAAACACAGAGGCTTTACGATAGTTGAGCTTGTTATCGTGATCGCGGTCGTTGCCGTCCTTGCGGCGGTGCTGATACCGACCTTCTCGAGTATTATCAAGAAAGCAAATATATCAAAAGACACGCAGGCCGTGCGCAATATGAACATCATTCTGACGTCGGAGAGTGCCGCATCCGTGCCCGCAAACAGCATTATACTGAAAGATCTTCTCAAATCAAACGGAATAACCGATTTCAATCCGCAGACGAAATTTCACTCGTTCTTTTGGATCGAGGATAAAAACGTGATCGTTCTTGCGGACGAGGGCGACACACCCGTTTACCCCGAGGAATATCGCACAGAAGGTTATAACCCGCTTACTTGGTACGCCTTGGACGTTGCCGCGACGGTGGATTTGCCGCAGAGGTCCGACGACGCTGATGCGGACTCGCGTGAGCCTCAGGACTTTACCGTAACCATCACTCAATCGGGCTCGTCCCTGTATATTCCGTTTGAAAATATCCCCACGGTGGCAACAGGATATGAGGCATTCAGCTGTGAGATATCTCTTCCTCAGCAATTCAGGGAAGCACCGCTGAAAGGTTATTATTTGATCCAAAAGGTTACCGCGATAATGAAAAACGGAGCAACCGAGCATAAGATAGAGGTTCGTTCGGAAACTGCTCAGGAATTTGGGTCGGAATCGAGTTTTACTTTCGACGTTGATGAAATCGCTCGGCTTGAGATCCCATACGTGACCGGTAATATTGAAATCAACATCGACATAGCGGAGTTTTACGTCGTTAAGGCTACTTACAAGCCTTTCGAGGGCGATGTTAATACGAGAGAAAAACTGGTGACCGTCCACTGTATGAAGAAATATCCCGAGTTTTCATGGAACAGTGATGTGGTGAAAATTCAATTGGATCCGAAATACAAGGTTAAATCCGCTATGGCTTACCGTAACGGAGAATGTCTGGGTGAATTCTATGATGCGGAGGACGATTGCATAAGACACGACTTTGGATCGACCTCGGCAATATTCGATTTCGAGCTCATTATTGAGATCGAGCCGAGAATCTATACCGTCGACGTTGTCATAAGGAATTCAAAGGATAAGTTCTTGGAGCAACAGATTAAAGTACAGGGCGATTCCTTGACGATCGACTTTGACGATTATGAAATTTGGGGCTCGAACGTCCAAGGTATATTAAATAACATATTCGATGTCGAGGATAGAAACGATATACCGAGATGGAAGTATGACGAGGAAACCAATGAAGTTACCGTTTATAACATCAAATCCGATTTCAAGTGGACGTGTTTTGTAGATTAATATAACTTATATTCCGACTTTTCGGTAAAACGAAACTAAATTGAAAGGGGCAGACACATTTAACACAGAAGTTATTTGAGTCTGCCCTTGTTTGATTTGTACGAAAGCAAGGTAAAAATGAAAAATAAACACAGAGGATTTACAATAGTTGAGCTTGTGATCGTCATCGCTGTTGTAGCGATACTTGCGGCGGTTCTGATACCGACCTTTTCAGCCATAGTCAAGCGCGCGAACATCTCTG
>JAZTXK010000006.1:0-29121 GCA_045636385.1 Eubacteriales bacterium
GCCTGAGAGTAGATGAAGTAAGCCGCGATGCTTCCGCTTGCGCTGAAGTTATCGGTCTTTGCTACGGTTCTCGTGCGGAGGAGAATACCTGTGTTAACTACTGCGGAGAGAGCGATGCATACAACGAGGAGGCATGCAACTACTGCGGTCGCGATAGTTGTGATGAGTTTTGTGTTCTTAGGAGCAGCCTCGTATTCGGTGTTGTTTACCGTTTCAAAAGCTCTGTCCTGTCTGCTTCTGTTTCCTTTTCCCATGTTAGTAACCTTTCCTTCACGGGATGCCAACATAGGGCGGCATCCGCGCGTTTTTTGTTTTTGACTTTCCCTTTTCGGGAAATAGACCAAGTTATATTATACTATTTTTAATATCACGATGTATTAATAAACCGTAAATTTTCGAGAAATTTTATCAAAGATCGGTGATAAAGGGCACAATCATCGGATTTCTGCCCGTTTCGCCTGCAAGCATCTTTGAAAGCTCGCGTCTAACGCGCTCCTTGATCGCCTCAAGATTGGGCTTTTTGGAGCGATCGAGCATATCGCAGATGATCTCGGAGGCGCGCATTTTTGCCTCGTAGAGCAGATCCTCCGAGTCGGGAACGTAGACGAAGCCCTTTGTTATGATCTCGGGGGGATTGATGACGAGCTTGGTCATCAGGTCGACCGAGGCAAAGACGATAACGATTCCGTCCTCCGAGAGGTGAAGTCTGTCGCGGAGCACCGCGCCGCCGACGTCGCCGACGCCGTAGCCGTCAACGAGAGTTCTGCCTGCGGGGACGATATCCGTGAACGCCGCGCGGTGGCGGCTGACCGAAAGCACCTGACCGATCTCGCCCGTGAAGATGTTGCCCACGGGAATTCCGAGGAAGGAGGCGATGTTCTTGTTCGCCGCGAGATGGCGGTATTCTCCGTGGATCGGCATAAAGAATTTCGGCTTGATGAGCTGGAGGAGCAGCTTGATCTCCTCTGCCGATGCGTGTCCCGAGGCGTGAAGACCGAGCTGTACCGTGCCGTCGATGACCTTGATGCCATTGTGGCAGAGCTCGTTGATAATGCGACCGATCAGCTTTTCGTTGCCGGGGATCGCGCTTGAGGAGAAGATAACGACGTCGTTTGCGCCGAGGGTAATATCGCGGTGGTCGCCGAACGCCATACGGTAGAGCGCGGACATCGGCTCGCCCTGGCTGCCCGTTGAGATAACGGTGATATCGCCGGGAGCATACTGCTTTGCGTCGGCAATATCAATGATCGCGCCTGCGGGGGGAGTCATATAACCGAGCTCGATAGCGGCGGAAACGACGGTCTGCATGCTTCTGCCCGAAAGCGCTATGCGTCTGCCGTGGCGCAGGGAAACGTCGATGATTTGCTGAACTCGGTGAACGTTTGAGGAGAAGGTGGAGATTATGATTCGCTTACCCTCGTTTGCGGTGAAGATATCCTCGAGCGTGCCGCCGACGCTCTTTTCCGACGGTGTAAAGCCGCCGCGCTCGGCGTTGGTCGACTCGCAGAGCATAAGGGTTACGCCCTTTTTGCCGAGCTCACCGAAGCGCGCGAGGTCGATCATCTCGCCCTCAATGGGGGAGACGTCGATCTTGAAGTCGCCCGTGTGGATGATGTATCCGCAGGGGGTGTTGATCGCAAGTGCGCAAGCGTCCGCGATCGAGTGGTTAACGTGGATGAATTCTGCCGCGAAAACGCCGAGGCGTACCGTGTCGCCCGCACGGACCACGTTGAGCTGGGGCTGGAAGGGCATACGGTGCTCGCGAAGCTTTCCTTTAATAATACCTATCGTAAGCGCGGTGCCGTATATCGGGATGTTGAAGTGGCGGAGAAGGTAGGGGATGCCGCCAATGTGGTCCTCGTGACCGTGTGTGAGAAGCACGCCGCGCACCTTGGTGCGATTTGCTTCAAGGTAGTCGAAATTCGGAATGACGAGATCGACGCCGGGCATATCCTCCTCGGGGAAGCCGATGCCGCAGTCGACGATGATGATATCGTCCTCGAATTCAAGCAAGGTCATATTCTTTCCGATCTCGCCGAGGCCTCCGAGAGGAATGACCTTGACGCTCTTTTCGTTCTTGCGGGGAGCGTTGTTCTTTGGTTCCTTCTTCTTTCGGACGTGAGTTTTGTACTCGGGGGGCTTCTTTTCGGATTTAGCGGGAACGGGTCTTTCCTGACTCTGCTGTGCTTTTTCCTTTTTGGGAGCGGATTTCTTGGTCTGCTTCTTCTTAGTTTCGGGCGCGGCCTGCTCGGGCGCACCCATATTTTGTGCATTTTTCTTTTTAGCCATATATACTCCTTTTTGGCAAAACAAACCCAACCTCACCGAAAATATCGCGTGGGGCGTTTGTTTTGATATGATATTTTTTATGTAAACCGCCGTATTTCCTTCGGGCGGTCAATAGCCAAGCTATATTATACTACATTTTTGAAATTTTGTCAACTCTATTATTTCCGCGCCATTATGCATATATAAGCGTAACTGTAAAAAAATTACTGTAATTTTTTAGAAATTTCCTCAAAATATGTTGACAAGGCTCGAAATATGTGGTATAATTATTCCATCAACCACAATATATGGAAATTGGAGGAATTTTAAAATGAAATCTACCGGAGTAGTACGCCGCATCGACGAGCTCGGAAGAATAGTTCTTCCCATTGAGATCCGCCGTTCTCTTGACATCAGCGTCAAGGATCCCGTTGAGATCTTTATTGATAATGAAAGAATCATTCTTCAGAAGTACACCCCCGCCTGCATTTTCTGCGGCGACGCGGATAATATCGTTTTCTTCAACGGCAAGAGAATCTGCCAGAACTGTCTCGAAGAGATCAAGAATAAGCTTTAATATACTAATGGCAAAAGTAAGGGGTACTTTTGCCTTTTTTCAAAACACAAACAAAAGGAGTTTTTATCATGAAAAGATTTGTCAGCATTTTGATTTCGGCATTGATGATCATTTCGCTTTTTGCGTTCCCGTCGGCGGCAGCCGAGAGAAGCGGCGCGGTGTTTGCCGTTGACGAGCTTTACCGCACGGCATCGAGGCTCGAAAGCCAGCCCCATACCTACGAGGCGTGGGTCAAGGTAGAGAAGGGCGCGCCCTCCACCGCGCTCGGCGTTCTCGCGGGCAACTACAAAAACGATTCCACACAGAGCTATGGCTTCGAGGTCCGTGAAAACGGTAATCCCTTCCTTTGGGTAAGCTCGAATCCCGGCGGAGTAAGCAAGCGTATCTCCTTCAATAAGATCGACCTGCGTACCGGCGAGTGGACGCACGTTGCGATCACTCACGATACCACCACCGCTTATTGCTATATCAACGGCGAGCTGAAGCAGACTATAACCGATTCTCTCCCCGTTGTTGATATGACCAAGACAAGCCAGCTCGGCATTGGCGGCGACCTCCGCTCCGGCAACGCACGTTGGCTCAAAAACGCCACGCTCTCATCCGTCGCGCTCTTCTCGGATATGAGAACTGCAGACGAGATCAAGGCGGATATGCAGAAGGTGGATACTTCGGATTCCGAGCTTCTTGTAAATTTCGATCTTTCGGGCAGCGACGTAAGCCGTCTCAAGGACCTCTCCGCTAACGGAAACGACCTGACCTACAACGGAAAATTGTATGAAGCTCCGAAGGTAGAGGAGGACACCGAAAGCGGCGGACTCACCTTTAACACAGACCCCTATAAGCTCGCGAAGGTTATAAACGTTCCGATAAAGACCTTCGAGGCTACTATATATTTCCCGAAGAATTTCATCTCGAGCAATCGCGGCGGCGTTATTATAGGTAACTATAACAGCAACGTCAACTGCGTCAATTTCGAGATCTATTCGGACGGCTCGCCCAGACTTTATATCCACCAATCGGGAACGACCTATAATTTCGTTTTCGATCAGGCGAACGTATACACGGGCGAGTGGGTACATCTTGCGATAGTTCGCGAGACCTCGTCCAAGACGAGCTGTTATATCAACGGTGAGCTTGTTCAGAGCATCACCAAATCCGCTCCCGACATCGTAACGCCCGACGTTCACGTCCTCGGCGGCGACCAGAGAAGCGGCAACGAGCAGTATTTCAAGGGCCGTATCAAGAATGTAGCTCTCTACGACGATGCGCGTACCGCCGCAGAGATCAAGTCGGATATGACCGCGGCAGGCAAGGACGGACTCATCTGCTCCTACGAGCTTGACGGTCTCGGCGATCCCGCAAAGATTGAGGATAAGAGCGGCAACGGCTACGACGCAAACGTCAAGCGCTCTTATTTCACCGAAAAGGCTCCTCTTGAGGATTATGCATATTCCTTCGCAGTACTCGGCGACACCCAGATCCTTGCTGAGAGCTATCCCGCAAAGTTTACCGCGCTTTACGATTGGGTCCTCGGTAACGTTGAGTCGAAGAAGATCAAGTTCGTTCTCGGTCTCGGTGATATCACGAACAGCAGCACCAACGCCGAATTCGATCTTGCAAAGAAGAATATCGAAAGAATGAACGGTGTTGTGCCCTATTCGCTCGTCCGCGGAAACCACGATACCGAAAATCAGATGAAGAAGTATTTCCCCGTCAGTGCTTATAAGGATAAGCTCGGCGGATATTACGGAAGCGATATTTTCAACAGCTGGCAGGAGCTCATCGTCGGCGAGATCAAGTACCTGATCTTCACGCTCGACTACGGAGCAAAGGACGCGGTTCTTGATTGGGCAAGCGAGATCATCGCGGCTCACCCCGAGCATAACGTAATCATCACCACCCACGCGTACCTCTTCCGCGACGGAACCACCCTCGATGCGGGCGACGTCGTTCCTCCCTCGAACAAGGGCTCGCAGTATAACAACGGCGACCATATGTGGGATAAGCTGATCAAGAAGCACGAAAACATCGTCCTCGTCCTCTCGGGCCACGACCCCTGCGACTACGTTGTATGCGCGCAGGATAAGGGCGTAAACGGCAACACCGTAACCCAGTTCCTCATCGACCCTCAGGGCGTTGACAAGGCACAGGGCGGCGTAGGACTCGTTACTATGTTCTATTTCTCGGCGGACGGCAAGACTGTGCAGGTTGAGACCTATTCGACCGACAAAAAAGCATTCTTCCTCGAGGAAAATCAGTTCACCGTAACCCTCGACCTCGCGGGCGATAAGATCGAAACCGAAACCACCGCGAAGGAAACCGAAACCACCGCCGAGGTAACCACCGCAGAAGTAACCGAAGCTCCCGCAACCGAGCCCGAAGCAACCGTAGCTCCCGTAACCGATCCCGCCCCCGAAAAGAGCGGCTGCGGCGCGAGCGTTTCGCTTGCAATCGTTCCCATGATCCTCCTTGCCATTCCCACGGTATTTAAAAAGAGGAAAGAAGATTGAACGTAATTGCGAAAAAGACCGAGGGCATCGTTCTGATGTATTCATTTTCTCTGCTCGTAGGCCTTATGCTTATCGGCATAGGTGCTGCCTATGCCGAAACGGCAGAGATATTAATGATCCTTCTCGGAATTGCATTGGCGATCATCTCGGGTTATCACATCGTGAAGTATCTGCAGCTGCCCCACGACGTCATAACCGTGGATAATCAAGGCATCCTGCACCTCCCGCACGACGTAACCGTCAACCCCGCCGACCTGACCGACGTTTCCTACAAACGCGCAAGCGGAAAGGGCTTTCAGTATAAATGGGGCGAGATCGTCCTGTTCACACATATCGACAGCTACAAATTCGATTACGTGGATAATTGCGAGGAAACCGCAAAGGAACTGACAAGGTTGATGTATGAGAGTAAAAATAATAAAAAATAATATTATTAAGTAAAAAAAGTCGCGGACGATCCGATTTTCGGGTCATCCGCGGCTTTGCTTTTTTGTATGCGTTAAATTGCGTTTTTACATGTTTTTGTCGAAATTTAAATTGCGTTTTTTACAGTTTTCTGAGATTTTTATATTGCGTTTTTTCATAAACTGTGATATAATGTATTTGCAAGGAGGATTCGGCTATGATTTTCAAACGTAAAATATATGATAAATTGCTTGACTGGAAGAAAACCGCAAGGGGTGAGAAAGCACTTTTGATTGAGGGCGCACGCCGAATCGGTAAATCCACGATCGTCGAAGAATTCGGAAAGAACGAATATAAGAGCTACATTCTTATAGATTTCAACGATGCCGGCAATATTGTATTCGATGCTTTCGAAAAATATCTCGGTGATCTTGACACCTTCTTTATGATTTTGTCCACCGAATACGGAAAACAGCTCTATCCGGGCGAATCTCTCATCATATTTGATGAGGTACAGCGATTCCCTAAAGCAAGGCAATCAATAAAAAAGCTTGTGAAGGACGGAAGATACGATTATATCGAAACCGGTTCGCTGATCTCGATTCAGGAAAACGTAAAGGATATTACGATTCCCTCCGAAGAACGTGCCCTCAGAATGTATCCACTTGATTTTGAAGAGTTTTGCTGGGCGTTTGGGGAAGATATGCTTGCTTCTTACATTAAAAAATGCTTTGACGAGCTTAAGCCTCTCGAGGATGATTTTCACCACAAAGCTATGCTTCTTTTCAAGCAATATATGCTGATCGGAGGAATGCCGAAAAGTGTTGCGGCTTATCTCGAAAACAACCGCAGCTTTGTGGCAGCCGATATTGAGAAAAGAGATATTCTCACTCTTTACAGAAACGATATCGGAAAAGCGGACGTTAAGTACCGTTCAAGAATTTCTTCGATTTTTGAGCAGCTTCCCGCGTTCCTTTCCCTGCACGAAAAGCGTGTCCGCCTTTCCAACGTAGAGAAAAATGCGAATTATCCTATGTATCAGGATACTTTCTTTTGGCTTGGCAATTCCATGATAACGAACGAGTGCTTCAACTGCAACGATCCCAACGTGGGACTTTCTCTGAATGAAGACAGAACCTTTATCAAATGCTATATGGGAGATACAGGTTTGCTTGTCAGCCACGCTTTTACAGAAAGTGAAATTGCCGACGGCGAACTTTACAGGCAAATACTTCGGGACAATCTTTCTATCAATGAGGGTATGTTGTTTGAAAATGCTATCGCTCAATGTCTTGTTGCAAACGGATACAAGCTGTTTTTCTATACTCATTACAGTGAAGAAAAACACAGAAATGATATCGAAATTGACTTCTTGATTTCAAACGGAAGCATTACCAAACCTAAGATCTATCCCATTGAGGTGAAATCCGGCAAGCGATACAAGACAGACTCTCTCGAAAAGTTCGTGGGGCAGTACAGACGCCGCATAGGTAAAGCCTATATAATTCATCCCAAGAATCTTTCGGTAAAGGGAGATATAGTTTGTATTCCCTCGTATATGACTATGTGCTTGTGATCAGGATAGAGAAATTTTCAGATAAAAATACTACGCTCGGATATCAAGAAGTTTGAATCTTGATATCCGAGCGATTTTGAATTCGAGCGAGATCGTTCGGTATTATTCAGATTTGTGCGTTAATTTTCAATAACGTACTTCTCCGCCTGCAGATTAAACATCTCGGCGTATTTTCCGCCGCGCTCGATAAGCTCGTCGTGTGAGCCGACCTCGATCAGTTTGCCCGAATCGAACATATAGATTCGGTCTGCCATACGTGTTGTCGAGAGGCGGTGGGAGATGAAGATGACGGTCTTTCCCTCGGCGTAGCGGAGGATGGATTGGTTCAGCTCGTATTCAGCAACGGGGTCGAGCGCGCTTGAGGGCTCGTCCATTATCCAAAGCTCGTAGGGGCGGGCAAATACGCGGGCGATGGCTACTTTTTGGCTCTCTCCGCCCGAAAGGTTCGTGCCCTTTTTGTCAAACTCGCGGGTGAGCATCGTTTGCGTGCCCTTTTCGAGCGAGTTCAGCTTTTCGGTAAATCCCGCGGCTTCAAGCGCACGCGAAACCGTTTCGCCGTCGGTCTCGTCGTTATAATCGCCCGACATTACGTTTTCGGCAACGGTCGAGGAGAATATCTTGAAGTCCTGAAAAACGCATCCGATCTTTTCGCGGTAAGCGGCAACGTCGTATTCCTTCGCGTTTTTGCCGTTGTAGAGGACCTCGCCGACGGTCGGGTCGTAAAGGCGCATAAGAAGCTTGATCAGCGTCGTTTTACCCGCGCCGTTGTAGCCGACGATGGCGATCTTCTCGCCCTTTTCGATCTTCAGGTCAACTCCGCGCAGAGCGTCGGCACTGCCCGAATTTTCGTTTTTAGGCTTCTTGTGATCCGATTTGTGCCACTCATATTTCGGCTTGTCGGAAAAATCGTATGTAAAGCTGACGCCCTTCAGCTCAAGCGACTCAAATTCGGGAACCTCGGTATTGCCCGAAACCACCTTCGGCTCGTAGGAAAGGAAGCCGTAGTATTTTTCGAGGAAGAGCGAGTGCTCGGGGAATTTTGCGAGTCTTTCGACAAAGTCGGAAATATTCCAGCGCACGCGCCAGATAAGTCCCGTGCTCGCCGCAAAAACGCCGACGAGCATCGCGCCCGAAAGCAGACGGGTGAACATATAGAAGATGATTCCGAGGCTGACCGCTTCCATCAGCACGTTATAGAATATGCCGTAAATGAAGAAGTATCGGATACCGTATTTCTTCGCGACCTTGACCTTCTTTTCCGAATTTTCATCAGCCTCGCGGAGAAGAAGCTCGTCGGCGCGGCTGATGCGCAGTTCCTTTGCATAGTCGGGAAGATGGTAAACGCGGTTGATGTAGTTTTGCTTGCGCGAGAGGGGCTTGCGCTCCTTTTCCTGCGCGTAAGAGGTCTTGTTGCCGAAGTGGTTTACGATACAGCTGATAACGCCGATCGAGCAAACTATAACGATTATAACCGCATCAAGCTTCGCCGCGATCAGCGTTCCGAGGATCGTTATAAGCGAGATAAGACGAGCTACAAGGCGGGTGAGATCCTCGAGTATCTTGATCGAGCGCGAGGATGCCTCGTCCATCGCCCAAACGAAATCGTTATAGAATTCGGGATCGTCATAGCAGGCAACGTCGATCTCGCGCGTTTTGCGGAAAAGCTCGGTGTGGATTGCGCGGTTGAGCTTGTGGTGGAGGTTCGGTTTAAGAACTCGGTGCCAGGAGCGGTCGATGATGAAAAAGACCGCGTACCAGAGCGCCATCAGTCCGATGATCTTTGCTACCGTACCGAGACTTTCGCCGAGATCGAGAGAGTTGAAGAGATAAAGGGTGAAGACGGCGTAGATCGAGTTGTGGATACCCTGAAGCACGCCCTCTTCAAAGAAGGCTCCGAGGACAAGATCGGGCGCATATCTGCAAACCTTGCCGAAGAGGACGAGATTGTTGTGCAGAATTCTGCCAAGGGACTGACGCTTTTCCTTTGGTTTCTTACTCATTGTCCTCACCTCCCGACGTGTAGTTTTTAGCCTGCAGGCGGAACATTTCGGCGTATTTGCCGTCCTTTTCCATAAGCTCTGCGTGCGTGCCCTCCTCGACGATCTCGCCGTCCTCCATCATATAGACGCGGTCTGCAAGCGTTGCCGAGGATAGTCTGTGCGAGATGAAGATGACGCTTCTTCCCTCTGTCGCACGGATCATATTCTCGAACATCGTGTGCTCGGCTATCGGGTCGAGCGCGCTTGAAGGTTCGTCGAGGACGACGAAGGGCGTTTTTTCGGCAAAGATACGCGCAAGCGACACCTTTTGCTGTTCTCCGATCGATAAGTTGACGCCCTCATCGTCGAATTCGCGTGTCATTGTCGATTCTATGCCGCGGTCGAGCTTTTCGATCTTGCTCCAAGCTCCGCTTTCCTTTAAGGCTTCGGTTACGAGCTCGTCGTCACCCTCGCGAGGAAGACGGAGCGTGACGTTTTCCTTGACGGAGAGGGAAAACAGCTTGAAATCCTGAAAAACGCTTCCGAAAAGTCCGCGCCAGGATGATAGGCGATATTCCTTCGCGCTTTTGCCCGAAAGAGTGATCTCGCCCTCGGTCGGATCGTAAAGGCGGAGCAGGAGCTTAACGAGCGTTGTTTTGCCGCTTCCGTTTCGTCCGACAACGGCGATCCTCTCGCCCTCGCGGATCTCAAAGTTGATGCCGCGAAGAGATTCCTTTTCTGCGCCCTCATACTTGAAGTGAACGTTTTTGAATTCGATCTTGCCCGATTCCGCCACGGGAGCCGACTCGTCTTCCTTGATCTTCGGCTCGTAGTCGAGGAAGTAACGGACGTCCTCAATATAGAGTGCGTGCTCGTTGAATTCGGCTATGTACTGCACCATCTGCGAGAGGGTGTGGGATATCGTTCCGATCGAGTTGAGAACGATGAGGCAGTCGCCCATCGTCATAGAACCCTGACCCGAACCTATCGTGCGCCATACGGCGTAGAGCGTTGCGCCGAGTACGGTGACGCCCTCGAGTCCGAAGTTGAGGATGCAATCGTAGATAGCGATTCGCGGACCGTACTTCATAGTGATCTCGTTGTAGTTCTTGCGTACGGCATCGAGCATTTCGAGCTGATGGCTGAAGAATCCGCCCATACGCATTTCCTTTGAATATTCGCCGAGGTAGAAGGTACGGCGGACGTAGGAAAACTTGCGGTTGATCGGCTTGCGCGCGGTGTTCTGGTCGTGCAAGAGCGAATTTCGACGCTTTCTGACAAATCCGAGCGCGAAGGGGATCAGCGCAAAGAGTATCAGGAAGGGGTCGATCGTGAATATCAGAAGCGAGGTCAGAGCAAGCGAGATGATATTCCAGATGAGGTTGTCGAGGGTGCCCATAACCTTCCATACTCTGTCCTGCGTTTCGTCCATAGCCTTTACGTATTTGTCGTAAAATTCGGGCGTTTCATAGCAAGATATATCCGCCTCGGTGGCTTTTTTATAAAGCTTGCGGCGGAGAGTGTGGTTGATCTTCTCCGAATACTGCGGCGAGATCGTGTTCCAATAGTAGTTTGATACCACCCAGATGCATATCGCTCCGCCGCCGACGGCAAAGATATAGGTGAATATCGCATCGGTAGACCATCCGTGCCCCTCAACGCTGTCAACGATAAGACGGATGAGATAGGTGTAGAGAAGGAAGTCGATCGGCGCGTAGATGAAGGTGACGAAGTAGTAAATAATGAAATACAGCTTCGACGTTCCCCAGACCTGCGCAAGCGCGAAGATATTGTTTTCTATGTTTCTGCGCAACGGCAGCTTCTTTTTCTTCTTTTCTTCCTTTTCCTTTTTCAGCTCGGCACGCCGCTCGGCGCGGAGCTCTTTTTTCGATTTCTTTTCTTTTTCCATTTTGCTCCTTTCGGTGATGTCTGTGTGCAAAAAAAGAGCACACAAATGCTGTCTTGTGTGCTCGAATTTTTTGCGCAGTTATACTTATACGCAAATATACCCGGAGGAAGTGACGAAACGGGCAAGAGCACGTGCTGACATGGCGGTCATATTCAATTCCTCCTTTCTTTTCATTTATTGCCCTAATTATACTACTCTGCGCGCGGATTGTCAATACTTTCGGGCAAATTTGCGACTCAACTTATTGTTGAGCCGAATGGAGGAAGAGAGGGTTTACCTATATAGTGTCATTTCTGTCAAAAAGGTTTGGTGAAAGATCCGATAATAATGTCAAAATGCTTTTTCTTTTTGTCAAATGCACGTATATATTATACAATTGCTCAATAAAATAGTCAAGTGCTTTTTAAAAAATACAGAAAAATATTTTTCAAAGTTGTATAATGATAGTGTTACGGAAAGGAAACGGGTGGGCAGATGAGCAAGGATATTGAATTCAAGAACAGAGACAGACTTATACAGCTTGGGATAGCAATATCCGCACTTCGCAAGATGCGCGGAATGTCGCAGGAGCAGCTTGCCGAGAGAGCGGGGATCAGCCGTTCGCACCTCAGCTCCATCGAGGCACCGGGAATCGCACGGTCGTTTTCCCTCGAGATATTTTTTAATATCGCGGACGCGCTCGATATCGATCCCGCAGACCTTATAGATGCTTCGGTTTTTCCGGATAAGATAATAGGAAAGAATTCAAATTAAAAAGTTCAGGGAGAACGCGCAAAACGTTCTCCCTAAACTTTTTTATTAAAGGATTAAAACCTGTTCTTACCCGCGGTGAGTTTAATAATCAGGTCGATATCGTCGGGCTGGACTCGTGCCTCGTGGGCGGCGCGGCAGCGCTTTTCGGCGCCGCATTTGGTGCATTTGTGCGTGATGATATAGCCCTTTTTGAGGTCGGGCTCGACGAGGATGGGTTCCATAAGTCCGAGGCACTCGCAGGCGCGGTCGCCGGGGTTTTCGTCGATATGTATCGACCAAAGACAGAAAGGACAATGGTTGCGCGATGACGAGCCAAGCGGCTTTACCTCGCGTCCGCAGTGTCCGCAGATGAATCCCGAATCGTTTTTGGCGAATCTTTTATTTTCAAGTTCCATATTTTTGCCTCTTTTTTGCTCTTTTTTGAAAAAAGCTCTTTATTTCTTTTCGTTTTTGTAGTATAATTATATTAATTATACATCATCGAAGGCTCACCGTCAAGAGCTTTGCGATAATTTTGATCCGCGGAGGTTCGGAAAAATGGAAAATAAAATAAAATTACCCGAGCTTCTTGCTCCCGCGGGCTCGCCCGAGGCGCTGACCGCCGCAATTCGCGCGGGTGCGGATGCGGTTTATATGGGAGCGTCGGGCTTCAACGCGCGAATCGGCGCGGCGAATTTTACGCCCGAAAGTCTGAAATATGAGATTGCACGTGCCCATGATGCGGGCGTGCGGATATATCTGACACTCAACACTCTCGTTTACGACCGTGAGATCGGCGATCTTTTGAAGACTGCCGAAGCCGCGTATCTTGCGGGTGCGGATGCCCTGATCGTTGCCGATCTCGGCGTTGCATCAATGCTTCGCCGCACCTTCCCCGATCTGCCGCTTCACGCGTCAACGCAGATGTCGGGACACAACCTTGAACAAGCTAAACTCCTTGCGGGACTCGGATTCGAGCGAATGGTCATCGCAAGAGAAACTTCACGCGAAGATCTCGCGCTCGTTTGCCGCGAGTCGCCCATCGAGATCGAAGCATTCGTCCACGGTGCGCTTTGCGTTTGCCATTCGGGACAGTGTCTCTTTTCCTCGATCGTCGGCGGACGATCGGGCAACCGAGGACTCTGCGCACAGCCATGCCGTTTGCCCTATTCCGACGGGAAGGGCGGAAAGTCGTATCCTCTGAGCCTGAAGGATCTCTCGCTCGCGCCTCATCTGCCCGATCTTATCGAAATGGGCGTTTCCTCGCTCAAGGTCGAGGGCAGAATGAAGCCGCCCGAGTACGTTGCGGGCGTTATATCGATCTGGCGCAAATTGCTCGACGAGGGCAGAGGCGCGAATGCCGAGGAAATGCGCCGTCTTGCCGACATCTTCTCACGCCAAGGCTTTACCGACGGCTATTACGTCAAAAATATCGGCAAAAATATGCTCGGTGTGCGCACCGAGGGCGACAAGGCGCGCTCGGCTTCACAGAAAAATAAGATCGAATATAAAAATACAAAAGCTCCGATACCCGAATACACGGACAGAAACTGCCGCGCGACCGATTATAAGCCGCAAAGAGCATCGGGCAAGCGCGGGAAGCAGATCGTCAACACCGCAGTTTTCCACAGCGCCGCGCAGTATACGGCTAAAGCCGCAAAATTCTTCGATATCGCATATCTGCCCCTCGAGGAGTTCCCGAAGGCGAGAGGCGCGCGAGGAGTTATCCTCCCACCCGTGATTTTCGACTCGGAAATGCCTCGCGTGCGACATCAGCTCGAGGAAGCCAAAAAACTCGGCGCGACCGACGTTCTTGTAGGTAATCTCGGTCATATTGCGCTTGCGCGTGAATTCGGTCTTAAGCTCCACGGCGATCTTCGCTTGAATATCACCAACAACGAAACGACCGCCGCGCTTGAATCCTTCGGCTTTGAGGACGTCGTTCTTTCGCCCGAGCTGACCCTGCCCCGAATCCGAGATATCTCGGGCTGTACCTCTGTTGTTGCCTATGGCAGATTGCCTCTGATGGTGACCGAAAAATGCGTCGGCAAGGAGCTTGGCGGATGTAAGGTCTGCGAGAGAGGACAAGCAAAGCTCGTTGACAGAATGGGAATTTCTTTCCCCGTCCTGAAAATTGCCGAGCATCGCTCGCTGATCGTAAATTCGCTCCCGACCTATATTCTCGACCGCCCGCAGGATCTTTCCGAGGGCTTCATCACGCGCCGTCACTTTATTTTCACGGTTGAATCGCCGCGCGAGGTCGATGCGATACTTTCGTGCGCTTCGTCGGGCGCGCCCATTCCGGGCGGAAAATGCCGCCGCTTGCCACAAAATCAGCAGGTGAAGAAAGGAAAAAATAAATGAGATCGGTAAAAAATATAACCGCAGGAGTTGCGGTGGTCTTGTGCGTTTTGATATGCATATACATTGCGACTCTTTATCTGAAATTCACGCCCGAAGAGCCTAAAATCCTCTCGGACGGCACCGTCGAGGAGGTCGACGGCGCGATCAAGCAGTTCTTTGACTCGGATATCCACGCAAAAGAGCATCTGAATCTCGTGATCTTGCTTGCGCTTTCGGCGTTCGTCGGATTCGTCTTTGAAAAAAGACCTGCATTCGGAATGCTTACATCAGTTATTGCGCTGGCTTACGCGCTGACTCTGTTCAGGTTCGAGGGACTCCCGAAATTCCCGATGACGGTCGTATCTCTCTGCCTCGTTCACGCGGTGGGAGCCTTATTCTTCGCGGCAACGTCAGAGAGAGGAAAGAAGTCACTTCTTAAAATCAACAGCGCCACTGCGGGAGGAATCCTTTGCAATGCCGCAGCGCTTTTTACGTCAATTTCAGTTGCACGCATTCTCAAAAGACTCTGCGATGTCGCAGAAGACGTTGAGTATCTCGGAGAGAACGGAATCACGGTCACGACCAAGCTCGCGATAGTTCCAGATACTGTTGAAATGCTTAAGCGTACTTTTGAGAACCACGGACTCGAAAAGGCTCGCGAGGTGCTTCTTATGTTTAACAGACAGTATGCGACCGAGGGCGTTGCCGAGAAGATCGATCTTGCATACGAAAGCGGAGAGTATAAGACCTATATTATCCTCGCTGTGGTGATCGGAATTGCTTTGGTGCTTTCGCTGATACTTAAAAAGCTGCCCGGATTGGTGGCGTTCGTTTCCGCGATTCCCGCATTTTACGTTTTCGGATGTATTCTTTATGCGAAAATGTCGATCGCGACACTTGCGATTTTCGCGCTGACGCTTGCCGCCGCGATCGGTGCGTTTGCCGCTTCGCAGAGGGACGGAATGCCCGCGATAGTTGACGAAAACGGCGATGAGCTCGAATTTGAGGATGAAGACGATCCCGATGAGGACGAGCTCCCGAAGACCGATGCCGAGGACGGCGCGGAAAACGAGGATCTTCCCGATTGGGAATGCGACAAGCTCGATTATTTCTATCAAAAACCGAAATATGATCCTGAACCCGAGGAGATCACTCCCGAGAAACGTGACGAATATCTTGAAATAGAGGAGAATGACGATGGAGATCAGAAAGAAGATACAGAGCAAGCTTGAAGACGGCATTGAGTACGATTGCATATTTTTTAAGGTAAAATTCAATAATTTCCGTGACGTAAGCTATTCAACGGCAAACGAGATTCTTGACCGCGAGGAATGGGACGAGTGCGAATGCGTGCTCTGCCTTCCCGAATCCTATACCGACGATGGCGAAGAAACTCCCTTCATTCTCTCGGTTCACGGCGCGGGAAGCCGCGTTTGTGAGGCTGATGACAAGACGGGAGGCATCGCGTACTGCCACGAGTGCATAAAGCGGGGCTACGCCGTGCTCGACGTTTGCGGCTCGCAGCCTCACGGACTTACTATGGGCTGCCCCGAGCATATCTTCGCGCTCCACAAGGCGTATCTTTACGCGATCAAGCATTATAATCTTTCAAAGCGAGTTCTCGTAGCCGGCGCGTCGATGGGCGGTCACACCGCGATGAATTTCGCGCACACCTTCCCCGGCATCGTGGTTGCACTCGGACTTATCTACCCCCGCCTCAATATGGACGGCGTTGAGATCGATGGGCATTACTGCATCGGCACTTGGGATAAGACGAAAAAGAGCGAGACCACGGGCTACAGCACCCACGACCGTATCGTTCAGATCTACCGCTTCCCCGAGGACGAGTGGTTCGCGCCGAACACGATCGGATTTAACCCCTACCTCACCCGTTCCTACGTAGGCGCGGACGGCAAGCGAGTAGTCATCCCGCCCTGCCCGATCAAGGTATGGCAGGGAACTGCGGACACCACGGTCGATCCCGTTATGGTCACGGAATTTGTAGAATCTGTCCGCCGCTCGGGCAGCTACATCGAGTTCCACCTTATGGACGGCGTCGGACATAAGATCAACGACGTTATGAGAACCGAGATCGCGATGTGGTTTAACAGATTTATATAATATGTAAAAAACACGGCAGAACCGTTCGGTTCTGCCGTGTTTTTATGCCTCGGAATGTTCGTTGATGAGGCGGAAGCGAAAGCTTTAGCTTTCGCATTAGTACGAGGCTCTGCCTCGTGCTCCGTTTAAGAAACTTTTCGAGAAAAGTTTCTTAAAGATCTTCCAAAGCTTTTGTTAATTTATCGTGTTAAATATTCGCCTCGATCATATCGGCAAGTCTCTTGAGGGTGCTGTAGAGTCTGACCATATAATCCTTGTAGCAAAGCGAAGCGTAGGATCTCATAATACCGTCGCTGATGGTGAAGTATTCGGGCTGCTTTGCGATCGGGAGGTTATTTACCATTGCGGTGATCTCCTCATCCGTCATATCCGCAAGCTTCTTTTCCGAGCCGTAGGAGGTCTCGGCGCAGAGGCGGGTGCGTGCGTACTCGGTCTTTGCGAGGTCGCGGGCATCGCGTTCCCAATCGTTATTGCCGTCGAAGGGCATAAGGTGTAGGTCGTGCGCGGCGTCGTTGTCGTTGATGTGAAGCACGGCAAGTCTGTGTCCGAACGAGCCGAGGATGTCGAAATCGCGCGCGAATGCGTTGCGGTGGCCGCTGTCGTAGGTGAAGCGGACCGCGGGATGATCCTTGAGCTTTTCCATAGTCGCGTAAAGGTGTTCGATGAAGATCGAGTTTTCGAGGCAGAGAAGGAAGCCGTTCTCGAGAGCGGTGTCCGCCATTTTGGTCAGACGAGCGATACCGCATTCGCTGACGCCGCCGGGATCCTTGTGACCCCAGGTGATGTGCGCAACGCCCTTTTTGATGCCTGCGGCAGCCGCCATCTTGATCTCGCGGCAGTAGCGCGCGCAGACCTTGTCTCCGAGCTCGTCCTCAAACCAGATCTCGGTGGTCTTTCCGCCGGTGAGGTGGATATTGTCGATCTCGAGACCGTATTTTTTGCAGAGCTCGACCTGATATTCAAGTGTGCCGTCCGAAAGCGCGCCCATGCCGATGGCAACGAAATCAAAGCCCGCCTCCTTGATAGCGATGATCTTTTCCTCAATATTTCCGCCGCCGTGGACGTATGTACCTATCTGAATCATTATATTTTTCCTCCGATTTTAATAAGTGTGTTGGGTTTCATAGTAATTTCAATTGCGGTGCCCGAGAATGCCGTGATCTTCTCGCCGTCCCGCTCTTCGTCGATTGCGAAAATCTCGTAATCGCCCGCGCGGTCGAGGGTCACGGTGAAGGTCTTTTCCACAGCGTCGGGATCGTTGGTGTAATAGGAGATCACAGCCGCGCCGTTCTCGCCGTCGGTTGCCGCGAGAGCGTAGATGTCGCCGTCCTCGCATTCAAGCTTTGCCTGAGTGCCGAGCTGATATAGAGTAGAGAAGAAGTCGAATGCGTAGTAGCTCTTGAGGGGGAGCATAAAGTGGCTGTCCCAAAGACCGTTGTATTCCTTGTCGGGGCGCGCGTCGTAGTACATCATCATATCAATGTAGGGCGAGTTCTGACCCTCGACCATAAATGCGAAATCGTAAGCCGCGCCCTTGAGACCCTTGATAACGCGGACGCTGTCGATGAACTGTGTCGTCCAGTTTTCGATGTAGTTCCACTCGTTGAGGTGCTTTTCGATGTGACCGTAGCCGAATTCCTCAAGGAGCTCTGCAACCTTCTTTGCGCGGTCGAGCATCTTTTCTGCGTGGATCGTGTAGATGTGCCAGGAGAAGAAGTCGAGCTCGGCGCGCTCGCCCTCGACCATCTTTTCAAGGAAGGCGCGCGCCCAAGGCAGATTGTTTGCAAGCGCGGGACCGCCGAGCTTGATCTCGGGGAATCTCTTGCGCAGGTAGAGGAAGGCGATCTTGAAGAATTCGTAGAATTCCTCGGGCGTGCCGCTCCAGCATCTCTTTTCGTTGTCATTTACGACGTTGACGTCAAGGTCAGCCTCGTTCCAGATCTCCCAATATTTGATGGGGTAATGGAAGCCGTTTGCCCAGCCCTCGGTGTAGTGCATAATGATATGCTCGCAGATCTTTGCCCATTTGAGGGGATCCTTGGGCTTGACCGAGCCGTATTTGCCGGGGAGATGTTCGATCGAGGTGCCGAGGCGGTAATAAATTTCGCAATCCGCGTCAAAGCAGGTGGTGACGTATTGGTCGGTGTTGCGGAAATCGTAAGCGGTGGGATCGTCGGGATCGCGCGAGAAATCGGCGAAAATGCAATGGACGTCCATTACGTGCTGTGCGCCGTAGATCTCGGAGAGGGATGCGTCGTGTGTACGCGCATAAGGAATTTTGAGTGCCTTAAAGGTGTCAAAATTGCCGCGGCACTGAGTTTTCATTGGGCGAACGGGGGCGTTGTTGACGGCGTGCATCGGCTTGATTTTGCCGAGCTGCTCGGAAAATTTGATGTTGAGATTCATTTTTATCACCTGTCCAATTTATAATTTACGTATTCAAAATGCTCGAAGCCGTGGCGGCGGTAGAGCGCGGCGGCTCTTTCGTTTTCGGGCTCGGTTTCAAGACGGTAGCGGCGCGCGGGGATGCTTTCCTTGACGAATTCAAGAAATTGCGACCCGAGTCCGCGACCTCTGTATTCTTCCTTGACGTATATCTCCTCGATCCAGACCACCTTGCCGCCCGCCTCCTGCGAGTGGGTGTAGGCAAGAACGCCGTAGCCGAGGATACTTTCGTCCTCTTCAAATATAAACGCATCACCGTAGGGCGTGCCGGCGAGGAAGGCGTCGAAGGAATTCGATATATTTTCTTCTGGGATGTTTTCAAGAACCGCGGGCGAGGAATAAAAATCCTTCGCCATTTCGGTGTAGAGGGGTTTGTCTTCTATTGTGATTTTTCTGATTGTCATTTTCAGCAGATTCTATTGTGAATATTCCCCGCAAAGAACTCTGTAATATTTTCAGCCATGCGGCGGACACAGCGGTTGCGGGCTTCATATGAGCCCCACGCCATATGGGGCGTCAGGCAGACGTTCGGACGGTCGAGGATGGTAGAGAAGGGGTGATCCTCGCGGAAGGGCTCGGCTGAGTAAACGTCGCATCCGAGCGCGCCGATCTTGCCCGAAATGACTGCGTCCGCGATCGCCTGCTCGTCACAAACCGCACCGCGGGCTGTGTTGACGATGACGACACCGTCCTTCATCGCGGCGATGCGCTCGCGCGAGATCATTCCGCGCGTACCGTCGTTCAGCGGAACGTGGAGCGAAATTATGTCGCACTCGCGGCAGATGCGGTCGATGTCTGCGGCTTCGTATCTCGTTTCGGGCTGACGGCGGCAGAGAAGCACGCGGCATCCGAGTGCCTGCGCGATCTCGGCGACCTTAGAGCCGATACCGCCGCCACCGACAATGCCCCAAGTCTGCCCCGCGATCTCGTGATAAACGGGTTCGAGGCGGTTTGCGCTTGACGAGCGTGAATATTCGCCCGAGTGAACGAATGAGCGGAATTCGTCAAGATGCGTGACGAGCGAGAGCGCCATAGAAACCGAGAGCTGCGCGACACTGTCGGTCGAATAACCCGGCACGTTGCAGACGGAGATCCCGTTTTCGCGGCAGTAAGCGATATCAATATTGTCGTAACCCGTCGCGGCAACGCAGATGAGCTTTAAATTTTTTGCGTCCGAAAGATTGTCGCGGTTGAGTTTTATCTTGTTGAGCACGGCTACGTCGGCGACCGAAAGTCTTTCGGCAACCTCATCGGGTGCGGTGAATTTATATTCGACGACCTCGCCGAGTGCGCGGATAGGCGAGAGGTCGATATCGGCACCGAGAGTGCCCGAGTCGAGTATTACGATTTTCATTTATACCTCGGCAGATTCTTGATTTTATATACATATAATTATATCACACTTGCTTTGTCAAGTCAACCGAAAACGCTATGATATTTATATATATATTTGTTGAAAAGCACTTGAAATTAATTCGATTTTATTGTATAATGATATCATCAATCGGAAAACCGATAATATTATGAGGTGACAAAATGAAAAAGACATTTTCAATCATTCTTGCTCTCGTTATGTCGCTTTCCCTCCTCGGAGCGTTCTCTGTTTCCGCAGCTGAGGTTTATGACGGCACGAGCGTTTCGGCTTCTCTCGCAGGCGCGGGCACCGAGGCTGATCCCTATCTTATCGCAAACGGCGCGGATCTCGCGTACTTTGCCGCAAACGCAGTAGCGGGTGCTTCCTATAAGCTCACCGCAGACATCGTCTGGGCAAAAGATCCCACAGCAAACAACTGGACTCCCGTTCCCGCCTTCAGCGGAACATTCGACGGCAACGGATATACGATCTCGGGTATCTACTGCGTCGGAACTACCAAGGTTGGCTTTTTTGCTACCACCGAGGCTACCGCTGTCATCAAGAATCTTACCATCGGCACCTCCTACTTTGAGGGCGACAGCTCGGTTGCGGGCTTCGTTGCCTTTGTAACTCCCGGCACTCCCGATGCTCCCGCTTACATCACCGTTGAAAACTGCGTGAACTACGCTGATATCGTTGTCAACAAGAAGGACGGTAACTCCGGCGGTCTTATCGGCGAGATCATCACCACCGCAAAGAAGGAAAATCTTGTCGTAGCTAACGTAAGCAAGTGCGTAAACTACGGCAGCGTTACCAGCAAGACCGGTAACGGCTACATCGGCGGTGTTATTGGACGTCTTTCGGGCGCGGGCACCGTTTCCGAGTGCGCTAACTACGGCACTATCACCGGTTCTTCCGCTATCGTAGGCGGCGTTCTCGGTCAGGTAAGCTATAACGGCGCAGACGATGCGAGATACAGCATTCTTATCGAAAACTGCCTCAACGCGGGCGCAGTAAACGGAACTCACGTTTCGGGCGGCATTCTCGCAAGAGCTTACGAGCTTGTTACCATCAGAAACTGTGTAAACCTCGGTCAGCTCACCGTCTCTAAGGATGACAGCAACAAGGACCGCTTCGGCGCGATCGAGAGCAATACCGTCTCCACCCTCGAAAATAACTACTATCTCGCAGGAAGCGCGGTAAACTCCTCCGTAGCTGACGTCGTACCGCTCGGCAACCGTGCGGGCGCGACCGAAAAGACCGCTGCTGAAATGAAAGAACTCGTAAGCGTTCTCGGCGATGCTTGGACATTAGCTGATGCTACGCTCTATCTCAAGTTTGCACACGAGGCAGGCGAGGTAGAGTCGGCAGAGCCCGAAGTAACCGAGCCCGAAGTTACCGCACCCGAGACCACCGAGCCCGCAGCACCTCCTACCACAGGTGACTCCTCCGTAATCTTCGTTATCGTTGCCGCTCTCTCCGTTATCGGAGTTGCAGTTGTTGCAAAGAGAAAAGAGAACTGATATTTATAAAAAACCGCAGACCTTTCCGGGTCTGCGGTTTTTCGTCATTCTATTCTTGACAACAGGGGGAAAATAGGGTATAATATAAGTAAGAAAATAATCAAAACTCGGCGGGAGTGTCCCGGCGAGGCGTTCTGCGTTGCAATCGCGGAGCGAAAGGAGATAAAAATGGCAGATATATTCGATCTTTTTGCAAAGATCTCAAAGGAAAATACGGCGAAGGTAAAGGCACCCGTCGAGTGGCTTATCGTCGGTCTCGGCAACCCCGGGCGCGACTACGTCAACACCCGCCACAACGCGGGATTTATGGCTATCGATGCTCTTGCGAAGAAAAAGAGCCTTACCGTTGATCGCTCTCGCTTCAAGGCTCTGACGGCAGAGTGCGAGATCGCGGGCAAGGGAGTCCTTTTGATGCTTCCGCAGACCTATATGAACCTCTCGGGCGAGGCTGTCCGCGAGGCGGCGCAGTTCTATAAGATCGCGCCCGATCATATTCTTGTTTTGTCCGACGACATTAATCTCGACGTCGGCAGAATGCGCCTCCGCGAGAACGGCTCGGACGGCGGTCAGAAGGGACTTCGCAGTATTATCACGCTGATGGGATTTGATAATTTCCCCCGTCTGCGCATCGGTGTCGGCAAAAAGCCGCATCCCGATATGGAGCTTGCCGATTGGGTGCTCTCGCGCTTTAACGAGAATGAAATGAAGCAGCTTGATAAGCTTTTCGGAATTGCCGCAGAGTGCGTTGAGCTTTATATCGGCTCAAAGCGCGATGAGGCGATAAGACTTTGCAACGCAAAGCACGATCTTGGAGAATAAATGGAAATCAAGTCAAATAAAAGCTCGGGACTTATTCTCTCGGCGATCAGAAGCGACGCCGAGTATAAGCAGCTTCTCGATGCGATCGACCTGCAGAGAAGGGCGCGTCCGAAGCCCGTTGTCGTTTCGGGACTCTGCGAGGGCGCGGGAGACGCGCTCTGCGCCGCACTTTGCGACGATCTGAAGGGCGGCAGACCCGTTCTCGTCCTTTGCCCCGACGAAAAAACGGCGCGGAGAATGAGAAATACGCTCGCAGAATTCTCTCTGCGGACGGCGTACTACCCGAACCGCGACCTCAATATGTATAATATTTCCGCCTCGCGTGAGTTTGAGCAAGCGAGGCTTTCTCTGCTTGTCGCGCTTCGTCGCGGCGAGCTTGACGTCGTGACCACGACCCCAGAGGCGGCGCTTTCCTATACGATTCCGCAGGGGGTTCTCGCGGAAAATCTGATAAATATCTCGCTCGACAGCGAGATCGCGCCCGCCGAGCTCGTCGGTCGGCTTTGCTCTGCGGGATACGTCCGCTCCTCGCTTGCCGAGGGAGCGGGACAGTTTGCGCAAAGAGGCGGTATCGTTGATATCTGCTTCACCTTTGCGGGCATTGATCGCGCCGTTCGAATCGAATTCTTCGGCGATGAGATCGACCGTATGGGCTACTACGACGTCGCAACCCAGCGTGTGACCGAAAATGCGCAGAGCGTCCTGATCCCGCCTGCCCGAGAGATCGTTGCGGAGACCGAGGATCTTCACGCGATAAAGAAGTCGATCTTGGCTTTGCGCAAAAAGTCAAAGGACGTTCGTCTCTCCGAGAGCCTCGAGAGCGAGGCAAGTGCGATCGAGCTTGCCATCAGCTCGGGCACGGAGGTCAGATTCCTTGATAAATACGTTTCCCTGATCTATCCCGAAAAAACGACTCTGCTCGATTATTTTTCACCGATGTCGCTCTGCCTTATGCGATCGGCGGCTTCTGCGGAGGATGCCTTCAAGAGCGCGGTCTGGCACGCGGAGGAGCAGGTCAAGTCGATCGTGGAATCGGGTAGCCTTGAGGCGAAATACGCCGAATTTTCCGCGCCGCTTGAAAAATGGAACGCCTTTACCGCTTCGCACACAACGGTAATGGTCGATTCCCTCGTTCAGGGACTTTCGGGCAAGGCGCTCGGCGGTCTTTTCGGATTCCGTTCAAAGCACGCGCTTGCCACCGCCGACAACGACGAGCTTCTCCGCGAGGAGCTTGAGGGGCTTTCAAAGGGCGGCTACCGTATGATCCTTATGGCGGGCGACGAGCATAAGGCAAAGAATTACGCGGGAATGCTCTCCGAAGCGTGGGGCATCAAGGCGTATTTTATAAACGAAAACGAGATCCCCGAGCTCGGTAAGCTCCCGCGCGGCGAGGCTTTCGTTATCGCGGGCGCGCCGACCGCACCCTTTGAATTGCCCTCTCCGCGATGCGCGATCATTTCGCTTGCAATAAGTGAGGGTAGTCGCGCGGAGAAGAAAAAACGCGCGGCGAAGTCGAAGAAGGACGGCGCGGCACAGCAGATACTTTCCTACGCCGACCTCTCGACGGGCGACTACGTCGTTCACGAGGCGCACGGTATCGGTCAGTATATGGGTCTGACCACAATGACCGTCGACGGTGTAACGCGCGATTATATCACGATTCAATACGCGGGCAGCGACAAGCTCTTTATGCCCGTCGAAAAGCTCGATAAGGTTTCAAAATACATCGGTGCGCATTCGGATGACGGCACTCTCCGTCTCTCCAAGTTTGGCAGCGCCGAGTGGGGCAAGACCAAGGCGCGCGCAAAATCGACTCTCCGCGATATCGCGAAGGAGCTTATCAAGCTCTACGCCGAGCGTCAGCGCCGTCCGGGCTTTGCTTTCTACCCCGACGACGATTTTCAGCGCGATTTCGAAGCCGCTTTTGAATTTGACGAAACAGACGCACAGCTCGACGCGACCGAGGATATCAAGGCGGATATGCAAAAGGCAGTTCCGATGGACCGTCTGCTTTGCGGCGACGTAGGTTACGGTAAAACGGAGGTTGCATTCCGCGCGATCTATAAGGCGATCCTCTCGGGCAAGCAGGTCGCTCTGCTCGTTCCGACCACCATTCTCGCGCTTCAGCATTATCAGTCGGCGCAGAGCCGAATGAGAGCCTTCCCCGTCAATATCGAAATGCTCTCGCGCTTCCGCAAGCCGAAGGAGCAGAGAAAGATAATCGACGACCTTGAAAAGGGCGATATCGACCTCATTATCGGCACTCACAGTCTGCTTTCGCAGAACGTAAAATTCAAGGATCTCGGACTTTTAGTCGTTGACGAGGAGCAACGCTTCGGCGTGGCGCAGAAGGAAAAGATCAAGCAGAGAACGGGCAACGTGGACGTTCTTTCACTCTCGGCAACGCCTATTCCGCGAACGCTGAATATGGCAATGTCGGGAATCCGCGATATTTCGCTTCTCGATGAAGCACCGGGCGACCGTCAGCCTGTTCAGAGCTACGTTCTTGAGCATGACGATCTCATCATCAACGACGCCATCCGCCGCGAGCTTTCGCGCGGAGGTCAGGTCTTCTACCTTTATAATTTCGTCGAAACCATCAGTTATACCGCCGACCGCCTCCGCAAGGCGTTCCCCGAGGCGAATATCGTTGTCGCGCACGGCAAGATGGATAAAGATCAGCTTGAGGATATCTGGCGCGATATGATAACGGGCGAGATTGACGTTCTCGTTTCGACGACCATCATCGAGACGGGCGTTGACGTTCCGAATGCGAATACTCTTATCGTTGAAAACGCGCACAGAATGGGACTTTCCCAGCTTCATCAGCTTCGCGGACGAGTCGGACGCTCGCCGAGACGCGCGTATGCGTATTTCACATTCCCGCGCGGACGCGCGCTGACCGAGATCGCGGAAAAGCGTCTTGAAGCTATCCGCGAGTATACCGAATTCGGCGCGGGCTTCCAGATCGCTCTGCGCGACCTTGAGATACGCGGCGCGGGCAACGTCCTCGGCGCGGAGCAGCACGGCCACCTCGACGCAATCGGATACGATCTCTATATCAAGCTTCTCAACGAAGCGGTCCTCGAGGAGAGGGGCGAGAAGGTAGAGGAAAGGGTCGATACGACTGTCAACCTCAATATCAACGCCTATATCCCCGAAAGCTACGTCGAGAGCGCGTCGCAGAGAATGTCGCTTTATAAAAAGATCGCGCACGTCCGCAAGGAGAGCGACACCGAGGACCTTTACGAGGAGCTTTCCGACCGTTACGGCGAGCCGCCCGAGCCCGTCCTTTTCCTGCTCGACGTGTCGCTCTTGCGCTCTTATGCCGAGAGATGCAAGATCATTTCGCTGACGCAGGAGGGCAGAGAGGTGCGCATCCGTCCGAAGGATTTCGATCTCGACGTCTGGCAGGAGATCTCGGATATGCCGGGTGTGAGATTGCGCTTCGTTATGGCTGACGAGCCCTATCTGACGCTCTCCCTGCGCCCGAATGACGATGCCCTTGCAATTCTTTGCGAAATATTTAAAAAATATCTCAAATTATCGGGAAATAAGGGATAGACAAAGTCACAAAAATAGTGTATAATATTAGAAAACCCAAAAAGGATTGCATAATTATGAAGATAATTAAAAAGATTACTGCACTTGCGCTTGCACTCTTGATGCTTTTGCTCTCGTTTGTCGGCTGTTCGGGCTTCGGAACTCCCGTTATGGAGCTCGGAGGAACCGAGATCACGGGCAATATGATCGAGTTCTGGCTCTCACGCTATAAGGCGCAGTTTGAATATTACTACGGCGACGCGATCTGCTCTCAGTACGATCTCGACAGCGTTGATCAGTTTTGGCCCATCGTTTCTGACGAAGCAACGGGCGAGACCTTCGACGAGGTAATGTCGAGCTTCATCTACGAAAATGCGGAGACCTACCTCTGCGCGCTCTACCTCTTCGATCAGTTCGGGCTTTCGCTCCCGAAGGAGACCGAGACAGAGATCGACGAGTACATCGACGAGCTTCTTGAGGGCTACGCATCGGGCTCAAAGGCGGAGTTCAACGCGCTCCTCGGCAATTACGGAATCAATATGAAGCTCCTGCGCGAGCTTTACCTGATCGACGCAAAGGTCGATTATCTTCAGGAATATCTCTTTGGCGCGGGCGGTACGCTCGGTGTAACGAAGATCGATAAGGAAGAGTACTATCAGCAAAATTACGTATGTATGCGCCAGATATGCATCTTTATCAACGAATGCCCCGAGACCGATGAAAACGGCAACGTCATCACCGGCAGCGACGGTTATACCAAATACCGCGATATGACCTCCACCGAAACTCAGGAGGCGCGCGAGCGCGCAGCCGAGGCGCTTTCCAAGGTCAACGCCGGCGAGAGCTTCCCGAGCGTCCATAACGCTTACGACGAAAACCCCACCGACGATCAGTATGCCGCTATCTATATGAGCCGCGATTCCGCAATGGGAACCGACGCGGCGCTCGAGAAGATCTACAACGCCCTTCAGGAAATGAAGATTGGCGAGATCAGACTCGTTGAGACCGAGAATAACCTCCACATCATCGAAAAGCTCCCTCTCGAGGAAGGCGCGTACGATAAGAGCATAAACGCTGACTTCTTCACCTTCTACGACTCCGAGATCGGCAACTACGTAACCTTCGAGGAATACCTCAAGGATCCTCTCTTCCTTGAATACATCGCAGAAAGCCTCGAGAATTTCTCTGCGGACGTTAAGATCAACGAAGAAGAACTGAAAAAGATTAAATTAAGTACCGTTAAAGCAAACTATTATTATTAATTTTTTGCCACGGGCGAAACAAAACCAACTTCACCAAGAAAACTGAATATCCGATACGGGGGTGCCGTGCGGCTGAGATGACCATCTGGTCAAACCCTTTGAACCTGATACGGGTAATACCGGCGAAGGAAGTTTAAAATCTACCGAATTTTTTCGGGGGTGCCGCACATTCACTGCAGGAATGTGCGGCTCTTTCGTTTTTCGGGAAAACTGATCACTTTTTCGAAAAAGTCCGAGAAGATCGGTGATTAATAAATATCTCCGAAAGGAAAAAAGAAAATGAAAACCAAAAACACAAGACAAAACGTTCTCGCACTCGTCGAGACAGCAATGATGGCGGCGCTTGCCGTCGGACTTGAACTGCTCTGCCAGTTCCTGCCCTCTCCCTGGGCGTACGGCGGCTCGATAAGCCTCGGCGCAATACCGATAATCTACCTTTCCTACCGCCGCGGATGGAAATGGGGACTTTCCGCAGGATTTGTTTACTCCTGCGTGCAGATGCTCCTCGGATTCTACGTACCGCCCGCAAATACATTCCTGTCGATCGTGCTTTGCGTGCTCCTTGACTACGTCCTTGCATTTACCTCACTTGGACTTGCATCCGTTTTTGCCGCTCCCTTCGAGAAGTCCGGCAAGCCCTCCGCACGTCTCGTCGGCTACATAGTCGGTGCGATAGGCGCATCCGCTCTGCGCTTCGTTTGCTCATTCCTCTCCGGCGTCGTTCTCTGGGAGAGCTACGCACCCGAGGGAATGAACGTGTGGGTATACTCGCTCGTCTATAACGGAAGCTATATGCTCGGCAACGCCGCGATCGCCGCAGTGGTCCTCTTCCTCCTCTGCGCCGCAGTCGATCCCAAGACGCTGAAGCCTATGGGACGCAAATAAAATATCACACGCCCCGCCTCGGCGGGGCGTATTTTTTTGATCGCGATTGCAAAATTCATAAAATCCACTTGACTTTTCATATAAAAAAAGATATACTAATATAATGAGAAAAAATCTGCGATAGGAGAACTATCATGAAGATACCCGAGTATTTTGGATGTATGGTATTTGACGACCGCGAGATGAAGGCGCGGCTTCCGATTGAGGCATACGAGCGTATGCGCAAGACGATCGAGGACGGACGTTCGCTCGATATCAGCCTTGCGAATATCGTTGCCGAGTCGATGAAGGACTGGGCAGTCGAGCGCGGTGCAACACATTTCACGCATTGGTTCCAGCCGATGACGGGCGTTACTGCCGAAAAGCACGATGCCTTTATCAACCCGACCTCCGACGGCGGCGTTCTGCTCGAATTTTCGGGCAAGGAGCTCGTTTCGGGCGAGTCCGACGCGTCATCCTTCCCCTCGGGCGGCCTTCGCGCCACCTTTGAGGCGCGCGGATATACTGCGTGGGATCCCACTTCTTATGCTTTTATCAAGGAAAAAACGCTCTGCATCCCCACGGCGTTCTGCTCCTACGGCGGTGAGGCGCTCGATAAAAAGACGCCCCTTCTGCGCTCAATGGAAGCTCTCAACCGCCAGACGATGCGAGTGCTCAAACTCTTCGGCAACGAGGACGTCACCTCGACGAAGGCTTGTGTCGGTCCCGAGCAGGAATACTTCCTCATCGACCGCGCTATGTTCGAGAAGAGATGCGACCTGATCTACACGGGACGCACCCTTTTCGGCGCAAAGCCCCCAAAGCGTCAGGAGCTTAGCGACCACTATTACGGAATTATCAAGCCCCGCGTTGCCGCGTATATGGAAGAGG
>JAZTXK010000007.1:0-50393 GCA_045636385.1 Eubacteriales bacterium
AAAAAAGGCGGGGTTTTTTTGTTTTAACAAAAATCCGATCCTTTTCATATAGAGTTTATTTTGTGATCGCCTTTGCAGTTTGTACGGTCGTTGACGGGATGATGATATTTTCCGCGACCGCCTTCATTATCTTAGCGCGGAGCATATTTTCGATCTCTCGCGCACCTTCGGAGGCGGCAAGATTGAACTGCTCCTCGCGATCGTTCTTGCGATCGAAGAGCATATAGATCTCGCCCTTGTTATTGACGAGCACCTTCCAATCCTCGTCCATATACATTATTTCGCCCGAAAGCTCGCTGATGACGTAGTCGCGCGGCTTTTCTTCGACTCCGTCGAGGACTCCGCAGAGGGATCTGCCGCATTGCGGATAGTCGATCGCGCCGCCGCAAAGCTCGATGAGTGTGGGGCCGACGTCGATGAGGCTGACGAGGGCATCGGTCTGAATGCCGCCCTTGCCGATAGTTTCGGGCGTGCGGATGACGAGGGGGATGTTGAGCGCGCCGTCGAGGAAGGTGCGCTTGTTGACGAATTCCTGATCTCCGTTCATTTCGCCGTGGTCGGAGGTGAAGAGAACGACGGTGTTATCCCATTCGCCGCGCGCCTTGATAACGTCGACGATCTTACCGATCATTTCGTCGATGAGGGTGCAGTTTCCGCTGTAGTTGGCGCGGATCTCGGGGGCTTTATCGGGCGTGCAATGAACGTTTTTCTTGTGCATACGGAAGTCGGTCTCGCCCTTCGGTCTGTCGGGATTGGCATCCTTCATTACGGGACGGGGTGCGGGCATTTCCTCCTCTTTATACATGGAAGCATAGGGCTCGGGAACGTCCCATGGCTCGTGAGGGCCGCCGAAGCTGACGTGGCAGAACCAAGGCTTATCGCCATCATAATTCTTTAAGTAGTTAACGCCACAGTTGCCGACGTAAACGTCGTAGTATTCTTCGAGCGGAAGCGGAGAGGGCTCTGCAAAGGGAGTTTTTCCGCGTCTGTCGATGTCTTCCTTGAACGCCTCAAGTAGACCGAGCTCTGCCCAGCGCTCCGTCATGTGAGTTCTTGATTTGCAGGAGGCGTGCGGTCCGGTGATTTCATCAACGGTGTCGAAGCCGTAAAGGTTGAGCATCGGCTCGCGGCCGATTATGTTGCCGCTGCCGCCGTGGATGTGAGTCTTTCCAAAGAGGGAGGTGTCATATCCAAGGTCGCGGAGCTGCTTCGACCATATATTGGCGTCGGGGGAGAGAATGAATTTCTGATTATCCCAAGCACCCGTTGTGTGGGCGTATTTGCCCGTGAAAAGTCCGATTCTTGCGGGAACGCAGAGGGGCGCGCAGGTGGAGCACTGCGTAAACACTACGCCCTCTTTTGCGATAGCATCAAGGTTGGGGGTATTTGCAGGACCTCCGACACAGCTCATCCAGTCGCCGCGGAACTGGTCAGCCATTATAAACAGAACGTTCGGTTGTCTTTTTTCGTTGCTCATATCGTCCTCCGTGGGGGTTTTATTATATTGATATTATATCATATTTTGGTACTACAGTCAATAGTTGCACGCGCAACTTTTTTGTTATTAAAAAATCAACTCACGATATGTAATCTTTCACAAAAAAACGACATATATATGTTAAATATTCACAAAATTAAATGCCCGGATTGCAACGATATTGACATTCTTGACATATTATGCTATAATGAAATTACCAAAGTCCGGAGGAATATGATATGAAAAAACTGTTGACTTTTATCATGTTAGCTATGGCGACTGCTGTACTTATGTGCTCGTGCCGTTCAATATACGTTGATATTGAAAAGCCGCCCGTTGATGAAAACGTTGAAGTCGACCTTGAAGACGAATATTTTACCGACGGAAGATTATATACCCAAGGCAAGTTTTATGACGAGGACGGTTATACCTACGAGGGGGCGTGGTACTTTGTTGAAAGTCAGGAGTACTTTGTCAAATCGGAAACCGTGGATGAACAGGGGCATAAGCATGTCTCTACGGGTAATCGGTTTTGTAACCGTATAGTCAAGATGAACGCCGCGACAGGGCAGATAACGAGTCCCTGCCTTGATCCCGTATGTACCCACGGTCCCGGATCAGGATGTCCTTTGATGGAGATTGAGGGACTTAAGATGCATTTTATGATGGTAGCGGATGACTGGATAATTCTGCAGCATTATACCAAAAAAGAAGAAGATAAGGTATACGGAACCGTCTTACGTCAGGTTCACGGATATAATATTAAAACGGGAAAGACGGTACAGCTCTATAAGGAGAGCTTTGAAGATGGCGTTATGAATGATTACGAGTCATATATGTCGGTCTATGATGGAAAATTTTATCTCGTAAAGCACGAGCTTGATTATTCAAAAACCAAATTCAACCCCAACGGAAACAAGCCTTTGTCGGATTATGAACCCGAAACGAAAAGCTTTCTTTACGAATACGATCTCGATAAAAATAAGGTCAAACAGCTCTTCGAGATCCCTGCGGGGGCGACCGTCGCACGTATGACGAATAAGCGATTTATGCTGCGTGTCAACGATGAGCTTTATACTTGCGACCTTGACGGTTCGAATATGCAGAAGAGTGACAGTCTGGAGTATTTTCCGACACATAAAGTGGGAACACTTGCATTCGGATATATCGAGAACGGATTCCAATACTATAATTTGAAAACAAATGAAACCAAAGATGTCCCGATCAAGGAATTTAAGTTTACCGCCAATAAAAACACTACCCTGACAGAAAGAGGTCTGTATTTCTTCGTATGCACGTCGGATGATGCGTATTTGGATGCGTTAAAAGCATATGGTGAATTTCGGGCAGAGCATAAGGAAATTCCATACGACGAGATAGACGAGCTGTATAATAAAACCTACGGTTCGATTCAATCGGTGCGTTACGGCGGAAAATCACAGATTTGGCGCTGCGATTACGATGGAAGCAATATGGAGATGGTTTATGAGCTTGATAACTCAATCGTCAGATTTGTAGGTGTGACCGATAACTATGCATACACGATCGTTACCATCGCAGATCCCGAAAATGAGTATCAGATCATTCCCGAGTTCGACGGAAGACAGTGCTTTATTGATTTTGAAACAGGAGAGATCACACCTCTTCCGCTTACAGAGCTTATTTTGCCGGAAAATGCATATCATACCAAAGAAGAAATGCACGACAGTATGAAATAATTCAACCGCGCCGTTCAAAGTGAACGGCGCGGCACTTTTTATTGAATAATAGTTGAAATGACATCCGCAATAGCCGCGACGGTATCCGATGCGGTCATACTGATGGGATTGGTTTTCGACTCGGCAAGCTCACCTGCCGCGCCGTTGATATAGGCGGCGAGGGTGGTGGCTTCGAGAGGTGAGGGGATATACGCGGCTGTCGCGGCAAGTATGCCCGAGAGGACGTCTCCGCTTCCTGCGGTTGCCATACCCGCGCAGCCGCGGTCGGTGAAGTAGACCGTTTCTCCGTCGGTGATGATTGTTGATGGACCTTTTAGAAGAAGGATACATCCGTATTCCTTGGCAAAAGCCTTGGCGTGGTCGATAGGCGCGGAGAGGATTTCGCTTATTGAAAGTCCGCTGATGCGCGAGAATTCCATATTGTGTGGCGTAAGAATGATCTCGCAGGATGCGGTTTTGAGGATATCCGAACCGAGACGCGAGAGGGCGGTAAGACCGTCCGCGTCGATGATGAGTCTGCCCTTATAGTTATTAATAAGGTAGGAAAGCGTTTTTTCGGTTTCATCCGACAGACCGATGCCCATTCCGAAGGCGATGGTTTTTACTCTTGACGAAAGCGCGGAGATCTCGGCTTCATTGAAAACTATCTCGCCGCCCTCGGCCGAGAGGGGATAGATAGTTGCTTCGAGGATGTTCGGGATGATATATGGCGATATCGAATCGGGTACGGCGAGCATAGCCACACCCGCTCCCGCGCGCATTGAGGCGTTTGCCATAGCGGCAAGGCGGATCGCTCCGCTGTATTTCTTTGAGCCTCCAATGAGGGCGACGTAGCCGTAGGTCGATTTGTTCGAGAAGTTTTTGCGCGGCGGGAAGGAATCGGCACTCGGCTCGTAGAGATAATAGGGTTCCTCTATCGGTTTGATGCCGATGTCGAGGTTGACTTTATCTTTGATCACGTCCTTCGCCTTGTTCAGAAAGTGACCCGGCTTGAACGAGCCGATCGAGCAGGTGAGATCGGAGAGCGCAATGGTTTCGCCCATACCCGTATCGCCGTTCATACCGCTGTTGATGTCGACGGATATTTTGTAAGCCGATGATGCGTTATATTTTTCAATGACAGTCTTCGCAAGACCGCGAGCCTCGCCCTTGAAGCCCGTGCCGAAAATGCAGTCAACGAGGGTGGAGAAGCGCGAGAGATCGGTGTCTTCCGTGCAGATTTCGTAAGGAATGCTTTGCTTGACACATTTGTCGAAATAGTGTTTTCCGTCGGGCGAAAAGCGTTCTTCGAGGAGGAGAAGAGTGCAGTCGATATTTCTATTTTTGAGTTCAAGCGCGATGACGTAGCCGTCGCCCGCGTTGTTGCCGATACCGCAGAGGATGCCGACGGGCGCGCGCCATTCTACCGAGTCGGCAACAGCCTTTCCAGCGCGGTACATAAGCTCAAGGCTTGGCACTTCGGTCGCAATAGTGTGAGCGTCGCTCTTGCGCATATTTTCTACTGATAGGATTTCTTTCATAACGATACAAAAAAGACTGCCGAGCCTGCCTCATAGGGCAAGGCTCGGCGTAATTTAATTATTTCTCAAATCCAAGCTGACAGAATACGCTGGGGGTTACGTTGCTCTTTGCCTTGCCTGCGGCTACGCGCTCTTCGTAGTCGTCGACGTGGTGGGGGCAATGATCCTTGTATTCGTAGCCGGGGGTGATGGGCGCTGCCCAGTAAACGGCGTTGGTGATGATGCGCTGAACGTAGGGGTTATGGAAGGAGGGGCAGGTCTCGTGACCGGGCTGGAAGTAGAAGATCTTGCCCGCGTCGCGGAGATAGGTCATACCCGAACGGAAGATGTAGCCGTCCTCATACCAACCGCCGAAGATGAGCTCGGTGGGCTGGGGAACGAAGAAGGGCTCGGCGTAAAGCTCCTCGGATTCGATGAAGAACTTGTCGGGAATGCCTGCGGCGATGGGGTGAGTGGGGAGCATATTCCACATGATCTCTCTCTGCTCGCGTCCCCAGGTAAGGTTGCCCATTGTACCGATGATAGCGCGGAAGGGCTTGGAGTGATGCGCGGAGTGGAGCGCGATGAAGCCCATCTTGCCCATATAAACGCGGCGCTGGATCTTGGTTACGAGTGCGTCATTTACCTCGCCGTGTGCCATATGTCCCCACCAAATGAGAACGTCAGTGTTGTTGAGCACCTCATCAGGCAGACCCTGATCGGGATCGTCGAGCGCGGCAAGAGTTACTTCGATGTCATCATTCTTAGAAAGAAATTCGCCGATAGTGGCGTGCAGACCGTTAGGATAGATTGCCTTACAGGTCTCGTTGGTCTTTTCGTGTCTGAATTCGTTCCAGATTGTTACTTTGATCATAATATGTACTCCTTGAAATTAAATATCGATTTTCATGCCGTCGTAAGCGGGTACGACTCCAAAGGGAGCGAGACGCTCGGCGGTGTCCTCGTGTGAGCTGTGGAGGGTGCGCGCCATGTGAGTTGCATAGTATTTGCAATCGTCGGCGGTAGCCTTTTGCGCGACGATCGATTCCATCATAATTCCGATCATAGCGATATTGGTGTGTCCGAAGATGCGCTCGTCGCCGGGGGCGTAGCCCGTGGTGCACTCGAAAATGAGCGCGTTTGGCTTGACCTTTTTGATCATCTGATAGGTCGGATAGATCAGCCATCCGCTGTCGGTGCCGTAAAAGAAGCTTCTCTCGCCGTCCTTTACGATATAGTTGAGCGGGATCTCGCCCTCGGGCAGATCACCGTGGTTAGCAAAACAGGGGATGACTTCGTAATCCCCCACCTTTTCGGCTTTGTAGGGATCCATCGGGTGGTAGAAGGGAAGGTCATCGCCCTTCTTTGCGCCAGCAAGGAGCTTTTCGTAAGCCGCCTTCTGCGCCCAGAAGCAAACGCGGTGGTTCGATTCACGCGTGATGCGCAGAAGCGTCTGCGCGTTAAAGTGATCCGAATGTGAGTGGGTGAGTATGACGTTTTTGACATTCTTAAAAAGATCGGGATTGCCGATTTCCTCTGCAAGATCGTAGATGCAGGGTCCCGGATCGATCAAGAGATCGTCGTTTACGAGTGCCGAGGAAAGACGGCGGTAGAGCTTGCCGCCCTTATGCTTGGGCGACCAGTCAGCCGCGCCCGTGCCGAGGAAGAGAAGTTCCATTGATAAATCTCCTTATTGCGGTTTGTCGTTATCCTTGATCATCTCGAAATTGCCGGAACGGAGAATTTCGAGAAGCTGTTCGTTCGATGTGATGGGCTCGTCTGTCAGAATTCCGCCGGCGAAAGCACCCTCCACGGTGCGGTGGTAGTCGCTGCCCGAGGTGCCGATAAGACCGAAGCGCTCTGCCCAGATGCGGGCGATATCGTTGCGGCTGTCCTGCGAGGGGTTGCCGTTGAAGATTTCGATGCCGTCAAGGAGCGAGGGATTGACCATCTGCATAGCATCGCGGAAGGGGTGAGCCTGCAAGAAGAGGAATCCCGCCTCGCGGATAGCAGCCGAAACGTCCTTGGTCGGCATATCGTAAAAATCGGTCATACGGCGGAGGAATGCCTCGTCAAGACCGTAGATGAGATAGTCGTTTTCGTCTATATTCGAGCGAAGCTCACATCCGAAGAGGACGTTGAGCTTGCCTTCTGCAGCTTCCTTGAGCTCGTGGTAGCCCTTCATATAGTAATCGACCTTTTCCTCCCAAGGAAGATCGGAGAGGTCGCCCATGCGTTTGTTTTTGAAGGTGAAGCGAGAGAAGTGGTTGGTCAGCACGACGGTGTGGTAGCCGTGCTCGACGTATGCCTGCACGATCTCCTCGGGATAAGACTTCGCGCAAGCTGAAACCGGCGCGGAGTGGAGATGCAGTTCGGTTTTGAATTTCATTGGAGTTGCCTTTCAAAATGGATAGTTTTACTTATATAATAATACTACATTTTAATAAAATTTTCAAGTATTTGAGCAAATTTTAGCAAAAACTTTTTTCATTTTTGAATTATACTTGAATTTGCATTTAATGTGTGGTATAATTACATCAAATAAAACCTTTTATGAGGTGCATAATGGAAAAATTTAAACTTTGCGCATTTGCCGACGAAGCCGATAAGATGATATCGGGTCAGATCGCGGCATTGCAAGGAAATTCAATGAAGCTCATCGAGCTTCGCGGTATCGACGGCAAGAACGTTGCCGACCTCACTGCCGACGAGGCAAAAGAGCTGAAAAAGCGTCTTGACTCGGAGGGCATCACCGTCTGGTCGATCGGTTCTCCTATCGGCAAGGTGGATATTACGTCGCCCGCGCAGGATGAGCTCGACCGCTTTAAGAGAGTTCTCGAGACCGCAAACATCTGCGGCGCGGAGAACATCAGAATGTTCAGCTTTTATAAGACCGACTCGTCCGCCGCTTGCTTCGACGAGATCTGCCGCCGACTTGACGATATGATCAGCGCGGCGAAGGGCTCGGGCGTCGATCTTTGCCACGAGAATGAGAAGGGAATCTACGGTGACATTGCCGAGCGTTGCTATAAGCTCCACACGGCTCTGCCCGCATTCAAGGGCGTTTTCGATCCCGCGAATTTTGTTCAGTGCGATGAGGACACGCTCGTCGCTTGGGAGCTTCTCAAGCCCTTTATGAAGTACGCGCATATCAAGGACGCGAAGGCGGACGGCAAGGTCGTTCCTCCCGGTGACGGAATCGGACATCTTCCCGAGCTTCTGCCGAGATTTGCGGCATCGGGTATCGAGGTGCTCACTCTTGAGCCGCATCTCAAATCCTTTGTCGGACTTGCCGCGCTTGAGGGCGGAGACACCGCACATGTAGGCTCGTCCTTTGCTAATAACCGCGAGGCTTTTGACTACGCGGTCAATACACTCAAAAAACTTATCGAAAAGATATAACGGAGGAATCCAAAATGATTGCAGGTGCACAGCTTTATACACTCAGAGATTTCTGTAAGACCACAGAGGATCTTGAAAACACCATCCGCCGCGTTGCCGAAATGGGCTACAAGGCGATCCAGCTCTCGGGCGTTTGTGAATTTGATGCTGCTTGGATGCGCGATCTGCTCAAGGATTGCGGACTCGTTGCTCCCCTCACACATACCGCGTACAAGCGTATCGTCGAGGAGACCGACAAGGTTATCGAGGAGCATATCACCTACGGCGCGGGCTACGTCGGACTCGGCTCTATGCCCAATTTCAAGAAGGAAAACTGCAGTATTGAGGTGTACGATCAGTATTGCAAGGAGATCGCTCCCGCTGTTGAAAAGATCGCGGCGGCGGGCTTGAAATTTATGTATCACAACCACAATATGGAGTTCGTAAAGCTTCCTAACGGCAAGGTTCTCCTTGAGGATATGGCAGACCGCTTTGATACTCCCGCGTACGGCTTCACCGTTGACACCTATTGGGTTCAGGCGGGCGGCGGAGACCCCGCGCAGTGGCTGACAAAGCTCGCGGGCAGAATCGACACCATCCACTTCAAGGATATGGTATACGATCCGATGGACAATGCGGTACGCATGGCACCCGTCGGTTCGGGCAACATCAACCACATCGCCGCTGCAAAGGCAGCCGAGGCGGGCGGAACAAAGTACGTTTTCGTTGAGCAGGACCGTTGCTACGACGAGGATCCCTTCGTATGCATGAAGAAGAGCTATGATTATCTGAAAGGAATCGGACTGGAATGAGCAAGCTTAGATTAGGTATTATCGGAGTCGGTAACATCGGCTCGACACACTTCAAGAACGTAGTTGGAGGCAAGTGCCCCGAGATCGTTATCACCGCCGTTGCAGATCGCCGTGAGGCGCGCCGCGAGTGGGTCGTTGAAAACTTCCCCAAGGTAAAGGTTGAGAGCTATGAGGCTGATGCTCCCGTGATCTTCAACGAGGGTGACGAGCTGATCGCATCGGGACTTGTTGATGCTATCCTCATTGCTGTTCCTCACTACTATCATCCCTATTTCGCAATTGAGGCGTTCAAGCACGGTCTTCACGTTATGTGTGAGAAGCCCGCGGGAGTTTACACTCTGCAGGTTCGCGATATGATCGCGGAAGCCGACAAGCATCCCGAGCTTTACTTCGGTATGATGTTCAATCAGAGAACCAACCCCGTTTATCGCAAGATGCACGATATTATCGCGTCGGGCGAGCTCGGACAGATCAGAAGAACTAACTGGCTCATCACCGATTGGTACCGTTCGCAGTATTACTATGATTCGGGCGACTGGCGCGCTACCTGGAGCGGCGAGGGCGGAGGTGTTCTCCTTAATCAGTGCCCCCACCAGCTCGACCTCTGGCAGTGGATCTGCGGTCTTCCCGTCAAGGTTCACGCGAAGATGAAGTACGGCAAGTGGCATAATATCGAGGTCGAGGACGACGTAAGCGTCTGGTGCGAGTATGAAAACGGTGCGACCGGCACGTTTATTACCACTACGGGCGACTGCCCCGGCACCAACCGCTTTGAGATCGTTTGCGACGGTGGTACTCTCGTTTGCGACAAGACCTCGCTCACTCTTTACCGTCTTGATCCCTGGGAGCCCGAGTATTCGAAGACGACGCAGAAGGTATTCGGCAAGCCCGAGGTGATCGAGGAGATCCCCGAGCTCGAGGGCAAGAACACCCAGCACGTCGGTGTTCTCAACGCATTTGCCGATGCTATTCTCAATGGTGGCAAGCTCATAGCAGACGGACGTGAGGGCATCAACGGACTTATGCTCTCGAACGCTATGCACCTCTCGGATTGGCTTAATAAGGAAGTTGAGCTTCCCATTGACGAGGTTCTTTATTACGATCTTCTCAAGGAAAAGATCGCTTCCTCAAAGGCGAAGACGGCGGACGCTGTTGACGGCGACACTGAAGGAAGCTATTAATAAAAAGCGGGGCATTGCCCCGCTTTTTTTAGGTAAGAGGTTAGAGGGCAGAGGGCAGAGGTAAGGTGAATTTCCGCTTCGGCGGAAATTTTCCTTTTTAATTATATTTCGCACTTGGTTTTGTTTCGGCTGAATTATTTCGCGCGGCGCTCTATGCCCACCCAAACCCTCCCGCAAGCGGGAGGGCTTCGTTTTTTGTGATCTATGCTATGCGGATTAGTTGGAATTATATCAAAATTTACGTACGATGCCCGAAAATCGGTTGACATTGCGATATCTTTATGGTAAAATAAAACCGAACCGTTATTTTATACAAAACCACCGTCCTGTTTTTGTGCAACCCTACAAAACTGAAAATCCCGCGCGACGATTGGGATATTTTGGGGTACTTAAAGAGTGAAAGGAGGCAATGATCTTGAAAGACGATAAAATTGTAGAACTGATTTATGAAAACGACGAGCGCGGTTTGCACGCGGCGGAGGCGAAGTACAGAGGACTTTGCTTTTCGATCGCTGAAAACATTCTTGCGCTCAAGGAGGATCGCGAGGAGTGCGTCAACGATGCGCTTCTGAGCCTCTGGAACAGTATTCCGCCCGAGCGTCCGACGAATCTCTGCGCGTTTATCGCGAAGCTTGTGAAAAATATCGCCCTCAAACGCTCGCGGGCGAACAATACCTGGAAGCGGTGCGCGAATTACAACGCGGCGGGGGACGATCTGCTCGAGCTGATACCGAGCGAAAATACCGTTGCCGATGAATACGAAGCGAAGCGCATCGGCGAGATCATCAACGCCTTTCTCGCAAAGCAGCCGCACCGCGACCGCGACGTCTTCGTGCTCCGCTTCTGGTACCGCGACACGGTGCCGCAGATCAGCGCGAGTATGGGGCTGTCCGAAAGCCTCGTCAAATCGCTTTTGTCAAGAATGAAGAAAAAGCTCCGCGAGGAGCTGGCAAAGGAGGGAATAATAGTATGAATGAAGAGTTCAGAAAAAGACGCCTGCTCGATGCGCTCGAATATATCGACGATGAATACATCGCAAGCGCGGCGCGTTATAAGATGAAGATCAAACCGCACTCAAATGAGCCGCCGGTGCAGACGGTCCGCGGCTCGCTCAAAAAGTATTGGAAACAGTACCTCGCCCTCGTTGCCTGCTTGCTCCTGCTTGCTATGGTTGCGCCGGTGTTCAGCTTCTTGGCGCAGAATATTGGTTCGCTTGCGGGAAGTTTGACGGGAGAAGTGCCGTATTTGCAGTTTTCCCCCGATCTTGAACCGCTTTCGCAGAGAAAGATTGATGCAATTAACGAAGCATATATTATTCATTATGAAGGCATAACCAAAGATGAATTGTGGACTCGACTTGGTGAAAACCCGGAAGAGAAATATAATACCTTTTGGAAAGTTATTCGTAATTACGATTTTCGCTCGCCATACTACGGAACATTCGGTGATTGCATAATTTTTGCGAGATATTCGTTACCCGGTGACGGTATTGAATGCGGGTGGTGGATGGTAGATGTTGCGGGATATCAATTTGACAGGCATGTCTACGCTTATGTTAATGATAAAGTGTGTTATCTTGACGAAGCTTATGAAAACGGTTTCTTAAGTGATGACGATATTGCTGCTATAGCAAAACGTCACGAGGAATATTTGAAGTTCAGGGAAGAGAATTACGATATGTTCAGTGAGAGCGTTACCGTACCCAAAAAAGTACCGTATCTTCAGTTTTCCCCGGATCTTGAACCGATACATAATAAAAAAGTAGAAGAAGTAAACAGAGCGTTTCTCTGTTTGTATCTGAATACAACTATTGAGGATTTGGAACAAAAATATGGAGAGGATTATCTTGAAGATTTAGATCATTTACGAGTGATCCGGAACTATGACTGGACTTCGCCCTATTACGGCACTATTAATGGTTGTATAGTATTTTCGATCATTTCATATCAAATGGGAAATCCGATCGTTGAAATTTCCGGTTATACTTTAAATGCAAATACCTTTGTGTATGCAAAAAAGAAGATGTACCGTTTGGAGCAGGCTTATGCGGAAGGCGTGTTGAATGATGAAGATATAGCACTTTTGGCAAAGCGTCACGAAGAATTTTTGAAATTTAAAGAGGAAAATCGCGATATGTTTCCGCAGTAAACTATAACCCCCGCCCCTCGGTGCGTTCGCGCCGAGGGGCGGATTGCTATATGTAGAATTTCGGCTCTATTTTGATTATTCATTATTCATCAGCGAAGCGGTTTCATTATTCAATATTCGATCAGGGATGAAGAAGCAAAAATCTCCCCGCAGGGAGATTTTACTCCTTCCAAAACGTCGCCGAGGGCGGCGCCGTTTTGAAGCACGGAGAGTATTTCGCGCTCTGCGGAGCGCGACTTAAGGAACTTTTTGAAAAAAGTTCCTTAAGAATCTTCAAAAACTTTTCCGCTTGCTTCTTTTTTAATAAAATCAAAAATTTCCGAGCCCGTGGGCTCGGAAATTTTCCTTCACTCTGCATTCTGCACTCTGCATTCTGCATTTATCCGAAGAAGTCCTTGATATTGACTATCTCGGTACCTATATAGTACGCGCGGACGATCTGGTCGTATGTCGCGCCCGCCTTGGCGAGGTGGAGGGTGCCGTACTGGCTTGCGCCGACGCCGTGGCCCGGGCCCATTCCGACGATTACGTAGGACGAGGGGTCGGATGCGCGGACCGTCTTCGTTATATCCTGAACCTCGGATACGACAAGAAAGTCACCAAAGCTTGAAACGACGGTGTAAATGCCGTTTTCATCGGGCTGGGTGGATACGGGGATGTCGATGTCGGATGACGTGAGGATCGCCGTGCCCTCGCGGGTGTTCACAAATAATGCTCCCGATATGTCATTCAGAGCTTTGCCGAGGTCGGTGAAGAAATTCAGCACGGATACGTCCTTCTTGACCAAGCCGTCCGACGTGAGTATCGTTACCTCACCCTCGTAGTTGCCGCCAAGGTTGACGATGCGGTTGGATAGAACGTCGGTGTATGTATAGGTAAGCTCGCCCTTGGCTATCTTGAAGTTAGCGGAGCTGACCTTTGAGCCGAAGAGGGATTTGACCTTGGAGGTCTTGGTTGCTGTTGCGGAGTTGCCTTGCTCGTCGGTGCCTGTGAAGCTGTAAAGATAGGGCGAGTCATCGGCGGTCTCGTAGCTGATGTTGACGATCTTGCTTCCTTTTATAGATGTGTAGCCCGCGTTCTTGAATGCGGTCGCGAGATCCTTTTCGCTGATCTCTCGCTCCCACAAGCCGTTTTTGACGTCGCCGTAATCCTCCCACGGTGTCGGCTGATTGACGAGATATCCGAGCGCGCCGACCCATACGTACTGCGATGCGACGGAATATCCGCCCTGCGAGGAGGAATACGCCGCGTTTACTATATCATCGCCGTAAACGAGTATCTTGCCCGCGGTTGCGGTTACTGCGTCAACAACGCTGTCGGTGACGAGTCGTCTGCCCTGATAAACCTGACAGCAGGATGAGGAGCAGATATCGAAGCCGTAGGCATTATAGTGTCGGTTGAGGTTTGCCATTGCGAAGGAACGGACCATTATCGAGAACGCCTTAAGACATTCTGCGGGCCAAGTGCTCGATATCTCGTAGGGAAGTACGCCCTCGACGTAGCTCTGCATATTGACTAGGTTGATCATCGAGAGTCCCTCCGCGCCGTCGTTTATCGAACGCTTGAAGCAGAAAACGCCGTCGTAGAGATATGAGGTTCTCGAGTAGTAAAGGTAGGAGTAATCGGCATAAGTCTTCTGAAGCGCCGTCATGCCGATATAGCTGTCCTCGTCGCCGTTATACTCAAAAAGAATGGTGTCGTAGTCGGAGTTGATGAAGGTAACGCCGCTTGAGTTGGGGGAAACGACCGAAATGCCGAAATCGTCAAGCATCGCGCCGATCGCGCCCGCCGCCGAGGAGGCTGTCGCGTAATCGGGGAAAGCACCGACACGGACGGTCTTATTGCCGTCTGAGTACGCGGGAAAAACGTGCTCGTAGTCCGCGATGAACAAGCCTTGGAGATCGTCGAGTATGCTCCAGATGTCGCCTGCGGAGAGTGTGAGCTCGACGTTATAGCCGCCGATATCGGTTTCCGACGCATTTGTTGCGATCTCGCAGGATTCGTAGCCCGTTTTGAGATTCGCATCTACCACAGCGGAGACGTCGGTTTCGTACAGCTCGTAAAGCGGTGTGAAGCCGTGACCCGTCTTGCTTATATCAGACTCTCCGATGACGAAGCCGTTCGGCGACGTGACCGAATGGAGGGGATACGCGCTCGAGCCGTATCTGATACCGACCGCGAGGCGGAAATCGTCCGCGGTCTTTTCGGTATTGAACGCATAGCTGTCAAGCGGTGCTGCGGAGGTTTCTATTTTGAACAGGATCGCCGTGCCGAGCGTGGCGACTGTTATGAGCGAGGCGAGGAAAAATGCCGTCAGACGCAGAGTGAGTGTTTTTTTCTTACGGATTGACAATAGTGTAGTCACCTCCAAGCAAGAAATACGCTCCGTCGAGCGATGTGACCGTTACGCCTCTGCCGTCGCTTCCGCCGCGGGGGATCATAATGCTGTGATAGGGCGGGACGTTTTCACCGTTGCAGATATCGGTTCCGAGCGTAAGGTTATTGAGACCTTGAATGGTGCCGACCTCAACGTAGGGCGAAACGGCAACCGCAGAGCCCGTGCGGAGGATGAGCATTACGGTGTCGGTCTCGTCTGTTGCGATAACGGTTGCGCCGTAGGGCACGTATACCGCCTCGTAGACCTTGCCAAGCTCCGCAAGCACGGAATCAAGCTGACCTTCAAGGTGCGCCACCTGTTCCTTGAGAACGGTGATGTCGCCGCCCGCCGAGGTCAGAGCATCGACCTTGTGCTTGAGTGTATTGAGTTGGGTTGAAATATCAGCTATCTGCTTGAAATTGTTCGAGAGTGTGGTCAGATCCTTTTTCTGCGAGGTTATCTGGCTTTGCAGGCTCTTGATATCTGTCGAGAGCGAGGATATCGAAGACTGAAGCTCGTTGAAGCTTGCGCTGAGCTCGTCGTAGAGGGAACGAAATTCGTTCTTTGCGTTTTTGAGATCAGTCTTGAGCGAGCTGTTTTCCTTTTGCAGCTCAGCGACCGTGTCGGAGAGCTCATCGAGCTTTTTCATCAGCTCTGCGACCTGCGCGGAGCTTGCGCCCGAGCCCGAGCCGCCACCGCCGTTTATTTCGACTGATGCAAGCCGAGCCTCGATCAATGCGATCGAGTTTCGTATATCGGAGAGCACGCTTTCAACGTAAGCCACCATACCCGAATAAGCCACGACGGGGTCCTTTGAGCTGTCGTAGCTTACTGCGGCGTATACTCCGAGGGAGGAAATTGCGGCGAGGATTATTGCGAGAGCGAGCACTGCGCCTCTTTTTAATTCTTTTTTCAACTTCATTTATTTTTTCCTTGGTTATCAGACGTCGATCGTGAGCTGCATCTTGGTGATGTCCTTTTCCACGAGCAGCACGGGCGTTGCGGGTATCTTTGTCTTCTTATATCCCTTGGTTGATTCGAATTTATCGGTGAAGTCACGCAGTACGAGCGAGACTTTGGCATCCTTCTTCAAAAGAAGGAGCTGTGAGCCCGCTGCGGTACGTGTCGTCTTGAGCGGAATGAGATTTGTCGAGAGAACGATTGCGCGGTCCGCGCTCGTTACTATGAGAAGCTCGAAGGGATCCTTGTATTCCTCGAAGATGCCGACGATGGGAGAGCCCGCGAAATACGCGCCCGTCATCTTGCGGCGTGTGCCCTTGACGGCGTAAGCCGAGAGGGGAACCTTGACGCCCTTGCCGTTTTCAAAGACGAAGACCATATTACGCTTATCGTCCCAATCCTTATCGAGACGGATGTAAAGCGGCTTTTCGCCGTCGTCGAATTTCAGCTTCGCGGGGAGGAATTCGCCCATTTCGCTCGCCTTGCAGGGAGCGATGTCGGAAGCCTTGAAGCGGTAGAGCTGTGCCTTGTCCGTGAAGATGGCAAGCTCGGTGATATTCTCGCCGTCGAATTCGGCGATAAGTCGGTCGCCTTCCTTGAATCGCTGTTCATCATTGCCGCGCAAGGACTTTTCGGTGATCTTCTTGAAGTAGCCGTCGGCGGTCAGGAAGAAGTGGGCGGGGTAGTTTTCCACGTGCTCCTCGGGACGGTATATCTCGATGCTTTCCGCACTTGTGATGGTGGAACGGCGGGGCTGGGCGTATTTTTTCTTGACCTCGCCAAGCTGCTTTGCGATAAGACGCTTGAGCTTGATCTCGTCCGCAAGAGTTGCCTCCAACTCCTCGATCTCCTTGCGGAGGGAGTCGATCTCGTTTATGCGGTTAATGAGATATTCGCGGTTGAGATAACGGAGCTTGATCTCGGCGATATATTCTGCCTGACGCTCGTCGATCGAGAAGCCCGCGCAGAGATTCTTGATGACCTCGGATTCCTTTTGCGTGTTGCGGATGATCTTGATCGCCTTGTCGATATCGAGAAGGATCTTTCCGAGACCGAGAAGGAGATGGAGCTTATCCTTTTTCTTTTCAAGCTCAAAGGTCAGCTCGCGGGAAAGGCAAGCCTTACGGAAGGTGATCCACTCGCGGAGAAGGGGGAGCACGCCGAGGGTCATCGGGGTCGAGTTGATAATTACGTTGAAGTTACAGGAAAAATTGTCCTCAAGCGCGGTGGTCTTGAAGAGCTTGAGCATGATCGCGTCGGGATCCGCGCCCTTGCGGAGATCGAGCGTGAGCTTGAAGCCCGAGATGTCGATCTCGTCGCGGAAGTCGACAACGTCGCGGAGCTGATTGTTTTTCATCATTTCCGCGATCTTCTTCATAATGATCTCGATCGAGGTGGAATAGGGGATCTCGAGGATGTCGATGCAGTTTGCATCCTTGTCGAAGCGGTATTTCGCACGGATCTTGACGGGGCCTTCTCCGGTCTCGTATACCTTCTTCATCGTTTCGCGGTCGTAGATGATCTCGCCGCCTCCGGGGAAGTCGGGCGCGGGCATGATCTCGAGAAGCTCGTCAACCGTCAGCTTGGGCGAGCGGAGAAGTGCGATGGTTGCGTCACAGACCTCTTCAAGGTTGAAGGAACAGATTCTCGACGCCATACCTACCGCGATACCCATATTGGGCGTTACGAGGATGTTCGGGAAGGTCGTGGGAAGGAGAGAGGGCTCTTTGGTCGTGTTATCGTAGTTATCGACCATATCGACGGCGTTCTTGTCGATGCCGACGAAGAGCTCGGTTGCGAATTTTTCAAGACGGACCTCGGTATAACGCGATGCCGAGGGAGCCATATTTGAGCTGTACTGCTTACCGAACGCACCCTTTGAGTCGATGAAGGGGTGGAGGAGCGCGGCGTTGCCACGGGTCAGACGGACGAGAGTGTCGTAGATCGCGGCGTCGCCGTGGGGGTTGAGGCGCATCGTCTGACCGACGACGTTTGCACTCTTGATTCTGCCGCCCGAGAGCAGACCCATTTTATACATCGTGTAGAGCAGCTTTCTGTGCGAGGGCTTGAAGCCGTCGATCTCGGGGATCGCACGCGACACGATAACGCTCATAACGTAGGGCATATAGTTTTTTTCTATTGTTTCTGTTATAGGCTGGTCCGTGGCGGGGGCGGGTGGAAGAACCTCAACGACCTCCGCTTTTTTCTTTCTTGCCATGTGTTACCTCAAATTTATGTTAATGGATTTATATTCAAAGTTCATCGGGATAAACGACGGTGTGCGCCGCCGCGCGGATAAGGCGGTTGTAGAGCGCAAGACCGAAGCCGTCGGTGGAGGGAAGATTTGCGAAAACGCATTTACCCTCGAGAGAATTGCATTCGCGGAGCGCCGCGAAGAGGCGGTGTCCCTGCGCTTCAAGGTCATCCTTTTTGCCTATCGTGATGACCTGCTCCGCGCCGAGATGCTCTGCCTGCTCGTCGTAGCAAATGATTACCGCGCCTTCCTTTTGTCTTTCGGCGAAGAAGGAGAGGCGTGCCTCGTCCGAGCCGCCGACGAGAGTCAAGGGCTTATCGGGGGCGTAGTGGCGGTATTTTGAGCCGGGGCAGAGAGGGCGTTCGTTTTCCTTTAGTTTGTTCATTACCGTATCCGAAACGGTAACGTCGGAGCAAACGCAGCAAAGGGCGTCGTATGTGACCGCACCGGGGCGGAGAAGAACGAGCGAATCGTCGCCCGTGATCTTGACGATGGTGGACTCAACGCCGAAGGTGCATTCGCCGCCGTCGATGATGCAGTCAACTCGTCCGTCAAGGTCTTCGATAACGTGCTCCGCGCAGGTGGGGGAGGGCTTGCCCGAAATATTTGCCGAGGGGGCGGCAACGGGAAGTCCCGTCAGCTTCAAAAGCTCGAGTGCCACGGGATGGGCGGGACAGCGCACAGCAACGCTGTCAAGTCCGCCCGTGACCGTAGAGGGAATGGTGTCCTTTTTCGGAAGGATAACTGTCAGGGGCCCCGGCATAAAATGACGCGCCAGACGGTACCAGAGCTTGCTCGTTACCGCGTAAGGCTCGACCTCATCGGGATTTGAAATATGAATGATGAGAGGGTTATCCGAGGGACGCCCTTTTGCGGCGTATATCTTTTCCGCGCTTTCGCTGTGTGTCGCGTCGCCGCCGAGACCGTAGACGGTTTCGGTAGGGAATACGACGGTGCCGCCGTTTTTAAGTATTTCCGCGGCGGGTGCGAGAGCTTCTGCGCTCGGATTTTCGGGGTCTACCTTGATCAGTATCGTTTTCATAAAGAACTTCCTAAATTGTTTATTGATTCTCTCCGCGGAGTCTTTCCGCGGTGTCGGCGGCGATCAGAGCGTCGATCATATCGCCGATATTGCCGTTGACGTAGGTGTCAAGGCTGTGGAGCGTCAGACCGATTCTGTGATCGGTCACGCGGTTCTGGGGGTAGTTGTAGGTTCGTATTTTTTCGCTTCGGTCGCCGCTTCCGACCATCGAACGGCGCGCGCCGGCAATGGCATTTTCCTGCTCGGTGCGCTTGATGTCGTAAAGCTTGGCGCGGAGCATCGCAAGAGCCTTGTCCTTGTTCTGGAACTGCGAGCGCTCCTGCTGGCATTCGATAACGATGCCCGTGGGCTTGTGCGTCAGACGGACGGCGGACTCGGTCTTGTTGATATGCTGACCGCCCGCGCCGCTTGATTTGCAGGATTCGAAAATAAGGTCTGCGGGGAGAATTTCAATTTCTACCGCATCTGCCTCGGGAAGAACGGCAACGGTTGCCGCAGAGGTGTGGATTCGTCCCTGAGATTCGGTTTCGGGAACGCGCTGAACGCGGTGAACTCCCGATTCGAATTTGAAGCGCGAATATGCGCCGTCGCCCTCGATCGAGAAGGTGATCTCCTTAAAGCCGCCACGGTCGGTCTCGTTTGCGTTTGCAACCGAGATCTTGAAGCCGCAGTTGTCGCAGTACATCGAATACATTCTGAAAAGCACCGCGGCAAAGAGAGCCGCCTCGTCGCCGCCCGTGCCCGCGCGGATCTCGACGATGACGTTCTTGTCGTCGTTGGGGTCGCGGGGGAGAAGAAGGACTTTAAGCTTGGCGACAGAGTCCTCAATGGTCGCCTTTGCTTCTGTAAACTCCTCTTGCGCAAGCTCGTGAAGCTCGGAAGCGGAGCTGTCGTCGAGGATCATTCTTGCCTCGCTCTCGGAGTCTACCGCCGCAAGATAGCGGCGGTATTCCTCGATTATGGGGGTGAGATTTTTATATTCTTTGAGTATTTTCGTGTAGGTTTCAATATCCGAGATAATTGCGGGATCCTCGAGGGATGACGAGATCTCGGAATATTTTTCGTTCAGTTTTGCGAGTCGCTCGAGCATATCTTAATAGCGGTTGAATGCCGAGAAGCCGCGGTGTGCCTCGTAAAGGTCGACCTTCGAGATGACCTCGTAGGGTGCGTGCATAGCGATTACGGGAACGCCGAGGTCAACGACCTCGATATTGTGCTTGGAGATGAACTTTGCAACGGTTCCGCCGCCGCCGAAGTCAACCTTACCGAGCTCGCCTGCCTGCCATACAACGTCGTCCTTTGCCATCATAGCGCGGAGACGTCCGATGAACTCTGCGGACGCGTCGTTTGTTCCGCCCTTACCGCGGGAGCCGGTGTACTTGGTGAGTACTACGCCGCAGGAGAGGAGGGAGGAGTTGCGCTTCTCGAATGCCTCGCCGAAGTTGGGGTCGAATGCAGCGGAAACGTCAGCCGAGAGGCAGATGGAAGCCGCGCGTACTGCTGCGGGAGATGCGTTCTGAGATGCTGCGATAGCGTCGATGAGGTCGAGGATGAGATCGCACTGCATACCGGAGTTACCGTCGCTGCCGGTCTCTTCCTTGTCGGCAAGAATGCACATCATGGTGTGGGGAGTGCCCATCTTGAGTGCCTCGAACATAGCGGTCATTGCGGGGTAAGCGCAAACGCGGTCATCGTGGCCGTAAGCGCAGATCATAGAGCGGTCAAGTCCGACGTCGCGAGCGTTGCCTACGGGAACTGCGGATAGCTCTGCCGAGAGGAAGTCTCCCTCGCAGATGCCGTACTTCTCGTTGAGGATGCGGAGAACGTTGAGCTTGATACCGTCAGCCTCGTTTACGAGAGGACGGCTGCCGACGAGAAGATTGAGCTTTTCGCCGGGAATCGCCTCGCCGAGGGGCTTGCGGTCGTCGTTGTGTCCGAGGTGGGGGAGAAGATCGTTGATATAGAGAACGGGATCGGTGGGATCTTCGCCGATGGATACCCAAACGCTCTCGCCGTCAGCCTTGATGACTACGCCGTGAAGCGCGAGGGGAGTGGCAACCCACTGGTACTTTCTGATACCGCCGTAGTAGTGAGTCTTGAGAAATGCCATTCCGCTGTCCTCGTAGAGGGGAACCTGCTTGAGGTCGATGCGGGGGGAGTCGATGTGAGCCGCAGAGATGCGGATACCCTCGGTGAGAGCTTCCTCGCCGACGGAGAAGAGGAAGAGGTTCTTGCCTCTGTTGTTGTAATAGTATTTGCCGCCAACTGCGATCTCGTCGCCGAATGCGTAGGGAACGAAGCCCTCTGCCTCTGCGAGCTTGATGGATGCCCATACAGCCTCGCGCTCGGTCTTTGCATCGTCAAGGTACTTTGCGTAGCCCTTGGCATATTCGTAAGCCGCCTCGATGGCAGCCTCGTCGCGGCGCTCGTAAACGCTCTTTTTCTTGTAAAGAAGCTCGCGTGCGGCTTCCCCTGGAGTTTTGATTTCGCTCATTGTTTTATTTTCCTTTCAAATGATTCAAAATTTAGTTTGCGGATTCATATAAATTGCGGTATATTTCAACCGTTTTTTCAAATTTTTCAACGTATTTTTCGGTGTCGCGGTCGGGAATTATCAGAAGATTTCCTTCTTCATCGAGATTTTCCTCGTTCGCAAGCCAACCGTCAACCGTCCGCTCGCCCGCGTAAAGCGCGGCGTAAACGGCACGCCAATGCTGGTATTTTTCAAAAAGCTTGGAGATTTTATAGGAGCCGATCTCTATGTTCGTCTGCGGCTCAAAGAGTAATCCCGAGTCCTTTTTATTGCCTATCTCGGCGGAAAGGATATCGTATTCCGCGCGGGTGAGCTGCATAAGGCCGATCTCGCCCTCGTCGGACATAAGCGCGGAATCGTAGTCGCTTTCGATCTTTATCGCGCCGTAAACTACCGAAACGGGAACTGCGTATTCGTAGTAGCAGGCAACGACGGTGTCGTTATACTGCCTCGGGTATTCGTGCATCTGATATTTCGTGTATAGGTGGTCATAGGCAAATCCGCACAGGACCGAGAAGGCAAGTATCAGGATTATAATGACCGAATTTAAGAATTTATTTCTCATTTGCTTGTCTCTCGGAGGATTTTTTCGGCTTCGGCGCGGAGCTTTTCCGCGTCGCCGTCGTTGATTACGGTGTAGGTCGCGCGCGAGGAATAAAACTCATCCTGCGGCGCGGCGTTCATTCTTGCGCGGAGAGCCTCGGCGGTGCGATTGTCGCGCTGTGTGAGCCTTGAAAGACGGAGCTCGGGGGAGGCAAGGAGAGCGACGGTGAGGTCGCATTCCTTCTCGAATCCCGCCTCGAAGAGAAGCGGAGCATCGATGACGGCGCAGTTGAGGTCGGAGTTTTTTATCGCCTTTCGTACTTCGGCAAGCACGAAGGCGTGGGTGATTTCATTGAGCCTTGCGCGGAGACGGTCGGCACCGGGAGCAAAAACTATCGCACCGAGCGCGATGCGGTCAAGGCTTCCGTCGGGCTTGATTACCGATGCGCCGAATTCGGCTTCAAGCGCACGTGTGCATTCGGAGGGAGAGTCAACGAGTGTGTGGTAAATTTTGTCGCAGTCAAGATGCAGACATCCGAGCTCTTCAAGATACGAACAGAAATGCGATTTGCCCGCCCCGCTGGGACCCGTTACGCCGATTACAGTCATTATTTACCTCTCCTTCCTAAATTAAGCAATATTTTTACATTATATTAATATACATAGTACATTATACCACATTTGAGATAAAAATGCAAGCATTATTTTTATATAGATGTCAATACAGATATTTTTGCATTTTTCTGTTGCAAAATCCTTTTATTTGTTGTATAATATATTTTGAGAAAGTATGGAGGTATGAAAAATGCCCAAGAAATATGAATGGCTGCTTTTTGATGCAGACGATACTCTGCTTGATTTCAAGCTTGGTGAAAAGAGAGCGATCACAGCGACATTTGAAGCGGCGGGATTGCCGACCGACGACGAGGTTATCGAAACTTACAGCAAAATAAACGATAATCTATGGAAGATGCTTGAACGCGGAGAGGTGACGAAGGATCGCCTCAAGGTTCTGCGCTTCGAGCAATTCTGCGAGCATTACGGCTTTGATAATAACGGCGCGGCGCTTGCCGACGCTTACGTTGAACATCTGAAAAAGCAGTCCGTGCTGCTTGACGGCGCGGAGGACGTTTGCCGTGCGCTTTACGGAAAATATAAAATGTATATCATCACCAACGGCATCGAGGTGGTGCAGACCGCGCGATTCGGCGGCTGTGCGATCAAGGAATATTTTGAAAAATGCTACATTTCGGACGCCATCGGCGTTGCGAAGCCGAAGCGTGGATTCTTTGATGCCGTCGCGGCGGATATTCCCGATTTTGATAAGTCGCGCGCGCTTATAATCGGCGACTCGCTGACCTCGGATATCAAGGGCGGTGTTGAGTACGGGATCGATACCTGCTGGCTCAATCCCGCAGGCAAAGAGGTTCCCGAAGGAATGGGTATCACATACGTTATCGGTGATATCCGTGAACTACTTGAGATTTTGGAGTAATTATGGACAGAGATCTTATATTGCTGTCGCTTATGCGTAAATTTGAAAAAGAGGGGATAGAATGCGAGAACTCGCTCCTTCTTTCCTCGAAAACGAGCTTTAAGATAGGCGGAAAGGCAGACCTTGCCGTCTTCCCGAAGAACGCCTCGGAGCTTGAATATATTATGGCGTATCTTGGTGACCGTGAGATGCCCTACATAGTGCTCGGCAACGGCTCGAATATTCTTTTCGACGATTGCGGATACCGCGGATGCGTTATCTTTACCGATCGGATGAATTCGGTTACGGTTGACGGAAACCGTATCACCGCGGGCGCGGGCGCGTCGTTTACGGCACTTGCGGTGACGGCGAAAAACGCGTCGTTGACGGGTCTTGAATTTGCTTACGGAATCCCCGGAAGCGTGGGCGGTGCTGTTGTTATGAACGCGGGCGCGTACGGTGGAGAAGTGGCTCAGGTGCTTGAATCATGCACTCTTTACGATGCCGAAAAATGCGAAGTTCTGACTCTCAACAAGGACGAAATGGATCTTTCCTACCGACACAGCATTCTGTCGGAAAATAAAAAATACATCTGCATTTCCGCAACCTTTACCCTCAAAGAGGGTAAAAAGGACGAGATCGACGCCGTTATGCGCGATCTTATGCAGAGAAGAATATCAAAACAGCCACTTGAATATCCGAGCGCGGGAAGCGTTTTCAAGCGTCCCGCACCCGATCTTTTCGTCGGCAAGATGATCGAGGATTCGGGACTTAAAGGCTACACTATCGGCGGTGCGCAGGTTTCCGAAAAGCACGCGGGATTTATTATCAACGTCGGCGGTGCGACCGCTCGCGACGTTCTTGACCTCGTTGGGCATATTCAGAGCGTTATCCGCAAAAACTACGGTGTGGAGCTTGAATGTGAGATCAGGAGAGCGGGTACGGGCGAATGAAGAGCTTTACAGAACGCGTAAGAGAAGAGCTTGCGGAAAATCTGCCGTCGCCGCAGTGTTGCCGCCGCGCGATGCTCTGCGGAATACTGATAAACGCCGATTGCTCGCGTGAGGGAGGCATTTACGCCAAGCTCTCGGGAAGCGCGGCGGCTGAGCTTGTTCCGCGTCTTCTGCGCGAGACCTACGGCAGAGAGGCTTCCGTCAATATCGGCAAAAGCTACGGAAGGGTTTCGGCGGAGATAGGATTTACGTCCGAAAAGCTTGCCGACAGACTCCGCGAGTTTTCATCGGAGGGCGAGCTTACGATCTTCAAATGCAAGAGCTGCCGCGAGGCGTTTTGCGCGGGCATCCTCCTTTCCTCGGCGAATTTTTCGAGTCCCGAGCGCGAATCGCGCTTTGAGATAAGAATAAACGACCCCGCACGCGCGGAAAACATATCGAATTTCTTCATCGATCTTGGTCATTCTCCGACCGTTTCGAACAGGGACGGTATATCCTCGCTGATCTTCAAGCGATCCGAGGACGTTGAGGATATACTCACGATCGCGGGCGCGGTTTCGTCGGTTATGGAGCTGATGCAGGGCAAGCTGATGCGCGAGCTTCGCGGTCAGATCAACCGCAATTCAAACTGCGAGGTGCGGAATATCGGCAGAGTTGCCGTTGCTTCGCAGATGCAAATCGACGCTATTGCCGCAATACGCGCAAGCGGACTCTTTGCGGCACTTCCCGATGAACTCAAGGAAACGGCAACGCTCCGCGAGGATTTTCCCGAGCTTTCGCTTGCCGATCTTGCGGCGAAGCACTCGCCCGCTATAACTAAATCGGGACTAAATCACAGACTAAAAAAGCTTCTCGCGATTGCGGGAAAAGATAATAAAGAATAAATAAGTCGATTGTAAAACTGCGTTTTACAATCGAGAACCGCCCGGCGGGGTTACACGCGCTTATCGCCGCTTGCCAAAATCTGCGATTTTGACAGCTCCCCTCGGCGCGCGGACTCGCCCGGCTCGTCTAAAAGGTGTTTTTTCGGCGGCAAAGCCACCGAAAAAACGGATTTTATTAATATTAAATAGAGAAATTACAAGGAGGTGCGAAAATGGGTGACTTCGTTCACTTGCATCTGCATACCGAATACAGCTTGCTTGATGGCGCTTGCCGTATCAAGGATATCCCCGAGGCGGTTATCGCGGCGGGGCATTCTGCCGTTGCAATGACCGACCACGGCGGGATGTACGGAACGATGCAGTTTTACCGCACCTGCAAGGAAAAGGGCGTAAAGCCCATAATCGGATGCGAGGTCTACGTTGCGCCCGGCTCGCGCTTTGACAGAGTTTCGGGGCGCGAGGGAGGTTCGCATCACCTCGTTCTCCTTTGCGAGAATGAAACAGGTTACAGAAACCTGACCTTTATGGTTTCCAAGGCTTTCACCGAGGGCTTTTATTCCCGTCCGCGAGTAGACCTTGAATTGCTTCGCAATCACTCTGAGGGCTTGATCGCGCTTTCCGCTTGCCTTTCGGGCGAGATACCGTCCGCGCTTTGCGCCGGCGACCGCGAGAGGGCGGAGAATATCGCGAAGACTTATCAAAAGATCTTCGGAGACCGCTTTTATATCGAGCTTCAAAACCACGGTATCGCCGAGGAGCGTCAGATACTTCCCGAGCTTTACGATATCGCGAAGAACCTCGGAATCCCCGTTGTAGCTACCAACGACGTCCACTATATCCGCAAGAGCGATGCGCGCGCGCAAACGGTTCTGATGTGCATCCAGACCAACACGACGATGGCGGACGGCGGCAGACCGGGCTTTGAAACAGAAGAATTTTACTACAAATCAACACAGGAGATGGAGCGTCTTTTCGGCGGCTTCGAGGGCGCGATTGAAAACACCGTGAAGATCGCGGAGATGTGCGAGCTTGAGCTTGAGTACGAGGGCTATCTCCTGCCCACTTACCCTCTTCGCGAGGGCGAAAACGCGGCGGATCTGCTCCGTCTGCGAACCTACGAGGGAATCGAGCGACTGATGCTCGCGGGCAGAGTTCCTGCGGAGGGCTTTACTCTTGCCGACTATATGGAGCGCGCCGACTACGAGCTTGACGTTATCCATTCGATGGGATTTGACGATTATTTTCTGATCGTTTCGGACTACGTCGGCTTTGCCAAGGGCGAGGGGATACCCGTCGGTCCCGGCAGAGGATCGGGATGCGGAAGCCTTGTCGCCTTCGGTACGGGTATCACCGATATCGACCCGCTTCGCTTTGATTTGCTGTTCGAGCGATTCCTCAATCCCGAGCGAGTCAGTATGCCCGATATTGATATTGACTTCTGTTATAACCGCCGTGACGAGGTTTTGGCTTACGTCAAGGAAAAATACGGCAGTGAGCGCGTTTCGCAGATTATTACTTTCGGTACTCTCGCCGCGCGCGCTGCAATACGCGACTGCGGCCGCGCGCTCGGAATGAGCTACGCCGACGTTGACGAGATCGCAAAGCTGATCCCGCGCGAGCTTGACGTTACGATAGATCAAGCTCTCGTTGTTCCCGCACTTAAAGAAAAATATAACTCCTCGGATGATATCCGCGAGCTTATCGACACCGCGCGTCTGCTCGAGGGTATGCCGAGGAACGTATCCATCCACGCCGCGGGCGTGGTCATAACCGAGCGTCCCGTCCATGAATATCTGCCTCTTGCGGTTTCGGGCGGTGCGGTTATAACTCAGTTTGATATGGATACCGTCGCCTCGCTCGGACTTCTTAAATTCGACTTCCTCGCTCTGCGTTACCTGACCATTATAGATGACGCAGTGAAGATGATAAAGGAAAATCAGCCCGATTTTGAGATCGAAAAGGTTGATCTTTCCGATAAAAAGACCTATGAACTCATTTCTTCGGGACAGACAAGCGGAGTTTTTCAGCTTGAATCCTCGGGTATGAGAGCGATGCTCCAGAACCTTTGTCCCGAAAATATCGACGATATCCTTGCGGCGATCGCGCTCTACCGTCCGGGACCTATGGAGTCGATTCCGAAGTATATCGAGGGTAAGAACGCCCCGGATAGCGTTGAATACGCACATCCCCTGCTTGAGCCGATACTCCGTTCGACCTACGGCTGTATCGTTTATCAGGAGCAGGTTATGAATATCTTCCGCACCGTTGCGGGATTCTCGTTCGGCAGGGCGGATATCGTCCGCCGCGCGATGTCAAAGAAAAAAGCCTCTGCGCTTGCGGCGGAGAGGGATAATTTCATCGGCGGTGCCGCCGAGCGCGGCATTGAGCGTGAGGTTGCCGAGCGGCTCTTCGAGGATATGTCGAGCTTTGCTTCCTATGCCTTCAACAAGAGCCACGCCGCGGCTTACGCGATGCTTTCGTTCAGAACCGCGTACCTCAAGGCACATTATCCGCGCGAGTATTTCTCCGCGCTTCTGACCTCTGTTCTCGGAAACGCCGATAAGATCGCGGAATATATCGCCGAGGCAAACCGCGCGGGCATCCGCGTGCTTCCGCCCGACGTCAACCGCAGTATGCTCGATTTTCACGTAAGCGGGAAGGATATAACCTTCGGTCTGCTTGCGCTTAAAAACGTCGGACGGCAGTTTGTTGACCGAATAATCACCGAGCGCACCGACAGACCATTCTCATCTTTTTCTGATTTCCTTGACAGAATGTCGGAGGAAATCCTCAACCGCCGTATGATAGAATCGCTTATCAAGGCGGGAGCGTTCGATTCGCTCGGCACTTTCCGTTCGCGCCTGCTCGCCGTGCTCGACGAGTCGCTTGGCGCGATCGCGAGAAAGAACCGCGGTAATATCGCGGGGCAGATGGATATGTTTTCGATGCCCGACAGCGAAGCGGGTGGCGGGGAGAGCATCGTTTATCCCGAAATTCCCGAATTGCCGACACGCGAGCTTCTTTATATGGAGCGCGAGGTCGCGGGACTCTTCTTCTCGGGTCACTTGCTCGACGGCTACGGTCTTCATATCAAATCGCTTTCACCTCAAAGTATAGTTGACGTTGCCGGAAAAGAGGAGGAAGAAGACGAAGCCGAGACTCTGTCCGACGGAGCAAAGGTCTGTCTCTGCGGTATAATTTCCTCGGTTACTCAGAAAAATACTCGCAAGGGTGATTCTATGGCTTTTGCCACGCTTGAGGATAAAACAGGCTCGCTTGAGCTCGTCGTGTTCTCAAAGCAGTACGAAGCCTATCGCAGACATATCGAAGCCGATAACGCCGTTTGCGTTACGGGAACGGTATCGCGACGCGACGGAGAGCGGGCTAAGGTGCTCGTCAACACCGCCGCGATGCTTCTGACAGACGACGATTTTAAGCGTCGCAAGCACGAGCCGCAAAAGCAGGTCTCCGTACCCGTTCGGAATGCGGAGCAGAAGTCCGCGCCCGTTCAGCGCGCGGAGCAGAAAAAGCCGCCGTCGGTGGTCTATATCCGCGTTCCGTCGAGAGGGTCGGAGATATACAAAAAGTGCGAGAATATCGTTGAGATTTTCGAGGGATTTACGCGCGTCAGCTTCTATTTTACCGACACGAAAAAATACGAGGACCATCCGCACGGAATGATCCTCGGTGACGTTCAGATCGCAGAGCTTCGCCGTCTTGCGGGCGACGATTCGGTCGTTATCAAATAATATTTACGAAATAAGATCGTAAACTGCGCTCATTGACTCGGCAAGATCGGAAAAATCCATTCCCGACGAAAGCGCATCGCGATCCTTTGGATGAAGGCTCGACGGGTCGATGATACGCTCGTAAACCGCCTCGCCATCCGGGGAGAGAATAACGAGTCTTCCGTCCGAAAGCGTGAGCGTAAAGACGGCGGCTTCGGTTTGCTCGGCAGTCATTTCCTCCACCGTTTTTTCGGTTTCAACGACCTCTGCGGGCGTTTCGGGAGCCTCGGAGGTCTCTGCGGTTTCGGATTCGGTAGAGGGCGGTGAGGTGACCTCGGGAGGGGTACTTTCCGCGGGCACGGACGCCGATATTTCGGGCGGTGTGATTACTTCGGCGAGAGCCTCGCCGGTATCCCGCGCGAGCGACGCGCTGTACGTCCGCGCTACCGCAAAAACGGCAAACGAGGATACGATCAGTGCGGCTATCGAAACGGCTATGAAGGCTACCATTAGCTTTTGACTGTTCATTTTTGCATCCTTTCGCTGAAATTTCGAAATATTTTCGGTTAATCTAAAGATATTATTGACCGCGGTTCATAAAATATTCAAAAATGTATGATAATATGGTATAAGTAACCTATCGTACGAAAACGGAGAAAATATATGGCAAGTAAAAAAATCAATTGGGGAGAAGAGCTGAAGACGGCGGGTATCGTCGGTCTTCGGGGCGTTGGCAAATTCTTTCAGATATTTGCAAGCGTGCTTATAACGCTTCTCCTGATAATCGCGCTGACGGGTATAATCGTCGTTTGTGCGTTTTCGGTTTATATCAACAATTACGTTGAAACCGAGATCAATGCGGATCAGTTCCGCATCGACGTCTCAAGCACTACGACGACGCATATATACCGTTACGATTTCACAGACCGCGCAAACAGAATCGGAGAGGTCGTTCCGATGGATTCGGCTGCCGACCATCAGCTTCAGGGCGAGGTCGACCAGACATTCGTTCCGATCGACAAAATTCCCGACAACATGATAAATGCGGTCATTGCGATCGAGGATAAGCGCTTTATGACGCACAGCGGCGTTGACTGGAGACGTACTGCGGGCGCGGGTCTTACCTTCTTCACGGGAAGCGGAGACGGCTACGGCGGCTCGTCGATCACCCAGCAGCTTATCAAGAACGTGACGGGCAACGATGAATATTCCATTCAGCGTAAGATCCAGGAGATCTTCTGGGCGCTCGACCTTGAAACGAAGATGGATAAGGAAGAGATCATTGAGCTCTATCTCAATATCGTAAACTTCGGTAACGGCTCGAACGGCGTTCAGGCGGCGGCTTACAATTATTTCTCGAAGGACGTCTCCGAGCTTACTCTCATCGAGTGCGCCGCGATTGCCTGCATCACCAAGAACCCCTCGCGCTTCAATCCCGCTATCTATCCCGAATATAACGCCGAAAGACGAAATATCGTTCTTTACGAAATGTACGATCAGGGACTTATCACCTACCGTGAGTTTGAAGAGGCTTACGGCAAGGAGCTCGTTCTCAATCTTCCCGGAAGTCAGGAGAAGGAGGACGAGAATACCGACCTCAGCGGAGTTAACTCATGGTATACCGATATGGTCATCGAGGACGTGATCCGCGATCTTATGGCAGAATACGACTATTCACAAAAGATGGCGGCAATGCTCGTGTATAACGGAGGTCTTGATATTTATACCCTCGTCGATCCCGATATTCAGAAAATACTTGAGACAGCATATCTTGACGATTCTCTTTTCCCCGAGGACGGCTCGGGTATAAAGGCGCAGAGCTCCGCGATCGTTATCGATCCTTATACGGGCGACGTCCTCGGCGTCGTCGGCGCAAGAGGAGAGAAGAAGGCGAACCGAATTCAGAACTTTGCCACCCAGACCAAGCGTCCTCCCGGTTCTGCGATCAAGCCTCTTGCGGTTTATTCCCCTGCTTTTGAGATGGGAATACTGACCTGGTCGAGAGTGCTTGAGGATACTCCCCATAGCTTTATCGACAATAAGGCGTGGCCGAAAAACTCTTACAATAACTATAAGGGCTATGTAAATATTCTTTACGCCCTCAAGGTATCTACCAACACTACCGCGGTAAAGATGCTTGAGGAGGTTGGACTGAAAAAATCCTTCGATTTCTGCTACAACACTCTCAATATGAAGAGTATGATTGAGTACGGCGAGTTTTCTGACGGAACCGCTTATACCGATATCGGACTTGCATCTCTCGCTCTCGGTCAGCTCAACTACGGTGTTACCGTTCGTGAGATCACCGCGGCTTACTCAATGTTCGTAAACAGCGGAATCCACAGCAATCCGAATTCCTATCTCAAGGTCACCGATTCGAGCGGAAATGTTATCCTCGAGAACGGTTACGAGGGAACGGTTGCTATCAGCGAGGAGACCGCGTCGCTTATGACTATGCTCATGGAGACCGTTCCGAGAACCGGCGGTACTGCGGCGGCTATCGAATTTGACAAGAATTACGATATCGACGTTGCCGGTAAGACGGGTTCTGCGGGTGACTATTTCGACAGATGGTTCATCGGCTATACCCCCTATTATATCTGCGGCGTATGGTACGGCTACGAATACCCCAAGCATATCGACAATATTTCCACCAACCCCTGCGTTAAGCCTTGGGATGCCGTAATGGGCAAAATCCACGAGGAAAAGGTTATCTCCAAGATGCAGGAGGGTGAGAAATACCTTGAATTCAACGTGCCGAGCACGCTCGTTCAGGCAACCTACTGTATGGATTCGGGACTTCTTATGAGCGATGCCTGCCACTACGACGGCAGAGGAAGCCGCGCCGAGACGGGATGGTTCGTAAAGGGCACCGAGCCGACAGAGTATTGCACAACGCATATTATGGTTGATTACGACTCTGTTGAAGGTGCTATTGCCTGCGAATGGTGTCCGGTTTCCAATATTACTCAGGTCGCTATGATCAAGGCTGACAGAAAATTCCCGATCGACGTTCAGGTGGTTGACGCGCAGTACGTTTATATGGAGCTTCCCTTTGACGTTATGCCGTTCAGCACCGTTTACCGTCCTTATTATTACAACCTCGGAAATAAGGAGTACTATTGCGGTTGGACTAACGGCGCGAGACACTTTAACCGTACCTGCACGGCACATTTCGATAAGATCGAATGGCAGAAGAAGGTTGCGGAGATACTCGCTTCGATGGAAACGACCTCGCCTGAGCCGGAAATAACTGCCGAGCCCGCCGAAACGCGCCGCAGATTTTGGAGCTTTTTCTCTCTGCCACAAAATGATAATCGGTAAAGAAAAAATACAAAAACTGTTGACAAATCGCTGACGGTGTTGTATAATATGTATACCACTTTATTGGAGGACTCATTGACTATGAAAAATTTCAAAAGATTAATCGCGCTTCTTCTTGCGCTTCTTGCTCTCCCCATGTGCCTTTTCGCTTGCGAAGAGGGCTCTAAGGGTAACGAGGAAGGAACTATCGACCCTAACGATACCACCGACGGTCTCCGCATTGATATCAACGTAAGATCCCTTCCCGCTGCAGAAGGCGAGCTTGGTGATTTCTTTATCAAGACAGGTAAGGACTTCAGAGTTGAGCCCGGAACCACTCTCCTTGCTGCTGTTGAGGCTCTTTGTGCAGAGCGTTCGGCTACCTTCGTAGTTGACACCGCAGGCGATTTCGCATCCTTCACCTTCGACGGCTCTACCCTTGAGGCTAAGACCGAGAAGGTTGCAGGTAAGGAGAATACCTACGTTGCAACCTCCTTCAAGGTTACCGTTAACGGTACCGAGGTTAAGGAGTGGGCAGAATACGCGCTCAACCACAACGACGTTGTAGAAATCTTCCTCGTTAAGGGCGCTGAATTCACCGCAACCGAATAAGCTAATAAAAAACCACGGCTGATCTTCAGCCGTGGTTTTTTATTATTGAAAAGTTAAAAGTGAAAAATATTTTATTGATTGAAATTTGCCATCGGTAAATTTCTTCCTCCACTTTGCCGCAGGCAAAATATCATTTGCGAAGCAAATATCACATCCGCGGAGCGGATACGTCACTGCTCCCTCGGGGAGCCGATGATTCCGCCTCCGAGCAGGTCGTCCCCGTCGAAGAAAACGGCGGATTGCCCCGGTGCGGGAGCTCTCTGCGGCTCGGTGAACTCTATCAGAGCGCGACCGTCGGGGAGCGCTCTGACCGTTGCGCGTCCGGGCTTTTTGGTGTAGCGCAGGCTGACGTTGGCTTCAAAGGGCTCGTCGGGGAGCTCTCCTGCAAAATATCTGCAGTTTTCCGCGTAAACCTTGGTTCGGTAAAGTTCGTTTTCACGGCAGAGGATGACGTTTCCGCTTTCGGCGTCGATATGGCTGACGTAAAGCGGTGAGGTAGATGAGACGCCAAGCCCCTTGCGCTGACCGACCGTGTAGGCGCTGATACCTCGGTGCGGGCCGAGTATCTTGCCGTCCGTGTCAACGAAATTGCCGAGGACGGGCGGATTTTTCGATCTTCCCGCGACGAAATCTGCGCAGGAGATATCCTTGATGAAGCAGATATCCTGACTGTCGGGCGAGGATGCCGAGGGGAGTCCGAGCTCTTCGGCAAGGGCGCGGATCTCGGGCTTCGTCATTCCCGAAAGAGGGAAGAGCAGACGCGAGAGAATATCTTCGCCGAGCATATAGAGAAAGTAGCTTTGATCCTTTGCCTTGTCCGTCGCGGCTGTGATTACGGGATGACCGTCGCGGTTGCCGATAGCGGCGTAATGCCCCGTGGCAATATATTCGCAGCCGAGGCTGTCGGCTGTACGGGTGAGTCCCGGAAATTTAATATACCCGTTGCAGAGTACGCAGGGGTTTGGTGTTCTTCCGCTTTCATATTCGGAAACGAAGGGCGAGAGAACGTATTTTTCAAAATCCTCGCGCATATCAACGGTGTAGTGTGGGATGCCTAGCGCATCCGCTACTACCTTTGCCGCCGAGGCGTCCTTTTCGTGTATATCGTGCATAACGAGCGTTGCGCCGATGACCTCGTGTCCCGCGCGCATAAGGAGTGCCGCCGCCACAGAGCTGTCCACTCCTCCGCTCATTCCGAGTAAAACTTTAGCCATAATAAACTCCTTTGGAGGTAGTGTATATATTTTAATACATAACGGGAGATTTGTCAAGAAGAAAATAATTGTTGACAACCTCCGCACGATATGATACAATAAAACCAAAGAATTATACCACGGGAGGAACCGATAATGAAGCGCATCAGAATGCTTTTGATTATTTGTCTGATCATTCAGCTATTAACGTCATCATCTTGTGCTCATACTCCCTCGCCTTATGAATATGATTATCCGAGAGGGATCAGTCCGAAGTATTGCTTTGAGAATTACAAATTATTCGACCCGAATATCAAATATACCGAGTGCTATGAATTCGTTGTGCCTTGGACCAAAAGCGAACGTAAGGGCGCGGGGATGTTCGGACTGGGCTCGGTCAATTATTCCGCAATAAAGGATATTCCCGATCTTTCCTTTATGGTCTGCCACAGATATATCGGATGGTTCGGCGCAAATATTGACGTTTTCCTCGTCAGGCATAATGCGGTTGAAACCGATCCCATAAGTGATTATACCGTAGCAAGGATCGAGCTGTGCACCTACAATGATGTTGTGCCGATCGAGGTGGAGAATGGCGAGACGTATTACAAGTACGCGGAGAACGCGTTTTCCGAGCCGATATTGACGGTCGATTCACCCGAAGCCGTGGAAGCGATACTCTCTGTCGCGCGCCGCCCTGCGGTGATGAGCCGTGAGGAAGCCGATCTTGAGAGGAAGGAATATCCCTCGAAATACGATCTGAAATTGAAGAGCATCTATTACGGTGAAGCCCCTCTTTACGTCAGGATCTCTTTTGTGGAGAATGAGGGACTTATCTGGATAGGACAGCTTTTATCCGACGCGGAGGGACACGTTTATCTGGAACGGTACTCGTATCGCTGCGAAAGCGAGGTGGAGCTTTGCATCCAAACTGATTTCGGAGATGCGTTCGCCGCCGAGAGCAGCTATCCCCTCGGCGAAAGTATGGATGAGATAGTACGCGGCATTACTTCCGAATAATAGAGAAAAAGGGCGTTCCTTATGCGATCGCCCTTTAATTTGTTATTATATAAATAAAATTTACATTTACCTATGGTATTTTCTCCTAAAATGTTGTATAATAAACTGAATATATTTACACTCATAAGGATTTTGATATGAAGCTTGAAACATTACTCTTCGGAGATTACAGTAAAAGAGAAATCAAAAAGATCAAGCCGATCGCGGATGCGGTCGAGGCTTTGGCGGACAAGTACCGCGCTATGAGCGAGGGGGAGCTTCGCGGAGTGAGCGAGGTCCTTCGCGCGCGCCTTGATGCGGGCGAGACACTTAACGATATTCTTCCCGACGCTTTCGCCGCAGTGCGTGAAACTGCTGACAGAATTCTCGGCAAGCGTCCCTTCTACGTTCAGATACTCGGCGGAATCCTGCTCCATCAGGGCAGAATCTCCGAGATGAAGACGGGTGAAGGTAAGACCCTCGTTGCAACTATGCCCGCGTACCTCAACGCGCTGACGGGCAAGGGCGTTCACGTTGTTACCGTAAACGATTACCTCGCCTTCCGTGACTCGAACGAAATGGGCAGAATTTACGAATTTCTCGGCCTTAAAACGGGCGTAGTGCTCAAGCAGATGTCGGGCGCGGAGAAGCGCCGTCAGTATGCCTGCGATATCACCTACGGTACGAATACCGAGTTCGGTTTTGACTATCTGCGCGACAATCTTGCCAAGAGCAAGCCCGAAATGCTTCAGCGCGGTCATAATTTCTGCATCATCGACGAGGTCGACTCGATCCTCATTGACGAGGCGCGTACTCCCCTTATCATTTCGGGCGTAAGCGACAAGACCTCGGATATCTATGAGAAATGCGACGCCGTTGTCCGCAAGATGAAGGCAAAGGTTCTCAAGGAAATGGACGACAAGGAGGAGACCGACGAGGTCGACGCAGACTATATCGTTGACGAGAAGAGAGGAAGCGCCCTGCTCACTCCCCGCGGTATCAAGAAGGTCGAGGCTCATTTCGGCATCGAAAACCTCAACGATCCCGAGAACGCCGTTATCTCGCACAACGTCAATCAGTCGGTTCACGCGTGGGGCGTAAAGAAGCGCGAGGTCGATTACGTTATCGTTGACGGCGAGGTCATCATCGTTGACCCGCATACGGGCAGACTTATGCACGGACGCCGTTATCAGGACGGTCTGCATCAGGCGATCGAGGCGAAGGAGCGCGTCAACATCAAGGGCGAGAGCCGCGTTACCGCTACCGTAACCATTCAGAACTATTTCCGTATGTATTCGAAGCTTTCGGGTATGACGGGTACCGCAAAGACCGAGGAGGACGAGTTCCGCCAGATCTACGGTCTTGACGTTGTTGAAGTTCCTACCAACAAGCCGATGATCCGTGTAGACAATCCCGACCGCGTTTTCGTTGACGAAAAGTGCAAGTACGCCGCTATCATAAAGCATATCGGCGAATGCCACGCAAAGGGACAGCCGATCCTTATCGGTACTCCCTCTGTTGAAAAGTCGGAGAATCTTGCAAAGCATCTTAAGTCGGCGGGATTCAAGTTCAATATGCTCAACGCGAAGAATCACGAGCGCGAGGCTGATATTATCGCCGAGGCGGGACGCCCCGGTGCGATCACTCTCGCAACCAATATGGCTGGCCGAGGAACCGATATTATGCTCGGCGGAAATCCCGAGCATATGGCTAAATCCGAAATGGCTCGTCTCGGCATCCGCCCCGAGCTTATCGCCGAGGCAACGGGTTCCGCACCTACCGAAAATCAGGATATCAAGAACGCGCGCAATACGTTCAAGATATATTTTGAGAAATATAAATCACAGATCGAGCCCGACAGACAGAAGGTCATCGAGGCGGGCGGACTTTGCATCATCGGCTCGGAAAGACACGAGTCGAGACGAATCGATAACCAGCTTCGCGGACGTGCGGGACGTCAGGGCGACCCCGGCGCATCCACCTTCTATATCGCGCTGACCGACGATATTATGCGACTCTTCGGTGACGACAGAATGCGCCGCTTCTCGGCATTCTCGGCAACTCTGCTGAAGGACACCGACGGCGACCTTTCGCAGAATACGAAGATCCTTTCCGACATTATGGAAAAGGCGCAGAAGAACGTTGAGGCAACCCACTTCAAGGCGAGAAAGAACGTTCTTCAGTACGACGATATTCTCAACGAGCAGCGCAAGCAGATCTATTCTCTCCGTGACGAGATAATCGAAGAGGGCAATATTTCCGAGCGAATTCTCCATATGATCGGCTCGACGGTCGAAGATTCGGTTGAGGATTGCGTTATTACCGTCGAGGGCGAGAAGTATCCCGTTATAGATATCGCGGCTCTTGAATCAAGATATCTTGGCTGGGGATGTAACAAGGGTGACCTTGATTTTGCCGAGGGACGTCCCGCGGCAGACGTTGCGAAGGAGCTGCGCGATATTATCACCGATAAAGCAACCGCTATCTATCGCGCGAGAGAGACAGAGTATGCCGAGCTTATGCGCCAGTTTGAGCGCGTTGTGCTCCTTCACAATATGGACGAGCGTTGGCTTGACCATATCGACGCTATGGACGCGCTCAAGGAGACGGTTATGCTTCAGGCTTACGCGCAGAAGGATCCTCTCAAGGAATATAAGATCATCGGATCGAGTATGTTTGCCGACCTTATAAACGAGATAAGACAAAGCACTGTCAGAATGCTTCTGACCGCGAAAATCCAGCCCGCGCAGGCTCCCGCACCCTCTGTCAAGAACATTCAGGAGGGCAGAGCGGGCGGTTCGTCCGCGCGTAACGCGAAGCCTCTTACTCCCGCGCAGAGAAGATCGGAGAAGATAGGACCGAACGATCCCTGCCCCTGTGGAAGCGGCAAGAAGTATAAGAAGTGCTGCGGTGCCGGCGGCGGTGACAACTGATGGGATACGGACTTGTTCTCATCGGCTACGCGCTGACGTTCTTCACCTCGCTGACACTTTACGGATGGCTTTTCCGCCTGCTCGGATACGCGGCGATGGCGTACGGTTTATTCAAGCTTAAAGATTATTTCCCGAGCTATAAGCTCTCGCTCTTCGCCGTTCTGGCTCTTGCCGTGACGGGAGTCTGCGAGACTGCGGCGGAGATTATCTCCGCGCTCGGGGAAAATCCCGAACTTTTTAAGACAGTAGTATTTTACATGCGTGACGCGCTTGTTCTCGTGTTCCACGTTGTATTTCTTATCGCTACCTACATCGCTTTCGGCGTTGTAGGTATGAACGATAAAAAGGTGAATGCGGTCACGGATATTTGCGCGGTAGTGCTCGGTTACGTATTTTACATACTCGCGGCACTCAAAATCGTTGAGGGCAATGTTGCCGTTTTCGTTCAGCTTATCTGGACGGTGATGGTCTTTTTCCTCATCTTCGGCTGCTATATGCGAATTTGCCCCGAGGGTGACGAGAGTATGCCGCGCCGCGAGTCGAAGATTCCCTTTATCAACAGATTCGCAGAGGCACTTGAAAAGCGCGAGAACGAGGCGATCGAAAGAACACGCCGCGAGATAGAGGAAAAGAAAAAGAAAGCCGCATCGGGCGGTAATAAAAAGAAACGCAAAAAACGCAGATAAGGAGGCAGACTATGGCTCAAATGCAGAAAAAAGTGAGATTCGGCAAATATATGGGATTCGGCGCGGCGGTTGTGTCAGCGATATTCCTTTTCAATCCCGATATCGCGCTTATTGATATTCTTCCCGATTTTATCGGATACCTGCTGCTTACCTTGTCCTTGCGTTTTGCGCGCGACCTTTCTCCGCATTTTGAAAACGCGTGGAGTAAATTTCGTTTGCTTACCGTCGTTACGGTTGCAAAATTCATATCCCTTTTCTGGGTAATGGGCGGGCTTACGAACGCGCTTGAGAAGCCGACAATGCTTCTTCTGCTTTCGTTCGTATTCTCCATTCTCGAGCTTATCTGGGGTATACCCGCGTGGTTTTCCTTTACCGAGGGATTGATCATCCACGCGCAGACCGTAGGCGGCGAATATCCGCTTATTGAAAGGGGCACGAAGTCGTACCGCCCCGGAAAGAACGTCAGCGTTTCCTTCCGCAATACCACGGTATTCTTTATGATAGCAAAGGCTTTCTTTGCGAATATTTCGGAATTTTCCGCACTTTCGGAGCATTCCTATGACGATAGGGCTTTCAATTGGTATCGCTTTGTCGGACTTTACCGCGTATTCGCCGTTGCTATCGGCGCGGTGATCGGTGTTATCTGGCTCGTCAACGCGCTTCGTTTCCTCATCGGAGTGATGAAGGATGTGAAGCTTATAGACGGCGCGAAGAGTAAATACGAAACCGCCGTGCTTCCGAATTCGGGACTTTTCATCAGACGCGATATTTCGTTTTTGCTCACGCTCGTTTGCGCGGCGACCGTTCTTTCCGCCGATTTTTATATCGACAAGGTGAATTTCCTCCCCGATACTCTGTCCGCCATGCTCTTTGCTTTGATCTTCTTGAAAATGAAGTCTTATTACGCAAAGTATAAGACGGGATTGGCGATCTCGGTCGCTTATACCGCAATCAGCATCGTGGGTGCGATATTGTCGGGAAATTACGTTTCCAATCCGCGCGTTTCAATGACTTGGGAAAACCGCGAGGTATTTAACGAATTTATTACGATGTACCCCGTAAGGATCGCCGAGGCTCTGCTTTTCCTCGTTACTGTGGCATTCATCTTGAAGGGTGTGCGCGCGGTAATTGACGGTCATTGCGGATATATTCCGATGACTATGGAGGAATCCTACCGCAGCTCTCGTCTTGCGGCGATCAGAAAAGAGGTCGGCACGAAGGTTTGGCTCTGCTTTGCCTTTGCCGTGATCACGACCGTGATTGCGGGACTTTACGAATTCATTCTCTCGCTCGACCTGTTTATTAGTCCGATATGGTGGATAATCAGCTTTGTCGCGTCGCTTGCCTTTTTTGCCTCCGCGGTCTATATGATGAGCGCGGTCAACGAAGAGGTAGAGTCGAGATATATGCTCGATTGATGAATAATTCTCCCGCTGATTGCCAATAATTTTAATGCGGTCGGCGCAAGGCGCAAATTTTGCCGCACGGAGAATTATTATGAACAACAACCAGAATCAGAACCAGAACTACAGCCAGAACAACAATCAGCAGAATAGCAACAAGAATCAGAACAACCAGAACTCTAACCAGAACAGCCAGAACAAGCAGAGCAACAACCAGAATAGCAACCAGAACAACAACCAGAACAATAACCAGAACAACAACCAGAATCAGAACAAGAACAACTGAGGATAAACTGAAAATTTTAACTTCCGACTGTTGCACTTGCGGCAGTCGGAGGTTTTTTAAGGAACGAAAATGCCAACTTTAAGTGAAAGATACATAAAAGCAAAAAGACGCCTTTTTGAAAAGGCGCAGTCAAATCTCAATAACCGTCAGCGTGACGCGGTCTTTGCAACCGAGGGTCCTCTGCTCGTTATCGCGGGCGCGGGAAGCGGAAAGACAACCGTACTCGTTCAGCGAATTGCGCAGATAATTAAGTACGGTAATGCGTACTGGAGTGAGGAAGTGCCCGCCGACCTCTCCGAGCTTACGGTTGCCGCGCTCGAGGAAGCCGCGACCTATCCCGCAGAATTTATCTCGCCGATCCTCGACGAGTTTATAGAGCAGCCCTGCCCGTCGTGGAACGTGCTTGCCATCACCTTTACCAACAAGGCGGCAAACGAAATGAAGGAGCGTCTCGGACGTATGTTCGACGACCCCGAGGTGCCGAAGAGCATCTGGGCGGGAACCTTCCACTCGATCTGTATGCGCATTCTCCGCAAATACGGCGACAGGCTCGGATATAACGATAATCTCACCATCTACGATACAGACGACTCGAAGAAGCTTCTCTCCGCAGTTATGAAGGAACTCAATGTTGATGAGAAGTCCTTCACCATCAAGAGTGTAGTAAGCACTATCAGCAAGGCAAAGGAAAATCTTCTCGATCCCGACGGCTACGAGCGCGAATCGAAGATGGGTTACCGCGAGAAGACCTACGCGCGTATCTACCGCGAATATCAGAAGCGTATGGAGGCGTCCAACGCCCTTGACTTCGACGATATCATTATGCAGACGGTCTATCTTCTCCGCACGGATGAGGAGGTTCGCAGATATTATGCGAACAAGTTCAGATACATCTGCGTTGACGAGTATCAGGACACCAACCCCGCGCAGTTCGCGCTCTGCTCACTCTTTGCGTCGGCTTGGCGTAATATTATGGTAGTCGGCGACGACGATCAGAGTATCTACCGCTTCCGCGGCGCGACGATCGAAAATATTTTGAGCTTCGATACTACATATCCCGACGCGAGGGTAATAAAGCTCGAGCAGAATTACCGCTCGACAAAGACCATTCTTGACGCGGCAAATGCCGTTATCGGCAAGAATTCGGGCAGACGTCCGAAAACTCTTTGGACCGAGAACGGCTCGGGCAAGAAGATCGTTCTCGAGGAATGCGAGGACGAGGCGACCGAGGCGAGAAAGATCTCGGATCTGATCCTTAAGCTCGTTGCCGAAAAGAAGTACAGCTACCGCGATTTTGCCGTGCTTTACCGCGTAAACGCGCAGGCGAACACCATCGAGCGTACCTTTGCCAAGAGTGCGCTTCCTTACCGCATCTACGGCGGTGTGCGCTTCGGCGACCGTAAGGAAATCAAGGACGTTGTCGCATACCTCCAGCTTATCAATAATACCTCCGACCGCGTGCGCCTCAAGAGAATCATCAACGAGCCGCGCCGTAAGATCGGTGAGGTAACGCTCAATGCCGTTGAAAGTATTGCGGACGAAACAGGCAAGTCGATGTTCGAGGTAATGCGCGAGGCGAACCGCCATATCGCGCTCTCACGTTCGGCTCATATCCTCGTAGGCTTTGCCGAAATGATCGACGGACTCCGCAAGATGCTTGAGGACGGCTGTCCGCTTGACGCATTTGTCACCAACGTTCTTGAAAGATCGGGCTACCGCCAGATGCTCATTGATGGCGGCGAGGCAGAGCGTGACAGACTTGATAACGTCGACGAATTTGTTTCGGGCGTTATCGAATATATGAAGAACAATGAGGAGCCGACGCTTACTGGATTCCTCGAGGAAACCGCGCTCGTTGCCGACGTTGACCGCTTTGACGAAACTGCAGATGCAGTTGTTCTTATGACGATCCACAGTGCAAAGGGACTTGAGTTCCCCGTTGCCATCATTCCCGGACTTGAGGAGGGAATCTTCCCCGGTCTGCAGTCGCAGAATGATCCGAGCGAGCTTGAAGAGGAGCGCAGACTTGCCTACGTTGCGATCACCCGCGCGAAAAAGGAGCTTTTCCTTTTCCACTCCGAGCGCAGACTTCTCTACGGACGCACGATGTATAACCCCATCTCGCGCTTCGTCGAGGATATTCCCACCGAGCTTATAGACGAAAAGGTCAAGGAGAAGCCGAAGGCGGCAAGTGAATATTCGTGGGGCGGAGGAAAGACCTATTTCACGAATTCCGCACCGTCGGGTGCGAATATGCGTCCCGTACAGCGCCCCGGCGCCGTATCGACTGTCAAGAAGTCTACCGTTCCCACAACCAAAACAACTCCGATGAAGAAGCCCTCGGTATTCTTCGAACCGGGCGACAGGGTAAAGCACCCCGCGTTCGGCGAGGGCGAGGTCATCTCGGCAAAGCAGATGGGCTCGGATACGCTTTACGAGGTCGTATTCGATAACGTCGGAACAAAGAAGCTTATGGCGACCTACGCTAAACTCACCAAGGCATAAATTTTTATCCGAAAGGAGAATGATATTATGAAAAAATCAAAGGCTATTTTCTGGGGCGCGGTGCTTATTGTCGCGGGCCTCGGCTGGGCACTCTCGGAGCTCGGTCTTATCGAGTTCAACATCTTCTTCAAGGGCTGGTGGACGCTCTTTATCATCATTCCTTGCGGAATTTCGCTCTTTACCTCACCTGATAAGCTCAGTGCGGGTATCGGAGTGGCAGTCGGAGTGCTTCTGTTGCTTTGCGTGCGCGATATTATTGATTATGATATGATACTCAAGCTTGTCGTTCCCGCAATTATAGTTCTTATCGGAATCAAACTTATTGCAAACGCTTTCTCCGAGAAGAAATCGGAAAAGATCGAGGAGAGCCTTCGCAAGAATGCTGACAGCCTTGAAAACGTATTCTGTTTATTTACCGGCGATGAGGTCAAATGCGACGGCAAGGTCTTCCGCGGCGCGGAGCTCAACGCCATCTTCGGCGGCATCGACTACGATCTGCGCGGTGCAATCATCGAGCCCGACTGCGCGATCAAGGCGACCGCAATCTTCGGCGGTATCGAGATTATCGTTCCCGAAAACGTAAAGGTACGCGTTAAATCCACCGGCATCTTCGGCGGTACCTCGAACAAGGCTCGCCGTCCCGATGACGGAGCAGAGAACGTGATTACCCTCTACGTAAGCTCGCTCGCGCTCTTTGGCGGGGTTGATATCAAATGAAGCCCTGGCAAACCGTTGTAAGATACGGCGCGATAGCGCTGGCACTTATACTCATAGTGAATATTGCAAGTTGCGGATTGAAAATCATCGGCGGAACTCTCAATCTTGCTTCATTGGGTACTCTTGATGAGGCGAAGCTGTATGAATTCAATTCCGATACCGATAGCCTTGAAATTGATATATCGGCGGCAATGCTTGCGATCCGTTTTGAAAGATGCGAGAAAATTACCGTCAAGAGCAATTTAAAGGGGCTGACCGTCAAAGAAAGGTCGGGAAATCTGAAAATCAATGATAACAAAGGATTCCTGTCCGTAAATGAAACCGAAGGCTTTGTTGAGATCATGATCCCCGAAGGTGTGACCTTGCGCGAGATTGATCTTGATCTCGGTGCGGGCAAAACGGTGATATCTTCTATCAAAGCCGATCGTGTTGATATTGACGGAGGCGCGGGCGAATTGCTGATAAGGAGCTGCGATATATCCGAGCTCGATCTTGATATGGGTGTCGGGGTATTGGATTTTCACGGCAGCATTACCGATAAAGCGGATATCTCGCTCGGCGTCGGCAAGACAGACATTACGCTTCTCGGCGGCAAAGATAAGTATAGGATCGTGCTCGAAAAGGGCATCGGTGAGATAAAGGTTGACGGTGAAACCGTCGGCAACACCAAGCTCGGCGAGGGCGAATGTACGGTTGATATCGACGGCGGAGTCGGAGAAATCAATATTAAATTTGAGTAAAAAACAATTCAAAGAAAGGTGTTTTTGACAATGAAGAAATTTATCGAGATCATTTGCTTATTACTCGCGTCTCTGATGCTTTTTGCATCATGCGCTCCTTCGAGCGACACGCCACAGACTACTGAATCGCAACCCGTAGAAACCACAGCACAACCCATAGAAACCACGACACCTCCTGTCGAGACCACGGAGCAGGTCTGTGTCGATCATGAATATCTTGAGACAGCAAGGACGGATGCTCTGGCGCTCAAGGACGGATCGGTTGAATATTCCTGCTCTGTCTGCGGTGACAAGTATTCCGAAGCGATTCCCGCGACCAAGTCGATAAAAATACTTGCCCTCGGCAACAGCTTTACCGTTGACGGCACCAACCATCTTTGGGATATCTGCAAGGACGGCGGCGCTGAAAACGTAATAGTCGGCAATCTGTATATCGGAAACTGTACGCTTGATACACATTGGAATAATATTTCGGGCTCGAAGGCAGCTTACACGTTCTACAAGAATACAAACGGAACCTGGAAGACCACCGAGAATTACCGCATCATCGACGCGCTCAAAGAGGAGGCGTGGGATTACATAGTTCTCCATCAGACGAGCGGCAGCGCGGGATTTGCGAATACCTTCGGCAGATTAGACGACATCATTGGTTTTATGAACGATAATAAGACCAATGCAAATGCAAAGATCGTATGGCACATGCCGTGGGCTTACCAGAGCGACAGCACACACGCCGAATTTCCCAAATATAACCGAGATCAGATGAAAATGTATAACGAGATAATGGCGCGAGTTCAGGAATTGATCCTTACCCGCGATACGATCTCTGCGGTCATCCCCTCGGGTACGGCGATCCAGAATCTGCGAACCTCTTATATCGGTGATAACCTGACGCGCGACGGTTATCATCTCAGCTACAGCTACGGAAGATATACCGCCTCCCTCGCTTGGTATTCTATTCTGACGGGCGGAGATATTGACGTAATCGATTGGCTTCCCGCCAAATATCCCGAGGTTCAGTGCTATCTTCCCGTGATCAAGGAGGCTGCAAAGGCGGCAATAGCAAAGCCTTTTGAGATAACCCAATCCTCGCTCCCGCAGGGAAGCATTCCGATCGGAACCTATACCCCCTCGAATCCTATGGATCCTGCAACGTATCTTGAAGGAGACAAGGCTCTGGCACAGGCGTTTGGCGTGGATCTGAGCGGTTACGAGCTGCTTACTTGGGATTACTATGAGAATTCATATTGGTATTGTACCTCCAAGACGGTAATTACAACTCCCAAAGCAACAGCAAGCACCTATCATCAGAATATCTGCACAAAGAAAAAGTATTCGATTGAAAATGAATTGCCCGTCGGAACGATCTTTATTTGCGATCCCGGATGGAGATTCCGTCTTGAGATCTTCCCCTCTGCGTCCGCGATCTACAAGGGAACCCGTCCCGAGGGCAGTACCACGCCGTTCTATATCCTCGATGAGCAATTTCTCAACGGATGCAAATATATAGCGTGGTCTGTATCATCATACCCCAAGAGCGATATTTCCGATAATTACAGCCAGGCATATCCTCATATCAGAGTGTATGTTCCCGTGAAGTAACCGATTAAGATCAATTATGAAAAAAAGAATATTATTTGTTCTATTTGCATTGCTGCTTTCATTGGCACTTTCGATTTCGACTTTGGCGGATGACGCTGTTATCTCCAAGACCAAGGACGGACTCACTGCCAATATGACGCTTACCGCGGAAAACGAGAACGTACAGCTTGACGTTGAGGTCATAAACGAGAGCCGTGACGTCTGGAACATTGCGGTAACGCTTACTCTGCCCGAGGGCTTTGAGAACAATATGGCGGACGTGACAAGACCTCTCACGCTCGATCTTGAGATCGGCGGGAGAAAAACGCTTTCGTATTCTATCGTTAATACCCTTGCGCTTCCCGAGACCGAAGCACCGGCTACGACTGCTGTGGAAGAAAAGGGCGGCTGCGGCGCGGTGATTTCGGGCACTGCCGTTATCTTCGTGCTTATCTGCTCGGCGTTCTTCCTTATTAAGAACCCCAAGCGCGGCGCGGCTTGTCTGCTTGCGTGTCTGATGATCGTTCCGCTTGCTCTCCCCATCGGTGCGGCGACGACCGAGCGGAAGTTCGAGCTTGAAGGTATCGTGACCTACGATGAAAAGGAATATCCCATCAAGGTCACGGTGTCCTACGATTACACCTTCACGGAACAAAGAGGAGTTGACACGAAGGGTATGGAAAAATTCGAGATCACGTATTATTGGGGCCCGCAGGGACAGGATCTCTGCAACGAGGAATACATAAAGAAGATCGCGGAGTGCGGATTTACGAGCATCCCGATCGAGAGCCAGGATCCCACGATCAACAAGACCGCGCTCGGATATCTGCGCAAATACGGCCTTACCTGCTCGGCGCTTTCGGATTACAGAATACAAAGTGCTCTTGCGATCAGCGATCAGACCGCAATCGATGCTTACGTCAGGGAAGTGGCTATCGATTATAAGGATTACCTTGATGTTATCAAGGGGTGGCTGCTCAGGGATGAGCCCTCTGCGTCGGATTTCCCCGCGCTTGCAAGAGTTGTGGATGCCTTTAGTCGCATTGATCCCGAGCGTACGACGATGATCAACCTCTTCCCGACCTATGCTTCCAATACACAGCTCGGAACGAACGGCTATCAGGAGCATCTTGATAAGTTTATCGAGACCGTCAAGCCCGACTATCTCAGCTACGACCACTATCATTTCCAAAAGAACACCACGAGAAAGGGCTTCTTTGAGAATATTGAGATCGTGCGCGACACGGCGATCGCCAACGAGCTTGATCCGATGCTCATCATCCTGCTTACCGAGCATATGAGCTACGCCGATCTGACCAAGTATCAGATCGAGTGGGAGGTCAATATGTGCCTTACTTACGGTATGAAGCGTATTTCTTATTTTACCTATTGGCTGAGTCAGGATCTTCTCGATCAGGGATGGAGTGATGCCTGTATGGATACCACGGGCAAGATCTATCCGCACTACTATGACGTTCAGGAGATCAATAAATGGCTCCTGCCGCTCGGAAAGCAGTTGTTCGATAAGAACTCTACCGCAGTCTTCCATTACAAGACACGCGGCGGAGCGAGCCTTGAGAAGGGCTGCGAGGCATATACCTCGTACGGCAACCTCGGCGAGATCAATGCCGACGCGGGAGTGGTCATCGGCTTCTTCAATGACGAAAGCTTTATGATCACCAATAAGATGTATAACGATACCGAAGCCTCGAGAAATACCGTCGAATTCCTCGACGTCGCCTCGGGCCTTGAGTATTTCGACACGGTCACCGAATCCTGGAAGGATGCCGAAGCAGACGGTACCGCTACGAGAAACGAAAACGGCGTGCTTACGTATACCTTTGAACCCGGAGAGGGAATGCTTTTCGGGGTTAAGGGAAAGTAAGAAGTACCGTTGTGCTTCGCGCAAGTTAACGTTCGGCAAAGCCGAAGTTAAAGGAAATTTAATCAAAAAAGCCTCGCCCGTATGGGAGAGGCTTTTTTACCTTCTGACTTCGCCCGTCGGGCGAACATTAACCTTAAAATACCGTCTCAATAACCCTTCCCGAGCATTCGGGCGAATATCGCCATCTGTCGATCCGCTGTACGTTTTCGCAATCGACAAAGTAGCGCATCGGGGCGATCTCGCCGATGTTTTGGTGAGTGTCGATAAGTATCAGCTTTATCTTCATCCTCTCGGGGATTATGCTTTTGATGAAAACTGCGGCGGTGTCGCCAATCTCGATGTCGTGCGCGTCGGGGCGGAGCTCCGCGAGTCCCGCGAGGTTCGGTGTCAGCTCTACGAATATGCCATAGCTCTCAATACTGCGCACGGTGCCCGCGACCGTCTGTCCGGGGGTGAACAGCGCGGCATTTTCTTCCCACGTTCCAAGGAGCTCCTTTTGCGTCAGAAAGAGCCTTCCCGCTTCGCGGTCGATGCTTTTGACCGCCGCCCACACGAAATTGCCGCAGCAAAGTCTGTCGCGAGGGTGGGATATTCTCGATACCGAAAGCGCGTCGACGGGCATCAGCGCGGAAATTCCGCACCCGACGTCGGCAAACGCGCCGAAGGGTTCAAGGTGTGTTATTTTCACTCGAATGAGATCGCCCGCGGTGAGAGTTGAGAGATATTCGCGCATACAGTCGCGCTGTACGCGGCGGCGAGAGAGATGCGCGACGGGAACGCCGCTTTCCTTTTCGATTCCCACAACGCGGAAGCATACGGGCTTGCCGACGCGCGTGATGACGGCGATATCCTTCTGCACCTCGCCGGGGCGGGAATAAACGCATTCCTCGCGCGGAAGAATGCCCGCGATACCGCCGAGATCGAAATGAAGATTCATCTCGGAGTCGCAGAGAAGAGCGGTCTCCTCGAGGACGGCTCCCGTGATCATCGCGCGCTCGAGACCCGCGAGCGACGAGGTAAAATTTCTGTTTTCGGGCGTATGTATAAGCGATCCTTCGGGTTTATACTTGGGATACATCGTGTGACCTCCTGAATTTTTCAATGATTTTTTTGGTGGCAACGATAATATATTCGTAACAATTCGTTTTTAGAACGATAAAAAATATGTGATCGCGCTATATGGATGAATGAGCATTTTGGGCAAAAAACGAAGAAAATCGAAGAAAATGGGGTGGTAAATTAAAAAAATATAATTTTTTTCAAAAAAGGTATTGACAAGGGGAAAAGTATGTGGTATAATATGCAAGTCTTAAATGAGGGCTAACTATGCCCGTAAAATTCTGGAGGAAAAAGAATGTCCACTTTCATGGCAAAGGCTGAGACTATCGAGCGCCGTTGGTTCGTTATCGACGCAGCAGGCGAGTCCCTCGGTAGAACAGCAGTTAAGGCTGCGAACATCCTTCGCGGCAAGCATCGCCCCGAGTTCACCCCCCACGTTGACTGCGGCGAGTACGTAATCATTATCAACGCTGACAAGGCAGTTCTGACCGGCCGCAAGCTCGAGCAGAAGTACTACCACCACCACTCCGGCTACATCGGTGGCCTCAAGAGCATTCAGTACAAGAAGATGATGGCAACCCGTCCCGAGATGGCTATGGAGCTTGCTGTTAAGAGAATGCTTCCCGCAAACACTATCGGCAGAAAGTCTATGACCAGACTTCACGTATACGCAGGCGCTGAGCACGCACACGCAGCCCAGAAGCCCATCACGCTCGACTGATCGGAAGTAGAAAGGAGTAATTGAAGATGTATACCAGTGCAAAGCCTTATTTCTACGGAACCGGCAGAAGAAAGAAGTCGGTAGCTCGCGTTAGAGTATATCCCGGTACCGGTGCTATCACCATCAACGGCCGCGACATTGACGAGTACTTCGGTCTCGACACAATGAAGCTCATCGTAAACCAGCCCTTCGAGGTTACCGGCAATGTTGGCAAGTTCGACATCGTTGCAAACGTAACCGGCGGCGGTTTCTCCGGCCAGGCAGGCGCAATCCGCCACGGTCTCTCCCGCGCACTCGTTCTCGCTGACGAGGCAAACAAGCCCGCTCTCAAGGCAGCAGGCTTCCTGACTCGCGACCCTCGTATGAAGGAAAGAAAGAAGTACGGTCTCAAGGCCGCTCGTCGCGCAAGCCAGTTCTCCAAGAGATAATTACAGCCTTACGGCGATTATTTCGATATACAAAAAGCTCTGCTTCGGCAGAGCTTTTTGTTGTTGTGGCGACTTTGATGTTAAGGCAATTTCCGAGCACCTCGGTCATTGCAATACCGAAATTACCTCTAATATCTACGTCCACATCTTCAAAGAATACAAAGCCAAGATGGCTGAATCTATCGAGCACGATTTGCTTTAATCAAAAAGGGCGGTTCAACTTATATGTTGAGCCGTCCTTTTTACATTTTTATTATTTTGTGGTATGACACAGAGATAATATTTATTTTATCTAAGACTCTTTCGCATAGATATAAACCCTATTAAGACTGTCCACACATAAGCACATGTTTTAGGCATCATTAAGAATCCAATTGC
>JAZTXK010000008.1:0-1584 GCA_045636385.1 Eubacteriales bacterium
CTTTTATGATGCTGAGAAAAATTCCCGAATAGAAGCTCTCGATAAAGCGGTAGAGGTAATCCGTTCTCGTTACGGATACAATGCGATCAAAAACGCTACGTTGCTTCAGAACCCCAAAAAGCCCTCGCATAATAGTCCAAAGCTGATTATGCCGACGGGAGTGCCACAGTAAAGGAGATACTATGAAATTCAAGAAAGTGTATGTAACGTTGATCGTTAAGATCACAAAGGATGGAAGTATCCGTCCGTTGAGTATGGTGTGGGAAGATGGTGCGACCTATGAGATTGACAGAGTTCTCCACATTACGCCCGCTGCTTCGTTGAAAGTCGGCGGTTGCGGAACCCGATATACAGTAATGATCGAAGGCAAACAGAGAGACCTTTATGACGAGGACGGCAAGTGGTTCGTCGAGAAGGAAGTGCCTGCATAAATAATAGGAGGTGACGAATGAACCAATTTAATATGTCAAATATGGAGATCGAGGAGTTTTGCGAAGCTTTAGTTTTAGATTACATTCGCAAGCATAACGCTCCTACCGATTATATAGATATAAGGGGTCTTATTACCGATTATCTTGGTCTTGAGATAGAGTTTGAAAGCATCGTCGAGGACGATGAAACAATTACTGCATTTATTGCCAATGGTTCAAGAACACTCAAGATAATAAATAACGGTAAGGTGACAGAGGTTCTGTATCCCCGTAAAACAATGGTCGTCGATAAATGCTATCTCGCGCCCGATCAACGTGAGCGTTGCCGTTTCAATATGGCGCACGAAGCAGGGCATTACCTTATGAATAAGCTCTGCAATACCAATGTTGCATCGTTTAACCGTGATATGGATTTGTCCGAATATATCCCGACAGAGCAGCTCCACAATGCGTTCAATATCAATGAGTCAAGAGCAAACAAAATAGCAGCCGCGCTTTTGTTGCCGCGATTCGTTGTTGAAAACGCACTCAAACGCTTTAACAAAGGAGAACCGATCAGAATATACGGAGAGAACGTATTTGACCCCGAGGGTAGAGTAATTATGAAGCAGATGGCAGATTTGCTTGGAGTAAGGTTCCAACCCTTGTTTATAAGGCTTCGCCAATTCGGTCTGCTTGATTATCATCCTCTTGAAGAATTGCTGATGAATCAGATCCTTGAGTCGGAGGTGTATGCGTAATGAAACCAAACACAGCACCGAAGTTTCAAGATAAACCGCTAACAGCCGAAGCTCATCGTAAGATGATTCTTTCGTTTGAAGAATGTGCTTCATTGCCCGAAAGAGAGCTGAAGTGTCCATATTGCTCCCATTACATTGAAGGTGTTTTCGCAGACACAACAGGACACGTCAGAGTTAAGTGCAATAAGTGCAAAGCCGAAATGGTTTTGAACGTAGCTTATTTCCGCAGGCTGCGTAAGAAACTGCAACGTAGCAGATACCAATATGCGGAATCGTATTATCAACACAGATACAAATAATTAAATATTTTACTTTATAGCGTATAGGCAGACCGCCCGAATGGGCGCAGATCTCAAGCATCGTATGAAGGCAAGTAACAGAGTATAACTCTGTCTTGTTTCCGTGCGATGCTT
>JAZTXK010000009.1:0-11407 GCA_045636385.1 Eubacteriales bacterium
CCCGAAAGAGCCTCGATCGGGAGCGACATCTGCTCCTCGGTAAAGCCCATGCCCTCGAGGATCGAGTGACAGCGAGAGCGGAAGGTGAGTCCGCCGTCGCGGGCGTAGCGGTCGTGCAGATCGGTAAATTCCTTCGTGATCGATGCGTATTTCGGTACCATCGAAAGCTCGGGGTTGGCGGCAAGCCATTCTTCAAGCTCGGCGATGCGCCGCTCGGCGCGCAGATGCTCGGGGAAAGCGGCGTACATCTGCTCGAGCGCGGTCGCGCCCGTTTCGGCAGATATCTCGTAGGTGCTGTCCTGCGTCAGAATTCCGACGGTTGTATCGGCGGCAATGAAAACGCTTCCCTCGTCGGGCTTGTTCTCGCGCAGAAGGAGCGAGAGCAGAGTGGACTTTCCGCATCCGTTCGGGCCGACTATGCCGAGGCGGTCGTTCGTTTCGAGCGAGAAGGATATATTCTTGAAAAGCTCCCGCGCTCCGAAGGAGAGCGAGACGTCGTTTACACTTATTACGGTCATTTTTTCATCCTGATATTATAATAATGTATTTATTATATGTTCCCGCGCGCACTTTGTCAACAGAAAAAGTGTAAATATTTCATTTTTGGAAAAAAAGACTTGACAAATGAGATAAATTGAGATATAATATTGTCAAATACAGAACAAATGTTCTATATTTGGAATAATAAAGGAGGAATCTCATTTGGACGAGAAGAAAAGAGAAGACGAGCGCGAGAGTTTGCGCTATTCAAGGGATGTCAGCGCCGAGGAATTACGCGCGGCAGAGGAGTATCTATCGAGCTACCGTCACGGCGCGAGGATGCTTGATTGCATGCGTTACGGCAAACAGTTTATGGGAAGCGAGGTCCTGCCCGAGGATCCTCTGCTTTTTTGGTCGGAGAATTACGGAGATGATTTTGAAGCTGTTCCCGATGCCGACGAGGCGCTGATACGCGCGAGGATGTTTGGCGTCAGACAGTTCATCACGTCTCTGCGCTGTGACTCAAACACGAGAATGCTGCTTTATTGGCATTATATCCGCGGCGTTTCGGTCACTCGATGCGCCGAAATGATGGATATTTCCCGCGCGGGCGCGTTCAGACTGCGTAAGCGCGCACTCGAATGCGCGGCACGTTCGTTGCGTACGCTTAAAAGCAAAGCAAATATTCTTGATATTTTGCCTTTGTAATTTTTGACGAATAATATCTTTTAGCGGTGGGAAAGATAAAATTGACAAAGATCACGGAGGATTTTAAGATGAATAAAGTTGCAAAAACGTTTATCACAGCGGCGGGCGTCGGCGCGGCATTTTGCGCTACCGGCATCGCCTATTCCGCATATAATTCGCGCCCTATGAAGACCCGGCGTATGGTCAAGCGCGCGAGCAAGACTATGGAAAACGTCGGCGGAATGCTGACGGCTATGGCGCAGATCAGCAAGTGAAAAAAGGCTGAATCACTGAGGTGATTCAGCCTTTTTCAGGTAATAAGTAAAAGGTAAGAGGGAAGAAGTAAGGTGGATTTTTGCCTTTGCAAAAATCTACTTATTGATGTTGAATTATCCAGTTGAGAAGGTCTTGATATTTCATTTCACCCGATGCTACGGCAAGTCCCACGCGGGCGACATCGTCGTTGGTTGGGCGAATCATGATTCCGTTGATCTCGAGGAATATGAGCATAACGAATATTCCGATTCTTTTGTTTCCATCGACGAAGGCGTGGTTGGATATGAGGGAATATCCTATCCTTGCGCCTTTTTCCTGTCGCGTCGGGTAGAGCTCGACTCCGTCGAAGGTTGCATAAGCCGATTCGAGCGCGCTCTCAAGGAGCGAGGTATCGCGGATGCCCGGATCTCCGCCGGTTTCTTCACATATAAGTTCGTGCAACAAAAGCACCTTTTCGCGGCTTAATTTTATCATTTCGCAAGCTCCTCAAATGCAGGGCGGTATAATTTCAGTATTCTTGCAGCGACAAAGTCGATTTTTTCCTCGTCCGTCATTTCGATCTCGGAGCTGTTTTCGATATCGACTAATTTATATTTCGGTTTGTTATTCTTGAAAATATAGATCTCTCCCTGTTTATCAGCCATTCTCGCAACACGCGAAAAATTCTGATTTGCTTCGGATATTGATACGATTTGATTGGTATTAATATTCATTTGGGTGTTCCTTTCGGTTTGTTGGTGATAGCATACCACAAATATTAGGATATTGTCAACCTAAAAATCAAAATTACGCCAACAAAAGCGTTAAAGCCTGACCGCAGGCGAACAAGGCGAGGTATATCGCAAGCTGCAACAGCCAATAAATCCACCCGCGTTTGTTTTGCCGGGCAAGTTCTTTGAGCGGGATCGAGCTGAGGATCGTAACGGGCAGACCGACTATGAACCACGCCGCGTAGTTTGTGATCGGGATGAGGCTGACGAGTCCCCAATACCAATAGATCAGCATACCGTTTTCGAGGGAGAGCATCATCGTCTGCCGTTCGGTCAGCGTTCCCGTGGGCGCGAGGCTGTTGTATTTTCTTTTCGCCTTTTTACCGATATCCATCGCGGTCGAGTATGTGAAAAAGAAGATGACGGTTATGATCGCGACGTATATTCCCGAGATTGACCAAAATATAATCAACATCAGGAAGAAGAAAAACGCTGTGATTATCGCTCGGCGCGGGTTTGCTTTGATATCTTCGACGGTGGCGGTGATGCGCTGTTTGATTTTGTTTATTATATTCATTGTAATCATTGTTAAACAATAGTGTGTTGAAGGAGCGCAAACCTTCCGCTTGCGGAAGGTTTGACTCCTTCCGGAATTCCGGCGAGGGCGCCGCCATTCCGAAGTGCAAGGGGAGTGTTTCGACCTCTGCGGAGGTCGACAAGGGCTCCGCGCCCTTGACGGCGCAAACTTTTGAAAAAGTTTGATCAAAACTTTTTGCTTTATAAGTTTTCGCGTATTTTATCGCAAAGTGCTTCGAGTGCTTTTTCGGTTTCAGGGGTGGCGGGTTTATCGGCGTATTCGATCTGCTCGAAGGCTTCGGTGATGATTTCGATCTCGTGTTTCGTGGTCACACGTCCGCTTGCAGCAAGTCGGTCGCGTATCTTACGAGGTGTATCGGATTTTTTGACGAAGGTCGGCATCTTTTGAAGCTGATCGACGAAGGTGGAGTATGCGAAGCGGTATTTTTCTTCCTCGTTCTTTTTGGAACGAAGCTCGGTGTTGAACATCAGCCACGTCATGTGAGTTTTGCTTTCGGCGCGGCGTTTTGCGCTGATATCCTTTTTCTGAAGCTTGATCTCCTCGTCGGTGTAGTTGGAAAAGCCTTCCTCACCGCCCCACGAGAATTCCTTGATCGGAACCCAGAAGAATTCAAATAGCGCAACGATCTTCGCCTTTATCCAGGCAAGCAGCTTGCGGATCTCGGGGCGTCGGCGCGTGAAATAGAGGATAATGAAGAATATCGAGCAGATAACGAAGAGTATAAAATACCAATAATCGGGAGAGTCGGACGGCTCTTTGGTGCCGTAAATATACATAGAGATGCTTTCATAGATGCTCTTTTCCTCTTCCTCGGTATATCCCGCCTCGGTGCTTCCCGCGGCGCGGAAAAGCGCGGCGAGGATGGAAAGTGCGATCACGCGGAAGCCGTTAACGATCAAATACGCACCGAAGAGTATCAGCAAAAATACTGCGACAAGTCCGAAGGAGAGGAGGAGATTGTACCGCCTCGTTTGCGGTGTCATAAAGGACACGACGGTGCCTCGGTAAGTCCTTCCGAGGGCGTGTTGGTTTGCCGAGATCAGCGCGCAGAATGCGTAACCGATGAAGCTCATACCGACGTATGCCATACCCGGCGCTTTCATCATCGAATAAAGCACGAATATGATGCCGAGGACGGTCAGCCCCGTATAGAGTCCCGAGCCCGTCATAAGTCGGTTATAGGGGAAGAACCACACGAACGAGCCGAGTGCGACGGCGATTACGAAGAAGATTGCGATCGTTGAAGGAATAAGTGAGTCGGGATCGTAGCTGTAGGTAGGTAGCTTTGCGCGCTCCCAAAGATATCTGTCGACAAGAAATCTGACGAGGAGCGACGCAATAAATGCGATCACCCAGACGGGAAATGCACGTCCCGCCTTGAAATATTTGTATTCGGATTCGTATGCTCGGCTTTCAAGCTCGCGCTTGAAGTGTGTCAGCTTGCAGACGATGGATTGCAGAAGATATCCGAAGCCCATCATAGCAAGCAAGAGCGCGGCTATCGCGATTGTGACACCAAAATTCGCCATAAAGAGAGGGAGAAGCGCGGAGCAGACGATGAAGTAGATTCCGAAAAATCCGAGGATCGTGAAATTCGGGGTGCTTATTGAATTTGTATTATTCTTTTTCATACTGCACCTCACACTCGGAAATAGACGTCCTCGGCTTCGCCGAGCGCGCCGACCTCGTTGCGCGTCGTGGCAACGTAGAAGATCACGCGGACGCCCTCTGCGGCGAGAGCCTCGCGCAGATTCATCATTCTGCGGTCGATATAGGACGTGACGATTATCATATTTTCATTTTCGCGGTAAAGCTCGGGATGGGCGGCAATGTGGTCGAAAACTCGGTCGATCGGTGTCGAGATCTTCATTTGGAGCATCGCAAGCATACGAAGGGCGTAGATCATATCACGCGATCCGCGGAATGGGCCGCATTTGCCTACTTTAGAGCCTATCTCATCTTCCGAAACCGCCTCACCGCCGAACTCCTTCATAAGCTCGGGCGGGTAATTGGCGAAGAATCGCACGGGAACGTCCTCGGCGGCGATTCGGTCGAGGATGGAGGTGCAAAGAGTTATGCAACGCTCGATCGCGCCGGTGTCGGACGGGTTATCGTCCTTTTCGATCTGTCGCGAGGACATATTGAGGAGAAGCGAGAAGCGGTGGCGCACCGTTTTTTCCTCCACGTTGACCATCAGCTTTCCGTGCGCCGCGGTTGATTTCCAGTTGATCTGCCGCATCGGGTCGCTCGTTTGGTACTCGCGAGCACCGCAGAGGCGGAGCGGATCGGTGACGGGGCAGGTGTTCGAGATTATGTCGCCGCAGAGATAGCGCGACGAGGTATAATTGCCCGCGAGATCCTCGGGACGGGGAAGGACGATGAGGCGGTTGCGTTCCTTGTTCGAAAGCTCTATGAATTTCGAATGTACGCCGATACCGAGGATGTCACTTGCCGTTGCAAGAACGCCTTGGAGGATGTAGTCACCGCGCTTTTTGCAGGTGAGTCTCCAGCGGCGGCGTATGCAGGCGTAGGGCCGCAGGACGAATAGCGATTGGATCGACGAGGTATGGCGAATTTTGCGCAGACGATCCTCCTCACGTTTGGTCTGTGCCTTGCCGAATACTCCTGATTTGCTGTGAACCGAGGATTCAAGCAGGGTAAAGACCATGCCGTCGGGCAGATCTGTGTCGATCTTGATATAGGGCATGGGCAGCGCGCCTATATTTCGTATCTCCTCATAGAGATAGACGTCATCGCCCTCAAAGACCTCGCCCGAGGAGAGCGTCGCGCTGTATTCGATGTTTGAAAAGCCCTTTTTCTTGTAGACGAAATACTGTAAGAGGACTACGCCGACGATGGCGACGGCAACTGATATGAATAGCACTTTTGACCTCCCTTGTGGGTAGTCGCCCTTTGGGCGAGTGATAATCACGCTTCGCGTGAGTGATAATCTGCTATGCAGAGTGATAATTCGCCTTCTGCAAAGTTTAAGGTAGATTTTCGCGGGGCGAAAATCATTTTGTTGTTTCTAATTTTTCTAATAAATCAAGCAGTTCATCTGCGTATATAATCTCATAATCCTCGATTCGATCGCCGGGATTGAGATAATGGATCTCGGAATCCGTGTAGGTGAGCGAAAGAGGACACGGATAAATCAGAAGGATCCGCTTTTCCGAGTCACTTTTCTGCGTGGACAAATGAAGCTCCGACCGCTGAAATCTTGATTCCCTCCGATAATCTCTCGCAAATTCAGGCTCTGTTCCCGAATTTTTCTCTACACGGTAGAAAATATCGTTTCTTCGGCGCGCCTCCACATAGTAGCTGTGTCTTGTTTTTTCAATATTCCAACGTCCGTTTTCCAAAAGGAACGAGATCACGCTGACCGCATACCGTTTCTTCGGTGTTTCGATAATAAAATCAGTCTGACCTCTTGGACCAAACGCCATATGGTGTATTTTACGCAGAAAGGTGATTTTAACGTCACCCGTATTATAATCCTTTAGCAAGGATTTCAGGGTAATCAGCTTAACGGCATATCTAAACAGCTTCCCAAGAACGTAAAAAAGCGACAGAGTCAGCAGGATCAAAATCAGATAAATATACATAACCGTATCCTTTCAAAAGAGTCTTAATAGAAGCGAGGTTTCGACTCGTGAACGATCAATTCGTCCTTTTCGCGTTTTCCGACGTTCCATAGGTAACGATAGATCACTAAAACTGCCAAAAGGAAAAGCGCCAGATAGATCAGATAAATACCGACGTAAGCAAGATAATCGGCGAAAATGAATTGTGCCTTCTGCCTGATTGCATTATACCTGCCCGACCAGATCATATATGTCTGCTCAAATACAAAGGTCGGAATCAAGCTCAGCAAACCAAAGCTGCCAATAAAACCCAAGCAAGACGCACCCAAAAGGCAACGAACGATCTCACCGGGCAAAATCAGACGAAGAGCGTTTTTGAGCCACAGCCGTTTGTCGTCACTCGGCTGATAATGCGCGGGAACCCGATTTTTCCAATATCCAAACAAAACAGCCAATGGAATCCCGAAGCACCCAACAAACAAAACGGAAACCCCAAGAACAAGCATCAAAGCGCCCTTCTCCATAGGTGCAACAAGAATTTTCAAAATAAACGTTACGGCCAAGGACGCGAGCAGATTTGCTAAACACGTTACAAATCCATAGAAAATAATTTCTTTTGCTTGAATTTTTTTCTTTTTCATTTTATTCGGCTTTCCATGCAAATACCTTTCTATCAGATGTTGAAGGAGCGCACCCATTCCCCACGGGGAATGGGTGACTCCTTCCGAGCCGCCTGCGGGACGCAGTCGGCTCGAAGCGCATGGGGAGAAGCAAGCGAAGCTTGCGGGGTTGCCGAAGGCAACCGTTTTCGCACCTCTGCGGAGGGCGACTTAAGAAACTTTTTGGAAAAAGTTTCTTAAGGATCTTCAAAAACTTTTGGGCTTGTTTTATCTTCCAATCGGTGCTTCGACGGAGTCAAGGACGAATTCGATGAGCTTTTCGTTGGTGTCGGACATTCGGACTGTGCTCTGTGTGCGTGCGATTATTCTGTGTGCGAGAACGGGGACGGCTACTCTGCGGACGTCGTCGGGGATGCAGTAGTCTCTGCCGTCGCAAGCGGCGGCGATTCTTGCGGCATTCAGAAGCGCAAGCGTGCCTCGGGGGCTGACGCCCATCGAGATGCGGTTATTGTTTCTGGTCGCGTCAACGATGCGGAGGATATAATCCTTGACGGGTTCGGTGACGGTCACGTTTTTGCAGGCGTTTTGTGCCGCTACGATATCGGCGCAGGTGCAGACGGGGGCGAGTGATTCGAGGGGAGTCTGCGCACCGTGGATATCCATCATTGCCATTTCGTTGTCGCGGTCGGGGTAACCTAGGGCGAGCTTCATAAAGAATCGGTCTGTCTGCGCCTCGGGAAGCGGGAACGTGCCCTGCGACTCGATGGGGTTCTGCGTTGCGATAACGAAGAAGGTGTCAGCGAGCTTATAGGTCACGCCGTCAACCGTTGTCTGTCGCTCGCCCATACATTCGAGAAGAGCGGACTGGGTTCGCGGTGTGGTACGGTTGATCTCGTCTGCGATGAGAATATTCGTGAAAACGGGACCCGCGCGGAATACGAAATTCGAGGTCTTCTGGTCAAAGAAATTGATGCCCGTGATGTCGGAGGGGAGAAGGTCGGGGGTGAACTGAATTCTTTTTACATCGCCCGAAATAGATTTTGCAAGCGCGCGGGCGAGCGTGGTCTTGCCTGTACCGGGGATATCGTCGAGCAGGACGTGACCTCCCGCGATGAGAGAGATGACAATAAGCTCGATCCGATCGCGCTTGCCGAAGATAACTTTACCGACGTTTTCGGTTATATTTTTTGAAAGCCTTGAGACAGAAGTGATATCCATTTTCAGATTCCTTTCTATACTTTTTGTATTGATATAATTATAACATACGGTCAAATGATTGTCAATAGGGATTTTGAAATTTTTAAAAATATTTTTAACAAATTGTTGGCGAGTGATTAACCGATTCCGTGGTTGGGCATAAACTGTGAGTGAATAAAAATAGTGAGGATTTGACTATGAACGAAAAATGCTGCAGAAAACAGAACCACCAAAATCTTCCCCTTGCCTGCGAGGCGGCGCGTGCGCGTGCGGGGGAGCTTAATTCGGTGTCCGAATATCTTTACTTATCCATAATGTTCGCAGAGGCGTTCCCTGACCTTTCCGAATATTTCGAGAGGCTCTCGAAGGAGGAGATGCACCATCACCGCGCACTCGGCGAGCTGATACTACGTCTCGGCGGCGACCCTGCGGAGAGAAGTACCGTTCGAAATTCGGGAAAGATCAATCTTTGCCAGGATTGCGACAGCCGCGCACCCGTTGCGGCAACGAGAGCGCTGAAAAATAATATCATTGACGAGAGAAAGGCTTGCGAAAATTACCGCAGACTTGCCGCGATAGCGGAGCGATGCGGGGATATTTCAGCGGCAACGCTGTTTTCGCAGTTTGCGGCGGATGAGGCAAGACACGCGAAAGAACAAGAGAAGATGCTGAATTAACCCGCCAACCAAAAGCGAAAAAGTTTTCGCCCTTGATTTTGTTTTGGTGGTGAAATTTCGCGCGGCGCTGACTGCCCACCCCACCCCCTCCCGCAAGCGGGAGGGGCTTGTTTTTGTGAGAGCCCAAACGTTGAGCCGTTACATATATATTCACGATATCAAAAAATATCTGCTTGAGTTACAAATCTGCCTCGGCAGATTTTTTTCATAATAATGATTCGTTATTGATTACGTAAATAAGAAAAACTTGACAAATTTCTGATCGTGTGATATAATTTTATTGTAGAAAATACACACAACTGCACGAGGGGGAGAAAGTCTATGGATAAAAAAGAATATAAAGACAACGAGCAGACTTCCCTTGAAGGTCTGTATAATCTTGCTCTTTCCGAGATGAAGAACGCGACTTATGAAGCCGACTACCTGCGCGCGGCGACGCGCTTTTACGGTCTGCGCGGATACAAGGACGCCGCGGAGCTGGAGAGTCGGTGCCGTATGCGAGCGGAAAAGCTGAAAAATGACACGCTTCTCGACTCGGCGAAGTATCAGATGAAGTCGGATACGGTATATGGCTACCGCGAGGCGTTGAAACTGCTCCGTCAGGTCAGAAACCGTATGGAAACAAAAGAGCTGATCACGCTTTGCGAGCGGAAGATAGATGAAATCGAAGAAAAAGAGCGAAAACAAAAGAGGCGCAGAAAATCGTGGCTGGTTGCGGTGTGCTCGATCGTTTTGACTGCCCTCGTCTTGGGTGTGGGAATTTGGATCAATCCGCCTCCGATACTTGAATATAAGAGCTACGGCGACGGAATGATAGTCGTTTCGCTGAAACGTTCGCGTACGAAGGTGCTCGAAATTCCCGCTGAAGTGGACGGAAAACCTGTGGTCGGCGTAGGCGAGTCTGCTTTTGAGGGGTGCAAGAATCTGCGCAGCGTGAGCATTCCCGAGAGTGTTAAGATCATAGGTAAAAATGCATTCGCCGACTGTTCTGCTCTGGAGGAAGTCGAGCTTTCAGAGGGACTTGAAAGCATCGCCGAGGGCGCGTTTAACGATTGTCGATTGCTGCAGAGTATAACGATACCCGCGAGTGTCGTCAGCATCGGCAATAACGCGTTCAGATATTGCCAGAGTATGAAGGAGGTAACCTTTTCGGAAGGTCTTGAGGCTATCGGTGACTCTGCGTTTGCCCTTTGCTCGTCGATAACGAAAATTACCTTGCCCGAAAGCGTCAAATATCTGGGCGCGTCCGCATTCGAGAATTGCTATTGGCTCTCCGAGGTGATTTTGGGTGATATCGAGAGAATAGAAGACTTCGTCTTCAACGAATGCTCGAATCTGAAGTCGGTGATCGGGCATGAACGCGTAAAAAGCATCGGTAATTCGGCGTTTCGGATGTGTTCGAAACTGGAAAAGATAGTTTTGTCGGATGAACTTGAACGAATCGGCGACGAGGCTTTCTTTGGATGCGTATCACTCAGCGATATCACGATTCCGTCGAGTGTCAAGGTAATCGGAAACAAAGCGTTTGTTAACTGTAAGTCAATTGGAACGCTGATCATTTCAGAGGGAACGGTGGAAGTCGGCGCATTTGCTTTTGCATATCTTCCCATAACAAAAGTAGTGATTCCCGATGGAGTAAAGAGGATAGGCGATCAGGCTTTCGGCGACTGTTCAAAGCTTGAAGAAGTTTCCCTGCCCGACAGTCTTGAGGAGATTGGAGAATCGGCTTTCAAAAATTGCAGCAGTCTGAAGGAGATCGTTATCCCTGACAGTGTTGTCAGCATCGGCGCGGCGGCGTTTACGAATTGCAGTGCCTTGAAGTCGGTTACCGTTCATGATGGTGTTACCTATATCGGAATGGCGGCTTTCAGCTATTGCCGAGGACTTGAAAGCGTCGTTTTGCCCGCAGGACTTGAGGAGATTCCGCGTGAGCTATTTTTAAACTGTTCCGCTTTGGTGAGTATTACCATACCGAAAAACGTCAAAAATATTGGAGCCGGAGCCTTTAAGTGGTGCAAAGCACTCGGAACAGTCGATCTGCCGGACGGTATTGTATATATCGGCGATTCAGCTTTTTACGGATGCTCACTGAAGAACGGCATAGATCTTCCCGAAAGTATCACGGGAATCGGCGCGTCAGCTTTTGCCTCGTCAAGTCTTGGTAAAGTCACTATCCCGGGAGGCATAAAAAAGATCGGGCGCGAGTGCTTTAACAATTGCCAAAGGTTGATGAACGTCGTGATCTGCGAGGGAATCGAGTATATTGATGATCTCGCGTTTGCCTCTTGTAATAGGCTTACCGAGGTCACTTTGCCGAGAAGCATAAAGGACGTACCCCAGACCGCGTTTAATACGTGTAACATGCTCAAACGGATCAAGTACGGCGGAACCGTCGCTGAATGGGAGGCCTTGAAAATTCCGCGCCACTATTACGTCGGAGTCGTATATTGCACAGACGGTCAGGCATAATAATAAAAAATAATATTTAGGTAATGAAAAAGTCCGCTTCGGCGAACCTTAACTCGCGCTCGGCGCGTCATTAACTTAAAAGAGACAGTGGAGCGCTTGGGGTTTCGGC
>JAZTXK010000010.1:0-59879 GCA_045636385.1 Eubacteriales bacterium
GAGGGTCTTGACATCGACGAGGCTACCATGAAGGAGCTTCTCTCCGTTGATACCGAGGCTTGGCTCGAGGACGTTGAGAACATTAAGGAGTTCTACGCTATGATCGGCGACAGAGTTCCTGCAGAGCTTAAGGAAGAGCTCGCTGCTCTCGAGGCAAGACTTAACGCTTAAGTTTAATCTTTATAATAATAACCCCGACCGTTTCGGTCGGGGTTATTGCTTTATTTACTTATCTCTTCAACCTTGATCAGATTGGTGTTTCCCGATTTGCCGGTAATATCACCGCCGGTGACTACGATCTTATCGCCCTTTTGGAGCGAGAGCACCTCTGCGGCGGTGTTCTTTGCGATATAGAACAGTACGTCGATCGACGTGTATTTCTCGCACATAACGGGCATCACTCCCCACGAGAGAGCAAGCTTTCGCCAAGTGGTCTCGTTTGTAGTAAGACCGATGATCGGTACGGGCGCGCGGAATCGGGAAACGAGACGCGCTGTCATTCCCGAAAGCGAGCAGGCAACGATAGCCTTTGCATCTATGTCGATTGACACCGCGCAGGTTGCGTGTGAGATCGCGTCTACCGAATTTTTGATCTTGAATTCGGAAGCATAAAATTTGGAAGCGTAATTAATATCGCTTTCAGCAGTTTCAGCGATCTTTGCCATAGTTTGTACGGTAAGCACGGGATATGCACCGACTGCGGTTTCACCCGAAAGCATGATCGCACTCGTTCCGTCGTAAACGGCATTCGCAACGTCGGAAATTTCCGCTCTTGTCGGGCGGGGATTATGTATCATAGATTCGAGCATTTCGGTCGCGGTGATAACGCGCTTGCCGAGAAGTCGGCATTTTGTTATAAGATGCTTCTGAATAGCGGGAAGCTTTTCAAAGGGCACTTCAACTCCCATATCGCCTCTTGCAACCATTATACCGTCGCAGTGATCGCAGATCTCTTCTATATTGTCATAGCCGGACTGATTCTCGATCTTTGCGATCAGGTCGATATATCCGCCTCCAATCTCCGAGAGATAGCTTCGGATATCGAGCATATCCTGCTTGCAGGATACGAAGGAGCAGGCAACGTAATCGACTTCGTTCTGAACGCCGAAAAGGAGATCGGCTTTGTCCTGCTCGGACAGATACTCTTGCTTGAGATGCTTGCCCGGGAAGCTCATACTCTTTCTGTCTGAAAGCTCGCCGCCGCAGACGACAGTACAGTTGATATCATTGCCTTCGACGCTGTCTACGGTGAAAATCAGCAAGCCGTTGTTAAGCAGCACCTTATCTCCTGCGGAAAGCTCCTCGTGGAGCTTTTTATAAGTAACCGAAACCTTCTTTTCGTTGCCGATCACCTCGTCGGTCGTGAAGGTAAACTTATCGCCGTCTTTGAGATAAATCTTACCGTTCTCGAAGGTTTTGATACGGAACTCGGGGCCCTTGGTATCAAGCATAATTGCAATTGGGAGGTTAAGCTCCTTGCGCACTTTTTTGATCGCGTCTATTCGTCTTTGATGCTCCTCGTAGGTGCCGTGGGAGAAATTAAGTCGCGCCACGTTCATACCCGCAAGACAAAGCCCGCGAAGCACCTCTTCGCTCTCACTCGCAGGTCCTATCGAGCATACTATTTTGGTTTTTCTCATTATTTTACCGCCTTAATCAGCATTGGTTTTCTTGATCTCGTTCAGTTCTTTGATGAAGGTCTCAATATCCTTGAACTCGCGGTAGACGCTTGCAAAGCGGACGTATGCAACATCGTCAACGTCCTTGAGCTTGCGCATAACCATCTCACCGAGGTCGCCCGAGGTTACCTCCTGACGAAGCGAATTGTGGAGCTCGGCTTCGATCTCCGCGGCGATCTTCTCCGCGTTTACGGGGCGTTTTTCGCACGCCTTCATAAGTCCTGTAAGGAGCTTCTGACGGTCAAAGAGCTGCTTTGTGCCGTTTTTCTTGATAACGATGGTTTGGACAGATTCAACGACCTCAAAGGTTGTGAAGCGCTTCTGACAAGCCATACATTCGCGACGGCGACGGATATTGTTACTTTCCAAGTTTTGTCTGGAATCTATTACCTTACTTTCAAGACAACCGCAATGGGGACATTTCATATAATAAATACCATCCTTTCAAAGAAATTAATAATTTACTACTATATGATACCACATTTTTGTTGATTTGTAAAGGCTTAACGCGAAATTCCTCTCAATTTACCCCATCTAATATAAATTGATTTTTGAAATCCTCTGCAACGTCTTTCAAAGTGCACGGAGTTACGGTATTTTGAACAGCCATTTCATAAAATTTAAGCACGCCTCCCATTTTAGCGGCAAAGAGGCAGGTTGCCGTTTCTTCATCAAGCTTTACCGTAACCGACAGCAAAACTCCATCGGCGGTTTTGACCGCGCGCAATTCGTAAACCAATATGCCGCCCGAAAAATCGACCTTATTTTTTCTAAGCAAAAGCCCTCGGCTTGATCTATCACTCGTCTTATTCATAGCGTCCTCCTGCAAGGATGATTTGTTTTTACAATATTATACCATATTGAGTATTATTTTGACGCTGAAGATTTTATACCTGATTTTTGCACACCTTGCACAAATATTTCCATTATCCACAAGCATTTCGGCGTTATCAGCGACATAGGGTACGACAAAGCTCGGATAATATGGCATAAGACCGTTATGAGTTTTCCCTAAAATGATTGTGATGCGGCTGAAATTTGGATAAATTTGGTGATTTTTCGCAATCTGATGTATAGAAGTTTCCAGAATTTTAAACTTGAACACAGCTATTTTTCATAGTATAATTATTTTATAGTAGTTTTTATGGATATATAAATGTATATTTTTTAAATATTCATTACAAGGAGTTACATATTATGATAAAATACTTGAATTTGAAGTTTTCGACTATTGGTCGGATGCCTTTGAACTTTTTTAAGATCGGATGTACGGCGGTGATAGGTGCTTTATGCGGCCTTTGCGCTATATGCTACGATGAAGCAAGCCGCGGGAGTGTTGGGATGGAGATTTATTTTGCTCCGATGCTTGAATACGTTCTGACCGCTTTCATTATATTTTGGGGTGGAATGTTTCTTCTTGACTTAGCCGAAAAAGAAAGATCCGCAGGAGGTTGATCCTGCGGACTTTATTATTCAATTTCAATATATTCGTTGTAAATTTCGATTATTCGCTCTTCCGCCTCAGAGGGAAGCAATTTATCTGCGGCGTAAGCTTTATGCAGAAGCGAATTGGGCAGATATTCGTCGTATTTGTCAAAAACGGGATTTTCGTTCTGTGCCATGAGTGACATCGGATTTATGCCGTTGCGTTTAACCTCATCCGCAAGTCCTTTGGCGAGAGAATAATCGTTTCCGCTTTCCATTTTGAATGTGATATATGCTCCCGCCTCGTGCTCGATTCCGCTGATGCGGAATTCTGCAGCGCGAGATGCAAGGAATTTACGGAAGGTTCTGAATGAACGTGTTCCGAGCCAGGGAAAAAGGCACCAGGAATAGCCGCCAAGGTGAACGATGGAGTGCTCGAGCATACCCGTGTTTCTCGCAAGATGTCGCGCGACCGCAAGGCGATGCGCGGCATTTTCCTTAAGATAGGGGTAGGCGGTATCTTCCTCAAGAACGCGGCGCATTCTCTGCAATATCTTGGTGTGGATCTCGCCGTAGTCGCCCGGCCAGGAGACCTCCATCTTGCCCTCAACGGGTTTAACGTAGATCAGCTTGCGCGCAACGTCAAGCTCTTCGACCTCCCAAACTCTGCCCGCAAGGGCAAATCTATCGCCGACGGGAGGCGGGGTAGTGATCGTGCCTATCTCCTCGGATTCGTGGCGGACGGTGAAGTCCTCACTATCCTTGAATACTGCGTAGAATTTGAAGCTTGAAATCAGACGCTCTCCCGCAAGACCTACGATCAGCCCTTTTTCCTCCGTCATTTCAATATAGTCGTTTTCGATCATCGATATCATCAGAGTTTTATAATCCTCCTTTGATATTCCCGACAAGGGTGGGAGGGCGAGCACTCGCTCGGCAAGCGCACGGGGAGTCAGTTCACCGCTTGAAGCAAGCACGCTCAAGGTCTGATGGAATGCGAGGCTGAACGGAAGCTTCTTTACGCGAGGAGGCTCGATAAAGCGTTCCTCAATGTAAAGCTGAACGATCGCGATCGCGCGGATAAGCTCCCAGGGTATCAGCTGGGGAAGCGGAGTATTGGGAAGCGGATTTTCCTCTCTGAAAACGAGCATCATTTCGGGAGGCTGTCCGCGTCTGCCGGAGCGTCCGAGCCTTTGGAGAAGGCTTGAGACAGAGTGCGGCGATGAGTTTTGCACCACGCGCTCGAGGCGACCGATATCAATACCGAGCTCCATAGTGACGGTGGCACAGGTGACAGCGTGAATATTCTCGTCCTTCATCTTCTGCTCGGCTTCCTCGCGGATGGATGCGGAAAGGTTGCCGTGGTGAATGAGGAAAATATCCTTCTCTCCCCTGTTTTTCGCGATTTGACGCAGAGTTGCCGTTACGAATTCGGTCTCCTCGCGCGAGTTTGAAAAGACGAGGGATTTTTTGTCCTTGACACAGTCGTACATATACTCGTAGCCCGAATCTATTTGCGCGCGCTTTTGTAAGCCTATCTTTTCGGGCGATTTATCCGACTCGGGAGTTTGCAGATGGTCGTCATTCTGTATATAAAAATGCTCCATACCGAGACGCCAACGCAGCTTTTCGGGGGTCAGCTCGGGAACGTCGGTATCGCGTCCGCTACCCGCACCGAGCCACGCGGCGGCAAGCTCGGAATCGCCGACGGTAGCAGAGAGTCCTATTCTGCGCGGATGGTGTCCGATAAGTCTGCCGAGGCGGCAGAGCTGACATATGATCTGATTGCCTCTGTCCGAGCCTGTGAGCGTATGGATCTCGTCGATTATCACGAATTGAAGTCCGTGGAAAAGTCTGATAAGATCGTTCGATCGGTTCATCAGCATCGACTCAAGTGACTCGGGGGTTATCTGAAGGATTCCGCGCGGCTTCATAAGGAGCTTTTTCTTATGCGACTGCGCAACGTCACCGTGCCAATGTGTCACGGGGATTCCCGAAATATCAAGAAGCTCTTCAATGCGTCCAAATTGGTCGTTTATAAGGCTCTTGAGCGGTGCGATATAGAGTACCGCTATGCTTTCAGGCAGATTGCCTTCGAGCATCGTCAGAATCGGAAAGAACGCGGCTTCGGTTTTTCCCGATGCCGTTGACGAGGTCAAAAGTAGATTGTTCTGTGTATTGAAGAGCGATCTCGCCGCAAGCACCTGTATCTCGCGCAGAGATTCCCACGAATGCTGATAAATATATTCGCGAATATAATCGGGAAATCTTTCAAAAATGCTTTCGTTATTATCCATCGTCAGAAATCAATATCCGAGGGGTCGAATTTAGAGGCTTTGGTGGGTACGGTATTTTGAGTAACGTCTTCCTCTTCGGTCTTAAGCGTGACCGTTGAGCCAACTATCGATGCGAAATCCACGCTCGGATTCTGCATAAGAATATTCAGCAAGGTCATATAATCGCGGAGCATTTCACGGGGAGTTATCATAGTATTTGCTCCCGCGCGCTCGAGGCAGAGGCGGACGAATGCGACCTGCTCCTCGCCCGTGATGCGCGGCTGCCAATTGAAATTCTGCGCGTGAAGCGAGGTCATTCTTACTACGAGCGCAAGGAGTTCGTCATCCGATAGTCTTGCAAGTCTTATAACGGGACCTACGAAATTCTTGTGCTTTTCGGATGAGAAACGGCTGTCGCAAAGGCGGCTTCTGAGAGCCTCATAGCTGAAGAGTCCGCGACGCTGATCCTCGAGAAATTGCGGAGTACCTCCGAGGACGAGTCCGAGATGAGGAGCCCTTCCTTGCAAGGTATCGTTGAACATGGAGAGGATCTTTTCGTAATTGTTTTCTCTTGAAACTCTGTGGGGGATCTTATAGAGGTTGACGCATTCGTCGATGAACACGATAAGACCGCGGTAGCCCATCATTTTGGAGAGCGACGCCCATAGCTTGAGGAAATCGTACCAGTTATTGTCGCCGATGATAGTTGAAACGTCGAATCCGAGATCGCGGCGAGCTTCACTCTTGGTTGAAAATTCACCGCGAAGCCAACGAAGGCAGGATGCGGCGCGCATATCGTCGCCGCGTTGCGTTGCGCGGTAGTATTCACCTATAACGCGCGAAAAATCAAATCCGCCGACGAGAAATTCGATCTCGCGAAGACATTCAAAAAGCTTTGCATCAAGGCGCGCGGAAAAAGCGGGGGAATCGGGAGAGATGCCTTCCGCTATCAGCTCGCTTTGGAGCGAAAACACCCACTTGGCAATGATCTTCGGCATCGCACCGCCGTCGGGCGCGGCTTTTGAGGCAAGATTTTTCATCAGCTCACGGTATGTGGCAACGCCCGCGCCGCCGCTTCCGTAGAGTCTTCTTTCGGGCGACAGATCGCAGTCGGCGGTAAGGAAATCTCGCTCGAGTGCATATCCGCGGATAAGCTGAATGAGGAAGCTCTTACCGCTTCCGTATCTGCCGACGAGAAAGCGCATACTTCCGCCGCCCTCGTTGATCAGCTCAAGGTCAGAAAGAAGCGCGCCGATCTCGTCCTGTCTACCTATTGCGATATAGGGCGCGCCGCTTCTTGGCACGACACCCGCAGAAACCGACGCAATAAGAGAGGCGAGAATTCTCTTCGGTATCTTTTGATTCTGATTATTGATCATTGTATATCGCTCCTTTCGTTTCTTCAATATAGTCTTCAAGTACCGCGTAACCGCCGCCGACGTCCTCAAGAAGGATATCTCCCATCGAATCTGCGGCAAGAGTATTTATCTTGTCAGCAAGGATATCGGGAAGCGATCCTGCTTGCGATGCGACAGACGCCTGTCGCGAAAAGTCCTCGTCGAGCGCGGCGCGGATGAAATTGATTTCGGTTTCGTTGAGTAAATTCCAAAGCGAGTCTTCCTCGACAACCGTTTTGGCAATCGGCTCGGGCTCGGGGATCCGCTCGGGTTCTTCGCCGTCAAAAGCATCAACAAGCTTGCCCGTAATTTCCCAGGAAAGCTCCTCTATCTTAGCTGCGGATTCAAGAGAGAGTCCGCGGGAGGATGGCTCGTAAAGCTTTTCGTACTCGGGGATCTCGTCGGGATTGCTCGGATGCGCAACTCTTATGGGCAGCTCCGAGGCGAAATATTCGTCTGCAAGACGTTTTATGCCATCCGGGAGTAAATTCACGGACAAGCGCGATTTGACACCTATATGCGCTCTGATGCGGTTTTCCGCATATTTGAGTATGTCTGTGATAATAAATCGCAATTCGTGCGAATGTGAAAAGGAGCAGTATTCGATTTCAATTCGCTTTTTGATAAACGGACAACACAAAGCGCCTGTGAAAGTATCGCGCTTGGTTTTGCTGTCCTGCAATTTAAGCCCTGCCGCCTCGAAGGGGTGCGAAGGATCACTTGCCTTTGAAACAATATATCTTAATACGCCCGCCATGTGCTTTTCGTATAAAGCGCAATTTTCTCCAACAGCAAATTTACTCTTTCGGTAATCGTAGTTGGAGCAATGGCAAAGAAGCAGGGATACGAATGCATCTGCGTTCCCAACCGAATCGGCATAGAATTCCCTCAATCCTGCGGTAGACGGCAGAGCCTTGCCCACAACGTCAAGAATTGACGCGGGAGGGGGTAACTTTTTGATAAGGCACAGATCAAATATCCACTCGGAAAGCTGTGCGTCCAATCTCTGGTATTCGGATCTGTAATTCAGCCACAAATTGCAAAGCATTGCAAGAGATCTTTCGGGTGGGATCTTATCGGAAAGATTTATGATTTCGTAGATCAGCAACAAAATATAGCTGTAATCGACCACAGGATAATTTCCGCGTCGCACCTCTCCTCTGAATCGCAGATAGGTGGCAAGCTGTGCGTCGTTCAGCTGGGAATATTGAGGCATATAGGAAAAATAGGGCTCGTTTGCATTTACGTTGGTGCTTTTGTTATAATAATAAAGCGCAGATTTTCTGAACCTGTCGTAATACGCAAGCGGACTGCTCCACGAATAGAGACTGACCTTATGGATCAAGGAATTGGAAGGAGCATATTCTTCATCCGGCGACGGTCTTTTTTCACTTTCCTCGGTGTACGGATGGATATAGCGTTTTATAACTCCTCCGTTATTGATCTTTTCGGTAGAAGCCTCGCTCGGTGAAGCTTTGCTGTCAGAAAGCGTCGGAATTTCTATTTCAACGGCTTGTGTGCGGCTATCGTCAAAAGCCGAGCTTCCGCGTTTTTTAGGTACTATCGAATCAAGATCCCAAAAGTCATCCATCGACTGTTTCTTGTTTTTATCACCGTTCAATCTCATGCGCTCCTTTCCGAATTTTGTTATCATATCATTATAACCTATTTTTTATGATCTGTCAACAGCTTTTTATATTTTATTTATTATTATAATTCTTAATTTCTCATTAAAATAAATGTAAAATCAAATAAAATCTATATGATTATAATATTTATCTTGAAAAGGTATTGAAATTCGGAAATTTTTAGGGTATAATATTAATGAGTATTTATATCCTGAAGGAGTATTGGAAATGTTTAACAATACACAACGTGATACCAACAGAGACACAAGGAAGTTTCCTTCCGCTTCTGACAGAGACGCAACTATCCGCGAAATTCTTTTTGCAGTATATACCGCTCTTGAAGAAAAAGGATACAATCCGGTAAGTCAGATCGTAGGATATATTCTTTCCGAAGATCCCGCTTACATCACAAGCCATCGCAACGCAAGAGGCTTGATCGCAAAGCTTGACCGCGATGAATTGCTCGATGCTCTTGCTCGATTCTATTTTTCGGAGCTCTCTGAGGGCAGCAAAGAATAAATGAACCATTATACTGTTTTACCTACTGCATCATCGGAAAATACTCACGGAAGAGTACTTGCTCTCGGAAGCTTTGACGGTCTTCACATCGGTCATCGCGCCGTAATAGACGCTGCGGTCGCGCTCGCCAAGGAATTAAACGCAGAGCCCGCTGTATTTTGCTTTGACGTGCCGCCCGCTTTTTACGCCGCGGGTAGCGACCTTAAGATACTCGGCGACGCAAGTGAAAGACCCGCTCTTTTTTCCGACCGAGGGGTGTCTTCCCTGTTCGTTGCGGAATTCGCAGAGCTTCGCGGATTCGACGCAAGGGATTTTATAACAGAAATACTGATAAAGAAATGCGGCGCTGTAGGTGTCGTCTGCGGCTTCAATTTTGCTTTCGGCAAGAACCGCGCGGGCACTCCTTCTCTTCTGCGCGATTACTTTAAGGAACGCGTCATTACGCTTGATCCCATCTTCTACGAGGATTATCCCGTCAGCTCGAGCAGAATAAGAGCCGCTCTCAAGGACGGCAACATAAAATCTGTCACGGATATGCTCGGAAGAAATTATTCGATAACCTGCGAGGTTTCCGAGGGAAGACGAGACGGCAGAAAGATCGGATTTCCTACGCTGAATCAGCTGCCCGCGCCTGAACGCGCGATCCCCGCTTTCGGCGTTTACGTAACAAGAACTACGCTTGATGACGGGCAAGTCTTCAACTCGGTCACGGACGTAGGACTTGCACCAACTCTTGACCTGAGCGGCAAGACAAGACTCGAAACGCATCTGCTTGATACTGCGCTCGACTATACACCGAGCAAGATCAAGGTAGAATTCATCGAGCGCATTCGCGGTGAATTCAAATTTACATCCGTTGAAGAATTGAAAAATCAGATCGCTCACGACGCCGAATTTGCAAAAAATTATTTTCGGCACAAATCAAATCACTAATTCAGAAAACATATGTTTTAAGAAATGATCTTCAAAAATATTTTCCGCCGCGGGTCGGCTTTGCTCCTCTCCGCGGCTCTTTTAATTTCAATTATGCTGGCAATATCCGTTCTGTCGTTTTGTGCATCTGCAAAATCATTCGAAGAGATACAAACGGATAACGCGGAAGCGATATATATATACAATATCGAAAACGATCGGATTCTTTATCAAAAGAACGAAGCCGAGCGTATTCAGCCGGTTTCAACCGTCAAAATAATGGTGGGATTGATCGCAACCGAAGCGCTTTCAGGCAGGCTTGACGAGTTGATCACTATCACTCCGCAAATGATCGAAGGAGTCGTAGGTCAGCATTACAATATCGTCGCAGGGCACACGCTTTCCTTCAGAGATCTTCTCTACCTTGCTTTTTGCGGCGGATGCCACCGCTCGATCAATATACTTGCACACGTAATCTCGGGCGGAGTGCCGAATTTTATTTCCTTAATGAATGCAAAAGCCGCGGAGCTCGGTATGACGGATACGCTTTACGCTAATGTAACCGGAATGCACGCCGAAGGGATGTATACGACTGTCAACGATATCGCAAAGCTTTGCCTTGAAGCTTCAAAGAATCCCCTGCTTATGCAGATCACTACGGTTGACGCGCACGAAACCGAGATGCTCGGCGAGAAGAATTTCACCTTTGAAAACCGCAATTATCTCGTAGGTACTGGTTATACCGCTAAATACTATAACAAGCTTTGCCACGGACTTGCGGCGGGCAGCACGACTGAAAGCGGTTACTGCGTGGCTACGATCGCTGACGACGGAAATCTTTCTTATCTTTGTATCGTTATGGGAGCCGCCGAGGACGAAAACGGTATTATACAATCATACGAATTGGCAAACGATCTTATCGGTTGGGCTTACAGCGATTGGGGATACGTTGACGTCATATCGGAAAATACGCCCGTATGCGAGATCCCCGTAACCATGTCGCTTGATATAGATTCCGTGCTGGTTATCCCATCCAAGACGGTCAGCATATATCTCCCCAAAAGCTCTGCCGTCGGGGGCGGTATCACTCACAGTTATTCATTGAACTCAGAGGAGCTTCAAGCACCCGTTTCAGAAGGTGCGCACGTCGGTATCATTACCGCATATTACGAGGGCAAGGAGCTTGTAACAGTCGATCTTATAACCAAGACCTCTGTCGCACAGAGTGAGGTGCTTTACTCGCTTATGAAGATCCGCGAGATCTCGCAGAGCCGTATTTTTACCGCTTCGGTAACCTTCGCGATCATTTTTATAGCCTTGTATATCATTGTTAAAGCGTTTATTCGCGGTTACGCAAACAACAGCCGTTACAGAAGGTTAAAATAAATTTCCGATCAATTTTCATCTATCGTTGAATTTTATTAACAAATTTTGTATTGACAAATTTGATCAAATAATGTATAATATTGCAAGTATTATTTTGCGGGAATCACCGCGATACTTATTTGGAGGCTAACAATTATGTTTGAACAGTTCAAAACCCTGCTTATCGACGAATTTCAGGTTGACGAGTCCAAGATCACTCTCGATGCTGAGCTTTCGGGCGACCTCGCTATCAACTCCATCGAGCTTGCAGAGCTTATCCTTCGCTGCGAAGAGGAATTTGGAATTGATATCCAGGAAGAGGAAATGCACAAATTCGTAACGGTCGGCGACGTCGTTGAATACCTTAACACCCTCGAGAAGTAATCAATTTGATAAAAAAAGCATCAAGGAAGTTTCCTTGATGCTTTTTTTGCATAAAGACGTGCGGCAATTAATACCTTTTTAACGAGGTGATTTAATGATCGGTTCGTTCAAACGGCAATTGCTGTCAAATCTTGCTTTTATATTTCTCTTCTCCTTTTTGTTCGCCGTCTACGGTCGGTTGGCGGTTTTCATTTTCGATAACGCCGAGGCGGGACGCGAAAACACAGCGGCAAGCTCTGATATTTCGGAAAAGCTGATCCTTCTTGACGCGGGGCACGGCGGCGAGGACGGAGGAACGGTCGGTGTCAACGGTGTAAATGAAAAAACGCTTAATCTTGAAATGTCCGCGGCGCTTGAGGTATATCTCAGATTCGCGGGCTTTGAGGTAGTTCAAACGCGCACTGAGGACATTCTTCTTTATGATAAAAATGCAGATTTCAAGGGCAAAAAGAAGATGCTCGATCTCGCCGAAAGACTTCGGATCGCGGAGGAATTATTACCCGATCTGTTTATCAGCATTCACATGAATGCCTTTCCCGACGGCAGATATTCGGGGCTGACAGTTTATTATTCGCCCAACGACGAGCGAAGTCGGGTTGCTGCCGAGCAGATGAGAACGAGCGTCGTTGATCTTCTTCAGCCAAACAACAATCGCGCGCTTAAACGGGCAGGAAGCAATATTTATCTGCTTGACCGTTTGGACACCCCTTCGGTACTCGTGGAATGCGGGTTTCTTTCAAATGAGGCGGAATGTGAATTGCTTTGCACGAAAGAATATCGGCACAAGCTATCATTCGTCCTATTCTCCTCGGTTTCGTCTTTTTTTGCAGAATAGGCATCGCTTTTTCGGTTTGCTCTTGAAATCATATTAAAAGTATAGTATAATATTTATAAAGTTAAAAAAACGAGGAACGAATATGAAATTAATGATTGCATCCGATCTTCACGGATCGGCATATTACTGCAAAAAGCTTATGGATGCGTTTCACTCCGAAAAGGGAGACCGACTGCTTTTTCTCGGTGACGTGCTTTATCACGGGCCGAGAAATGATCTTCCCGAGGGCTACGCGCCGAAAGAAGTGATCTCTATGCTCAACTCGATCGCCGATCGCATTATTTGCGTCAGAGGAAATTGCGACGGCGAGGTCGACGATATGGTGCTCGACTTTCCCGTGCTCGCCGAGTACGCTATCATATATAACGATGATCTCGGCGGGCGAATGATATTTGCAACGCACGGTCACCACTATAACGCGCAAAATCTTCCCAAGCTCAAAAATGGCGACGTTCTTTTGCACGGTCATACGCACATCCCATGCTTTGAGGAGCATAGCGGTGTGATCGTCGCGAATCCCGGCTCGGTTTCCATCCCGAAAAACGGAAGCGAGCATTCGTATATGATTCTCGACGGCGGTGACCTTATCAGAAAATCGCTCGACGGAAGAGTTCTTGAAACACATAAGATCGTTTAAGGAATAAGAAATGAAAGGCTTAAAAACTGTTTATATATGCTCGACCTGCGAGTACGAGAGTCCCAAATGGATGGGTAAATGCCCAAAATGCGGGGCGTGGAACTCATTTGTTGAGGATGTTATTGATACTTCTCCGCAGGCGAAAAATATTGCCGAGTCCAAGCGCGGATACAGCGTAGGGTCGGATTCGCACGCAGTTCCGCTTGATAAGCTCGAGGCAGACAGCTGTATTCGTTCACTCACGGGACTCGGAGAGCTCGACCGAGTTCTTGGCGGCGGTCTCGTTAAGGGATCGGTAGTTCTGCTTACGGGTGAGCCCGGCATCGGTAAATCCACGCTTCTTTTGCAGATCAGCGGAATTCTCGGTGAAACGCGCCGAGTGCTCTATATTTCGGGCGAGGAATCGAGCGGTCAGCTCAAGCTCCGCGCGGCTCGCCTTGGGGTCAAGGGCACGGATCTGCTCGTTCTCACCGAAACAAATATCGACAAGATACTCAAGGAATGTGACTCGGTAAAGCCCGACGTGCTTATCGTTGACTCTATTCAGACGATGTTTTCGCCGCAGTCGGCTTCATCGCCCGGAAGCGTTTCGCAGGTTCGCGAAAGCGCGCTTTCCTTTATTTCAAAAGCCAAGAACGACGGAATTTCGGTTATCATCGTAGGTCACGTAAACAAAGAGGGCTCGATAGCGGGTCCGAAGCTTCTCGAGCACATGGTTGACGCCGTTCTGTGCTTCGAGGGCGAGCATCAACAGGCATACAGAATAATAAGATCAGTCAAGAACCGCTTTGGTTCAACCAACGAGATCGGCGTTTTTGAGATGACGGACAAGGGACTTTGCGAGGTTCCAAACCCCTCCGAGGTGCTTCTTGCAGGCAGACCGAAAAAGGTTTCGGGCAACTGCGCCGTTTGCACCATCGAGGGCACCCGTCCGCTTATCGCAGAGGTTCAGGCACTCGTCAGCACCACCTCCTTCCCTTCTCCACGCAGAACGATCAACGGAATGGACAATAACAGGATCTTCCTCATCCTTGCCGTGCTTGAAAAGCGACTCGGGCTCAAGTTTTCGTCTTACGACGTTTATATGAACGTTATCGGCGGAATGCATCTTGACGAGCCTGCGTCCGACGCCGCCGCTGCGCTTGCGCTGATTTCCTCCATAACGGACAAGATCATCCCCGAAGATCTTCTGGCTATCGCAGAGATAGGTCTCGCGGGCGAATGTCGCGCAGTTTCAAACCTTGAAACGCGCGTAAAAGAGGCTGAAAGACTTGGCTTCCAGCGAGTCATCGTTCCATACCGCAACATTGAAAAGCGTCCTATTGATACTAAAATACGTCTTATCCCGATAAAGAGCGTGTACGAAATGCTTTCGCTTCTATCGGGCGGCGACGGAGGCAGCAAATGAAAAATGAAGAAATGCTGATCCGTCCGATCGCTCATATCCATTGCGAATTCAAGGAAAAATTCGGCATACCGCGCCAAAGCGGGCTTATAGATTCGGTACGCGCGAAGATCATTTTTCTGCCCGAATACCGAAATCCTGATGCACTTCGCGGTCTTGACGGATATTCGCATCTTTGGCTTCTCTGGCAATTTTCCGAAGCTGTGCGAAGCGATTGGTCTCCGACAGTCCGCCCGCCCCGCTTGGGTGGCAACAAGCGTATGGGCGTGTTTGCATCCCGCTCACCGTTCAGACCCAATCCGATCGGACTTTCATCGGTAAAGATCGTTTCGATCGATCTGAACACGAGCAAGGGGCCCGTGATCGAGGTTGCGGGGGCTGATCTGCTTGACGGAACACCGATCTACGATATAAAGCCCTACCTTGCCTACACGGATTCGCATCCCGAGGCTTCAAGCGGCTTTGCGCTGACGTCCGACGCGCCGAGGCTTGACGTGGTCGTCGAGGAAGAGCTGCTAGGCAAGATCCCCTCCGATCTGCGCCAAAGTGCTATTGATATCCTTGCGGAAGATCCGCGCCCGGGATATCAGGACGATCCCGAGCGTATCTACACGATGCAATATTCAACCTTTGAGATATGCTTCAAAGTTGACGGTAACAAGCTGACCGTTACCGATATAAAATAATAAAAAAGCGACGAACGATTTTGTAAAGCGTTCGTCGCTTTTGTTTCAAATATATTTTTTGATCTTATAGTAGTGATCCGCCGGAGAATATATTATCATTCTGCCGCCGATCCTTTTGGCTTTCGCATTGATCGCCGAGATATGCTTGGAAAGAGTTGCGCCACGCGCATGGATATCGCCCACGCACGCGCCTGCGATCTCTTCCGAGGAGACGTCGCGATCGCTCTGTGAAACGAGAAAGGCAAGTATTGCGCGCTCGGTTGGTGTCAGCTTCAATTCGTAGCCGAGATAGATTACTTCTTTTCCCGAGGAATAAAGTATTCCGTTGTAGTCAAAGCTTTCGTCGGTATGCGGATAGGACAAAAGATGTTCTAACAGGCGCGGATCGGTATGATCCTTGAAATTAACCGAATCGCCGAGTGGATATTTTCCTATCGTGATCAGCGGCACTTGGGGATTTAGGTCGCTGATAAAGCCGTACGGCGTTCTGCCTGCAATTAAAATCGCATCCGTGCTTAACTCGTAAGAACGGATGCGAAATTCCGACGGAGGCACAGCCACCGTGCGGATACCTTTTTCTTTGAAATATCCGTGCAAACGAAAGCGTTCTTCTATATCAAAGCAATAAAGAAGTATCATTTTTCGTTATTCTCCGAATAATTGATTCCTGCAGCTACGGAAGGTTCAACCACTCTGATCCCCGTCGGGACAGTGCTGCTTCCGTAACTGAAAGAACCGCCTGCGGCAAATTTATTCTCACCGCTCTTGCCCTCGAATATGGTTCTATAATATCTGCCGCTTACGATAATATGATCTATAAGCGTTATATCAAAATTGGCAAGGAAATCGCGCAGAAAGCTTGAATACCTTATATCCTCGTCTGACGGATCGGGAGTACCGTTAGGATGATTATGCACCAAAATTACGCAAGATGCGTTCTTTTTGAGCGCCTTTTCACAAACCGTTCTCGTTGATACTCTGACGGAATTGACTGCGCCTTCGGCAAGCATTACCGTATCAAGAAGCTTCATTTTATTGTCGAAAAGCAATGCGTAAAGCTTTTCAACGGATACGCCTATAAACAGCTTTACGGCATAATCTCCAACCTTTGCGATTTTATCGTAAACGTATACGTCCTCGTTGGAAAGTGCGTACCGACGGAACGATTCCGCAAATATCTTGATAAGAGTTGCCGCATTTTCTCCGATACCGTCAACCTTGCACAGGTCTTCAAAATCAGCATCAAGCACACCCTTAAACGATCCGAAGGCTTCAACGAGTCTATGGGCAAGATCGTTTACGTCGCGTCGCGGTATCGCATAGAACAGTATAAGCTCAAGGACCTCGTGATCACTGAAGCCTTCAAGTCCGCCCGCGAGAAATCTTTCCTTCATACGCTGGCGGTGACCTGCATGAACACCGCTACTCATAATTAAAGCTTAGCGTTTGCGGTTTTGAGAATTACGTCGTGGGAACCGCCTTCGACGATACTGGTCGAAGAAACGAGAGTAATACGAGCGTTCTTCTGGAGATCGGGGATAGTAATAACACCGCAGTTGCACATAGTGGACTTAACCTTGTAAAGGCTCTTTGCTACGTTGTCGCGGAGAGAACCTGCGTAAACGACGTAGGAGTCAACGCCTTCTTCAAAGCCGAGACCGGTTGCGCCGCCGAGGTCGTATCTCTGCCAGTTACGCGCACGGTTGGAGCCTTCACCCCAGTACTCCTTAACGTACTGACCGTTGATGAAGAGCTTGTTTGTGGGGCTTTCGTCAAATCTTGCGAAATATCTGCCAAGCATCATAAAGTCTGCGCCCATTGCGAGAGCGAGAGTCATATGATAGTCGTGAACGATACCGCCGTCCGAGCAGATCGGAACGTAGATACCGGTTTCCTCAAAATATTCGTCACGGGCAGCGGAAACCTCGATAAGAGCCGATGCCTGTCCGCGTCCGATACCCTTCTGCTCACGGGTGATACAGATGGAACCGCCGCCGATACCGACCTTAACGAAGTCAGCACCAGCCTCTGCGAGGAAGCGGAAGCCTTCGCGGTCAACTACGTTACCTGCGCCGACCTTAACGGTGTCGCCGTACTTCTCGCGGATAAAGTCGAGAGTCATCTTCTGCCAGCAGGTATAACCCTCCGACGCGTCGATACAGAGAACGTCTGCTCCTGCCTCAACAAGCGCGGGAACTCTTTCCTTATAGTCGCGGGTATTGATACCTGCGCCGACCATATATCTCTTCTGAGAGTCGAGCATCTCAAGAGGATTGTCCTTGTGTGCGGAATAGTCCTTGCGGAAAACAAAGTAAAGAAGGTGACCGTTTGCATCTACGATAGGAAGCGAGTTAAGCTTGTTTTCCCAAATGATATCGTTTGCCGCTTTAAGAGTAGTATCTGCGGGAGCGGTGATAAGCTTCTCAAGGGGAGTCATAAACTCGGAAACCTTAACGTCGGTGGACATACGGGAAACACGGTAGTCTCTGCTTGTTACGATACCGAGAAGCTTACCGGTGCCGGTGCCGTCTGCGGTAATAGCAATGGTATTGTGACCGTTGCGGCGAACAAGCTCAAGAACGTCAGCGAGGGTGTTATCGGGGGTGAGATTGGAATCACTGACAACAAATCCTGCCTTGAAGTTCTTTACTCTTGCCACCATAGCAGCTTCGCTCTCGATCGACTGTGCGCCGTAAATAAAGGACATACCGCCTTCGCGTGCGAGAGCAATAGCCATCTTATCGTCGGAAACCGACTGCATGATAGCCGAAACCATAGGAATATTGAGAGAGATAGCAGGTTCTTCGCCCTTGCGATATTTTACGAGAGGAGTCTTAAGAGAAACATTTGCGGGAATACAGTCGGGAGAGGTATAACCCGGAATAAGAAGATATTCGCTGAAGGTACGCGAAGGTTCATTGTAATAGTAAGCCATATTTAACACATCCTTAAAATAATTGATTCTGAATAAAATTTTGCAATAGCCGGACCCCAAGAGACCCGGCTATCGAGATATACTATCCGACTTTATCAGATATACTTTTTAAGAGCCTCGGGAAGCTCCTCGGTGTCAAGAGAAACGGTGAGAGTGATGTTCATCTTGTAGCGGTCAGCAAGCTCGTCGAGGTGATGAGCGCACTTCTCGAAGGATTCAACATCGCCGTTGCAGATGCGGAGAGTTCCGTCGATGTAAAGATCGGTAACGTCGTGGTTGCCCGAAAGGATACCTGCAACGAAGCCGTAGAGCTGGGACGCACCGTAGAGATAGTATTCATCAACATTGATGAGTCTGCAGCGGTAGTTTACGTCGTAGCGAAGCTTGATGCCCTTCTCAAGGCATACAACACAGCCGTTAGAGGTCTCAAGGGTCTCGTTGATCATATTGATGAGAGCCTTGGTCTTACCGGAACCTTTTTTACCAACAATTAATTTAAGCATATTAACCTCCTGGAAATTGGGTAACTATAATTCTTTATAATATTATACAATAGTTTTTCGATAAAATCAAGAGATTTTTAAGGAAAAACGCATATTTTTTTATTTTTTTAGAGTCTTGCGCGCAGTTCTGCGGTCATTTCCTCGTATCCGGGCTTACCGAGAAGAGCGAACATATTCTTCTTGTACGCCTCAACACCGGGCTGGTCAAAGGGATTGACGTCGAGAACGTATCCCGAAACAGCACAAGCAAGCTCGAAGAAGTAGATCATATAACCGAGAGCGCGTGCGCTTCTTTCCTCAAGACGGAGAACGAGATTGGGAACTTCGCCGTCAACGTGTGCGAGGAGAGTGCCGTTCATAGCGGTGCGGTTAACCTCTGCCATAGGCATGCCGGAGAGGAAGTTGAGACCGTCGATATTCGCGGGATCGTTCGGAACCTTTGCGTCGCTGTCGGGAGTTTCTACAGAAAGTACGGTTTCAAAGATGGTGCGGAGACCAGACTGAACGTACTGTCCGAGGGAGTGAAGATCGGTCGAGAAGATTACGGAGGAGGGATAAAGTCCCTTGCCGTCCTTGCCTTCGCTCTCGCCGTAAAGCTGCTTCCACCACTCGCAGAACATCTGCTCGTAGGGCTCGTAGCCAACGAGAATTTCGGTTACCTTACCCTTGCGGTAAAGGATGTTGCGGAGTGCGGCATATTTATACGCGTCGTTGGTGTAAACGTCGCCTGCGGAAAGTGCGGTCATAGCGTCAGCAGCGCCGCCCATAAGCTCGTCGAGGTCGATGCCTGAAACAGCGATGGGAAGAAGTCCGACAGCGGAGAGAACCGAGAAACGTCCGCCGACGTCATCCGGTACTACGAAGGTCTCGTAGCCTGCATCAGTCGAGAAGGACTTGAGGGTTCCGCGCGCCTTGTCGGTGGTAACGAAGATACGGTCCTTCGCGCCTTCCTTGCCGTACTTGTTTTCAAGCCACGCGCGGAAATATCTGAAGGCAACTGCGGGCTCGGTGGTAGTTCCCGACTTGGAAATTACGTTGATGCAAACGTCGCGTCCCTCGCAGATAGCGAGAAGCTCGTCGAGGTCGCTGCCGCTGATGTTGCAGCCCGAGAAATAGATATCGGGGGTGTCCTTCTTGAGAAGGTTATATCTGGGAGAACGAAGGAATTCGATTACAGCGCGGGAGCCGAGATAGGAACCGCCGATACCGATAACGATAAAGACGTCGCAGGTCTTTTTGATCTTCTCTGCCGCGATCTTGATCCTTGCAAATTCTTCTTTGTCATAGTTTTCGGGAAGGCTGAGCCAACCGAGCATTTCGGAGCCCTTGCCGGTTCCCGCACGAAGCGAAGCCGCAGCAGCATCCACCTCGGGAGCGATAGCCGCGATCTCTTCATCGGTGATAAAGGGTTTGACAAACTTGTCGTCAAGTCTAAGTGCCATTTAAGTATCCGTCCTTGGAATATATTTTTACATATATATTGTATCACAAAACTTTTGAAATTTCAACACTATTTTGATGATTTATCGTATATTTTACCACAAAATAAATCTTTGGAGCATAATATAGAACAATTCCGCGAAAGTAATACGCGACGCGGTGGAGGTTGACGTTATATTCAGCTCACCTATGACCTCGCCGTCAAGCTTGAACGTGATCTTACCTACAGCGTCACCTTCACTGATGGGAGCGTTGACGCTTTCGGGGAGCTCTGATTCGGCGGTAACCTTTGACGCTTTTCCTTTAGGGACGAGGATCGAAATCTTATCGTTTTTGCAGGTGACTGAATTTTCCTTTGAGCCGAGGAGCTTGATTTCGCCCTGCTCTCCCGCTTCATAAGTATAAAGCGAATAGTTGGCAAATCCCCAATCAAGCAGCTTGGTTGCCTCGGCGTTCCTGATATCCTTCGTTTGAGCGCCCATAATAACCGCTATCAGATGCATTCCGTCGCGCTTGGCGGTGGCGCTGATACAGAATTTTGCTTTAGACGTAGAGCCCGTTTTAAGTCCCGTTGCGCCTCTGTAAAAGCGGACGAGGCGGTTGGTGTTCGTGAGTCCGAATTCACCGTTACGCACGGTATCCATCCATATAGAGCTGTATTGCAGTATCTTTTCGTGAGAAATAAGCTCGCGCGACATTATTGCTATATCACGGGCGGATGTAACGTGATTGGTAACCGTGTCATCAAGTCCGTTTGTGTTTTCAAAATGCGAATTATTCATTCCGAGCTCGGCGGCACGGGAATTCATCATAGCGACAAAGGATTCCTCACTGCCCGCGATAGCCTCGGCGAGAACGACTGCGGCATCGTTTGCTGACGATATTATGACGGATTTGAGCAGGTCTTCGACGCTCATCTGCTCCCCAACCTCAAGGAATATCTGCGAACCGCCCATGGATGCGGCGTTTTCAGAGGTAGTCAGCATTTGTTCGAGGTTTATATTCCCCTTTTCGATCGCTTCCATCGTCAGCAAAAGAGTCATAATTTTGGTCACGGATGCGGGCGGGAGGGCTTCGTCGGCATTTTGTTCGTAAAGTATCCGCCCGGTTTCGGCTTCCATCAGAACCGCGCTCGTGCAATTAAGCGGCGCAAGCGCAGGTATCTTCTCTTCCCACGCCGCAGCATTGGCTTTTATACAGCAAAGATATGAAAACAGCAAAACGATCCAAAAGATATTTGCCGCCCAGATCAACCATAGTCTTTTGCGGTCGAGCTTGTAATAAATATGAGTTAAGCGTGTAAGAATTTTCATTTCGTTCACCTTCCTTTGCATTTGAATATATGCGGAAGGCTATAAAAATATGAAGCTTGTTCGGGAACAAGCTTCATAAATATTAAAATATACCGAACAGGATCATTCCTATCGTGTTTATTGCAAGGTTGGCAAAAATGTGGACGATCCACGCGGGGTAGACGGTTTTGCATTTGCTATCGAGGATATTGAGTATCACTCCGCCGACAAAGAGTGCGAAAATGATGAGCGCGGTCAGCCAAATCGAGTACCAGCCTATCATCATCGTAATATGATACAAGGCAAAGCAAATCGCGCTGAAGATGCACGCAGATTTTGAACCTATCTTTTCGGAAAGTCCGATAAATCCGAATCCGCGGAAGATAAATTCCTCGAGGAAGGAATTGCAGACGGCGATATAGAGCGCGACAAATATAAAGTTCTGCTTTGTTACGCCGATCTCGTCGAGCGACGAGGTGATGCCCGAAAGATCGAAATATTTGCCGAGCAGGAAATACGCGCCGATTATAAAGCCGTACATCAGCACGCCGAAGCCGAGCATTGGAAGAAGCGTTTTCTTGTTTGGCTTGAAGAAGCGCAGCATTGCCGTTTCTTTGCGGATAAATATCAGCGAGACGGGAACGATTACGAAAAGCGCGAGTTTAATCGCAGCTTTAACGAAATAAGTCGGAGTAAATATCAGCTCGATTGCCGACATTGCAATACAGCAAACGGCAAGAGCGATCATATAGGGCAAAGCGGCGAGGAGATTCCCCGTCGCTTTGGCTTTGAATATATTATTCATATCAATTAGCAATGAACTCATAGACCGTTGCGGTCTTATACTCTTCTCCAGGTCGGAGAATTGTATTTGTAAAGTTTTCGTGGTTCACCGAATCGGGATAAGCCTCTGTTTCAAGGCAGAACGCTGCGCGCTTGATCTGCTTTTCTCCGCCTCGGAAGGGGAATTTCTTATTACCGAGGAAGTTGCCGCTGTAAAGCTGAACGGCGGGCAGATCGGTATATGCCTTGAGTGTAACAAGACCGTCGGGGGACGTAACCTTGACGCGCTCGTGCATTCCCTCTCCGCGGTCGGTAAATACGACACAGTGGTCAAGTCCTCCGCCGAGAGTGATATCCTTATGAGTGCCGAGAATTCCCGCGCTAATAAACTTTTCTTCTCTGAAATCAAAGGGAGTACCATCAACGGACGCGATCTCGCCCGTGGGGATGAGAGTATCGTCGGTGGGAATATAGCGGTCAGCATCAACGGTGATTCTGTGGGAATAAACGGTTCCCGCGCCCATCAGGTTGAAGTAAACGTGATTGGTGAGGTTTACGGGAGTTGCCTTATCGGTTACGGCATAATAGTCAAGTCGGAGCGAATTTCCCGAAAGAGTGTACTTGACCGAGTAATCAAGCTGTCCGGGATAGCCCTCTTCGCCGTCGGGCGAGGAAGCTGAGAAAAGGATGCTGTCGCCGTCGATCGCGGTATCGTAGATCTTCTTATCAAATCCGATCTTACCGCCGTGGAGGTGGTTTACTCCGTTGTTGCAGTAAAGCTCGTAATCCTTGCCGTCGAGGCTGAACTTGCCGCGGCAGATGCGGTTTCCGACGCGTCCTACAACCGCGCCGAGATAGCCGTCGGCATTCATATAAGAATCAAGATCGTCATAGCCACGGACGAGATCACGGACTTCGCCGTTCTTAAGGGTAAGGCGCACGCGGATGATAGTTGCGCCGTAATCGGACAGAGTTACTTCGAGATTATCGTTTTTCAATATGTAGAGAGATACTTCTCTGCCCTCTATCTCTCCAAAGTATACCTTTTCCGTCATATCAGTCAGTATATCCGTCGGGGTTCATAGTCTGCCAACGGTCGGCGTCCTTGCACATACGCTCGATATCAAACTTTGCAGCCCAACCGAGCTTTTCGCGTGCGAGAGCGGGATCAGCGTAGCACTCGGCAATATCGCCGGGACGTCTGGGATCGATAACGTAGGGAACCTTCTTTCCGCTTGCCTTTTCAAATGCCTTGACGATGTCAAGAACCGAATAACCAACTCCTGTGCCTACGTTATAGTACTCGGTGCCGGTAACAGCCTTAGCTCTGTCGAGAGCTGCAAGATGTGCCTGAGCAAGGTCTACGACGTGGATGTAGTCGCGAACGCCCGTGCCGTCGTGGGTGGGATAATCGTCACCGAATACGTGAAGCTTATCGCGCTTGCCGATCGCGGTCTGGCTGATGTAAGGAAGAAGATTGTTCGGTACGCCCTTGGGATCCTCGCCGATAAGACCCGATTCGTGTGCTCCGATGGGATTAAAATAACGGAGGATCGAAACGCTCTTGAGCTCGCCCGCGTCACACATATCCTTAAGCATTCTCTCGATAACGAGCTTGGTCTCGCCGTAAGGGTTGGTGGTGGAAAGCGGGAAGTCCTCGCGGATCGGAACGGTCTTGGGTGAGCCGTAAACGGTTGCGGAGGATGAAAATACTATCGTACCTACGTCAAACTCAACCATCGCACGGATGAGGTTGAAGGTTGCATCAAAATTGTGGCTATAATAACGGAGAGGCTGTGCGCAGGATTCACCTACTGCCTTAAGTCCTGCAAAGTGGATAACCGAATCGATCTCGTTCTCCGCAAACACCTTGCGGGTTGCTTCGAGATCAAGGAGATCGCAGGCGTAGAGCTTGGGGCGCTTGCCGGTGATCTTTTCAATTCTGTTGAGAACCTCGGGCTTGCTGTTTGAGAAATTGTCGATGATGATAACCTCGCGGTTGGCTTCGATAAGCTCAACTACGGTATGCGAGCCGATAAATCCGGCACCGCCTGTAACAAGAACAGCCATTTTCTTTTACCTCTGTATTTTAATGTATTTTGATTTAAATATATTTCTTTACGATCTCGCGCATAAGGGGCATCTTCTTTTCCATATCGCGAACAAGAGCAAACTGATTGCGCGCGCGGGCGAGATTATGCTCTGAGTGATGTACTCTGAAGTATACGTCGCCGTTGAGATAGTCGGTAAGGAAGCGGATACCCGTTTCAAGGGTGATTATGAGCGCGCCCATGGGGAGCTCCATAATTTCGGTTTCAGAGAGTGAGCCCTCAAGACCGCTTACAAATCCCTTTGCAAAGGCGTCGAAAGCATCTTCTCTCATATATACCTTCGAGAGATCGGTTTCATCCTCGAGCGCGCTTGATGCGCCGAAACGGATGGCGTCGCCAAAGTCGAAGAGCACCGAGCCGGGCATAATGGTATCGAGGTCGATTATACATACGGGCTCGCCGGTTTCGTGATCCATAAGGATATTGTTGAGCTTGGTATCGTTATGAGTTACACGGAGCGGAATGTCGCCTTCTCTGATCTTATCCATAATGTAGGAGCATACCTCTGCGTGATCGAGGACAAATTTAATATCCTCGGGGATCGAAGCCGCTCTGCCTGCCGTGTCCTTTTCAAGAGCGATCTTAAAGTCGTTCAAACGCGACACAGTATTATGGAAATTGGGAATAGTTTCGCGGAGTGTGCCCGCATCGTAGTCCGCAAGCTGCATCTGAAAATGTCCGAAAGCCCAGCCTACGCGCTCAAGAAGATCGGTCGAATCCGCGATCAGGAAGCAATCAACGTCATCAACGTACTTATAAAGGCGCCAGCAGCTTCCGTTAGCATCCTTATAATAATAAAGACCGTCCTCGGAGCAATAGAATTTAAGAGTTCCGCGAAGGGGATCCTTGCCCTCTGCCACAAGCTTCTTGCGAATGTGTGCGGTAACTCCGACGATATTATTCATAAGAATATCGGGATTCTTGAAGATATTGGTATTGATATTCTGCAGAACAAACTTTTCGCCGTTATCACAGGTAAGAAAGTAGGTGGAATTGATGTGACCGATCTTACATTCCTGCGCCTCGACAGGTTCTGCGGAAATGTTGAATTTTTTTGCGATATCGAAAATTTCTTTCATTATAATTACAGTGACCTCCATAAGTCAGCAGAGTATTTGCCTTGTTCTATCATTTCGCGTATTTTAGCCTCAAGACCTTCACGGTCAGCAGCATAGGTCACGCCGAACCAACGTGAGGGGGTGGGACAGACCTTGACGGTTGCAAGACCTGCCTGCATTGCAAGAGATGCAATGCTCGGGAGATAATATTCGCTCTTCATAGGATCCTTCATAGTGCCAAGGAAATCCTTGAATTTTTCTGCGGCGAAGTCAAACACCTCGGGTGTAAAGCCGAAGAAGTTCATCGAGGAAATACTGTCGCCCGAAACGGGGATCCAATTGCCCTCTCCGTCATCATATTCGGCATCCTCGCCCGCTGTGCGGATCGCGGTGCGCTCGGTGATATCGAGAAGCATTCCATTCTCGTCGGCATTGCAGATACCGCGGGATACGCTTCCGCTTTCGGTGAGAGTATTGGAAAGACGGTAGCCCGCCATCGCAAACTGCATCGGAGCGGTATTTCTGAGGAAATCAGCCATTATCTGATACGATTCCGCGCCGTAGAAATCGTCGGCGTTTATCGTTGCAAAATTATCCTTGACGCAATCCCTTGCCGCAAGGAGCGCGTGACCCGTTCCCCAGGGCTTCACTCTTCCTTCCGGAACGGTAAAGGGCGCGGGGATATCATCCATATCCTGAAAAGCGTATTCGACGCAGACGTGCGGCTCAACACGCTTGCCGACCGTCTCGCGGAATATCTCGAGATTTTCTCTCTTGATAACAAATACTATTTTATCAAATCCCGCCTTGATCGCATCGTAGCAGGAATAGTCGATTATAAATTCACCCGAAGGTCCAACGGGGGTGATCTGCTTCATTCCGCCGAAGCGCGAACCCATACCCGCCGCAAGAATTACAAGTGTCATATTAAATACCTACACTTTCGCATTGTATATCTATTATATTATATAACAAAAGGCGAGATATGTCAATAGTAATAAAGGAAAAATCGTTTTTTTGACTACACTTTTATTATATTTGCCACTTGATTTTTTTGAGTATAAATGATATAATATTAGCGAAATTGTATCATTTGAGACAAAATCAGGGAGAATTATGAAACAAGCTTATAAAAACACCATTATTTCTCAAAAGCTTTTTGCAGGTTGCAAGCAAAATCTTATTGAGAATATTATCTTAACGAGCGGAAGGTCGCTCTCATTCCGTTCCGGAGATTTAATGGAAACCGAGGAACGCGCGGTTGGAATTTTGCTTTCGGGCAGAGGAGTTATATATTCCTCCGATAAAGGAAGACAAGCGCTTCTGCGTTTTATAGCGCCCGGCGATGCTGTTGGCGTCGCGGGGTTATTCGCCGACAAAGCGCCCGACACAAGAATATATGCCTGCGGCGACGGAAAAAGCGAAATGTTCTTTATCGGACGGGAAGCCTTTGAAAGATTAATGAACGAAGAAAGCGACGGTAGGTTCAGAACCAATCTGATAAAGTTTCTTTCCGACAGAGTAACCTTTCTCAATTCAAGAATTGATTGCGTAACGGGAGGCAGCGCCGAACGCAAGCTTGCTCTCTTCATCAAAAATTCCCCCGTAAGCTCAAACGGAGAAATTTCGCTCGGCATGTCGATGACGGCACTTGCACACGCGCTTGATATCGGCAGAGCCTCACTGTACCGTGCCTTCGATTCACTTCAGAATGACGGCACAATCACCCGAGACGGAAACAGTATAAAAGTACTGTCCCGAGATACACTTGACAACTATTGAAAGGAAAAACACTATGAAAAAACTTGTATCACTCACCCTTGCCCTCCTTCTTCTCTTTTCGCTCTGCGCTTGTAACGCAGGCGGCGAAACCGAGGAAACTCTCAATCACGACGACACCGCACCCGCTGATTTCACCGAGATACGCGTTGCCGTGCTTAACGGCACTACGGGATTCGGAATTGCTCCTCTTAGCAACGATATACAAAACGGAATTGATCACAATATAAACGCGAAGATCGATTTTTATGCAGACGCCACTCTCGTCGCTCCTCTCGTTATCGGTGGAAGCGTTGATATAGCCGCTGTACCTACCAATCTTGCTGCGACTCTTTACAACAAAACAAACGGCGGAATTGAAGTTCTTGCCGTCAACACTCTCGGTGTCCTTTATCTGATCGAGAACGGAGAAAGCGTAAAATCTCTCGCTGATCTTGCAGGCAAGACGGTTTACCTGCCCGGCAGCGGATCGAATCCCGAGTATGTGCTCAAAACTCTCCTTGAGCTTTCGGGTCTTACGGACAAAGTTACACTTGACTATACCTACGCCACTCCCGACGAACTCACCGCCGCACTCGCAAGCGGAAAGGCGTCTCTCGGCGTTCTGCCTGAGCCGAAGGTCACTGCCGCTATGACCAAGAATACGTCGCTTAAGGTTGCGGTTGACTTTTCTAAGGAATGGAAGACTCTTACCGGCACCGAGCTCGTTCAGGGATGTATCATTGCAAGAAAAGCATTCATCGCTGAGCATCCGATCGCAGTTGAAAACTTCCTCAAAGCTTACGAGGAATCCGTAAATACTCTCAATTCCAATCCCGAGGCAGGCGCAGCTGCAGTAGTTGCCGCAGGTATTGCCGCAAACGAGGCACTCGTCAAGAACGCACTTCCCCGCTGTAACATCATTTATCTCGTTGGCGATGAAATGAAGAGCGGACTTACCGAATTTTGGGGTGCGCTTTTCGCGCAGGTTCCGACCTCGATCGGCGGCAAGATTCCGGACGACGGAATATTCGGATAAATGAAGTTACTTAAAAAATTCGGTCTCACAATTGCCGCGGCTTTATTCTGGCTGTTGCTATGGCAGCTTGCGTCACTTGCCGTAGGCAATCCTTTGATATTGCCCTCTCCGCCCGAAACGCTTATAAGGCTGGCGGAATTATCGGCGGAAACGGATTTCTGGAAGACCGTCGGATCGTCGCTTTTGCGAGTCGTTGTCGGAATTGCCGCAGCCATTCCCTTTTCAGCCCTCTTTGCGTGGCTATGTTCTTCATCAAAAATTGCAGACGCGCTCTTTTCGCCGGCTGTGACCCTGATGAAATCGGTGCCCGTTGTTTCCTTCATTCTGATAGCCATCTTTCTTTTTGACCGCAGCGTCATCCCGTCCGCGATCGCTTTTATGATGGTATTTCCCGTGCTTTACGGAAACATCCGCGAGGGGATCGCATCCGTGCCGCGCGAGCTTCTCCAAATGGCGCGGGTGTTCAGACTTTCTTTCCTTCTCAAATTAAAAAGAATATATGCCCCCGCGATTGCGCCGTATTTCTTTGCGGCGGTCACGGCATCGGTAGGCTTGGCTCTCAAGGCGGGGATCGCGGCTGAGGTTATTGCTTATATTCCCGTTTCGATCGGAAAAAAGCTTTCGGACGCCAAAAGCTATATGGAGCCCGCGGACCTTCTCGCCTGGACGGCGGCGATACTCATTATCGGGTTGTTGCTTGAACACATCCTGCGCATCACGCTGAAAAGAATACAAAGGAGGTGCAAAGATGGTAAAGCTGATTAATTTGTCGAAAGTCTATGAGGGAAAAACGGTCGTTGATATTCTGACATTAGAATTCCCGCGAGTAGGATTCATCGCGATATGCGGACCGTCGGGGTGTGGCAAAACCACTCTGATCAATCTCATCGCACAGCTTACGAAGCCGAGCGGCGGACGTGTCGTTTTCGATATTCCGAAGCCTATAATCTCGATGTCGTTTCAAGAGCCTCGCTTGCTTGGCGGACGAACCGCGGCTGAGAACGTGAACCTCGTTCTCGGAGATAAAAAAGCAACCCTTCCGCGAGCGGAAGAGCTGCTTTATGATCTTGGTATCACAGAAACCGATTTGTATCCCGACGAGCTTTCGGGAGGAATGAAGGCACGAGTTTCGATTGCGCGTGCGCTTGCAGTAAAGGCTGATCTTTATCTCTTCGACGAGCCTTTTGCAAACCTTGACGGAGAAACGGCACTTCTCTGCGCAGAAGTGATCAAGCGCAGAACCAAAAACGCTTTGACCGTTGCAGTTATCCATGACACCGATCTTGCCGAAAAGATCGCGGACAGAGTGATTTATCTCAAGTGATCTGCTTTCGCATCCGCTCAAGCGCGCCCTTTTCAAGACGCGAGACCTGCGCCTGAGAAATTCCGATCTCGGCAGCGATCTCCATTTGAGTTTTATTTTTATAAAATCTCATATCAATAATTTTTCTTTCGCGCTCGCCGAGTCTGTCAAGGGCTTCGGCGAGCGCGATGTTTTCAAGCCACGATTCATCGCCTGAGCCCGTATCGGCAAGCTGGTCTATGACATAGAGCGAGTCGCCGTTTTCGGTATAGACGGGCTCGTAGAGCGATATGGGCTCTACTATTGCCTCCATTGATCTTATGACGTCCTCTCTCGTTTCGCCGAGGCGTACGGCGATCTCGTCAGGCGTTGGATCCTCCTGCTTTTCGCGCGAGATCTCCTCCCTCACGCTGAGGGCGCGGTACGCGAGATCGCGCATAGATCTGCTGATCCTGACGGCGTTATTATCGCGCAGATATCTGCGTATCTCGCCTATGATCATCGGCACCGCATAGGTTGAAAATTTTACGTTCAGGTCAATATTGAAGTTATCAACTGCCTTGATAAGTCCGATGCAGGCGACCTGAAAAAGGTCGTCGGGGGATTCCTTGCGTCCGCCGAAGCGTTGAATTATGCTCAAAACCAAACGCAGATTTCCGCATATAAGTTCTTCACGGGCATAGATGTCGCCCATTTTCGTCCGTCTCAAAAGCTCTTCCTTTTCCTCATCCGTGAGGATTTTCAATTTAGCGGTATTAATTCCGCTTATCTCTACTTTACCACAGTACATAAGAGCCTCCGTGTTCTTGCTGAAATTAGTATCGGCAGAGCACGGAGGCTGTTATTCAAATTTCGACTTCAAGCATTTTTTGGCACTTAATCCACCTTTGCCCCGTTTTCACGAAGTATCGAGCGGAGCGCATCGACGTCCACGTCGCGAACCAAGCAGTTCCTTTCGACAGCAAGAGACGCCGCGACTCCTGCGGCTTCTCCGAGAGTTGCGCAGGTCGGCATAATGCGAAGCGACGCCTGAGCATCGTGATCGGCGGAAACGCATCTGCCCGCTACAAGCAGATTATCGGCGTTCTTCGGCACGAGGCAACGGTAAGGGATCGTGTAATACTCACCCTTCGGGAAGTAATAGTGGCTCGTTCCGCTTCCGTCGGGGCTGTGTATGTCGATGTCATAGTTGCAAACCGCTATAGAATCCTCAAAGCGGGCGCACGAAAGAAGATCCTCTTTGGTCAGGGTATATTCACCCTCTATCATTCGGCTTTCGCGGACGCCGATCTGAATTCCCGTGGATATCAAAGTAGAATCCTTGAATTCCTCAAAATTTTCGCGGAGGAAATTATACATTTCAAAGACCTGCTCGCGCGCGATTATCTCGGCTTTGGTTACATCCTCTGCGTTTGTGGGATCAAGCTTTACAACGCGAGTAGTGTTGAAATGAAGTATGTCTTCAACAAGTGTGCGGAATATAAGCACGTTTTCACGGGGATTCTTGATCTTTCCGCTTGCTTGATATTCCGAATAAAGCGCGTTGATCTTGGCTTTAAGATCGGCATTGTATTCCCGAACACCCGCAAGACGGAAGCAGAGTGTCATAGGCTGACAAAGGTTGTCGCTCTCTCTGCCGAGCTGATAGGGACATCCTGACATTACCGCAAGATTCGCGTCGCCCGTGGCGTCGATAAAGCAATCGGCTTCAATCTCGGAATTTCCCGAAACGTTCGAGATCATAACGGCTTTTACTCTATCACCATCCTTACGAACGCCCGTTACGTAGGTTTGATAAAGAAGCTCGACGCCGCTTTCAAGAGCCATTGTGTTGAGAAGATATTTAAGGACTTCCTCATTAAAAGGAAGGCTTCTCTTATCGTTATTCGAACCGCCGAGTGCACGCAGACGGTTAACGATCTCTGTAAACAGGCCGCAGCTGAGATCAATACGCTCGCCCGACACGGGATCGGTTGTGAAATACGGCATAAATGGGTTGACGAGGTCATAGCATGCCGCGCCGCCCATGCAATTGTATTTTTCGATAAGCAGAACGCTTTTGCCAAGTCTGCCCGCACTGATAGCCGCCGCGGCGCCCGCAAAGCCGCCGCCGACAACGATGATATCATACTTTTTCTTCATCTGCACACCTCTCGAAGTGGGATTTTATTTCATTATAGCATAAAGAAAAAGAAAAATCAATAGAAACAATAAAAGACACCCCGAAATCGAGGTGTCCTTTATTGATGCAGGTAAGCTTAGATCTTCTCTTTAACCTTGGAAGCCTTGCCCACTCTGTCACGCAGATAGTAGAGCTTTGCACGTCTGACCACACCGGAACGAACGATGTCGACCTTAACGACGTTGGGAGAATGGATGGGGAAGGTCTTCTCAACACCAACAGAGTAAGAAACGCGTCTTACAGTGAAGGTCTCGGAGATTCCGCCGCCGTGCTTTGCGATGACAACGCCTTCGAAAAGCTGGATTCTCTCACGTGCTCCCTCTTTAATGCGGTTGTGAATACGAACGGTATCACCAACATTAACTACGGGAAGTTCAGACTTAAGATGCTCCTTGGTAATAGCTGCAATGAAATCCATTACCTTATTCCTCCTTATAGAAGTGATGTAAGAGCGTTCATACCGAGCATGCAGAGGACCGCTCCCCGTGTGTTTTCCACACACCTGAATATTATACCACAAGTTGAAGAAAAATGCAATACCTTTTGCGAATATTTTTTATATTTTTTGATATTTTATCGTTTTTTCAGAGTGACTGTGAATTTGCATCCCGCTTCAGGGAGATTTTCGACCTCGATAACGCCGTTCGACATATCAACTATGCGCTTAACGAGCGAAAGTCCGAGTCCGTTGCCCTCTTGCTTATGCGAGTTATCCTCTTGATAGAACTTATCAAAAATATGTTTCTTCGAATTCTCGCCGATGCCGGGGCCCTTATCGGAGACCGAGAAGCGGATTCCGTCGCGGGTATCCTCGAGCTTCAAGGTGATCAGCCCCTCTTGCGGGCTGAATTTTACGGCGTTGCCGATAAGATTGTTCCAGACGTGGTAGAGAAGATTCTTGTCACCGTTAAAGACTACCTCGTCGAGGTCAACTTCGAATTCGATATCCTTCTCGACCCATTTCGGCTCAAGGAGCATAAGCGATTCTCGGATCTGCTCGTCGAGACGGAAGGTCTTTTCGCTGACGTCGACCGCTCCGCTTTCAAGCTTTGAGAGAATGAGCACGTTTCCGACAAGGTCGGAAAGACGGCGGGTATTGAAGAGGATCTTTTCGGTATACCGCTTCTTCTCTTCCTCGGTGCAATCCGAATCCTGAAGGAGGGTTGCGTATCCCTCGATCGCGTTGAGAGGCGTTTTGATCTCGTGCGACACGTTTGAAACGAAGTCGGACTGAAGCACCTCGGTCTGACCGAGCTCTTCCGTCATTGCGTTAAAGCTGCGGTTAAGCTCGCCGATCTCCTTGATCTTGCTGTTCTCGTTAAGTCTGATCGAAAAGTCACCGCCCGAGACCTTCTTCATCGATTCGCAAAGCTTTCCGATCGGTTTAAGGAAGGAGGAGTTGATAAGAATAGCAAGTCCCGCGCCGACGAAAACGGCGCAGATGGAGAAATACGCAAAAGGCGAGTCGTTAAGGTCTATGCCGAAAGCCGACGAAATCAGGCGCGCAATAACAAGCGAGATTATTATCTCGCCGATCGTGAACAGCGTGAAATAAAAATTCAGGCTGAAAAGCTTGCGGAAGAACCTTTTGAACTTATTCACAGCTTCACCACCTTGTAACCGACGCCGCGCATCGTTACAATCTTGAAATCGGTGCAATCGCGGAAACGATCGCGCAGTCTGCCGATATGCACGTCAACGGTATGCGTATCCGTGCCCGAATCGTAGCCCCAGATATCGTCCATAAGCTGTTGGCGGGTGAATATCTTGCCGGGATAGGAAGCCATTTTGAAAAGGAGCATAAATTCCTTCTGCGGAAGCACCATACGCTCACAGCGCGAAGTAACGGTCAGCGAATCGCATTCCAGAACGGTAGTGCCGATGATAAGCCTGCGCTCGCTGATAAGCTGAGCGCGACGAAGGAGCGCGCCGACGCGAAGGATCATTTCGTTTACGTTGATCGGCTTTACCATATAATCATCGGTACCCGATATAAAACCAAGCTGCATTGCGTCAAACGCATCCTTAGCGGTGATCATCAGAACGGGAGTATGGTTATCTGCTTCGCGGAGCGTGCGAACAAACTCGTAGCCGTCCATCTCGGGCATCATAATATCGGAAATAATAAGATCGAAATATCCGGCTTCGATCTCTTTGAGTGCTTCAATACCGTTCGAAACGCCGACAACGCCGTAGCCGTTTTTGGCAAGCACGTGAGAAAAAAGCTGACGAAGCTCGCGGTCGTCTTCGGCAATAAGGATCTTGAACATAGAGTACCTCCAAAGGTAGAGTTTTTTATATTATACAATATAGGATTAAACTGAAAGTCAATTGAAATTCAACAATCGTTGAAGAACCTGCATTGAAGTTAATTATATCATATTTTTTTAAACAATTCAACAATTGGTATTGATTTTCTTGAATATTTGTGCTATAATATTAAAACACGCCGGTGTGGCGGAATCGGCAGACGCGACGGACTCAAAATCCGTTGGTAGCGATATCGTGCGGGTTCAAGTCCCGCCACCGGCACCAAATAAGGCACCCAACCGCAAAGCGGTTGGGTGCCTTATTTAGTACCGATTGATGACGCAGAACCCCTTGCTGTTGCTTGCAACAGCAATCTTTTGCGCGCTATCGCCAAATTGAATTATCATACCAAATTATGCGCGCAAATATGGGTTCGTAAGTCCCGCCGTGCTTGCCGCAAAGCGGTTGGGTGCCTTATTTGATACCGTTTGCAAAACGCAGCCCCTTGCTGTTGCTTGCAACACACATCTTTTGCGCGCAAGCTGTGCAATAAATTATCGTACCCCGATTACAAAAATATGATAAAAAATAAAAAAGCGATGTAACCTTTTTCAAAAATCGGTGTCTATGTAGGTGAAAAGACTTTTCGGAAAGGAGAAAAGCTATGACAGATGAAAAGATAATTGAATTATTCTGGTCGCGGGATGAGCGTGCGCTTGACGAAACGCAGAGGAAGTATAAAAATCTCTGCATGTACGTTGCGGCGCAGATACTTACCTCAAACGAGGACCGCGAGGAATGCTTCAACGACTTGCTCCTCTCGCTCTGGAATTCGATTCCGCCCGAGAGGCCGAAGAATCTCCGTCCCTACGTAGGCAAAGCGATGCGCAATCACGCGCTCAACCGTTCACGCGACAACAACGCCTGGAAGCGCGGAAAGAATTATTACACGGTGGGTGAGGAATACCTTGAAACGATCGAGGACGGGTGCAGCCTTGCCGACAGCTTTGAGGCGAAGCGCGCGGGCGAGGCTTTGAACAAAGTTCTTGACACGTTGAACAAGGATGACAGACGCATATTTATTATGCGCTTCTATTTGGGAATGAGTATCGCTGACATTTCGCAACAGCTCAGATTCGGGGAAAGCAAGATCAAGGTTTCTATCCACAGAACGCGCAAGAAGCTCGCAGATCAAATGAAAAAGGAGGGGATCATAATATGAGTGCAGGTCTCGGATTTAAGGACAAACGCTTTCTTCAAACGCTTGAATACATTGACGATGAATATCTCGAAGACGTATTCAACATATTGAAGGAGCCTAATATGGCAGAAACGGAGTATAAAAAGCCGTCGCCCTTCAAGTACCTGAAGCAATACATCGCCGCCGCAGCTTGTATACTCGTACTCTCGCTTTTGATACCAGTATTCGGGTACGTTGCAGACGTTATCGGTTCGATAGCGGCGGGAACGGGAAGTGCTACCTCTGAAGTAACGGAGGCACCGCTATACGAAGAAACGGAAACAGCGGCGCAAGAGGAAACCACCGCAGATCCGTTAAACGAAGAAACGGAAAACAAGGTGCAGGAGGAAACCACCGCAGAGCCCGTTCCGAATTTTCAATTCAGTGATGTAAAAATCATAGGGGATAATAACACCTCGATCAATCCTATATCGGTTCATATAGGTTATACTTGGTACAAGGACGAAAAATCAGTATGGGTGGAAGAGATCGCGTCGGGTTGGCAATATATTATCGGAAATAATAAGTATAAATATGAGAACTTTCCGCATCTTAACATCTGCGATTTTATATCGCGTAATATGCCCGAAAACATCAGCTTATCATCATTTATGGTATATAATACCGATTGGGGAAAAACAGTATATTCATTTGATAACGTATTCGACCTCAGAACGCTGCCCGCGGGGAATTACATCATTGTCGGTATTGAAAATGAAAGAATTCCTTTTGACAAACCGCATTACGTGGTTGGAGAATATGATTATAAGCTTGACAAGTCCGCTGTGATATTCGCCATCACCGTCACAGAGCGTACCGTTGCCGTCAATGATCTTGAATACTTGAAATTCACCACCGATCTTGAAGATATTGACTATGATACGATGATTGAAGTCAAAAACGCATGGGCGAGATTCAAGTCTCCCGGGGATTCAGACTTCTCATACGATCAACTGTTTAACAGTGAGTATTTCTTTAATTACGGATATTTGGGAAGAAGCGACCAAGCCGTTGTGATAGCAACATTCACGCTAAAGCAACGCAAGCCCATTTCGATGGAGTTAGTTTACGATCGCATAATAGAGATCTACGTTTACACGAACGGGAGCGTCATATCTCTTGAAGAAGCTTTTGAAAGAGGAATCCTGACTTACGACGACACGGTAAAATTCTATAACAGAAGCGAAGAATACGATAGTTTCAAATCTTGGTACGCTGCAATAACCCCCGAATGGTAAAATCAGTGGTCCCTGCCCCTCGGCGCACGTTTGCGCCGAGGGGCATTTTTTTGTTTTATGCATAAAATTTAAAGTGAATACATCAGAGGAGGTCTTTTATGGAACAGAATCAAAATCGCAGAGAGGCTATGCCGGGGCGGGGGTATCTTATCGTTTCTGTGCGTGCGGGTGAGGGGGCGATTCCGCTTGAGGGGGCGCTTGTGACGCTTCGGGGCGGTGAAGCTATTGAGGGCGATGCAATCGCTTCCTTTATCACCGATCAGAGCGGCAACACACCGCGGATAACGCTTCCCGCGCCGCCGAGGGAGAACAGCGAGCGACCGAACGGCGGTCTTCCCTACGCCTCGTACAACGCGGATATTTCGCTTGACGGCTACTACTCAAATCTCTACACCAACATTCCTATTTTCGACTCGATAACCTCGGTGCAGACTGTTTATCTCGTTCCTCTGCCCGAGGACGGAGGGCGCAGAGGTGACGAGGAGCTTATCTTCGACGCGCGGACGGGCGAGAGACTGCGGGGTGAGGTTGATGAATAATCCCGCCGCGCTTCCCGTCATTCCCGAATACATCACAGTCCACCTCGGCAGACCGACCGAGGCGGCGAGAAACGTAACGGTTCCCTTTCTCGATTACGTTTCAAATGTGGCATCTTCAGAAATATATCCCACCTGGCCGGAGAACGCGCTCCGCGCCAACATCTACGCGCAGGTGTCCTTCGCGCTCAACCGCATTTATACCGAATTCTACCGCTCGCGCGGTTACGATTTCGATATTACGAATTCGACCTCGATAGATCAATCCTTCGTCGAGGGTCGCGAGATTTTCGACAACATACGCGAGCTTACTGCGGAGCTTTTCGACAGCTACGTCACGCGCGGAGGAAACGTCGAGCCCTACTTCACCCAATACTGCGACGGCGACCGCCTCCGTTGCGACGGACTTGAACAATGGGCAACCGTCCCTCTCGCAGAGCAGGGGCTGACGCCTTTCGAGATACTTCAATATTTCTACGGCAACGATATCGGCATTCGTTCAAACGTACCTATCGAGAACGCGGGGCCGTCCGCGCCCGAGATCCCCTTGCGCGAGGGTATCACAAACAATGACGTCAGAACGGTTCAGATTCGCCTCAACCGCATCTCGCGCAATTATCCCGCCATACCCAAGATAATCCGTTCTGACGGCATTTTCGCGGACGACACGACGGCGGCTGTGCGTGCGTTTCAGGAGATCGTCGGACTTACGCCCGACGGAGTTGTCGGCAAGGCGACGTGGTATGCGATCCTCTTCTTTTACAATGCCGTCAAGAGGCTCAACGAGCTTGATTCCGAGGGTATCGCCTTGCAGGAGGTAACTCAGCAGTATCCCGGCGTTCTTGCTCCCGGAGCGAGCGGAAATGCGGTTGAAAATCTTCAGTTTTATATAAATTACGTATCGGATTTTTACCCCGCGATTCCGTCCGTCGAGCGCGACGGCGTTTACGGTCCCGAGACCGAAAACGCGGTGCGGCAGATACAGTACGTCTTTGGTCTTTCGCCCGACGGTGTTGTCGGCGAGCGCACTTGGAATGCGCTTTACAACGCCTATCTTGGTATCGTTTCAACTATTCCGCTTGAGTACAGAGAAGCCTCGGGCGTGCCTTTTCCCGGTGCTTCGCTCCGAATCGGAAGCGAGGGCGAGGACGTTTTACTCCTGCAGCAATATCTCAACAGAATCGCAGAGGATTATCCCGAGATCCCCGAGGTGGGCGTGACGGGTTATTTCGGCAATCAGACCGAGGCGGCTGTCATTGCGTTTCAGCAATATTTCGGAACGAGCGCGCAGGGCGGTGTTGTTGATGCGGTGACTTGGGACGAGATTGTTGACGTTTTTGATGACGTTACGGGCGCGGACAGCGTGCGCGAGGGGCAGTATCCCGGTTATCCGATTGAGTGAGGTGAATTATGGCAACCAACGAAAGAACTGAAGCTGCGGCGCGGGAAAATCTGCAGAAATATCTGCGCCAGCTTGCTTATTTTGATGAAAGCATTCCATTCGTGCCGATAGACGGTAACAGAGGAAGCACAACAACAGACGCGCTCCGAGCCTATCAGGCGCGGCGCGGTATGCCCGTGACGGGTGTTGCTGATCAGGAAACTTGGGAGGCACTTTACGAGGATTATCTCATATCCCTTGAAGAAGAAGCGCCGCCCTCTCGGTTTTCACCCTTTCCGTCCGAGCCGAAGGATTACGCATTGAAGATGGGTGACGAGGGATTTGCAGTTTCTGCGGTTCAGCATATGCTTGAGGAAATTTCGGTATTCTTTCCGATAACTCCGGTAGAAGTTACGGGGATTTATGACGAGGCAACGCGGGATGCCGTCAGCGAGGTTCAGGCGAGGTATCTTCTTCCCGTCACGGGCGAGGTCGATAAGCTGACTTGGAACGCGCTTGTGCGGCTTTACGATTCGGCGCATCTCTATCAATAGCGAATAAATACGCGCCGTTCCGCTTAAAATATATTAAAAAACGAACGGCGGGAAAAGGATATGAAAAGCAAATTCACTCAAATGGCACAAAATACGCTCGGGAATGCGCTCGGTTTTGCGCGTGATCTCGGGCACACATATATCGGCTCGGAGCATCTTCTGCTCGGTCTGCTTTCGGTCGGCGATTCGTCGGCGTCGCGGTTTCTTTACGAGCGCGGGATAGATGCCGACAGACTTCGCGAGGTGATCTGCAGAATTGCGGGCACTTCTCTGCCCACCTCGCTGATGCCGTCGGATATGACGCCGAAAACTAAGAAGATCATTGAAAATTCGGCTCTGATCTCGAAGAAATACGGACAGAGCTATATCGGTACGGAGCACATGCTTCTCGCGATACTTGAAGAGCGCGATTGCGTGGCGGTCAAAATGCTTGAGTCGCTCGGTATCAGAACGGCGGACATCAGGCAGGATATCGCATCATTTCTTGAAGGACTTGCGGAAATCTCGCCCGCTTTGAGAAAGAATGATGACGGAGAAGCAAACGGAGTTTTGCGTAAGATGCCGACTCTTGCAAAATACGGGCGCGATCTCACGGAATCCGCTGAGGAAGGAAGGATCGATCCCGTTATCGGCAGAAACGGCGAGAGCGAGCGCGTTATTCAAATCCTTTGCAGACGGACGAAGAACAATCCTTGTCTTGTCGGCGAGCCGGGTGTCGGTAAGACCGCTGTCGTTGAGGGATTGGCGCAGAGGATTTCGGACGGGAACATTCCCGATCTGCTTTCCGGCAAGCGGATCGTTACACTCGACATTCCCTCAATGATCGCCGGTGCGAAATATCGCGGTGAGTTTGAAGAAAGGCTAAAGGCTGTGATGGAAGAGGTGCGCCGCAGCGATGAGGTCATCCTATTTATTGACGAAATTCATACCATCGTCGGTGCGGGTGCAGCGGAAGGTGCTGTCGATGCCGCAAATATTCTTAAGCCCGCACTTGCGAGGGGTGAGATTCAGTTGATCGGCGCGACCACGCTCTCGGAATACCGCAAGCACATTGAAAAGGATGCGGCGCTCGAGAGAAGATTTCAGCCGATAAGCGTCGGCGAGCCAAGTGAGGAGGATGCGATCAATATTCTCCGAGGTCTGCGCGACAAATACGAGGCGCATCACGGGATTCGTATTACCGATTCGGCGATTGATGCCGCTATTAAGCTTTCGGCGAGGTATATTAATGACCGCTTTTTGCCCGACAAGGCGATCGACTTAATCGACGAGGCGGCGAGCGGTAAGAGGATCGCTTCACACGCGATTCCCGCAGATCTGCGCGAGATCGAGTCGGAATTAAACCGTGTGATACACGACAAGGAAGAAGCTATCGGCAATCAGCAGTTTGAGCGCGCCGCGACTCTTCGTGACGAAGAAAAAATTTTGCGCGCGAAATATGCGGAATTTGAAAGCTCGATCGACAAAATCGGCACAGGCGGACAGAACGATGAGCTAACCGCAGAAGACATCGCGCGCACGCTGACGGATTGGACGGGAATTCCCGTTTCCGATCTTACAGCGAGCGAAAGCGAGAAGCTTTCGGGGTTGTATTCACGACTTTGCGAGCAGGTCATCGGTCAGGAGAGAGCCTGCGAGGAGGTTGCTTCGGCGATCATACGTGGACGGACGGGTCTTGATAGAGAAAGCGGGCCGATCGGTTCATTCATATTCCTCGGGCAGAGCGGAGTCGGAAAGACAGAGCTTTGCCGTGCGCTGGCGAGGATAATGTTCGGCTCGCAGAAATTTCTCATACGGTTTGATATGTCGGAATATATGGAAAAGCACAGCGTTTCAAGGCTCATCGGCTCCCCTCCCGGCTACGTCGGTTACGGCGAGGGCGGGCAGCTCAGCGAACAGGTACGCCGCCGTCCTTATTCTCTGATACTTTTCGACGAGATCGAAAAGGCACATCCCGATATTTTCAACATTCTTTTGCAAATACTTGAGGATGGCGTTCTGACCGATTCTCAAGGCCGTCAGGTAGATTTCAAAAACACGGTTATAATAATGACGTCGAATCTCGGAGCACAATACACCCGTTCTTCTTCGCTCGGCTTTTCGGCTGATGAAAAAAGCGCAAATCAAGCGTCCGAGGAAAGAGTTATGCGAGCTTTGCGCGAGGCGTTCCGTCCCGAATTTATCGACAGAATCGACGAATGCATTTATTTTCCTCCGCTTTCGCCGGAAAGCGTCAGCAAGATTTGTATGCGGCAGCTTGCCTTTCTCGCAAAGAAGCTTTCAGAGAAAGGCATTGACGTCAGCTACACCGACCGAGCGGTTGAATTCATCTGCGATTCCGCCAATGCAAAGGGCGGCGCACGCCATATTCGCAGAAGGATCTCGCGCCTTTGCGAGCGTCCGATATCGGAAAAAATATTATCCGGCGAGATAGAAAAAGGCTCCAAGATCCTGCTGAATACAAGCGATGACGGCAAAGAGCTTGATATAGGCATTCAATAGCAAAAAATATTATCTCTGATATATGTTTTTTGCAATTTTCCGTTGACAAACTTTCTCCAATGTGCTATAATTTTTATATTAATTCAAAATTCAATCACAAAAAGGAGATAGTTATGACACAGACTAAAGAATATCTTGCAAGTGTAATGGCTGAGGTCGAGCAGAGAAACCCCGGCGAAGCCGTTTTCCATCAGGCAGTAAAAGAGGTGCTTTCCACCCTCTCCCCCGCGCTTGACGCTCATCCCGAATATATCGATGCCGAGATCGTTCGTCGCATCGTCGAGCCCGAAAGAATGGTTATGTTCCGCGTTCCGTGGGTAGATGACAACGGTAAGGTTCACGTAAACCGCGGCTTCCGCTGCCAGTACAACTCCGCTATCGGTCCTTACAAGCGCGGCATCAGACTTGATCCCAGCGTTAACGCGTCCGTAATTAAGTTCCTCGGCTTTGAGCAGATCTTCAAGAACGCTCTCACCTCCCTTCCCATGGGCGGCGGCAAGGGCGGCTCCGACTTCAATCCCAAGGGTAAATCCGAGGGCGAGATTATGCGCTTCTGCCAGTCCTTTATGAACGAGCTCTTCCGCCATATCGGCCCCGATACCGACGTTCCCGCAGGTGACAAGGGTACCGGCTCTCGCGAGATCGGCTATATGTTCGGTCAGTACAAGAAGCTCACCAACGAGTGGACCGGCGTTCTTACCGGTAAGGCAATCTTCTCCGGCGGTTCTCTCGCAAGAACTCAGGCTACCGGCTACGGACTTTGCTATTTCGTAAACGAGATGCTTGCTTCTAAGGGTACCACCTTTGAGGGCAAGACCGTGGTTGTTTCGGGCTCCGGTAACGTAGCGATCTTCGCTGCTGAAAAGGCTATGACTCTCGGTGCAAAGGTCGTTGCAATGAGCGACCGCAGCGGATTCATCTATGATGCTGACGGAATCGATCTCGACCTTGTCAAGGAGATCAAGCTCGCAAAGAGAGGCAATATTTCCGATTATGCAGAGATTCGCAAGGATGCAAAGTACGCAGACGGTCCTCGCGGCATCTGGACTGTAAAGTGCGACATCGCTCTTCCCTGCGCTACCGAAAACGAGCTCTACCTCGAGGATGCAAAGGAGCTTATCAAGAACGGCTGTATGCTCGTTGCAGAGGGTGCTAATATGCCTACCACTCCCGATGCTATCGAGGCTATCAAGGAAGCAGGACTTCTCTATGCTCCCGGTAAGGCTTCCAACGCAGGCGGCGTTGCTACCAGCGGACTTGAGATGTCTCAGAACTCTCTCCGTCTCTCCTGGAGCTTCGACGAGGTTGACGAAAAGCTTCACGGCATTATGGTCAACATCTACAAGGCAGCTTCCGAGACCGCAGAAATCTACGGCAAGCCCGGTGACCTCGTTCTCGGCGCTAATATCGCAGGCTTTACAAAGGTTGCAAACGCAATGCTCTGGCAGGGTATTTGCTAATCAAATATACAAAAATTCGCCTGACCTACGGGTCAGGCGATTTTTTGTTATTATGCTTTTGTATAATCATCAAGCGCGCGGCAGAAGGCTCTGCCGGTATTTATAAGACGTTCTGCAGAAACCTTATTATCATCCGTGCCGTAATGCGTGACCTCGAGGGTGAGTGCAAGCTTGCAGTCGGGACGGAGATTGAAGTAGGTGCTGAAGGTGGGAGTTGTGTCCTTATTCCAGCTTACGTTGGGATAAACGTCATATTTCATATCATATGTCATAGCATCACCGCCCGAGCGCGCTTCAAAAAGCTTGCTGAAGCGATCAAATCTCGCCTCAAGCTCGGGGAACTTACGAACGACGTAAACGCGGCTGCTTCTTCCTATGCGATGTGAAGGAGCGTGGAAATCTATAGCGTAAGAGATCTCTTTATCCTTTGCATAGTCAATAATTGCGCTCACCTCGGGATATACGTTATCCGCGATGTAATCGCGGTTATGGTCATGGGGATCGCGATCCTTGCCGTGCTCACCCTCGGTAACGCCGTCGAAATCAACCATCGGAATTACGAATACCGACGTATCCTCGATCGGATTCTCGATGTATTCACGGATCAATCCCTCAAGCACCCAGCTTCCGGGAGATTCACAAGCGTGGTGGCGTGAGGAAAGAATAATATTCTTTCGTCCGCTTCCGATCTTGAAAGCGGGAACGTCTCTGCCCTTGAGGCTTTGGCAAACGGTATAAGGCTTTATTCCGAGCTCGCTCATCAGTATATTCAGACGCGAGGGAGTGTATAAAAGATCGTGGGCGAAGTAAACTTTATCCTCGTCTGCAGCGAAGGTATAGCTGAATGCCGCTCCGTCGAGCGAGCTTTCCGTCCATGACCAATTAATAAGATCGTGGCTTACCGCCGCTCCGTAAGGTCCTACCCATTCGTTATCGAGGCGGAAGTTCAGAGTTTCACCCGCGGCGCCTTCAACGCAGAAAGCCCAATAGTACGCTTTGTCGCGTATCGTACCGCGCATTTCGTTGGTGAGGAGAACATCAACACCCTCTTGTTTTAAGAATCGGATATTTCCGCATTCAAAATCTGCGTGTATTTTCATAGTTTTTCTTCCTTTCGAATTTGCGGGAGCCGAGGAAGGGTCGGCTCCCGACGTATTTATAATTATTCAAAAGATTCGAGAATTTTTGTTATCTGGTTGTTCCACATTCTTAGCTCCATCTCAACGGTGGTAGTCCAGGCTGTGGGATAGCGGATCGCTCCCTGCCATGCCTTGTATGCGCCAAGGGAGTTAGAGAAGATTCGCGCCATATCGAATACTACGCCCTCCTTGGCGATGTCGAACATCTGAGCAGCTACTTCTTCCTTTGAGTATCTGTACTGGAAGGAGCGCTCGTAGAGCGCGGGAACGATGGTACGGTGGGATTCGGAAGCCATACACTCGAGAACCGCACCGGAAAGATCGGGATCAACAACATCCGCGGGGAGGCTGTAAAGAGTGAAGGTGTTACCCATAATGGTTATGTAATCATCCTGCTCTGCATCATACTTCGGAATAGGAAGAACGCCGAAATCAACGTCAGTATCAGAATAACCGATAGCACGATGACAACGCTCGGGCATAAACAGAGCAAGTCCCTGACCGAAATACTGGTGGTTATCTGTCTTTACGGTGTGATGAATACCGTCGTCGGTATTCTCAAAGAAGTTCTTGAGCTTCTGCTGAAGAGCAAAGGTCTTTTCTCCGATATAATCTGCTGAAAGCTCAAACTTACCCTCGGTGCTGTCAATGATAAAAATGTTACTTCCCCAAAGATAGGGATCGAGGTGGAGAGTATACGCGTAAGTACCCGCGCGATCACCGACGTCCTTTGCGCCGTTTGCGTTAGTATCGGAATATATTCCCTTGGAAAGCTCGATCTGCTTATCGAGAGTCCAGGTGCCGTCCTGAACGTATTGATAAGGAGATTCAAGCTGGAACTCGTTCATAATATCCTTATTGAAGAAGGTAACGTACATAGCGTAGATTACGTTTGCGGAAATATCGCCCGAGATGAAGTAGATCTTATCATTGATGGTGGACTGTTCGATAAGGTTAGAGGGCCACCAGGGCTTTTCGAAGTCAAGATTATTTACCTCGGTAATATCGGCAAAGAGATTCTGCACCGCGCAAAGACCCGAGGTGTAGCTGTACGCCGCAACGATGTCGTAAGCCTTTTCACCCGCGCTGATGCTTGCGTTGAGGAAATTGGCAAAGGGTGCCTCGTTATTGGTATCGCCGGCAGTACCTACGAACTTGAGCTGAACGTCAATACGGTCCTCAACGTTGCAATTACGCTTGTAGATAGCGTCGTTTATGATCTCGCCGTTTTCCTTTTCGGCGAAGAATTCTTCATAGTCTGCGTCGTTCCAGTGAAGAATGAATACTTCCTGGTTGCCAAATTTCAAGGTGTCGGGAATGCTATCCTTGAGATAGCCATCCGCATCATACATGCTTGTGGTTTCTTCGACCACATCGGAAACGATGGGCGCTTGGGTTTCTGCCGAAGCAGTAGTCTCGGATCCCGTTTGTGTGTCAGCGCAAGCGACAGCGGCAGGTAAAAGCATAAAGGCTCCCAAAAGCACGCAGAGCAAACGGGCAAAACAAGTTTTTTTCATAAATACCTCCTAATATAATCAGTAAAGAGTTATATTAATGGTATCATTTTTTTCTTATTTTGTCAAGACAACTCTGTGCCAAAAGAAGACAAATATTGCTATCCTCGTGCGTTTTTGCACACACGGAATGTATACTTTATTTTTCTTCAAAAATCATATCAAGAAGCATCTCGCCAATGCCAAGCGCGAGATCAGCCGCATAGGGGAGAATGCGCACGGGAAGCTTTTTGAATTTGAGTTCAAAATTGAGAGGATTCGAATATCCTATCTCGCGAAGACCTCGACAAGCGGCTGCCCAATCTCCGGTGCCGTAGAAAGGAGGAAGATGCTCGTCCTCGGGGCCCTGCCAGTTATCGTTGATATGAGTCATCGTAAGGCGGTTTCCGATTTTGAGCAATTCCGTATAGTGGTCAAGTTTTGCTTCGTGAGCGTGACCGAAATCCCAACAGATCTCAAGCCCGAGAGGATCTGCTATCTCGATCAATTCATCAGCGGTCGAGCCGTAGCGGTGACAGCCCTGAGCCTGATGCGCGTCGCGCATATTTTCGGTTACCAGCTTAAAGCCGGCTTTATCGGCAAGCGGAATATACTGATTATAGAATTCGATATTTTTCTGATACCAATACTTTTGATTTTCCTCACCCGCAGGCATTTTGCCATCGCCTACAGGATGAAGAACAGCGCGCTTAATGCCGAGTGCTCCTGCCATTTTTATGGTTTCAAGAACCTGTTCGTGAAGTATCTCCGGGGTGTCAGCTCTGAACGGCAGGTGTCCCGAGACGATAAGCATACCCGTTTCGTCCGCAGCTCTCTTTACCTCTTCGATCATATCCTGCCAATTCTTGCCGTACATATTAAGCGCGGCAACGAAATTGAAATCCATTGAGTCGAAGCCGTGGTCGTGAAGGAATCTGAGTCCCTCGGGCGGAGTAAACGTATCCGCGGGCGGGAAGGTTGTTGAAATAGGAAGTGCGTGTTTTTTCATAGTTTTATCCTCATTTTTCTTCAAAGATCATATCAAGTAACAGTTCTCCTATCGCACGGATAAGGGATGCGGCTTCCGGAAGAATGCGGGAGGGAAGCCGTTTGAAGCTCACCTCGAAATTGATAGGCTCGGAATAACCGATCTCTCGGAGCGCGCGGCAGGCTGATTCCCAATCGTTCGTTCCGTAGAACGGTGGCAGATGCTCGTCCGAGGGTCCCTGCCAGTTATCGTTGATATGTGTCATCGTCAGCCTTTTACCGATTTTGAGAAGCTCAGAATAGTGATCGCGATGCGCCGCGTGACCGTGTCCGAAATCCCAACAGATTTCAAGTCCGAGTGCATCCGCAAGCTCGATAAGTTCATCTGCCGTAGAGGCATAGCGGTGGCATCCCTTATCCTGATGCTGATCTCGCATATTTTCCGTGACAATCTGAATTCCGTATTTTCTTGCTATCGGCAGGTATCTGTTATAATATTCAACATTCTTATCGAACCATTTCTTTTGGTTTTCGGGTGCGTATTTTTCCTTGGCATCGGTTATCGGGTGTATTACGGCGCGCTTGATTTCAAGCATTGATGCAATCTCAAGACCGATGAGTATATCCTCGTGAAGCTGTTCTTCGGTATCGGCACGGAACGGAAGATGCGCGGATATTACGATTATTCCCGATTCGTCAAGTGCCTTTTTAAATTCTGCGGTCTTTTCACGCCAATCATCTCCGAATTGCTTCAAGAGAGAGGGGATAGAAACGTCGATGGCATCAAATCCGCAGTCAAGCAGGAATCGCGGAGAATCAACTGCCGGCATTTTCCTCATAGGAGGATAGGAAACGGACAACGGGAGCTTATGGTTATTCATATCAATTAATTCCTTTCTTCAAACGCGTTTTGGTACGCCGCGAGCTTTTCTGCGGACGGCTTATAATCAGGTTCAGAACAGGGAGGTAGAGTCGGAGCTTCGCCGTTTTTGCCGTAAAAAGGAGTCAGCTCGTCATTTTCATAAAGGAGTCTGTCTTCCTCCTTGCGGAAATCGGGGATGTCGAAGGTCTTGTTGCCTTCAAGGATGCTTCTGTGCGCGAGAATACCGACGGACGCCATTGTCGTTGCGAAATACTCGTCAAATTCGGGGCGGCGATTTTCGCGGATACAGCTGATGAACTCACGGAAGACGTAAAAGTCACTTCCGCCGTGTCCTACCTTTTCGAGAAGAGGCTTGTCCTCATCGGGGAACTCGGGCTTGTAGTAGTTGTGTTCTTCAAGTCCTTCGGGAACGTTCCATTTGTTATAATTGAGCATTACCTTGTTGCCGCTACCGCGTACGTTTTCGATCTGCCCACGCTCGCCGCAGATACGGTAGGAGTTTTCGTGAGCACCGAAGGCGGCACATCCTGTAATACGGAACACCGAACGGTCATCGTTGAGAGTAGTTATTATTGCCGCGCGGTCGCGAACGTTGAGGGCGCAAGTAACGTCCTCTTCAAATCCGTAGACAGGCAGAGCGCTGACTTTAACGGGGCGCTGTCCCGTGATATACATAAGCGGCGCGAGAGAATGAGTGATATAATAGGTTCTCGGCAAATTATTGCGCCAATGCTCGGGAGTGGGACGAAGACGGGCGAGCTCTTTCATATTATTGGGATCGAGCGGATGATTGTACTCGCCCTCTGCAAAGAGGACGTGACCGAGTGTGCCCTCTCGATATACGCGGCGCATCTCCTGATTGAAGACCATAAAGGGGTAATTTTCCGCTAGCATATAAAACGCCTTGCTCTTCTCTGCCGCGCGGACGAGCTTTACGCCGTCAGCCATAGTGGTGTTACTCATTGTTTCGCTGAGCACGTGGATATTCTTCTCAAGACAGCGAACGGCGTATTCGGTGTGCTCGTTAAAGTAATTGCAAAGCATCACGGCATCCATCTGATGCTCGATAAATTCGTCAAAATTATTATAAACAACAATGTCGGGGGCGATCTTTTTTGCCTCTTCTATTCTTCTTTCGTCCTTTTCGCAAACTGCCACGATCTCCGCGCCCGCCGCGAGCATACTTGTGAAAAGCGCACGACCGCGTCCGAGACCGAAAACTCCAAGTTTGATCTTATTCATTTAGTTCTCCTTCACAGTTTAATTACAACAGTACCTTCAAAGGCTTTATAAACCGTTTCAGCGTTGTTTTCAGCCCAAAGATTATGATTTCTTCCCTCTTTTTCTGCGTACTGTTCGCCGTGCATTTCACGGTAACCGGCGGCTGAAATGGGGATGATAACGGTTTTTGCGTTAACTTCGCGGTAAAAATCTATGTTATATGCATCGCAAAGTCCGTGGTGTGGCATTTGCAGGATATCGCAAGCAAGCAATCCCTTGTATCGCCACGCGGTGATCTGCATCGTTCTGCCGTAAGCGTCGCCGGTGAACATTATCTTTTTGTTTTTACCTTTGACGGTAAAGATCAACGAAACGAGATTGGCGTTTCCGCCGCCCGTGTTCAGAAAACTGCAATCGTCGGGAGCAAAAAGAAATTCTATCTCCAGTCCGTCAACATTGATCTTCTCACCGCGATAAGGGCGGTGCTCCTCGGCGGCGAACACAGAAGATATCCTTGACATCTGAGCGCAAGCATTTTCAAGATTGCGCGCCTTGCCGTCCTTGCCAACGAATTCAAGCGGAAACCAATACAGAATTTTACCAACTGTAAGACGGTCACTCAGTTTTGGATTTACAGCAAGCTCGCGCAGAGCGCCGTAGTGGTCGACGTGCGGGTGCGTAATGATCCAGAGATCGACGTGAGGTATTTCCGCGGTGCTGTTTTGGCGAAGAAGCGAGAGTATTTCCTCTGCATCGTCGCCGTAACCGCCATCTATAACTATGATTTTGCCGTTCTCGCTGACAATTATATAGCCCATTCCCGCGGCGGGCCAACCGGTCGATCCGCCGAATTCGCCGTCGTAAAGTGAGGCGTTAGTTCTGTACTGAATTAACTTTTCCATAATCTATATTCCTTTCTGCATGGTAACAATAAAATGATACCACTATTACAGCGTTTTGTCAAGTGAATTTTCTGAATTCGGTCGGGGGCATCCCCACCTTTTCCTTGAAGGTGCGACTGAAATTGCTTTCATCCGAAAAGCCGCAAAGATCAACGATCTCCTTGATGCTTTTATCGGTCGAAGACAATAGCTTTTTCGCCGCAGACAAGCGGCAGATAATAAGATATTCTATGGGCGCGTATCCCGTTACGCCCTTGAAAATATGCGAGAGGTGCGAGGTGCTTATATGATATTCCGAAGCAAGTGCGGATAGAGTGAAATGCTCGGCGTATTCTCTCTCAAATCTTCCTTGAATTTCGCGGACGATCTCGGTATTCGTGTTCTCGTTCTCAAGGAAAAGCCTCGGGCGTGCGCGGTAAAGGTAAACGAGCAGGCACATCAGCATCGAGTCGAGCATTTTCTCATACATCGGAGGCTTTTCGAGATACTCGCACGTCATCCTTTGCATCAAAAGCGAGATTTTGTTTTCCTCCTTTTTGAAATCTATAACGCGGTCAAAGCCGCCGCCGCGGTTGATAAGGATAGAGGATAGAATATAGTTATCCGCTCCGAGAACGACATCTGGGGAAATAAGCAGAGTGAATCTGCGATACTCTAGTGTCAGCACGCGAACAGAGTGCTCCTCAAAGCGGCTGAACACAAGCAGAGATCCCTCGCCCGCTTCTCTTTCCTCGCCGCCGACATTTACCAATATCCTTCCCGATATAACGTAAAGCAGCTCGTGGGCGTCGTGAAAATGACGAGAAAAGCCCTTTACGTCATCCGAGTATTTTGCGCTCAAAATATACATTTACAACCTCCGTGCGCGATTTACATACAAATTATATCATATTTTCGATTCTTTTGCAAGGTTTACATATCAATTTGCAACATTTTTATAACGCAAAGGTGCCCTCTTGTTTTATAATTAATATGTATAATAATATAATATTTGGAGGACGCACTCGTGAACAGAAAAGTATACACCTCAAAAGACGAATTTATAAAACAAAATGAAGCGCTCGGTACGGCACTGCCCTACTCGGAGGACACATCTATACTTCGTACATCGGTTACCGTCGGAAGCAAGACAGTACCTAACCGTCTCGCTTGTCAGGCGATGGAGGGATGCGACGGATGCTTTGACGGTGCTCCCGATGAGCTGACCTTCCGAAGATACAAGCGACTTGCCGAGGGCGGCGCGGGTATTATCTGGTTTGAAGCCACCGCTTGCCGCGAGGACGGACGCGCTAATCCCCGTCAGCTTTGGATCAAGAAGGATAACCTCGACAGCTATAAAAAGATCGTCAACGACATCCGCGAGGATTCGATGAGAGCTAACGGTTACGCGCCGCTCATCATTATGCAGGCTACGCACTCAGGCAGATACAGCAAGCCTCACGGTGTGCCCGAGCCTTTGATTGCTTATAACAATCCTATTTTTGAGGGCAACGCTCCCATCGACAAAAGCCGTATTCTTTCGGATGACGAGCTTGACAGGATCGGAGAGGCTTTGATAGAATCTTCGCGTCTTGCAGAAGAAGTGGGATTTGACGGAGTGGACGTTAAATGCTGTCACAGATACATTAACTCCGAGCTTCTCTCCGCTTATGAGCGTGACGGAAAATACGGAGGAAGTCTTGAAAACCGCACAAGACTTCTCAGAGACAGCATTGCGGGTGCAATGCAGGTAACTGGATCTGATTTTATAGTTTCCTCAAGACTTAACGTTTACGACGGCTTCCCCTATCCTTACGGATTTGGTGTATCCAAGGACGGCGGCACGGAATTTGATCCCACCGAGCCCACTTGGCTTCTTCGCGAGCTTCGTAATATGGGAGTTGAATTGCTGAACATAACGATGGGCAATCCGTATTTCAATCCTCACGTTAACCGCCCATTCGCACTCGGCGCGTACGATCCAGGCGAGCATCCGCTCGAGGGCGTTGCAAGAATGCTCCACGGTATCGCGGCGCTCAAGAAGGAGGTACCCGAGATGAAGATCATATCCTCGGCTCTTTCTTATCTCGGCGTGGTCGCGCCCGAGATCTGTGCGGGATTCATCAAAGAAGGCGGATTCGACTTCTGCGGATTTGGAAGAACCATTCTCGCTTATCCCGACTTTGCAAGAGATATTCTCGACAGCGGTAAAATGAATAAGCAAAAGATCTGTATTTGCTGTTCAAAGTGCTCCGAGCTGATGCGCTCGGGATGGACGCCCGGATGTGTTGTCCGCGACCAGCTTTACACCGATCTTTACCGCGAATTCAGGGGAGGAAAATAATGAAGCACGTAATCATCAGTGGTTGCACGCGCGGAATCGGCGCGGCATGCGTTAAAAAGTTCCTCACGAACGATTGGGTCGTCACGGGAATGGGCAGAAGCGAGGAAAATCCTTTTTCCGATTATTCCTCTATATTCCATTACGTTCAGGGCGATCTCTCGTCTACCGAAGACAGAAAAAGATTCGTTATGGAGGCTTTTTACAAGTTCGGAAAGATCGATGCCCTTGTAAATGTTGCGGGCGTCGCCCCCCTCGAACGCAAGGATCTACTTGAAATGACCGAGGAAAGCTACGACCGAGTTATGAATATCAACACCAAGGGCACTCTGTTCTTGACGCAAGAGGTTGCGCGGAAAATGATCACCAACCCCATCGAAAATGGTAGCCGAGGTCATATTTGTAATATTTCCTCTCTTTCCGCGTATACAAGCTCGACCAGCCGCGGCGAATACTGCATTTCCAAAGCGGGCGTTTCGATGATAACCAAGCTTTTTGCCGACAGACTTGCCGAATACGGCATTCCCGTAAACGAGGTGCGTCCGGGTATTATCGCCACCGATATGACTTCTAAGGTCAAGGAAAAATACGATAATCTCATTGACGGCGGCTTGCTTCCTATCGCTCGTTGGGGCGAGCCCGAGGATATTGCTGACGCCGTTTACGCGCTTTGCTCGGGCGCATTGCCTTACGTTACGGGGCAGTCTATTGACGTTGACGGCGGCTTCCATTTGAGGAGATTATAATGAAAACTTATTCCTTTGACGCCGTAGTCATCGGCAGCGGTGCGGCGGGATTTGCGACCGCTTGCAATATATCAAAGATCGGAAAAAAGAGTGTTTGCATCGTAACCGAGGGCGTAAATTCGGGCACGTCGAGAAACACGGGAAGCGATAAACAAACCTATTACAAGCTTTCGCTTGCGGGAGGAACACTCGACAGCGTTCGCGAAATGGCTGAAACCTTGTTCGGCGGCGGTTGCGTTGACGGCGACAATGCGCTTTGCGAAGCTGCACTTTCCTCCAGATGCTTCCTTGATCTTTGCGCGGCGGGAGTTCCCTTCCCGTCTAACCGATACGGCGAATATATCGGTTACAAGACCGACCACGATCCGAAGGCTCGCGCGACCAGCGCAGGTCCGCTAACTTCAAAATTTATGACCGAGGCTCTCGAAAAACGCGCAAGCGAGCTGCAAATCCCGATATTTGACAAGCTTTATGCCACAAAAATACTAAAGAGCGAAGGTGAGGTCTGCGGTCTTCTCTGCTTTGATCTTGATAGCGGCGATTACGTTGCTTTCAAATCACCGAACGTAATTCTTGCCACGGGCGGACCTGCGGGAATTTACGCTGACAGCGTTTATCCGACCTCGCATCACGGATCGACATCGCTTGCGCTGAATGCGGGCGCGGCACTTCAAAATATGACCGAGTGGCAATACGGTCTTGCTTCAAAGAACCCGCGTTGGAATGTTTCGGGAACTTATATGCAGGTTCTCCCGCGCCTCGTTTCGGTCGACGAATCGGGCAAGGAGCGCGAATTCCTTTGGGAATTCTTCTTCGAGCCTTACGAAGCACTCTCGATGCTCTTTTTGAAAGGCTATCAATGGCCTTTTGATATAAATAAGGTCGCGGATGGCTCGTCGGTCATCGATCTTCTCGTTTACAGAGAATGCGTGATGCGCGGTCGCAAGGTATATCTCGATTACACCAAAAACCCCTTCGGACTCGAGAGCATCGAATATGAACGACTCTCCGCCGAGGCTTACGAATATCTTAAAAAGGCTGACGCTTGCTTTGGCACACCGATCGAGCGTCTTGCGAAAATGAATCAGCCTGCGATCGAGCTGTACCGTTCCAAGGGAGTTGATATTACCAAGGAATACCTCGAGATCGCGCTGTCGGCACAGCATTGCAACGGCGGCGTGGCGGTCAATTCGAATTGGGAAAGCCGTGTACTCGGACTTTACGCGGTCGGCGAGGTTGCGGGAACTCACGGTATCACAAGACCCGGCGGAAGCGCGCTCAATGCAGGTCAAGTCGGTGCTTTACGCGCCGCAGAGGCGATTACCGCAAGCGATAAATCGGTAGACAGCGAGGCTTTTGATGCTATTCTTGAAGAATCCGTCAGCCGTTCGATCGAGCTGTCAGCCGATGCGGGATCTCCGATAGATCTCGACAGCCGCCTTATGACGGCGCGGCGCAAAATGAGTGCGTGCGCAGGTGCTATCCGAAACACCGCAGAAATGGAACGTTATCTCACCGATATAAAGAGCGCAATTTGGCTGATTCGTAATATCCGAGCGTTACCGAGCGCGAATGATATTTTATCCTGCTATCTCTTACAAGATACGCTTACCGTTCAAGCGGCTGTGCTTACCGCGATGATAGATTTTGCAAAGAAATTTTCATTCTCGCGCGGATCGGCTTTATATACGGACAACGCGGGCGACGCTCCGATGGGGCTTGAAGATATCTTCTTCTATACACTTCCCGAAAAGGATTCGCACAAGCGAGTAATTCAATCCGTAGAGCTTCGCGGAGTTGACTTTTTCTGCTCGCGCAGATTCACAAGAAAGATGCCGGCAGAGGAAGATTGCTTCGAAAAGGTATGGAGCGAATACAGAGAAAGAAAGGGTTTATGATGAGATCCATTTATTTATGTAATAAAAAGAACAGCGTAGAAAGCGTCTACGCAGACAGCTTTGATAAATTACCCGAGGTTGAGAAACGTGTCTATACCTCTGCCGAGGTTATTGCATCGCCTGAAACTTTTAAGGACGTGGAATACGTATTTTCCACCTGGGGTATGCCCTCGATGACCGAAGAGGAGATCCAAAAATGTTTCCCTTCCCTTAAATGCGTTTTCTACGCCGCGGGCAGCGTACAAGCATTTGCTCGCCCCTTCCTCGCTTGCGGAGTAAAGGTGTTCAGCGCGTGGGCAGCGAATGCCGTGCCCGTTGTTGAATACACTCTCGCGCAGATCATTCTCTCAAACAAGGGATTCTTCGCTCACTCGCGAGAAATGAAAAAAGGTAATCGCGCAGCAGCCAAGGTTATGAAAAATAATTACCCCGGCAACTACGCCGAAAGCGTTGGAATAATCGGTGTCGGTATGATCGGCTCGCAGGTTGCAGAGAGATTGAAGGATTATAAGCTGAACGTGCTTGCATTCGATCCCTTTCTCACCGAAGAGCGCGCAGAAAAGCTCGGCATCAGAAAGGTAACTCTTGACGAGCTGTTTTCTACCTGTCGTGTAGTCACCAATCACATGGCAAACAACGAGCAGACGAAGGGTATGCTCGACTACAAATATTTTTCTAAGATGCTTCCCTACTCCACCTTCATTAATACGGGCAGAGGCGCGCAGGTCGTTGAAGCCGATCTCGTACGAGTGCTTGAAGAGCGCCCCGACGTCACAGCGATACTCGACGTCACCTATCCCGAGCCGCCCGCAGAAGGTCACGCATTCTACACGCTTCCAAACTGCTTCCTGACTCCCCATATTGCGGGAAGTCTTATGAACGAAACCCACCGTATGGCGGAATACATAATTGAAGAATACGAGCGTTTTATTGCAGGCGAGCCTTGTCGTTACGAAGTCAGCGAAAAAATGCTTGAAACCATGGCGTGATGAAACAAAAGTACCTTGAATTAATGTCGAAAGCCTTGTCGGCTTATTCAGACGAGCATATTCACGATTATTTTGAACAGGTAAAAACCGACGGTCTGACCGAGCACGGTTTTCCGCGCTTGACCGTCAACATAGGAGTCCTGGTCGCACACGGGTACCGACGAGATCTCATTCCGCTCTTTATCGAAATGATGGATTTTTGCTGTGAGCAGATTCCAAAAGTCAAGGCGGCAAATGATTTTTCGGTGCGTGAAATCGTATTTTGTATGTTTGAGCTTGAGCGTATGGGCAAATTCTCGGATGAAATTAAAAGATGGAAGGCTTTGCTTTTGACGATCGTTCCCGAAAAATGCTACGATAAATTTGCAACCGACGTGGACGACGTCATCGGCAACTGGGCACTTTTCACGGCTCTCAGCGAGTTTGCGCGAATAAAGCTGACGGGTTGCGCATCCGAGGCTTTCGTCGAGCTGCAGATCGAAAATCAGCTTCACCGTCTTGATAAAAACGGGATGTATATGGACAATCTCAAGGAGGACGCGCATCAGCCAATGGTGTACGATCTCGTTCCTCGTTATCTGTTCACCCTGCTCTTGCATTTCGGATACAGAGGGAAGTTCTATGAGCAGATAGATTCGGTCCTGAAAAGCACCGCGCTTATGACGCTCAAAATGCAGTCGATAACCGGCGAAATAGCATTCGGCGGCAGAAGCAATCAGTTCGTGCACAACGAACCGATGCTTGCGATCATCTTTGAATTTGAAGCACAAAGATACGCAAGCCTCGGTGATTTTGAAACCGCAGGACGCTTCAAGGCGGCAATCGCGAGAGGCTTAGAAGTCACCGAATATTGGCTCGCGAAAGATCCGATTCGTCACGTCAAGAACCGTTTTCCGACCGAAACACACTACGGATGCGAGAAATACGCTTATTTTGACAAGTATATGATAACCGCCGCGTCGCATCTCTTCTCCGCATATCTGATCTGCAACGACAGTATATCTGCCACGGAATTCGATGATTCCGATGCATGCTTCAAGACAAGCGAACACTTCCACAAGCTGTTTATGCGTTCAAGCGGCTATTCACTTGAATTTGACACAAACGGAGATCCCCACTACGATGCATCCGGACTCGGACGCGTTCACCATTACGGTGCGCCTTCTCCGATCTGTATGAGTCTCCCCTGTGCGGGCAAACCGAAATATAAAGTTTGCACCGAAGAAAAGCTCTTTGCTTCTCTCTGTCCCGGGAAAATGATCAACGGTGCTCCAAAATTCACCTGCGACATTGATGAATCGATAGAAGTTATTGAGTATTCGAGCAGTTCGGCTGTTTTGAATTATCCGCTTGATATTTATACCGAATATCAGATAACTAAATGCGGAGTGTTGATTACGGTTCATGGAGACGGCAAGCTCGTTCACTTACTGCCCGCCTTTACTTTCGACGGCGAATCAGAAACTGTTATTAAACAGGAAGATAATACGCTAATCATTGAATACGAGGGATGGCAGTGCAAATACACCGCAAGCGGTGCGATCAAAGATTTAAACGTTACCGCAAGAAACAGAAACGGTTATTATAAACTCTTTTATGCTGAGGCAGATGATCAATTAAAGCTCAACATTGAAATCAACAGGCAATAAATATTTAGATTCGTCAACTCAAACAACAATTACGGATACTGTTGAATATGATCAAGCTGCAGAAAATGCACCTTCGGTGATAAGATACACGCTAACATGTGAAGATATGCCAAGCCTGTGGCTTGGATAATGTCACCTATATTAATTACGATAACAATGGAAAAGTATATTCTGCAGAAACATACGGTCCTGATGGAAAAATACCTGCACGAATTGATTTTCAGGGAAAACCACACTATGTTAAGAGTGTTAATAAGAAAGTTATACCACATGCACATCCTTTTGAAAATAATAATGGATATTTGCGCAAAATGCCCGCAATAACTTTGGATGACTATTTGAAACATTTGGGAGAGAAATGGTATGAGTGAATCAATCTATATTAAACTCAAGTTTAAGAACGAATTCTATAGTTTTTTTACATCAGAAACGCTATTTCATATAATTCAGGATGGATGTAACAGACGAATAGCCGTGACGGTGTTATCAGAAGAGTTATTCGAATGCGATCCATATTCGTGCATTATTAGTTTAGCAGATAGTTATAATTATTGCCTTGTTAATCCATTGATTGGATGTGATGATGACTGCGAGGTAAATGAATATCGACCACTGCCTTTGAAGGAACGGTTGACTAATTTGCGCGACTTTCTTGATTGTATTATACAAGAAAGGTATATTGAAAATATTGAAGTCATGTTTACAACAGACTATGATATAGATGATCTTGAATTTGTTGATGTGGATTTGAGTCAATTCGTTGAAACTTTTGAATCAATAATAAAAAATAAAAACTTCGTTGAACTTAACCATAAGTTTATTTTGACAGCCTAACCGGAACACACAGCCCACTACCAATTGCGGATGAAGTTTGTGCAAATTCAGAGTGCCTGCTGCCGCAAACTTTGCTGTTTGCGGAGCAAACAGCAGTGGTTCGTCGCCATATGAAGAGAGAAAGAAAAAGCAGACCGCTGTTGCGATCTGCTTTTTGTTGTGATCAAGGTACAAATTACAATTCAAATATTTAGTGAATATTCGAAAAAGCTGAATGTAAAATAATTTTCTTGGGAAAATTGTAAAACAACTCTTCGCTGTTTCGCTAAATTAGAATTCCGGTACATTTCTTCCCCTCGGGGGACGGCGAGGGGGTGACTGCGAAGCAGTCGGGGAGTGGGCGGGGCGTAGGGGATGTTAGACGTCACAATATATCACTTTTTGAGGATAGCTACGATCTCCATATACTCTGTTGTTTCTCTTATTTCGGAATAGAAGTCATCTTCAGTTTCAAAATCGTCCAAAAGTTCCTCGCACAATTTTAAATCTGCCTTACTTTCCCATTGACGGTCATACGGATGGCAGTTAAAGAGCAAAGCTTCGGACTCGACCACGCGCGGGAGCTTGTCGTGTTCGATCGCGCATTCTGCTGCCTCGCGCATATATCCGAACGCCTCCGCCTTCATCCCGTTTTCAAGGCAAACCTCAACCATTCCCTGATAATTGCGCATTTTTCGCGTAAATTTGAAAGGAATATCATCGGTTTCGTACATCACGTCATAAATCATATTGCTTTTCTTAAAAAGCTCAATTTGCTCGGCAGGCGAATAGAACTTTTTCAGCTTACGTATCGAAAACCAAAACTCATAAGCAAGCGTCATGATTATATCATCTTGAATATGCTGTTTCAATTCATCTCCGCCAAGAAAATGGCGAAGGGCGTCTTCCCTTGTGTTATAATAACACGGAAGCTGTTTTGCACATTCTATTGCCTTCTCACGATCTCCGCTTTTATAATAGCCGTAACACAAATTCGACTGCGTCCAATTTCGTATACTTTGATCAGTGCAGTTATCAAGAATATACTTGCAGGTCTCAACACATTTCTCAGGATTCTTGTTCTGAATGGCATAAGCATACCACGAAAGCAATTTAAAATTATTCGGGAATTTCTTAAGACCTTCCTCAACAGTTTCTATGAGTTTCTTGCCTTCATAATGAGTATCGTGCTCATAGCACTTCGCAACAATTGCATTAATTTCTTCTGCCTCATTAATTTCGTGCGTTCCCAAAAGTTCATCTACGGAAATGTGAAAAAAGTTGGCAATTGCAGGGAGCAAAGTTACATCTGGATAAGTTTCATTTCGTTCCCATTTACTAACAGCCTGAAAACTCACTCCTAATCTTTCGGCTAAAACCTCTTGTGAAAGGTTCATATCTCGCCTATGTTTGCGAATATTTTCACCTATTCTTAAATCCATTATGGTTACCTCTTGAATAATATTTCAGCGGCGCCTTGCTGTGATTATATTATATCACATAGTCAACATCTTTTCAATAACTTCTTCTTTGAATACAATTCAACTGACAAGGGAATTTTTCTATCATTAGCATCATGTTACCACAGCTTGGAGATCAGCTGAGCCGACTCGGGGATGTCGATGAGATAAGGGCGGGTGGAGCGTTAGTGATGGCAAGCGCGCCAGTCAATAACGAAGTTTGGCAAAAAAGACGAAGAAGACAAAAAATAGAAATTTGCCAAGGGATATTTGATTTTAGATTGAAAAAATATCCCCTCCCGCGCGCGGGAGGGGGTGGGGAGGGTAGTCAGCAGAACGCGAAATATTTCAGCCAAGACGTAATCAAGGGCGAAATATGATTAAATAGGAAATTTCCGCTCTGCGGAAATTCACCGTATTTCTTCGCTATGCACTAGTACATATTCTTTTTAAAAAACGCTGTACTGATGAATTGGCGAAAACCGAGCTGGGCTCAGAACGAAGAAAGTAAGAAGTATAAAGAATGACAACCTGGATTAACCCAGTTGCCGCCTTAGGGCGTCAACAGCGCATATTCTCTTGAGGTCCAAGGGACCTCATGCCGCAAGCGGCACCGAGAATAAGCGGTCAGGCTTGCGGCTAAAGCCGCAAACAGACTGTTAAGTA
>JAZTXK010000011.1:0-10661 GCA_045636385.1 Eubacteriales bacterium
TACGGTTTACCCAAGCGAAATCTCTATGCACATTTCGCGCTCTGCGGAGCGCGGGGGTGACAGAGCGCGATACTTCCCTACATTCGGGAAGTATTGACTCTGTCCAAAACGGAGAAGCAGAGCTTCACCGTTTTGAAGCACGGAAGCGAGAGCTGAAGCTCTCGCATTAGTACGAGGCTCTGCCTCGTGCTCCGCAAACTTTTTGAAAAGTTTGATCAAAACTTACCGCTATTATCTTTTATTAAAAATCGGAAATTTCCGCTTGCGGAAATTCTCCTTCACTGTTCACTGTCCACTTTCAACGACAAACAGCCACGTGAACAATCAAAAATCCTCCGAAAGGACAAACAACTATGCTTCATTCTAATTCTAAATCCGACAGCTACGCAGCAGCGGGCGTTGATATTACCGCCGGCTACAAAGCTGTTGAGCTTATGAAAAAACATATCGCACGCACCAAGAACGCAGGTTGTCTCGACGACGTCGGCGGCTTCGGCGGCTGCTTCGGTCTGCCCATCGCCGGCATGGAAGAGCCCGCTCTCGTTTCGGGTACCGACGGCTGCGGCACCAAGGTCAAGATGGCTATCCTTATGGACAAGCACGACACCATCGGTATCGACGCTGTTGCTATGTGCGTAAACGACATCATCTGCTGCGGCGCGCGTCCCCTCTTCTTTCTTGACTACATCGCTTGCGGCAAGAACATCCCCGAGAAGATCGCTGAGATCGTCGGCGGTGTTGCAGAGGGTTGCGTTCAGTCGGGCGCGGCACTCATCGGCGGCGAGACCGCAGAGCATCCCGGCATGATGCCCGTCGAGGAATACGACCTCGCAGGCTTCGCAGTCGGTATCGTTGACAAGAAGAAGATTCTTGACAACACCCGTATGGCTGAGGGCGACGTAGTTATCGCTCTTCCCTCCACAGGTATCCACTCCAACGGCTTCTCCCTCTGCCGTAAGGTATTCGATATCGACAACAACAATCCCGAGCTTTACATCCCCCGCGAGGAGCTTGGCGGCAAGACCATCGCAGAGGCGCTGATCGTTCCCACCAGAATCTATGTAAAATCCATCCTCGCACTTCTCGAGAAGGTAGACGTTAAGGGCATCTCCCACATCACCGGCGGCGGCTTCTACGAGAACATTCCGAGATCCATCCCCGCAGGACTCGGCGCAAAGATCGAAAAGAGCGCAGTCCGCATCCTTCCCATCTTCGATATGATCGCAAAGTGGGGCAACATTCCCGAGCGCGATATGTTCAACACCTACAACATGGGCGTCGGCATGAGCGTCGTTGTTCCCGCATCCGAGGTCGAGACCGCTCTCGAGATCCTCAAGGCTCACGGCGAAGACGCATACGTGATCGGTGAGATCGTTTCCGCAGATAAGCTCGGCGGAGAGCAGATAGAGATTATCTGATAGGGCAAAGGGCAGAGGGCAGAGGGCAGAGGTAAGGAAAATTTCCTCACGCTGTTCGGAAATTATTTTAATAAATTACTTTTTGAGCAAAGCGAAAAAAGTTTCCTTACCTCTGCCCTCTTACCTCTTACCTCTGACCTACACAAAATAACATCATCCCAACAAGATTGGAGTACAATCTATGGACAGAACCAAAAAAATAGGCGTCCTCGTCTCCGGCGGCGGCACCAATCTTCAGGCTCTTATTGATGCCGAAAAGAGAGGCGAGCTGGGCAACGGCAAAATTTCTCTCGTTCTCGCATCCAAGCCCGGCGTTTACGCGCTTGAGCGTGCGGCGCAGAACGGCATTGATTCGGTCGTTCTCCCCCGCAAGGAATACGCCGATATCGCCGCGTATTCGAAGGCTCTCGCCGAAACTCTGAAGGCAGCCGACGTGGACCTCGTCGTTCTCGCGGGCTTCCTTACCATCTTCGACGAGCAGGTCTACGAGGCTTTCCCCGATAAGATCCTCAACGTTCATCCCGCACTCATCCCCTCCTTCTGCGGAAAGGGATTTTACGGACTCCACGTTCACGAAGCCGCACTCGAAAAGGGTGTCAAGGTCTCGGGCGCGACGGTTCACATCGTCATTCCCGAATGTGACGCGGGACCCATCGTCCTTCAGAAGGCTGTCGAGGTCAAGCAGGACGACACCCCCGAAACCCTCCAGCTCCGCATCATGCAGGAAGCCGAGTGGAAGATCCTCCCCGAAGCCGTCCGCCTCTTCTGCGACGACAAGATCGAGGTTAGGGATAATAAGGTATACATTAAATAACGAGAGCAAAATATAAATTTCCCGCAAAGTTCATTACGAGCCCGTGGAAATCGACGTACTTGTTTCACTTAAAACTTGACATTATTTAGGAAGCTATGTTCGCACTCGCGTATCAGCCTTCCCCGGTGGGGGAAGGTGGCAGCCGTAGGCTGACGAATGAGGCGCCTAATAAGATACTGATTTTCGCCTTGGCGAAAATCTTCCAAAACATAGCTTACTAAATATCTCATCTTCAATTTAGAAAGCAAAAGAATGCAATGCAAAGAATTATTTGCTAAATTTGATTAAGATATCAATTTAAAGTTGGTAAAACGGGAAGATTTTTTCGCTTCGCTCAAAAAACAATATCTTATTCAAACGCCTCATTCGTCGCTTCGCGCCACCTTCCCCCACCGGGGAAGGCTGATACGCGAGTGCGAACATAGCCTTCTGAATATTGTTTTTATCTTTAGTTGCAATCGCAAAATGTCAATTTTTAAGTGAGACATGGTACTACGGGCTCGTGATAATAAAGGTCAAATAATTTTGTTTTTCTCTCGTTCCGCAAATAGCATTTATAATAAATCCGTATAAAATTTAAGGAGATAGATATGAAGATTTCCACCATTGCACAAGAGCTTAACTCCCTCGCTTACCACGGCAGAGGAATCATTATCGGCAAGTCTGCCGACTCCAAGCGTGCTGTTACCGCATACTTCATTATGGGCAGAAGCGTAAACAGCCGCAACCGCGTTTTCGTAGCCGAGGGCGATGCTATGCGCACCAAGGCTTTCGACGAATCCAAGATGGTGGATCCCCATCTCATCATCTACTACCCCGTTCGCGTGCTCGGCAACAAGACCATCGTCACCAACGGCGACCAGACCGACACCATCTACAACCTTATGGACAAGCAGATGACCTTCGAACAGGCTCTCCGCACCCGTGAGTTCGAGGACGACAAGCCCAACTTCACTCCCCGTATCTCGGGTATCATCCATTGCGAGGGCGGCGAGATGAACTACGCTATGTCCATCCTCAAGAGCGCAGAGGGCGACGATTCCTCCTGCGAGAGATTTACATACGCATACTCCAACCCCATCGCAGGCAAGGCAAAGTTCATCCACACCTACAACTCGGACGGCGATCCCCTTCCCTCCTTTGAAGGTGAACCCAAAACCCTCGAGCTTCCCGATTGCTCGATCGACGAGCTGACCGACCTTATCTGGCAGAACCTCAACGAGGACAACAAGGTTTCTCTCTTCGTTCGCTACATCGACATCGAGTCGGGCGAGACCGAGACCAGAATCGTTAACAAGAACGCGTAAAAAGCGGTCAGTGATCAGTGATCAGAAAAACGCGATTTTTATGTAAATAAAATCGCTTTTCGCTCCGCGAAAAGCTACCATAACTCTGCACTCTGCATTCTGCACTCTGCACTAAAAATGAGGTATATATAATAATGAAGACTTTTGAACTGAAATACGGTTGCAACCCCAACCAGAAGCCGGCTTCGATCTATATGCACGACGGCTCGGATCTCCCCATCGAGATCCTTTGCGGCCGCCCCGGCTACATCAATTTCCTTGATGCATTCAACTCCTGGCAGCTCGTCAAGGAGCTCAAAGAGGCTCTCGGACTTCCCGCAGTTACCTCCTTCAAGCACGTTTCCCCCACCAGCGCGGCTGTCGGCACTCCCCTTTCCGAGAAGCTGAAGAAGGCTTGCTTCGTTGACGACATCGAAGGCCTTGACGAGTCCCCCCTCGCTTGTGCATACGCAAGAGCGCGCGGCGCGGACAGACTCTGCTCCTTCGGCGACTGGGTCGCTCTCTCCGACGTCTGCGACGTTACCACCGCAAAGATGATCGCTCGCGAGGTTTCCGACGGTATCATCGCTCCCGGCTACGAGCCCGAGGCTCTCGAGATCCTCAAGGGCAAGAGAGGCGGAAACTACAATATCGTTAAGATCGATCCGAACTACATCCCCGACGTTCAGGAGAAGAAGCAGGTATTCGGCATCACCTTCGAGCAGGGACGCAACAACTTCAAGATCGACCGCGAGCTCCTCTCCAACATCGTCACCGAGAACAAGGCTCTCTCCGACGAGGCTGCACGCGACCTTATCATTTCGCTCATCACCCTTAAATATACACAGTCGAACTCCGTCTGCTACGCGGTTGACGGTCAGGCGATCGGCGTTGGCGCGGGTCAGCAGTCGAGAATCCACTGCACCAGACTCGCGGGCACCAAGGCTGACACCTGGTTCCTCCGCCAGCACGACAAGGTGCTCAACCTTCCCTTCCGCGCAGATATGAAGCGCGCAGACCGCGACAACGTAATCGACGGCTACATCAACAAGAACGAAGAAGACGTTTGCGCTGACGGCATCTGGCAGAAGTACTTCACCGAGCAGCCCGCACCCCTCACCGCAGAGGAGATCCGCGAATATCTCGACACCGTCACCGGCGTTGCACTCGGCTCGGACGCATTCTTCCCCTTCTCCGACAGCATCGAGCGCGCAAAGAAGGGCGGCGTATGCTACATCGCAGAGCCCGGCGGATCCATCCGCGACGACGCCGTCATCGATGCCTGCAACAAGTACGGCATGATTATGGCATTTACCGGTATGCGTTTGTTCCATCATTAATGGTGGAAGAAGTGCAGAGTTAAGAGTTAAGAGTGCAGAGTTAAGGAAACTTTTCTCGCTGTGCTCGAAAAGTATATTAATTTAAATGAAAATTTCCGAAGCCGCAGGCAAGGAAATTCTCCTTAACTCTGCACTCTGCATTCTGCACTCTGCACTCATATTTCCCCCAACAACATTCAGAAGAAGGAATAAAATTCTATGAATATTCTCGTCATCGGCAGCGGCGGCCGTGAACACGCCGTAATCAAAGCGATCAAGAAGAATCCGAACGTTGAGACCATCTGGTGTCTGCCCGGAAACGGCGGTATTGCCGCTGACGCGACCTGCGTTAACGTCGGCGCGAAGGACATCGACGGTATCGTGAAGTTCGCTTCCGAAAATAAGGTCGACTACGCCATCGTAACCCCCGACGATCCGCTCGTTCTCGGTTGCGTTGACGCGCTTTCCGCGATCGGAATTCCCTGCTTCGGTCCCGACAAAAAGGCGGCTATCATTGAGGGAAGCAAGGCGTTCTCGAAGGATCTTATGAAGAAATACTCCATCCCCACCGCGGCTTACGAGATCTTTGACGATATGGACAAGGCTATCTCCTACCTTCAGGACAAGGATATGCCCATCGTTATCAAGGCGGACGGACTTGCGCTCGGCAAGGGCGTTATCATCGCCGAGACTCTCGCCGAGGCAGAGGATGCCGTTCGCTCGATGATGGCGGACAAGGTCTTCGGTGCATCCGGCGACCACATCGTTATCGAGGAATTCCTCACCGGCCCCGAGGTTTCGGTTCTTGCCTTCACCGACGGCAAGGTTGTCGTTCCTATGGTTTCATCTATGGACCACAAGCGTGCGCACGACAATGACGAAGGTCTCAACACCGGCGGAATGGGCACCGTTGCGCCCAACCCCTACTACACCGCAGACATCGCCGAGGAATGCATGAAGACCATCTTCGTTCCCACCATGAACGCGATGAATTCCGAGGGACGCACCTTTAAGGGCTGCCTCTACTTCGGACTCATGCTCACCCCCAAGGGCCCCAAGGTTATCGAATACAACTGCCGTTTCGGTGACCCCGAGACTCAGGTTGTTCTTCCCCTTCTCGAGAGCGATCTTCTCACGGTCATGCAGGCTGTCACCGAGGAGCGACTTTCCGAGATCGAGGTTAAATTCGCCGCAGACAAGTCTGCTTGCTGTGTAATCATGGCATCCGCGGGCTATCCCCAGAGCTACGAAAAGGGCTACGAGATCACCATCCCCGCCTCTCTCACCGACAGCGTTTACGTTGCGGGCGCGGAGCTCAAGGACGGCAAGCTCGTCAACAGCGGTGGACGCGTACTCGGAGTAACTTCGGTTGCCGACACCCTCGAGGGAGCCATCGCCGCTTCTTATAATAAGGTAGAAAATATTCACTTCGGTAACGCTTACTGCCGTAAGGATATCGGTCAGAGAGCGTTGAAGGCGCTTGCTAAATAATTGATGCTTAATTCGCGCGTTTCACGCGCGGGGGTGAAGGAGCGAAAATCTCCCCTAAAGGGAAGATTTTACTCCTTCCAAACAGCCGACGGGGCGTCGTCTGTTTGAAGCACAAGGGTGTTTCGCGCTCTGCGGAGCGCGACTTAAGGCGCTGCCTTAAGAAACCGCGCGGCTCTGGCGGTTTTCCGAAGGAAAATGGAGGCGTAAGCCGACAAGACAGAGTCGCAGCTTGCCGCAGGCAAGCATACCTTTCTGAAAAAGTTCGATCAAAACTTTTCCGCTATTATCCTTTTAATAAAATCGAAAATTTCCGAGCAACGCGAGGAAATTCTCCTTAACTCTGCACTCTGCATTCTGCACTCTGCACTTTCTCTCCATCACTATTAACTAACGAAAGGTTAATCTCATGGTTTACAGAATTTACGTTGAAAAAAAGCCCGGTTTTGACAACGAGGCGCGCGCGCTTGCGGGCGAGCTTCGTGAGCTTCTCGGTATTTCGGGCGTCGAGAAGGTTCGTCAGATCAACCGCTACGACTGCGAAGGCACCACAAAGGAGCTCTTCGATTACTGCGTTCAGACCGTTTTCTCCGAGCCCCAGATGGACTACGCTACCGCCCAGGTCGATCTCTCGGGCGCTCGCATTCTCGCTTCCGAATACCTCCCCGGTCAGTTCGACCAGAGAGCAGACTCGGCGGCGCAGTGCATTCAGCTCATCTCCCGCGGCGACCGTCCCGCCGTTCGCTCCGCGAAGATCTACGCGATCTACGGCAATATTTCGGACGCCGAGTATGCCGAGATCAAAAAGTTCCTCATCAACCCCGTTGAATCCCGCGAGGCAAGTCTTGACTGTTTCGAGACCCTCGCTACAGAATATCCCGTTCCCGCTGACGTAAAGATCCTTGAAGGCTTCATCGCCCTCGACCGCGCGGGACTTGAGGCGTTCGTTTCCGACTACGCCCTCGCTATGGATATCGACGATATCACCTTCTGCCAGAAGTATTTCCAGACCGAAGGCAGAGATCCCTCGATCACCGAGATCCGAATGATCGATACATACTGGTCCGACCACTGCCGTCACACCACCTTCCTCACCGAGATCGACTCCGTCAGCTTCGAGGACGAGCTTCTTCAGAAGGCTTACGACCACTACGTCGGCATCCGCAAGGAGCTTGGCAGAACCAAGCCCGTTTCGCTCATGGACATCGGCACTCTTGCCGCTAAATATCTCAAGTCCACAGGACAGCTTCGTAACCTTGACGAGAGCGAAGAGATCAACGCTTGTACCGTCAAGATTAAGGTCACCGTTGACGGCGAAGAGCAGGATTGGCTCCTCCTCTTCAAGAACGAGACTCACAACCATCCCACCGAGATCGAGCCCTTCGGCGGTGCGGCAACCTGCATCGGCGGCGCGATCCGTGACCCGCTTTCGGGCAGAAGCTACGTTTACGCCGCAATGCGCGTGACCGGCGCGGCTGACCCCACAAAGCCCATTTCCGAAACCATCAAGGGTAAGCTCCCCCAGCGTCAGATCGTAACCGGCGCGGCGGCAGGTTATTCCTCCTACGGTAACCAGATCGGTCTTGCAACCGGTCTTGTAAACGAGATCTATCACCCCGGATACGCCGCAAAGCGTATGGAGATCGGCGCGGTTATCGCGGCTGCTCCCGCAGATTGCGTTCGCCGCGAGTGCCCCGCACCCGGTGACTACGTCATCCTTCTCGGCGGCAGAACCGGACGCGACGGCTGCGGCGGTGCAACCGGCTCCTCCAAATCCCACACCGCAACCTCCCTTGCCGACTGCGGCGCAGAGGTTCAGAAGGGTAACGCTCCCGAGGAGCGCAAGCTTCAGCGTCTCTTCAGAAACGCAGAGGCATCCCGCCTTATCAAGCGCTGCAACGACTTCGGCGCAGGCGGTGTTTCGGTAGCTATCGGCGAGCTTGCCGACGGTCTTACCATCAACCTCGACCGCGTTCCCAAGAAGTACGAGGGACTTGACGGCACCGAGCTTGCAATCTCCGAGTCTCAGGAGAGAATGGCTGTCGTTGTTGCCGCAGAGGATGCCGCTCGCTTCATCGAGATCGCAACCGCTGAAAACCTCGAGGCAACCCACGTTGCAACCGTAACCGAGGAAGCAAGACTCACTATGTTCTGGCGCGGCAAGCAGATCGTTGACCTCTCCCGCGAGTTCCTTAACTCCAACGGTGCGGAGAAGCACATCGATATCAAGGTTGGCGCGATCGACCGTGAAGCTCTCGACAAGGTTTCTATCTACAATTCCGAACTCTCCTTCACTGAAAATTACCTCGCTCTCGCATCCGACCTCAACTGCTGTTCGGGCAGAGGTCTTTCCGAGCGCTTCGACTCCACCATCGGCGCGGGCACCGTTATGATGCCTTGGGGCGGTAAGAATCAGCTTTCTCCCATTCAGACCATGGTTCACAAGATCTCGGTCGAAAAGGGTCATACAAACGACGTTTCCCTCATGAGCTGGGGCTACAACCCCTTCCTCTCCGAGGCTTCTCCCTACCACGGCGCGTATATGGCTGTCGTTGAGTCTATCGCAAGACTCGTTGCATCCGGCGCTGAATACAAGGACGTTTACCTCACCTTCCAGGAATACTTCAAGAAGCCCGGCCGCGACGGCGAGCGTTGGGGTCAGCCTATGGCGGCACTCCTCGGCGCATTTGCCGCACAGACCGCACTCGGCAGCGCCGCTATCGGCGGTAAGGACTCGATGAGTGGATCGGCGCAGGATCTTGACGTTCCTCCCACCCTCGTTTCCTTCGCTGTCACCGCTGACAAGGTCGAGAATATGATCTCCTCCGAGTTCAAGCAGGCGGGCAACAAGGTTATTCTCGCAAAGCCGAAGTACGACGAAAACGGTCTTCCCGTGACCGAGTCGATCCTCGCTCTCTTCTCCGCTGTAACCGCATCTCAGCGCGCGGGCGATTGCGTAACCGCATTTACTCCCGGCATCGGCGGCGTTGCAGAGGCTCTTATGAAGATGGGCTTCGGTAACGGCATCGGCATCACTCTCGGCGACGTTAAGGTATCCGATATCTTCGACCTCGCGGGCGGTTCCTTCATCCTTGAAGTTAAGCCCGAGGCGAATGTCGCTGTGGGTAACTACGACCTCATCGAACTCGGTACTCTCAACGCAGAGGGTGTAATCACTCTTGGCAACGAAAGCATCGCACTTGCAGATCTCCTCAAGATCTCCGAGGACAAGCTCGAGTCGGTTTACGCTTGCAATATCACTCCTCCCGAGCGCAAGATCGAGACGGTAAGCTGTGCTCCCAAGGCATATCCCACCGCGGCTCCCATCGCTGTGGCAAGACCTAAGGTTCTCATCCCCGTCTTCCCCGGCACGAACTGCGAATTTGACACCGCAAAGGCATTCGCAGACGCGGGCGCAGATCCCGAGATCTTCGTAATCGCTAACCTCAGCGCAGAGACCGTTGCGCGCTCCGTTGAGCAGTTCGCAAAGAAGGCACGCGAGAGCCAGATCATCTTCATCCCCGGCGGATTCTCGGGCGGCGACGAGCCCGACGGTTCGGGTAAGTTCATCACCGCGTTCTTCCGTAACGGCGAGGTCAAGGATGCTGTCACCGACCTTCTTGACAACCGCGCGGGACTTATGGGCGGTATCTGTAACGGATTCCAGGCGCTTATCAAGCTCGGTCTTGTTCCCTACGGTAAGATCATCGACACCGACGAGAACTGCCCGACTCTGACCTACAACGACATCTCCCGCCACCAGTCGAAGATCGTCCGCGTAAGAGTTGCTTCGAATGCTTCTCCTTGGCTTTCCGCATGTAACGTCGGCGACGTATTTAACGTACCGATCTCCCACGGCGAGGGCCGCTTCGTAGCATCCGACGCACTTCTCGCAGAGCTTGCGGCTAATTCCCAGATCATGACCCAGTACGTTGACGCTTGCGGCAACGCGACGGGCGACATCCGCTTCAACCCCAACGGAAGCGCGAATGCAGTCGAGGGTATTCTTTCTCCCGACGGCCGCGTATTCGGTAAGATGGGCCACTCGGAGCGTAAGGGATACGGACTTTATAAGAACGTACCCGGAGAGTACGATATGAAGCTGTTTGAATCGGCAGTTAAGTATTTTAAGGGCTAAAATTTAATAAAAAGCTCGGATATCGGGAAAATTTCTCGGTATCCGAGCTTTTTTTGAGGTAAGAGGGCAGAGGGCAGAGGGCAGAGGTAAGGTTAATTTTCTCGCTGCGCTCGAAAATTTTCGATTAAATTAAAGATAACAGCAACGGAAAGTTTTGATCAAACTTTTTCAAAAGTTTGCGGAGCACGAGGCAGAGCC
>JAZTXK010000012.1:0-31061 GCA_045636385.1 Eubacteriales bacterium
TACCGAGCCGATTACCACTCCGGTTACCGAGCCGATTACCACTCCGGTTACCGAGCCGATTACCACTCCGGTTACCGAGCCGATTACCACTCCGGTTACCGAACCGATTACCACTCCGGTGACCGAGCCGATTACCACTCCGGTCACCGAACCGATTACTACTCCGGTTACCGAGCCGATTACCACTCCGGTTACCGAGCCGATTACCACTCCGGTTACCGAGCCGATTACCACTCCGGTTACCGAACCGATTACCACTCCGGTTACCGAACCGATTACCACGCCGGTTACTGAGCCGATTACCACGCCGGTTACTGAGCCGATTACCACGCCGGTTACTGAGCCGATTACCACGCCGGTTACTGAGCCGATTACCACGCCGGTTACTGAGCCGATTACCACGCCGGAGACTACTCCGCCCACTACCGATAGCGTGAATCAGGAAGGCAGCGCATTGGAGGAGATATTGAAGCCGGCACAGATCACTTTGCTGCGCCCGATAGCTTCAGGAATCCTGGTAAAGTCAAATTCCTCCGCGACCATTGATTATTCGCATACTGATGATGGCTATATAATGGTCAAGTTCACCGGAACCACCTCAGCTCGCCTGAAGGTTCAGGTCACCGGGCCGACGACTACTTATACATATAATATTCCCGCGCAGGAATGGGTTGTGTTCCCTCTTTCGGATGGAAACGGCGATTACAGATTGAAAATTCTGAAGAACGTAATAGATACCCGCTATTCAACAGTTCTTTCTTTAAGCTTTTCCGTAAATCTCGAGGATGAATTCGCTCCGTTTTTGCGTCCGAATCAATACGTTAATTACGAAAACGCTGTAAATTCTATGAACAAGGCCGCAGAATTGGTCAGCGGCAAAAAAACTCTGCTTGAAAAAGTGGAGGCGATCTATTCATACGTTATCAATAACATCTCCTATGACTATGATAAAGCGGCAACGGTCGAAAGCGATTATTTGCCCGTTCTCGATGAAGTTTTGGCTTCAAGGAAGGGTATTTGCTTCGATTATGCTTCATTGATGACGGGTATGCTTCGATCGCAAAATATCGCCTGCAAGCTCGTTGTCGGTTACGCTGACGGAGCTTATCACGCATGGATTAACGTTTGGTCGCCCGATGAAGGCTGGATCAACGGATCGATTTTCTTTGACGGTGTAGATTGGAAGCTGATGGATCCCACCTTTGCCGCAGGCGGCAGTGAGCCCTCAGGAGTTCAGTATACGTCAAAATACATTTATTGATCAAAAGACAGGAAACAGTACCTATGCAATGGAATGAACTTCCCTATCTTACCTATGCAGATTTATTCAGACAATTTGCTCTGTTGATGAAATCAGGCATCAGTCTGAACGAGACGATGCATATACTCGCATCAGAAGAACAAGATCCGACAAGCAAAGCCGTTCTTTATAAAATGGCTTCGCTGATGGATGATGGTGAATCCTTCACCGAGGCGTTGGAGGCGGCAAATTGCTTTCCTTCGCACGCGGTCGGTTTGATCAGAGTCGCAGAGCATGTTGGTCGCACCGAGGAAACGCTTCACTCGCTGGCTGACTATTATGAAACGCAGCATCGTATCAGCAAAAGCTTAAAAAACGCGCTGCTTTTACCTTCAATGCTTATATTGATGATGCTCGCCGTTATAGTAGTCCTGCTCAGCTACGTACTGCCCGTTTTCGACGACGTCTATAAGTCGCTCGGAGGCAGCCTTACGGGAATTTCCGGCGTATTGTTATCCCTTGGCAACTTCCTTAATACCGCTATGCCCATAATCGGAATCATCGTCGGTCTTGCGCTTGTGATTGGTGCAGTTATCGCGCTGGTCCCGTCAACAGGTAGAGCCGTCAAACAACTGTTTTGGCGTATCCGAGGTGACCGAGGTATCAACAAAAAGCTCAATAATGCCCGATTTGCCCAAGCGTTATCTATGGTGTTGGCAAGCGGCTATCCCATCGAAGAGGGAATAGAGCTTGCAAAAAAGCTGTTTGGCAACGAATCTCACGTGACGGGCAGATGTGAAAAGTGCACCACCTTGATGGACAATGGAAGCAGCTTGGTTGATTCTCTTTGCAAGGCTGAAATTCTATCGGCTTCATCAGCGCAAATGCTCTCGATTGGACTTCGCACGGGAAACGCTGATGAAGTTATGCAACAAATAACGGCGAGAATGTGGAACGAAGCTGAAGAGGAGCTTGAATCGCGTGTTTCCAAGATCGAAATGGCGTTGGTTTTGAGCGCGTCATTTATAGTAGGAGCGATATTATTGGCTGTTATGCTTCCTCTGATCAACATTATGAACACAATAGGATAACTCATGTTAAAAAAGCATTTCAATAGGTTTTATCACCTTATTTGGGTATTGGTAATATTGTGTGTGCTGTTCTGTTTTCTGACGGCGCTTTCCAATTTGGATAACGGTCAGGCGATAGAAGAAAAAGAACGCTTGCAAGAGGCGCTCTCCCGTGCTGCAGTGGCTTGCTATGCTATTGAAGGCGCGTATCCTCCTGATCTGGAGTATCTGATCGAAAATTACGACGTTCAAATCAATACAGCGCGATTTACGGTTAAATACGAGCTTTACGCTTCCAATCTGATGCCCGATATTACAGTATTGGATTTTCAAAAATGAAAACACGAAAAAAAGAAAGCAGATGGTATAAGATCTTACCATTTATGTTGTTTACGGTTTTTGCCCTTTGTATAATCACCGTGCTGATTACCGGCGCGAAGATATACAAAAGCTTTACCGCGCGCGATCAGTTAAGCTACGATCATCGAACGGTCTCGCGCTATCTGACCACTCGTATTCACCAAAGCGATGCCCAAGACACTTATTTCGTCGGGGATTTCTCTGACGCCACGCCCAAAGCAGAAGGCGATACCTTCTATTTTTGCGAATATTTTGAGGGAAAAGTTTATTATACTCGAATTTATTGCCACGAAGGCTTTTTGTATGAGCTGTTTTCCGTTTCAGATGAGCCATTTGATCCCGCCGACGGCGAAAGGATCCTTGCAGTAGATGATCTGAGATTCTTTGTAAAAGGCAACATAGTGACCGTCGAGGTCAAATACGTCGATGGAGAGCAGCAGACACTCTACGTCAATATGCGCAGCGAAACCGAAAAGTAGCGGTGCTACGGAAAGGATTGATCATAAAAATGAAGAATAAAGCATTTTTGCCTTTACTTGAGCAAATTATTATGATCGGTTTTTTTGCAGTTATCGCTACTATTTGTTTGCAAGGCATCGCTCTTGCTAATCGCATCTCCGAAGAGCAAGCCCTCAAAGACCGCGCGGTTTTGGCGGCACAAAATATCGCTGAAACCTTGAAAAGCACCCGTGGGGATACTGACTCAGCCGCCGACATTTTATCAGGCAGCGCGCAAAGCGACTCCCTAACCGTATTTTATGACCTTACAGGCAAGCCTGTGTCCGAGGAAGATCCGAATGGATTTATAGGTCTTGCCGTGATTACGGAAAGCGCGCATCCGCTGTTAGGAAACGCTTCCATTCAGATAATTTATGAAGACGAAGTCATTTATTCCCTTACCGTAGGGTGGCAAAAGGATTTGGAAAATGAACCGCACTAATCGTATTGAACCGCCGACAGTCGGCGGAAGCTCATTGTTACTTATATTCTCTGCGCTCTGCTTGACGGTTTTTACCTTATTAACACTCAGCACGGCGCAAGCAGACCGAAAGCTCTCTGTGGTCACGGCAAACGTTGTTTCTGATTATTACGAAGCAGATATGGAAGCCGAGGAGATTTTCTCGATGCTGCGCGCAGGAACGATTCCCGACATGGTCGAGGTCGATCAAAACCAATATTCTTATTCTTGTTCCGTTTCCCCCACACAATCGATCGTCGTCGAGCTGAGCTACGAAAACGGTACCTGGAGCGTGTTACGTTGGCAAAGCGTAACGTCAAATTCATAAAATCCACAAGGAGGCACATACTGTGGCTGATCTGAATAATTACCTCATTCGCGCCGTAAACGATCAGGCGTCCGATCTGTTTATCGTCGCGGGTTGCCCTGTCAGTGAAAAGATAGAGGGCCATATAGTTCCTATAGAAAGTCAAAAGCTTCTCCCGCCGGATACGGAATTATTGATCCGAGAGATTTATAAGCTCGCAAACCGTTCCATAGACCGATATTTGTCTACGGGAGACGATGATTTTTCATTTGCAATTCCGGGATTGTCCCGTTTTCGCGTCAACACGTATCGCCAGCGCAATTCGCTGGCTGCCGTTGTCCGTATCGTTTCATTTGATATTCCCAAATGGGATCAGATCCATATTCCTCCTCAGGTGATGGAGCTTGCCAAGATTACGCACGGTATGATCCTGTTTACGGGTACGGCTGGAAGCGGAAAATCCACCACTCAGGCTTGCATTATTGACCGAATCAATCAAAGCCGTGAATGTCATATCATAACTCTTGAGGACCCCATTGAATATCTGCACAAAAATATGCGCAGTATCGTCAGCCAAAGAGAGATCTCTATTGACACGGCTGACTACCTCTCCGCGCTTCGCTCCTGCTTACGTCAGGCGCCGGACGTGATATTGTTGGGTGAAATGCGCGATGCGGAAACCATCAGAACCGCGATTACTGCAGCCGAAACCGGACACACGATCATCGCCACGATGCATACAAAGGGAGCAGTCAATGCAATCGACCGTATTATCGACAGCTTCACAAGCACCCATCAAGCTCAGATCAGATTCCAGCTGGCAAACGTTTTACATACCGTCGTTTCTCAGCAAATGGTTCCCGATATAAACGGAAATATGATTCCCGTATTTGAACTAATGCAAATCAATAGTGCCATCCGCGGAATGATTCGTGAAAACAAGAATTATCAGATAGATAACGTAATCGCCGCAGGAAAGAACGAAGGAATGCTTTCTATGGATCAATCGATTATTTCTCTATACGAGCAGGGATTGATTACTAAGGAAACTGCTCTGAATTACGCAGATCATCCGGATCAGATCCAACGCCGCTTAGGTTGATCCCAATTAATATAAAAACGCATACGATCATTTGTAAACTGATTGATCGTATGCGTTTTTGTTTTTTTATCAAAAAACAAGAGGCTATTTTCATAGCCTCTTGTGAGAAAATTTTCAAGTCGGAAATGTATTAGTCTTCAACCTGTCTGCTCTTAGTGGGGATCCAAATAGCAGCAAAGAGTGCGAGGACCGCTACAATAAACACAGGAAGTGCTGCATCGCCGGTCTGCGGAGGGGTGAGAGGAGGGGGATTGTCGGTGACCTCGATCAGATAGACGTTGGTGATCTCAAAGCCCGTGGTCATATCGCCTGTGATGGTAGAATAGTAGTTCTCTACCTCAACCTCTGAGATGGTGTAAACGATCTCAACGCCGTTTGCGTACTTATCAAGATCGGTAAAGGTCCATTCCCAATTTTCAAGCGCGCTGAGCTCCTTGATCTCGGTCGCAACGCCGTTTGCGTAAAGAACAACCGTGATGCTTTCGGGGCGCGTGTTGTCGATGTTGTCCTCATCTTCCCAAATCTTGATTACAGATACCTGAATGTTCTCTGGAGTGTAGGTGTTGGTTACGTCGAATCCGTTGATAGTAGCGGTGTAGCCGTCTACTGCATCCTCGGTGATGGTGTAAACGATTTCAACGCCGTTTTCGTACTTGGGAAGGTTCTCAAAGGAGTACTGCCAAGCGGTATCAGCGGTTACATTAGCCTCTGCGATTTCCTGACCGTTAGCAAGGAGATTGATGGTGATGCTTGCGGGACGCTTGCCATCCTGGTTGTTCGCATCGTTCCAGGTCTTGATGCCGGAAACGGTGGTGGTTTCGGGGGTGTAGGAGTTGGTTACGTCGAAGCCGTTGATGGTTGCGGTGTAGCCGTCTACTGCATCCTCGGTGATGGTGTAAACAATCTCGGTGCCGTTTTCATACTTGGGAAGGTTCTCAAAGGAGTACTGCCAAGCGGTATCAGCAGTTACGTTAGCCTCTGCGATCTCCTGACCGTTAGCAAGGAGGTTGATGGTGATGCTTTCGGGACGCTTGCCATCCTGGTTGTCAGCATCGTTCCAAGTCTTGGTGCCGGAAACGGTTACGGTCTCGGGAACGTAGACATTGGTTACGTCGAAGCCGTTGATGATAGTGGTGTAGCCTTCAACGGGATCTTCCGTAATGGTGTAGACGATCTCAACGCCGTCTCTGTATTCGGGGAGCTCGTGGAATACGTACTTCCACTCGCCGTTTCTGTCAGCGGAAACTGTGATGGAGGCGAGTTCAAAGTCACCGTCCCAAAGACGGACGACGATGCTTTCGGGACGCTTGTTGTCGGAATTGTTGTTGTCAACCCAGGTCTTTGTGCCGTAAATGCTGAAAACGCTAAAGCCGTCTACAACGTAGTCTACAGTAGGAATCGGGAATACTACGGGATCGCCGTGGTTGCCGTCGCTGTCAACGGGGTAGAGAGTTGCGGAATTGTTGGTGGGAACGGTATAAGTGCCGACGTCTTCGGACTTTTCGGTCAACTGCAATTTGTAGGTCAGATTAGCGAGTCTATCGGTAGAAACGTTTTCGCCAAAAGTCCATACGAAGTGCTCGGTTGTTTCGCCGTCGCCGTAGAGGTAGTCAAGCCAGAATGTGGGCTCAGCTGCGCCGGGAGCGGTGAATGCGTAAGAGCTTCCCGCTGCGGTGTCTTCTGTCATAGAGGTAACGTAATCAACGCCGCCAACAACAAGATTGATGCAGTCAGCTTTCTCGATGAATTCGAAGTTGCCGTTTTCGTTCTTTCCGATGTAGTCCACAACGGTAGTGCCGGTGGAGCAAGTGTAGACGAGATCATCGTGGATGGGAGCGAAGAAGTCTTCCTTCAAAGTGGTCTTTGCGTAGTTGTAATTGCCCTGATAACCGTCGTAGAACACAACGTTGCCGTTTTCGTCACGCTGATACTCCCAAACGACGGGAGCTTCACCCTGACCTGCCAAAGCTGCGAGGTAATTCATAAATGCGTGGCCAACTTGAATGGTGGATTTGCCGGTGTAGCCCTTGCTCGCAATGTTCTCGGAGCCGTTCTGATAGTTAGGAGACTCGCTGCAGATGGAATAGCAATTGTAGCCTTCGCCGATCAGCTGCTGCCAAACCTGAATGCACTCATACTGTGCACGCTCGTAGTTCAGGGCGTTCTGAGGATTAGATCCGGATCCGATAGCTGCAACGGTGCCGGTGATGAAATTATCTGCGGTAGGCTTGGGATCAATGATCGCGCTGCCGTATCTACTGCCGGCTACGCCCAAAGCTCTGAGATCAGCGGTGTTATTCGCGGACCAGGTAGCGTAAGCATTGTAGTCGTTTGCGTTAAAATGAGGAGTGTAAACGTAGTTGTCGCCGTCCTGAGCTACCCATCTTTCGATGTCAGCAAGGAAAGCCTCGTAGCTATTGTTGTAGATAGCGGGGATCATGTAAAGGGAGGTGTTGCCGCCGCGCTGGGACTGCCAGAGATAGTGACCCCAGTAATAATAAGTGTTCTTGTCTGTGCCCTTTACATTGTTAATGACGGTAGACTGTTCGCCGTTTGCATTGTCAAACCAATAGGTACGACCGGTTGCAAGGACGAAAACGTACTTGTTTTCAGGCTTTGCCAGGGGTTCCTTTGCGAGCATATCCTGCGCCTCAAGGAGCTGGCTGTGGAGGTTGGTGCTGCCTACGGGCAGACCGTTGATATAATCGAACTTTTCGGTAACGAGGTCGATATATGTATCGGGATCAAGAATTGCTTCGTCGCTGTTAAGATCAAGGATGATCTCCTGACCCTTTTCAAGAGAGAGCAGACCCATTCTCACGGTCGCCTTGCCGCTCTCCATAGCGGGCTTGAAGACGTTGATAGCAGCTTCGACGGTTTCCATATTTGCGGTCATACCGCCGCCAAGGATGAATACTACGTCAACGTAGCCTTCAACCGTTCCGGGAACGGTCAGGGTTACGTCGGTCTGATCATAAGCGTCAAGGGGAGTGGCGGTCTTGTCAATATAATTGAGTAGATCATTATTCTGATCTGCAGATGCATTTACCGTAGGAACCAGCACGCTGATTAACATAGCAAGCACAAGCAATACGGATGTACATTTAGTGAAATATCCTTTCATCGTGTTTTCTCCTTATTTATGCGAATTTTAGATAATTATTCCACTCTCGGTGGTTTACAATAATATTATACACTTTATCGGTTATAAAATCGGTTATATTTTATTCGATAATACAAAAAATATGACAAATCTTATAACTTTTCTAAAGATAAGGCACTGTTTAACAGCAAAAGCAGCTCAAGTACGCTTCTGAAGCGTTCCTCTTGCTTTCCCTCGTGCCAATATACCGAGCCCTGCCAGCTTGCGTTCTGACGGAAAAGGATCTTCAGAGAGAACGTGGCGAGCTTTCCGTCCTTGCGCTCGATTTGTGTTCTCTCGACAACCGGACGCTCCTCAATGGGATGAAACAACCGCTTGCAGGAATAGGATTGAGGATGATTTTTCTCTCCTAACACGGTTTCCATATTTAACAGAAGATCGATCGTACTTTGGAAGGAAAGACCGTCGGTATAAGAAGAGTTGTATAAGCGTCCCGAAAGACACTTATCTTTATATTCATCTACACATATTATAGTAGTATCAAAAATTCCTTCTTGGTACATAACATATGCTCCTTTTATATATTTTAATAATATTCCGATTAATATTATATAGCTTGACGGTGACATTATCGGTCACATTTTACTTTAAATCGAAAAATTTACAAAATAGTAAAAAGAAAGAGCCCGGCGTAAGCCGAGCTCTTTCGGATATTTAATTGTTTACTAATCCGAAAAACATTCGGGGAAGTGAAGCTTTTGATTAGTTATCGAGAATAAGTGTAACAGTTTCGGTGGTTACAGAGTTGCCGAACTGGTCGGAAACTACACAGTAAACCTGATGCTCATCGTAACAGCCGCGCATAACAGCCTGATAGGTATCGTCCTTAAAGCTGGACTCGGAGAAATCATCGCTGCCAAGGCTCTTGTAGTACCAGGTGTAGGTCAGGTTGTCGCCTTCAGCTACAACGGTAACGGATGCTACTTCGCCGATTGCTACGACAAGGTTGGTGGAGAGAGCGGAGAACTTGAGAGCCTTTGCGGTAGACGGTACAAGCTTATCTGTTTCAACAGCAGTGAAGAAATTCTCTGCCATCACATAGTTGCCGTTATCATCAATAAGATTGAAGAGGAGTGTGGCCTCATCCTGTCCTGAAAGTTTCGCCATATGGTCCATAAAGCTGTGTCCAAGCTGGATAGAGGGAGTTACTTTCTGATATTCCATATAAGGCGAGTAGTTCTGATAATTTACGGACTCGCTGCAGAGAGCTTGGCAGGTATAACCAGCCTCTACCATTGCAGCATAAGCGTAGTATGCCTCATACTGAGCGCGCTCGTAGCTGAGAGCATGCTGAGGATTGGTTTTTTCGCTGATACCTGCGTGACCGGAGTTAGTCAGAGGATTCATGATCCAACCGAAGCGGCTGGAAGCGAGACCAAGATCCTTTGCATCCTTGTTGTTTGCATTGTAGAAGGTATTGAACCACTGAGGATCGTTTACATTATAAGCGTCGGTGAAGCTGTAAGCGTAGGTATCGCCGTCTGCTTCAACCCACTTTTCAACGTCTGCCCAGTAAGCAGCAAAATCGTTATTGTATGATGTGGGAACTCTATACAGAGAAGTGTGCTGTCCGCGCTGAGACTGCCAGAGGTAGTGACCCCAGTAGTAGTAGGTTTTGCCCTTGAGGTTGATCTTGTTTACGATAGTGGTGGGAACGCCGTCTGCGTTATCGTAGTTGTAGGTACGACCGGTAGCGATTACGTAGAAGAACTTGTTGTTTGCGGGAACAGAGGTATCTGCATCAAGCATTTCCTTAGCTGCTACGATATTACCATGGAGGTTGGTAGGACCAGCGGGCATTGAGATGATCTTGTTAAGGCCGTCAGCAATAACTGTTGCGTAGTTGTCCTTGGTAAGAACTGTGAGAGGAAGAGCTACGTCATCATAGTGCTCAACGGCTACGAGACCGAGCTTAACGTTGATGCCATCGTCTATGAGAGGCTTAACGAGAGTGTGGATAGAGTCTACTGTTTTCTTCTTATTTGCGATGCCTGCGCCGAGAGCGATAACGATGTCAACGTCGAAGGGGCTTACTTCGTATTCAACGAAAGGTACGGGGAAGTGCTGGGGGTCGCCGTCATTGCCGTAGCTGTCAATGGGGTAGAGAGTAGCGGAGTTGTTGGTGGGAACGGTGTATTCGCCTGCATCTTCCTTCTTTTCGGTAAGTTGAAGTTTGTAGGTCAAAGATGCTCTATTTTCCATAGAAACATTTTCACCGAAGGTCCAAACGAAACGCTCGGTGGTTTCGCCGTCGCCGTAGTAGTAGTCAAGCCAGAAGGTAGGCTCAGCTGCAAGATTCCACATCTCTTTGATTGTGAACTGATAAGAAGCGGTAGCTCCTTCCTTGGCTTCGATTCGTTCAGTTGTATACTCGTTTCCACCAACTACCAGCTTGATGGTCTCAGCGTCCTGAATAAATTCGAAGTTGCCGTTTTCATTCTTACCGATGAAGTCTTCAACGGTTGAACCAACGGAGCAGGAATAGATAATTTCCTTGTGGATGGGATCGAAATAATTTTCAGTTTGGCTGTATCTAGGAGACGTGCCACCAGCCATCATATCCATGAAGCAATCACCGAAATATTTAACGGTCTCACTGCTCACATATTTATTTCCACCCATATAGGTAGTAATAGCATAGCAGTGTGTACCTTCTGCTCTTAACTCTTCGTAAATTTTATAAGAGTCATACATAGAGCGCTCGTAGTTGATGGCGTGTGCGGCCTTCTTTGCGTTGGCAGTATCGCCAGTAGGATTGGTCAAACCGTAGATGCCGGGGAAGTGGGGCAGTGCTTTTTCTGCAGCAGCAGCAGCATACTTAGGAACCAAGATTGTTAAACCCTGACGGTAGCTAGAGTTGTTGTTGGGTGCTTTTTGCACATTGTTTTGTACTGCGGTGCCGTTGACTATATCAGTTGCATAATACATCTCTTCGTAGGTGGTGGGAACAAATTCTCCATTCTCATCCTTATATCCAAGAGTGAAAACGTAGTCATCGCCATCAGCCTTAACCCATTTTTGGATGAGACCCCAATACGTATCCCAACTCCAATTAAAGGGAACTCGCATACCCTGACCGGGATAAGTTGTACCGGTGGCACCGTTACGGGTTCCAATATAGTACATCTGACCCCAAGTATAATTTCCATGGTAGTCAGTACCGACAATAGTAGCCGCATTTCCGTTTTCATCATCAAATGTCCAGCTATAGCCAGTAGACATCATAATCAAGTGCTTGCGATCAGCAGGTACGCTGTTGTCTGCATCAAGCATGTCCTTTGCGGTCTGCAAGGCACTTTCCATATTAACATGGATACCGTTTTCATTCAGTTTTTCGTCTGTATACTTCTGAAGAGCATCCTCGATAACCTGATCCATATTGTCTTCAGTCAGAACTGTCAGGGGCAGAACAGTTTCTCGTTCTGTAGAGTTTTCGAAACATACTATACCTAACTTAAGTTTAGCATCGCTGCCCTCAAACTCTTGGAGAAGAGTCTGCATTGTGTTTTTTAGATAGGACAGCATGTTTTTAGAAGCAGCAACGCCGGAGCCCATAACGAACACGATGTCAGCACCAACGCCAGTCATCGTACCGGGAACGGTGAGAGTAACGTCTGTCTGATCGTTTTCATCGAGACCGTTAGCCGTCTTGTCAATAGGCCAAGCTGCTTTGGGATCAATAGCAGCATCGGGAGCGGATTCAATTGCGAATGCCGGAACGGTGCCGAGGCACATTACGAATGCCAGCAGTGCGCAAAGAACTTTGGTGAATTTTTTTGCCATGTCATTGTTCTCCTTTGGAAATTTTTATTTTAATTTATGACAATCGTTATTTAGCGCGGAATTTTGAGGTTTTCCGCTTTTTTCGCCGCGTCTGAACGGTCATGCGCAGGCGGCTTTTGAGTTGATGTCAATATTATATAACTTATCGGTTACAAAACGAGTTATATTTTGTCTTCTATTCAATATTTTTTTTGAAAATATAAGACTTTTTCTATTTGTTGGCATTTTATTTACGGCAGTTGATTTTTGGTGTTCCGAATAATCCGTTTTGGGTATTATTGTATTTTATTAATAAAAACCTCCCGATTCGCTTGAATCGGGAGGTTTTCATCCTATTATATTATATTCAGTTGAATTTCTTGAAGTTCGCCTCTCGGATCGCGTCGAAGTGGCGGGAGCGGACTCGGCGGAAGGCTTCGCAGGTGGCTGCCCACGCGCGCTCGCAGCATTCGCTCTTATACGTGTTCGATTCGCTTCCGCGGAATGCCCAGGTGATGAGGGTGCGCGCGCCCGCATCGTATGCGGCGTCGGCGGCGATGATGATCTCGTCCTCCTTACCGTGGGGAATATCGTAGCCCTGGATCCAGATGTGATTCTGCTTGCCGAGGGCGTCGGTTTCCGCGATGATCTGCTTGGTCGACTTGTAAACGTACTCGTAAGGATCGCGCTTGCCGCTCTTGGGATGCCAATAGGGATCGATACCGAAATCGCCCAGCGCAGGTATCGTCATTATCTGCTTTGCGTAATCAAGTGTGTGGAGCATTACGCAAACGCTGTTTTCGATGCCCATTGACGCCGCGTATGAGCAGACGGTGTCGAAATAGGTGAGAAGGGAATTGATCCTGAACTCCTTCATCTCCTCGGTCATTTCGTTCGGCATTGGATGACCGTACTTTTCCTCAAAGAGCTTTTGGCAGGTCGGACAGCAGCAGGAGAAAAGCTCGCCCTTCTGCTTGAAGTGGGGCTCGTCCCAGAAGATCTTCTTGCCGCCGAAGGATGCGACGGCTTCGATCCAATTCTTTGTGAAAGCGACGAAGGCGGGCGCGTTGTAGCAGGCGGAAACGGGGTCGATCGAGCCGTCCGAATATACCTGATGCGCCTCGGGGTGGTACTGAAGGAAGTGCGACTTGTCGCCGGGAGGGCCTCCGATGCCCCAGTTATCGATCCAGACCTCAAGACCGTTGTATTCCGAGATCTTGCAGATCTCATTCATAACGCCGAGGTGGCGGTCCCAGTCGTTGTGCGAGAACATATGAACGACGACGTCCATATTCTGGTGCGCCATTTCTGCCATATCGTCGGCAACGTGGCGAAGGATTCGGTTGCCGTGGTATGCGGCGCCGGTTCTGATTCTTTCCATAGCGTACTCCTTTATTCGTCGTTTTCTTCGTATGCTTTGTAACCCTGCATCTTTGAGAGGGGCTTGAAGCCGTCGATCTCGCCGCGCTGTATCGCACCGAAGATGCGGTAGCGCAGACCCTTGTTATTGCGCTCGATCGAGGCGAGAAGCTGCTTCATATTCTCGCGCTCGGTGTTGCCGTCCGCGGGGCAGGTCGATGTGACCACGGGAAGCTCTGTCTTGGACGCGAAATAGCGGACGTCCTTTTCGGGCATATAGATGAGGGGGCGGATGACGGTTATATCCATTCTTGACAGATATGTAACGGGCGAGAACGTGCCGATTCTGCCCTCAAAAAAGAGGTTGAGCATAAAGGTTTCCACAACGTCATCAAAGTGGTGCCCGAGGGCAACCTTATTACACTTTTCCTCGACCGCCGCGGTGTTCAGCGCGCCTCGGCGCATTTTGGCACAAAGTGAGCAGGGATTCGGCTCCTTGCGGACGTTGAAGATGATATTTGAGATCTCGGTCTTGACGATCTTATATTCGACCCCGAGCTCCTCGCAGTATTTGGCAACTCCCGAAAAATCCATTCCCTCGAGTCCCATATCAATGCTCAGGGCGAGGATGTCGAATTTTTTAGGATAAAATCTGCGAAGACCCGCAAGTGCGGTCAGAAGAGCAAGCGAATCCTTGCCTCCCGAGATACCGACGGCAATTTTGTCGCCGTCTTCGATCATTCCGTAATCGTCAACTGCGCGGCGCGCGTAGCTGAGAAGTCTTTTGGTGTCGCTCATTCGAAGAGATACCTTTCAAGCTCCGCCGTGTCGTAAAAAACGAGGTCGGCGTTATTTTTCATAAATTCGCGGCAAAGACGGCTCGGCTGTGCCCAAAGCGCGGCGGCGAATTTTACACCCGCGTTCTTTGCCATATCAAAGCCGTGCTTCAGATCGTCGATAACGATGATGTCGGATAGCTCAAGTGAGTATTTTTCGGCAATGTCGAAAACGGGGAAGGGATGAGGCTTGCGACGTCCCTCGCCCGCATCCCAGCCGTAAACGGCATCGGGCGCGGAATTGAAATTTGCTTTCCAATCGCGCAAGATGTTGTCGGATTCCGAATGCGAAACGGTGCAAACGATACCGCCCGCCGCGCGGTGGCGTTCGATTATCCTTCCCATACCCTCGCAGGCGTGAGGAACGATATTCGCGACGAATCGCTTCCAATTATTATATTCATATTTCATTTCGTCCGCGTCGAGCGCGAGGATCTCCGTGCAGTAATCGAAAAATCCGGGATCGAAGCAGGCGTCCATAAATTCCTCGTATTCGGGCTTGACGTCGGGACGCAGATGCGAGAGTGTATCGAGAAGCGCGGGGTAGTTGACCTCGGCGGTAGAGTTGACAGTCGTGTCGTCGTGGTCAAGGATTATACATTTATATTTCAGTTTGGGCATAAAGTACCTTTAAACGTCAAAAGACGTTTTTTCGTATATTTTATCTATCCGCTCGGTGCGGATGCGGGGGTTGACGATCTCGTCGGTGTATAGGAAGAGGGGCGGCTCGTATTCAAGAAGCGGAGCGCCGCCGAATTTCGCCTCTACGAGGACGAAGGCTGGCTTGGATTTGGTATCAGCATAGACCGTGCAGATCTTCTTGGGCTCGAGTCTTGCGGCTCTCATTGCGCAGAAAAGATCGACGAGTCGGTCGGGGCGGTAAACGCAGACGAAAGTGCCTCCGTATTTGAGAAGCCTTGCCGCCGCGGCGCAGAAATCTCCGATTCCGCCATGGATCTCGTGGCGCGCCGATTGACGGATCGAGTCGGGACTTTCGGGACCGGGGTGCGCGAAATAGGGCGGGTTCGAGAAAACACAGTCGAATTCGCCACCGAGCTGATCTGCACGCGCCTCACGGATGTCGATATTATGAACCGTCATACGGTCGCCAAGGGCGTTGAGATCGACGTTTCTCACGGCGAGGTCGGCGCTTTCCTTTTCGATCTCGAGCGAGGCGACGTGGTCGAACTTCTCAAAAGCCGCCGCAAGCAGGCTGACAACACCCGTGCCGCACCCAAGCTCGCAGGCTCTCTTGCCCTTGCGCAACCGCGCGGCGAGAAGATAGGAGTCAGACCCCCACGCCAAACCCTTGCCGTTAGAGATCATACGAACGCGATCACCGACGGCGATTATATTTTCGTTTTCCGAAAGATTTATATTTTCCATAATAAAATTTTCCTTAGCGTCAAAAAAAGCGGAGCGTGTACTCCGCTTTTTATGTTTGGGCCGAATTAATTACTCAGCCTTGGGAGCCTCAACAGGGCAAGTATCTGCGCAAGAACCGCAGTCAATGCACTTGTCGGGATCGATAACGTACTTGCCGTCCTGCTCGCTGATAGCCTCAACGGGGCACTCCTCAGCGCAAGCGCCGCAAGCGATGCAATCATCAGTAATCTTGTATGCCATTGTGACACCTCCGTAAGTTGTTGTGGCTATATTGTATCACAAAATTATCAAAAAGAAAATAGGTTTTGCAAAAAAAGTTTGAAAAATTACAAAAAATTTTTGGAAATGGCTTATTCGTTTCCGTCAGCATCGTCCGAGTGCTTCTTTTCAGCCCTCTTTAGGACGCGCATGGCGCTCATATGGTAGATTTTGGGAACAATATCCTGATCTCCGTTGAGCTTGACCTTGACCTTTCCCGAGATCGGGAAGAGGTCTATGACGGTTCCCTTACCGTCGGGAGTTTCGACGAAGGAGTCAACGGGCGGCATCAGCGCGATCTCGCGCTCGTATGCTTCCTGCTCGTAGCGCAGACAGCACATAAGTCTGCCGCATGTGCCCGAGATCTTCGCGGCGTTGATCGAAAGCCCTTGTTCCTTTGCCATCTTGATAGAGACCTGAACGAAATTGGGAAGGAAGCCGGCACAGCAAAGCTTGCGTCCGCAAACGCCGAATCCGCCGATCATTCTTGCCTCGTCGCGGATACCGATCTGGCGAAGCTCGATTCGGGTGCGGAAGACGGATGCGAGATCCTTGACGAGTGCGCGGAAGTCAACGCGGCCCGCGCTTGTGAAGAAGAATATAAGCTTGGTGTTATCAAAGGTGTACTGCGAATCAACGAGCTTCATATCGAGTCCGTGATCCGCGATCTTGGTAAGACAGATCTTGAATGCCTCGTGCTGACGGCGGCGGTTGTCCTCGTGGTGAGCCTCATCCTCCTTTGTTGCCTCTCGGATGACGGGGCGGAGGGGTGCGACGATCTGATCCTCGGGTACGCGACGGTTTGCGATGACGATTTCACCGAACTCAAGTCCTTGCGCGGTCTCTACGATGGCGTGTTTGCCTACGCTGAAGGTTTTTTCAGCGGGATCGAAATAGTAGACCTTACTGCCGTGCTCGAAGCGGATACCGACGATTTCGGGACCTTCGATCTCCTTCGGTTCCACGGGCGGAACGTCGGCGAAAACGGCGTCAAGGGTGGGGTCGGGCGGCATCTTGTCGAGCTCTGCATCGTCGGTCTTGCCGAGTGAAAGGAAATCAGACTCGGATTTTGAACGCGATGGGAGAAAATCAAGCTCGTCATCGGGCGCAGTCGCGAGAAGCTCGGTCTGCGGACGCGACTTATCGCGGTTGCCCTGACGGTTCTGGTACTTACCCTGAGCCTTGGGAGTCTCCTCCTTTGGTGCGGCTGCCTTTGCAGACTGCTCCGGCTGCGGCTTGCGACCGTCGTTGTGCTTTTTATTTTTGTTTTTGTTGCTATTATTACTTTGAGGCTGTGTGTGGTTCTTTACGTTTTCGGGCGCGGGAGCGTTCGCTTCAGCCTGCGCAGCCTCGGGCTTTTGCTGATTCTGCGGACGGTGACCCTTGTGGTGCTTTTTATTATGATGATAATGCTTTTTGCCGCTCTTTCCCGCGTCGGAGGCGGCAGGCGCATTCTTTTTGGTATTCTCGGTGTTATCCAAAATATTTTCTCCTTGTTGAAAATCAGTAAATATATAAGAATTCGTTTTTTGGGGGGCTTTGCCTCCGAAAAAACACCTTTCAGACGAGCTTTGCGAGTCCGCGCGCCGAGGGGAGCTACCAAAATCAATGATTTTGGCAAGCGGCGATAAGCGCGCGTTTCAATTGTAAAACGGAGTTTTACAATTGATTTTTAAAATTTCGATATCATCGAAATCAGAGTGAGTCTTGTGTTCATATTTCTCTCAAGCGACGAGATCGCTTCTCCGAGAGCGTCGGAGATCGTCAAAAGACGGCGCAGTGATATGCTGTCTGAAATCTCGAGGGCTTGTTCGCGGTCGGAATAGAATCGCAGGGGCGCGTCGGCGTCGCGCTTGAGAAGCACGAGGTCACGCAGAGCCAGCGAGAAAGACGCGAGCTGTTCCTTTGCGCTTTCGCGGTCTGATGTGCAGACGTCGGTAACGTGGATGAGAAGCTGCGCTTTTTTAGCCGTATTTGCGGCAAGCTCGCAGAATTTTTCGGTCGCGCGGCGCGCCTCGGCGATCTTTGCCGCTTCCTTGCCCGAAAGCAGGTCAATGGCAAGTCCCGCGGAGCCGTCCGCACTCATTATTACGTCGTCGAAAAGCGCGGGATCGGTGCGCTTTTTGAGCTCGAGCGAGGGATCGGCGGCAAGCATCGCGCGCTCGGTGTCCTCGGGTGAGAGAGGCTTCATACGGATGATGGGCGCGCGTGACTTGATCGTTTCAAGCATCAGCGCCGAGTTCTCGCAGAGAAGCAGAATGAAGGCGTAGGCGGGCGGTTCTTCGAGAGTGAGAAGAAGTGCGTTCTGTGCCTGAACCGTCATCGTATGCGCGTCGTTTATAATGTATATCTTGCGTTCAAGATCGTTTGGGTAGACGTGAACGTCGCGGCGCAGATCTCGGATGGCGTCAACGCCGACCGAAGCCTTTCCGTCCGTACCGATCTCTATTACGTCGGGGCATGCCCCGCGCGAGATATTGCGGCAGTTTCTGCATTCGTTACAGGGAAGGGCGGGAGCGTCGGGGTTGGTACGGTTCTCACAGACGAGAGCCTTTGCAAGCTCGAGTGCGAGCGTACGTTTGCCTGTGCCGTAAGCGCCTTCTATGACGTAGGCGTGGGGCAGATCGGGATTTTCCGAGAGCAGAGAACGCGCCAAACGCGAGCAGAGCTCTTCGTTGCCTATGATCATTGGAAAAATCTCCTTCAACGCCTCACATCCTTTCGGTACAAAGTTATACATAGTATATTATATCATTAAAATGTTGGTTTGTCAAGAAGAATATCAAGAGGCGGAAGGAAGTTGCGCCCCGCGGGGGCGCAAAAAAGGAAGAAATCCGCCGCGGCGGATTTCTTTCATCTTTATTGTATTTCGCCCTTGATTTTCTTTGGGCGCGCAAGATTTCGCGCGGCGCTCTATACCCACCCAAACCCTCCCGCAAGCGGGAGGGCTCGAGATATATCTTCGATGCGATATGCCTTGCGGGATACGTTCCGCTTCGCGGAACGCGATTAAAATGCAAGTCGATAAATCAGATAGATCGCCGCCATGTGCGCGGGATAGAACCAATAGAAAGCGTGCTTGAGGAACTTGCTGTTCGCACCCTTTTTGCCGTTATAGAGTCCGATGGGGATCATAGCGAGCACTCCGAAGCCTTGGCTGGGGAAGAAGAATCCGTGACCCGCAATGGAAAGGTCGAAGCCCTGTCCCTTGAAGGTGACAATAAAGAGCATAACGAGCGATGCAAGCTGAAGCACCCAACCGAACTTGATGTCGCGGAAGATGTAGAATGCGATGATAACGAGTATTCCCATCGCGCCGTAGTCAACGAAGCCGACGGTTCCGATAAGGAGGAAGAGCAGAACCTTCAAGATAGAGAGTATGCTTTTTTTGGCGATCTGCTTTTTTGCTTCATCCGAGCGGAAGGCTTGCTTGATCCTGTCGATCTCCCTGATCGAGAGCAGACCGAGCGCCAGGGTGAACATTACGTTCTGATGGAAGGGATAGATGAAGGATCCCGACGACATCAGATTAAAGGGGATCTCGGATATCAAGCCGAAGATCAAAAGTCTTTTAACGTATTTTTTGAAATCAGACGTGTGGACGTAACCCTCCGCGATCATAAACGCAAAGATCGGAAAGGCAATTCTTCCGACGTAGGTCATCCAGTCGTTTCCGGGAACGATGGTCGCCCAAAGATGATCGAGCAGCATAAGCACCATCGCGAGAATTTTGAGTGTGTTTGAGTTGATGAATTTGAGTTTTTTCATGGTTTTCTGTGCTTTCTGTTGTTTTTTGTATGGTTATTATTCGGTATCGACGAGGATCGCGTCGAAGGAGTTACAGCTTCGGAGCTCTTTGTCTTCGATTTCCACAAGGACAAACCATCCTGCCATATCGTCGGTAACGACGTCCGGATTGTTCTTTTGCACAACGTGGACGCAGACCCGATTGTCGGTTACTTCAACATGGTGTACGCCGAATCTAAACGAGCCGCTGTTTGCGGGGACGTAGACTGCCAATAAAGAATTATCTTTGAAAAAAGCTTCTCTGTCCCACTGTGCTTTGGCTAACGCACCGTTGAAAGACAACGCGCCGTTGTAGTCCTGATCCAAAGAAAAAACGTTCCCGTACTTGGCTCTGAACTGTTCCAAATCTTCCAAAGTATCAATTTTAAAGATCGGTAAACGCGCGCCGTCTTCGTTCTGGATCAGTTCTTTCCAATTTAGCGAGCCTTCCTCAATTATCGGATCGTCCGACCAACCTGCATACGCCACGGTGTTGCCGTACCCCGGGTCGACGGGGAAACAAGCCACAAGCCCCAAAAGGCAAAGCGATGCCAAAAATAATGCTATTAGTTTTTTCATAGTAATATCTCCGTTTGAACTATAAAATAATGAGTTTAATACCCCTGATCGACGATCTCCCATTCGCTGCCACTCGTGCGGACGAGGATGAATTTCCAGTTTTCGTATTCGGAGGCGGTGTTTTGCGTGGGCGTGTCGGAGAAGAAGCTGACGTAATAATCGGTCAGAAAAACGATGACGTCGTCGGCACCGTTTCTGTCAGCCCAATCTTCGTAATCGGCAATCTTTGAGTCACCGATGTAGGAAAGATTCAGAAGGATTCTGTCTGTTTTGCCCAGAAATTCTTCAAGAACCACTTCCATCGCGTCGGCAATATCACGTTCGGTGTAAATTTCCGAGGAAAATTCCTCGATATCGACAAAATTCAGCGTGCCGCAGGAGGAGAGGGATAGAAGCAAGGCGGATATCAGAAACAGCGAAAATATTCTTTTCATTTATCCCCCTCCGACTGCCGTCATTTCTACTTCCGTGGTTTTGCCCTCACTGTCGAAGGTAATGAATACGCGGTAGGGGGCTGCGGGATCGTCGTATTTCCAAAACTCATATACCCACGTGGATTCATAAGTCTTTAAAAGCTCCGCTTTTCCTTCCTCGGTTTGTGCGTAACTGAAAGATTGCCGTTCTCCGTCTTCATCGGTGAAGCTGTGGGGAGTTCCGAAACGGCTGAAAACCCCCGACTTTGTCATACCGACCTCGTGATGCTTGACGAATCTTGAAAAATTTTTATAAGTGCTTGTTGTGAACAGTACGTCGGTGCTGCAGCTGCAGAGCAGAAGCGACGCGGCAACGAGAATTATTATGAAGTATTTGAATTTTTTCATTTGTCTTTTACTCCTTTCGCAGAGCATCAGTGCTTTATCTCCCAAAGCTCGTCGAGCGATTTGAAATTATCGGGGAAGAGGTAGAAGCAGATGTTTTCGTACTTTTGGAGCTGCATCTCGCCCGTTGACCAATCGGAAACGAAGCGATTCCATATGACAACGGAGTAAGTGAGAGAAGTAAACCTTTGAGTGCCGCCGTCATCGTAGGTTTGGTAGCCGAAGGGAACAAAGAGGACGATGACGAGCGAGATGGCAATGATGGCGGTCAATAGCTTTCGGTTGATATTTTTCATTTGCGCCTCCCTTACTCCTGCTTGGGTCTGGGTTCACCGATCTTCCAAATTACCCAATAGATCTTGCTGTCACTGCTTACGCCTATTGTGCTGTTTTCGTTTTCAAAGAGATAGAGTGCCCCCAGTTGGTCCTTTTTGGTGTATCCTCCGTGTGACAGCATATATTCTTCTATAGTTGCGCGGTTGAGGGTCGTCATCATTATCAGCGGGTCGTCATTTATTTCAATACATATATTATCGGAAAAGATAGATGCAAGCGCACCGAAGCCTACGGAGAGGAAATTTGGTGTATAGAAATAATGATTCGAAATCAATATGCCTGCTGCTGCTATAACAAGCACGAAGGTAAGAAGGACGATCAAAACCGTTATATTGGATTGTTTCATAATTCCACCTCAATGTCCCTTGATATCGAGCGGATTGCTCATCGGGTGTTCGCCTTGGTAGAACCACACGACATAATAATCGGTCGAGAGATTCTCGAAAGACAAATGCGCGTGTTCCGCGTAATTTAAGTCGATCTCGCGCTTTTCCTGCTTGTAATAATCCATAACGTCGAAATCACGGTTCAGCGACACAATAGTATCGAGCACGTCGGGGTTCTCGGCTTTGACAAGCACGGCACCGAAATAGTTTATGCCGTTTCCGTTGCCGTTGAGCTTGCCGTAATCCGACACGGTTTCGACGATCTCAATCCCCTCCGCCGCGCGGAGCTCGGCTTTGAAATCCGAGACAAGCCCGCGCAGTAGGATGTAATTCCAATTCGCAAGGAGAGCGATCCCCGAACCGATAATGAGCAGGACGAGCATTATTATGCCGAATGTTCTTATTACTTTTGCTTCCATTTTACCACCCCAAAAGCCCCATCACGAAGCAGAGGAAGCAGGCGGCGATGACTAGGAGATCGAAGATCTTGAGCTTGACGCTTCTGCGGTAGATGATGTATCCGACGGTCGAGAAGATCAGCGCGAAGATGGCGAGGACAGCCGTTCCGGCTTCGAGTGTCCAGTAGATCAGCAAAGCCGTGCAGACGGGCAGGAGAGTTGAATAGCTGAAGAGGCTGCTTGATATCTCACCCGCACTTTCCGCGCGCTTTTTGTTGAAGAAATAAAGTATTCCGTAAACAAATACCGCGGTCAGCATCGGGATGAGGATGAGATAGATCATCATCGCGTAAGGATTATCCGTGCCGAGGTCTGGGATGGGAATGCTGCTTCCTCTTGAAATATCCGAGAAATAATCGGAAATCTGAACGAGCGGCATCCAGAGGATCGTCAGGAGGATCTCGGAATCCCAATTCAAATCAAACATTTCGGCAAAGGTCAGCAAAACAACTGCGATGAATACCTGCCAAGCTCCTGCGGTGAGGAATCCGTCAACCGACGAATTGCAGACCGAGAAGAAGAAGGCGTTGACCGCGTAGTAGAAGAGCGAGCAGAGAAGCGAAATGAAGAAGAAAGACCAGAGCGCGCCGAAGCCGATCTTATCCGCGCAAGGGAAGAGGGCGATCGTGTACCAGATAAATGAAACGGTATAAGCCGCGAGGAACTGCAAAAAGCCGTTGATCATATTGACCGAGATCAGCGATATGCGCGAGATCGGGAATGAGAATGCCGAATCGAGATATTTGCGGTTGTTGAAGCAGGATAGCTCGAGCATCGGCAGAAGCGTGGTCAGTATCGCCGAGATCGCGACGAAAACACCGATGTTGGGATTGAGAGTCCAATTATAAGGCTCGGTGTTGCCGTAGAGATAGTAGCGGTTTTCGTAATCTTGCTGTCTTATATAGGTATCGTTTACACCCTGCGCGACCGTCGTGACGATGACAAGGCAGATAAAGGTTATGATCGCGGCGCGGATCGCCGTGTCCTTCGCGTGTTGCTTGAAATAACGGAGTGCGGTCTTCATTTTCTGCCTCCTTTCACGTCGGTGATGAAGATGTCTTCGAATGTGAGCTTTTCCTGCTCGATAACGGCGGGATTCAGCTTCATAAGCTCTGCATAAGACGCCTCGGCGTCGCCCTCGATGGTCACGGTGACGAATTTGCCCTTTATTTCAATGTCGCGGACGTTGAGATTTGAGAATGCAATCGCTGTTTTTTCTTCGGTGAAGGCAAGACGGAAGCGGCAGTATCTCGCCGCGTGCTCCTCAAGCGAGCCCTGCGAGGACACGGTGTGGTTGTCGATAAGGGCGTAAAGATCGCAGAAGGTTTCGAGCTCCGCGAGTGCGTGGGATGAGATAACGACCGTAGAATCGTTTTCCTCCACCGCGCGGTTGATCTCCTCGATGACGGTCTTTTTGGTGAAGGCGTCAAGACCGTCGAAGGCTTCGTCGAGAAGAAGATACTTCGGTCTTGCCGAGAGGGCGAGCGCGATATAGAACTGTCGGCGCATACCCTTTGAGAAATTGCGCTGATGCGCGTTTTCGTCGAGCTTGAATCGTTCGAGAAGCTGGCGGTAAAGCTCGCGGTCGAGGTTGGGGTAGAATGTCAGATAGGTATCAAATATGCCCTTGCCCGTCGTTTGTCCCGCGTAAAAAGGATCGTCTGGGAGGAAGAAGATGTCCTCGCGCACCGTAGGAAGGGTGGCGTCCTTGCCGTCGTAGAGAACGACTCCGCTGTCGGGAACGTAAACGCCCGACATAAGGCGCAGAAGCGTCGATTTGCCCGAGCCGTTCGTGCCGACCAAACCGAGCACCTTGCCGTCGGGAATGCGGAGATTTATATCCTCAAGAATGAGATTGCCGCCGAGATAATGAGAGTTGATATTGACCGAGATCATTTGCCGTACACCTCCTCTATAAGTGTCGCGAGTGCCGCGCGCGAAAGTCCTTTTTCCTTGAAGGATATAAGAATTTCGCGTGCATCTTTTTTCAGAACGGTTTCGTTTTCGTTCCCTTCTTCGGGCGAGGAAACGTAGACGCCCTTTTTAGGCAGAGTGTAGATCAGCCCGCGCTCTTCAAGATAGGAATACGCGCGCGCCATGGTGTTTGGGTTGATGCCCATCTCCTGCGCCGCCGCGCGGACGGAGGGAAGCTTTTCGCCCGCCGCCAAAATGCCGAGCTTGATGTAGGACTCGTATTTTTCCGCGACCTCGAGATATATCTCCCGCTTGCCCGTGAAATTTGCCTGCACTTATATCACCTCGTTTCTGTGTGAACTGTGTTATCTGTACTAACTGTATTATATCACAGCAATACAGATTTGTCAATAGTTTTTTGAAAAAATTGGTCTCCACTCTATCATAACTCTAAACTGAAAACCGACCGACTCAAAATCGAGTCGGTCGGTCTTACATTATTTATCGTCCTTCATCCCGCACTTGCCCGAGCACTCCTTTGAATAGGGGCATCCGATGCATTTGGCGCCGTTTTTCTTCTGTCTGTAAAGATAGAAGCTGATCGCGCCTATGATTGCGGCGATTATTATGATGACGATGATATCGGTAACGTTAAGCATTTTTCAGATTTACGCTGTGCGCTTTTTGTTCTTTGCGATAAGAGCGGTGACGATTGCGATCATAACTGCAACTGCGATCGCGCCGCCGATCGTGCCGCCGATGTTGAGTGCCGAGGGAGCGATGATGAGCGTGCCGACGGTGTTGACGAGGTATCCGATCGTGAAGCCCATGCCGAACTGAAGCGCGATGCCGCTCCAGAGCCATTTCGCGCTCTTGAGCTCGGAGTTCATCGAGCCGATCGCCGCAAAGCAGGGGGGAGAGAAGAGGTTGAACATAAGGTATGCGAGTGCCGCCGCCTTGGTGATCGCGATGATGCCCGCGACCTCTGCGCCCGAGCCCTCGATCATTTCGAGGTCTTCGATATTGATGAGGTTTTCAAGTCCTACGAAGCATACCGCGAGAGTACCGACGACGTTTTCCTTCGCGATAAAGCCGGTGATCGCCGCCGCAGCGAGCTGCCAAGAGAGAACTCCGACTACGGGAACGATCAGATATGCGAAGGGAGATGCGATCGTAGCGAGTATCGAGCTGTCTGCGCTTTCGACTACGTTAAACGACCAGTCGAAGGTCTGCATGATCTGAACTGCGGTGTTGCACAGAAGGATGATGGTTGCGGCTTTGATTATGTATTCCCATCCGCGGCTGCACATCGAGGTGAAAGCGCGCCAGAAGGAGGGCATCTTGTATTCGGGAAGCTCCATAATGAAGTAGGACTTCTTCTTTCTGTTGCCCGTGATGCCGTTGATAAGGAGCGCGGCGATGAAGACTACGATGATGCCCGAGAGGTACATAGTCCAGCTTACCCAGCCCGCGTTATCGAAGAACGCGCCGGCAAAGAGCGAGATGACGGGGATCTTTGCGCCGCAGGGCATAAAGGGAGTGATCATTGCGGTTGCGCGGCGCTCGCGCTCGTCGCGGATAGTGCGGCAAGCCATAACTCCGGGAACCGAGCAGCCGATGCCGATAACGAAGGGGATGACCGATTTACCCGAAAGTCCGACCTTCTTGAAGATGGGGTCGAGAACGACCGAAACGCGCGCCATATATCCGCAATCCTCAAGCAGAGCGATGAGAAAGTACATTACCATTACGAGGGGCAGGAATCCGACGACCGCGCCAACGCCGCCGATGATGCCGTCAACGACGAGCGCGTAAAGAATGGGAGATGCATCAACCATAAGCGAGCCGACCCATTCGCCGAACATATCAATAAGAGTTACAAGACCGGGGATGGTAGTGCCGTTTTCGAATTCGTAGCCTTCAGCGATCCAAGTGCCGAGCCAGGTCTGCGAGATCTGGAAGACGAGGAACATAACGACCGCGAAGATCGGGATGCCGAGCCACTTGTTGGTGAGAACGTCGTCGATCACGTCGCCGAAGTTGCGCTGATTGGTCTTTACCTCGCGGTGCTCGACCTCTTTTACGATCTTATTTACGAATTCAAAACGCTTGCGATCGGCAAGCTGAACTGCCGACTTGCTGCTAAGGTCGACGTTGCCCTGCGAGTAGGGGGCGGTCTGCGCCTTGCCGATGCTTGCGATAACGGCATCAATAACAGAGCTGAGTCCCTCCGCGGAGGTTGCCGAGGTGTTGATAACGGGACAGCCGAGCTTCGCCGAGAGCTTGTCCGAGTCGATATCGGTGTGCTTTTTCTCGTTGATATCGCTCTTGTTGAGTGCGACGACCACGGGAATGCCGAGCTCGAGAAGCTGGGTGGTGAAGAAAAGGCTTCGGCTGAGGTTGGTCGCGTCTACTATATTGATGATCGCATCGGGATTCGAGTTCTTGACGTAATCGCTGGTCACGCTCTCCTCGCTCGTGAAGGGCGACATCGAGTACGCGCCGGGAAGGTCGACGGCGATCAGAGTTTCATCGCAAGAAGCGAGGCTCTTTTTGATCGCGTGCTCCTTTTTGTCAACCGTTACGCCCGCCCAGTTGCCGACCTTCTCGTTTGAGCCGGTCAGGGCGTTGAACATTGTTGTTTTTCCCGAATTGGGGTTTCCTGTTAAAGCAATTCTCATTTAGGGAATTATCTCCTTATGATGTATATAAGTAATTTCATTAGTTGAGTTAGCGTATGCTAACTGTCGTTCATAAAGAAGAGGCAGAGCTTCTTCTTTCTTTTAAATCAGAATAGCCTCTGCCAACTGATTGTCGATGCTGTATCTTCCGTCCTTGATCGATACGGTACAGCCCTTGCGTCTTTTTTTGATGACGGTGATAGTTTCGCCCTCATAGCATCCGAGAGAGAAGAGGAAGGCGTTGAGCTCCTCGTCATCAGTATTGATCTCTTTGATTATATATTCCTTGCCTTCGATGGCATCCCTGAGTGTCATTTGTTTTCACCGTATACACATTTGAATTGTGAAATCATTCGGTTAGCATATGCTAACTGATGTGCAAAATTAAAAGTGCTTTTCACACGCATAATTATACACTAAAATGACGGTTTTGTCAACCTGTTTTGTTATAATTTTGTAAATTCGTCGAAAAAGACAACCTAAGAAAATGCTATAAGCTTTGCTTTTGGTAAATATGCGCATGTAAAGATCTGATAACCTTACCTACCGCGTCTTAATCACGCCGAAGGCGTGTATGGAATCCGCAACTTGTTGCGGTATGGAATTGCGACGAAGTCGCGCATGGAATCAAGCCGCGAAAATACACCTACGGTGATGCCATACCGCTTCGCGGATGCCATACACGCTGACGCGTGATTCCATACCAAGCCTGCGGCTTGGATAAAAAAACACGACGCGAAGCGTCGTGTTTTTTTGGTGACCCATCGGAGACTCTGAACTCATGTGTGCGCGTGGATGCAGTGGTGAAATGAAGATGTTGCTACGCGCACACTATAGCGAGTTTGCGGGCAAACTCGCGGAGTTCATCGTCGGAAAGAATGAGCACAAAGAAAAGAGGAAGCCGCAAGCAGCTTCCTCTTTTCTTTGTGGTGACCCATCGGAGACTCGAACTCCGGACCCTTTGATTAAAAGTCAAATGCTCTACCGTCTGAGCTAATGGGTCTTTTCAAGACCAATATATGATACCACATTTTGGTTCGTTTGTCAACACTTTTTTGGAAAAATCTTTGTGGAATTGCAAAAAAGTACGGTTTCTATTGCTCAACTTTGGTATTTGTAGTAGTTCGATGCGTCGTAGAGGCGCAGTCTGCCGGTGTCGGAATAGATCTCGATGGTTAAGAGCGGGGTGGAGGAAAAATCGTTTTTGCCGTAGCAGACGGTGCGGTAGACGCCGCTTTCCTCCGTTGTTCGGAGCTCGCCGAGGCGAAGCTTTTCTTTTTTGATTATCAACTCAACGCTTCTTTCGGCTTCCTCTCGAGTGACCGAATAGCGGCCGTCGGTTTCTCTGTCGAAGCAATACATCACCACCCTCGGCTCTCTACCCGAAACGAGGACAAAGATGTTTTCGCCCGAATACGCAAATGAAGAGGCGGCTTTACATTCATCGAATTCAGCGTTCGGACAGGCAAAGGCTTGCGCGCGGTGGAGTGCTACGTCGTCGCGGCTTTTTCCGAGCCTTTCCATCATTCGCGAGGTAAGAAGATCCTCGGTAGTTTCTTCCGTATAGCTTGATGGCGTTTCTCCGCCCGAAAATTTGCGAAAGGCGGTTTCGTCGCCGTCGGCGATTTTTCTTACGGCATCAGCAAGCCTTTTGCAATCCTCCGCGTCACCCATTCCCGCGCATATATTTTTGATTTCGCGGTAAATTTCGCCGCAATCGCCGAGCCCCGCGCGCGAAAGATAAGCCTCCGCCTTGCCCGCCGAAAAGTTGAGTGCGGAGATATCGCCTTGCTCGATCGCAAGCTCCATTTCTCCCAAAGCCTCGAAAAGATCGGCAATAGCGAGCCTTTTTTCACATTCCGAATATTTGGATTTTTCGCTCATGGCGTGAGTGACCGTCATTGCGGTTCCGACGAGTAAAGTTATCGCGGCGACCGCGGCGGTGCAGAAAAACGCGATTTTCTTGATATTTTTCATGGGTTCACCTCTTTTTCATTATTATTGGACTTTTATGAAAAAATATTACGGAAGTTTTTGTGTTAAGAAAAAGTGCCGATCGCCTTTTCGGGCGACCGACACTTAACGGTTATTTTTTATTCTTTTTCTTCTTGCTTTTTGTCTTTTTCTGCGGTTTGGATACAACCTCCGCTTGGGGCTCTTCGGCTATCGGTTCGTCGACCTCGACGGGTGCGGGCGGTGTATTATCCGCTTCAAGTCTTTCCGCAATATCTTCGCCGACGAGCTTATAAACAGCCGCGACGAGGGGAACGCCGATGAGCATTCCGGGGATTCCCATTACTCCACCGCCGATGGTCGCGGCGGCGAGAACGTAGAAGCCGGGCAGACCTATGGATTCGCCGACTACCTTGGGGTAGATGAGGTTGCCCTCGATCTGCTGGAGCACGATGAGGAACACGATGAATAAAAGTGCCTTGACGGGTGATTCGGTCAGTATCATTACTGCTCCGACCGCGCCGCCGATATACGCTCCCGCAACGGGAATGAGCGCGGTGAATCCGATCAGTGCGCCGATCATCGTTGCGTAGGGGAATCTGAATATCCACATACCGAGAGTGCAGAGAACACCGAGAACGATAGCCTCCTTGCACTGACCGACTATGAAGTTCTCAAAGCTGTCCTTGAGAGTTGCAACGATATGATTGAATTTTCTGCGCCCCGAAAGCTTGATATAGCATTTTTCAAACCGAACGATCTGCGAGGCGATTTTTTCCTTGCCGGAAAGCAGATAGACTGAGAAGATCAGGCTGACGATCGAGGTGACTACTCCCGAGAACACCGAGGTCACGGTGGAAACCACGATATCGAACACGCTTCCGATGCCCGAAGACACGATATCGAAGATCTTCATCAGATTGGACTTCCAATCTATGCTCGCAAGCTCCGCCATAATATCCTCGGGTAGGATCTTCGTGCTCTGCAGCCATTTGATGACGCTGTTGAACATCGGAGGCACTTCCGCTATTATGATCTCGATACAGGAAACGAGCTGCGGCGTGATCAGACACGCGATAAGTACGACTATACTTATCAGCAGTATGAATGCAAGCACCATGCATACCGCGCGGCGCGTTACCGCGACGATTTTTTTGTTCGATTTCGGGAAATAGAGCTGTTCAAGGCTGCGCATAAGGATGTTGACAAGAAAGGCTATGATTGCGCCGATGAGGAGCGGCTCTGCCGCCTTCAGAATCCCGCCGAGGAACTTTGCCACCTCGGGCCAATATCTTATAGAGAGGTATACGGCGAATACCGCGATCGCGAGCTTGACGCAGGTTGCTGTCTCCACGCGAAAGCTTGTTCTGACCTTCTTGATCGACTTATGATCGTGTCTGTCGCCGTCGAAGAACTGCTCGAATTTTGAATTTCCGCGATCCTTACCTTCTTCCGTTTGAACTTTATCTTTTTCTTTCATTTTGTAAGCTCCGATCAGATCTGTCTTGTGATCTTATCCGAATGGTATGCACTGCCCTTGCCCGTTGGACCCGCAAGCTGAACCTCGCGCCACTTGTTTTCGTATTCCTTGATCTCGTCGGAAACGGGGGTATACTCGCGCTTGCCGAAATACTCGGTCTTGAAGGACTCGGTCTGCTCGACCTGTGCCTCGATAAGCGACGCGGGAGCGAGACCCATAAGGTAGCTTCTCATTGCGATACCCTCTCCCGCGCAGATGCGCTGAAGCAGAGGGAAATAGTGAGTCAAAAGGAACTGTGCGTAATAAACAAGACGGAGATCGCCGTAGCAGCGGTACTGGCGCTTGTATTCGTCGCCCGTAGCCTCAACGGCAACGGTCTTGCCCGCCTTGAGTGCCGCCAGAATGGACTCGACGCTGTTATCCTTGGCAAAGCAGATGGTGAAGATATGGGGGAACGTCTCGGCTCCGACTATTCCGTGAACGTCGCTCGAGCCGACGACGGGGAATTTTACGCCCTCTGCGAGAAGCTCGGCGCGGAGATTGATCGAGAAATTGATACCGATCTGTCCCATTCCGCCGACAAGCTCGTATGCGTCGTACATTCCGCTCTTCAGGATGATGCGTGCGAATGCTTCCTGAACGTTGAACACTCTCGATGCTCCAGGTTTCCAGAAGGGATGGGGGAAGATGGCAAGTCCGCCCGCCTCGTGAACGCGGTCGGTGATCCACATCTGGCGCGAATATCTCTCGCGGTACTGCTCGGGCACGTCTGCGGGAACCTTTTTGATATATTCGTCAGCCTCGGCGCGGCATTTTGCCTCGTCCTTGCAGTAGAGCGCGGCAACGCTCGACTTACCGCCGACGTGAAC
>JAZTXK010000013.1:0-7697 GCA_045636385.1 Eubacteriales bacterium
AACTTTTTGAAAAAAGTTCCAGCCTGCTTGCAGGCAGTGAATCATTCCAAAACCTTCGTTGCTTTTTCGTATTCCTCATATGTCGCCACACATTTGACCGCCGCAAGAAACGCTTTCGCATTCATTCCGCTCGGAAGTCCGAAAACAGCGCCGACAGCATCGCGCTTCGCTTGGCTATCGGGCGCGCCCGTGAGTCCGTCGCGGCACAAAATCGCGGGCGAAAGCGGATTTTCCTCGATATTTCGCGTCATATCGGGATTCGTGTAGGGCAAAAAGAGGTTATAAATAAGTTCACGCTCAACTCCCTCAACGCCGAGAAAGCCTTCCGCAGACGCCTCTTTTTTGCGTTTCTCCTTACCCTCGATCTTGGGAATATGCAGGCAAATTATTTTATCCTTCGGCAAAATTCCCGAAATATGCGCGCGGATCAGTCTGCCCGCGCCGTCGGGGTCGGTCAGGACGATCAACGGCGTTTTCCGCGCGAGTGCCCGCAAAAGCGCGGCGCGCTCGTGATTTTTGAAGATGCCGAAGCCGTCGGTCGCTATTATCTGCGCCTCAATCACCGACGAGAGGCGCAATTTGTCATATTTCCCCTCCACGATCACGGGGTAGGGGATCTTTAATTTATCATTCATTTAACCAAAAACCACACGATCAACGCCGCGCCGAGGATGATTCGGTAGACGCCGAAAGGGATGAAGCTGTGTTTTTTTACAAAATCGGTCAGGAACTTGATCGAAACCATCGAAACGCCGAATGCAACTGCCGCGCCGACGGCAAGGATCACCCACGCGATCGCGGGGACGTCCACGTTCATTTCGCTGACGTAGGAGAGGAAGCCGAGCGCCTTAATCGCGCTTGCGCCCGCCATCGCGGGGATCGCCATAAAGAAGGAAAATTCAGCCGCCGCGGTGCGCGAAAGTCCGATCAGCATCGAGCCGAGGATGGTCGAACCCGAACGCGAGGTGCCGGGGATTATCGCCAGCATCTGAAAAACGCCGATCGCAAACGCCTGACGGAACGAAATATCGTCCACGCACTCGACGAATGCTCTTTTTTTGTTGAATTTTTCGATCAAAATGAAGAAAACTCCGTAAATTATCAGCGCGGCAACGACAACGGGGGCGTTATAAAGCCAGCCGTCTATATCCTTGCCCGTAATCTCCTCAAGAATCTTGTCGAAAACGATGCCCGCAATCGCCGCGGGAACCGAAGCGACAAGCACCTTGAACCAGAGCTTCCATATTCTTATGTTTTCGCTCTTTTCCTTTTTCGCCGAAAGCGGCCAAAGGCGCGAAAAATAGGTCACGATAACGGCAAGTATCGCGCCGAGCTGGATGACGACGTCGAACATCTCGCAAAACTCGGCAGTAAACACCGCATCGGGCGCGAGCGAGAAGGAAAGAAATTCGTCAAGCAGTATCAAATGCCCCGTCGAGCTGACGGGCAGCCACTCGGTGATGCCCTCGACGATGCCGTAGATCACGGCGGTGATTATTTGGATAAGTTCGTACATAAAAACTCCTTTTTAGTGCAGAGTTAAGAGTGCAGAGTGCAGAGTTAAGAGTGCAGAGTGCAGAGTTATGGTAAATTTCCTCACTGCGTTCGGAAATTATTTTATAAAAATCACTTTTCGAGCTGTGCGAGAAAAGTTACCTTAACCCTGCACTCTTAACTCTGCACTCTGCACTCAAATATTACTCCGCTCTCAGTATGTCGCCCTCTTTCACCTCAAACGGCACTCTCGTATAGAAAATGCGCGACGGATGCGGCGCGGATTCCACCGCGATTCCCTCTCCGTCGTAAAGCTCGGCAACCGTGAAGGGCACGCCGACCTTGCCGGGGGTGAGGAGCTCGGCGGTCATACCCTGAACGAGCTTATTGCGCTGACGGAAGCGGTAGAGCTTGCCGTTTTCGTTGACCTCGATCTCTTTGAGATTTTCGGGCATCGGCTCGTCGAAATCCTCGGCGACGGCGAGATACGCCTTTTCGCGCATATAACCGGGCTGTGTGACGAGCTTGGAATCCTCGCGGGGGTTATCGAAATAGAATCCCGTTGCGTACTCGCGGTGCGAAACGCTATCAACCTCGGCGTAAAGCGCGGGATCGGGAACGTAATCGAGCATATTTCCGCCCGCCTCAACGTGTGCTTTGAGTCCATCGAGCGCGATGCGGTATGCATTCGTTACAACTGCGGCATAATATGCCGAGCGGACGCGTCCTTCGAGCTTGAAGGAGGAAATTCCCGCGTCGACGAGCTCGCCGACGTGGTTTATCATACACATATCCTTCGAGGACATAATGAACGTGCCCTCCTCGGTCTCGACGATCGGCATTGCCTCGTCGGGGCGTTTTTCCTCGACGATCTTATAATTCCAGCGGCAGGGCTGCGCGCACGCGCCGTGGTTTGCACTTCTGTTGACCATAAAGTCGGAAAGCATACATCTTCCGCTGTACGAAACGCACATCGAGCCGTGAACGAACGCCTCGAGCTCGATATGCTCGGGGATTCGGTCGCGGATGGCACGGATCTCCTTCAAGGACAGCTCACGCGCAAGCACCAAGCGTGTCGCGCCGAGCTTGATATACTCAAGCGCCGCCTCGGGGCTTACGATGCTTGCCTGAGTCGAAATATGGATATCCGCCTTTGGGTTGATCTCCTTGATCATCGCGATGACGCCGAGGTCGGCGACGATGTAGCCGTCGATGTCGATCTTCGCGCACTCGCGGATAAATTCGCGCAGGGCGGGATATTCGGGCCCGTGGGGGAGGATGTTTACCGTCAGGTACATCTTTTTGCCGCGCGAATGCATATATTCAGCCGCCTCGGCAAGTTCTTCGAGCGAGAAGTTTTCGGATGCCTGACGCATTCCGAAGCGTCTGCCCGCAAGGTATACCGCGTCCGCGCCGAAACGAACCGCCGCGCGGAGCTTTTCAAAGTTGCCCGCAGGTGCAAGCACCTCGGGGAGTATGATCTTATTTTCCATCATTTTATCTTTCCACCTGTTAAAACATAGACTTCGCCGTCGTTCACGCCCTCTTTGCCGCCCGTGACCTCGATCTCACCGTCAGCCGCGATAGCGATCAGGACGTCCTTTTTCGCGGAATTGAAGAATCTCGCTCTGTGCTCGGGGAACACAGTTGAGAAACGCACGCTTGCGCCCTCGAAATGCGCAGTTGTGAGTATGTAATCGGGGTCCATTTCGTGCATAACGAGGTCGGCATCATCGCGCGCCTGACCGTGGTGCGGCCATTTTGCGATATCGGGTCTGCCGATGATGGCCTTATAGATCGCCCACATTCTGTCAACGCTCTCCTCGGTGATGCCGCGGGTGCGCTTCATGCTGTCGCCCGTGAAGAGGACCTTTCTGCCGCCGTGACGAATGACGAACCATACCGACGCCGCGTTGCCGACGCTTGTGGGAACCTTCGGCTCATAGATATCGTCGGTATCAAAATAGCCTTTTGCGATGATCTCGTAAAGCTCGCGGGGATTTGCCCAGTCGGTGTCGGGGGGCAGGATCTCGATCTCCGCGCCGCCGAAATTATAGAAAATGGTCGAGGGATCGTCCGAATGATAATGCACCTCGATGCGCTTGCAGTTAGGATGGAACTCACGGAGTGCCGCCTCGATGCGGGGGCTGTATTTAGAATCGCCGTGAGGAAGATCCTCGGGGAGCGCGTTGTGGGGCGGGAGCATTACGGTGTCAATCGCGAAACGCTTGTCGCAGATGACGTTTTCGATAGGGCCGCAGACGTGGTCGATATGATAATGCGAGATGAACCAATCGAAATGCAGAACGTCCACGCCCGCCGCCTCGCGGAGCGCAAGAAGCGCATCAAGCGCGAAGGTGGTTTTGGTCATGCCGCCGTCGTGGAGGATATAGTGACCGTTGAGCGCAAATATGAATCCGTCCGACTTGGTTACCTCGGGATGAGCAAGGGAAACAATGCGAAGCACGTTGTCACAGAGCGTGAAATCGCGGGGGAAAGAGCAGTTCATTTTATTTTATTCCTTTCGGGGGGTGAAAATTCAGGGTAAGTGCAGAGTGCAGAATGCAGAGTGCAGAGTTATGGAAATTTTTCGCCAAAGGCGAAAAATATTTTATATATATTGATAATCAATTTTAATTATCGGTATATTGTGTTTTTCAAACAGATCAAGCAGAACTTTATCGTTGACGAAATAAAACATAATATAACCGTCGGAGTTTTTGAGGGCATAGACGATTGCTCCGCGGCGACCGCTTATTCCGCCGAGAGATTCATCATCATTCTTGGCAGTTTCCACACGCGTAATCGACGAAAGCTTGATAACTTGATCCTTGCGGCGGAAGCGTTTGAGCAGGATTTCGCCTTTTTCTTCATCAACGCAGATGCAGTTTGACAATGCGTATACAGTGGAAGGAACCATAAGCCAAGAAAGTATACCAACCAAAAACGCGCAGACAATCCCGAGATACCAAGGACCGATCAGAAGGAGAACAAGGAGGAACAAAATTCCAAGTGCCACCGCCACAAGCTCCAACAAATCAAACATCTTTCCCTTTTTGCTGTTTCGGATGTTAATGTAGTATTTTTTCATCGCGAGACTCCTTTCTTTTGATATGGCATATAACGTAGCAAGCTTGATAATATTTTTACAAACAATATTGCGAATCGTAGGGGACGGCGCAACTCTTGAATAACGAAATTCAGAAAGCTGAATAAGGGCGTCTCCCTATTGAGCCCCTCCCGCTTGCGGGAGGGGGTGGGGTGGGCAATCAGCACCTTTGCGAGGAAATTTGCACCCAAACAAAACCAAGGGAGAAATTCAATAAAGATGTGAAAATCCGCAAGGCGGATTTTTTCCTTTACGTTCCGCAAATCGAAATATATCGCGTCGGCGCAGCTGACATATCGTATGAAATATATCGTGCCGAAGGCATATCGTGCGCCCTTCGGGCGCGGGGGGACAGAGCACAATACTTCCCTACGTTCGGGAAGTATTGACTCTGTCCAAAATCCCGAAGCAGAGCTTCGTGATTTTGAAGCATGGTAGCGAGAGCTGAAGCTCTCGCATTAAATCGAGACGCTGTCTCGAGCTCTGTTTAAGAAACTTTTCGAGAAAAGTTTCTTAAAAATCTTCAAAAGCTTTCAGGGTGAGGGTGGCTCTGGCGGTTTTCCGAAGTAAAATGGAGGCGTAAGCCGACAAGACAGAGTCGTAGCTTGCCGAAGACAAGCATACCTTTCTGAAAAAGGTTGACCCAAACTTCCCGATAACTAGTCGCGAGCAAGTTTCTTCCCGGGAATATCAAGCACGAAATACTCTCCGTCATTCACTCCCCATTTGCCGCCTTCGACCGAAAGCGGCTCGCCTTCGGCTACGGTGATGATGACGTCCTCGTTGCAGGAATTGACGAATTTGGCGCGGAAGTCGGGGAAGGAGCGCGCGTAGGTCACACTCGCGCCCTCGTCGGGGGTGGTGGTGAGTATGTAATCGGGGTCGATCAGGTCGTGGACGGCGACGTCCGCCTCGTCCTCCGCCTGACCGTGGTGCGGCCACTTGAAGAGGTCGGGGTTCTTGATCTTATCGGCGTAAAGCGCGACCATTCGGTCGAATCCCTCGTCGGTCATAAATCGCGTGCGCTTGGGGCTGTCGCCCGTGAAGACAAGCTTTTTGCCGCCGTGGCGGATGATGAACCAAAGCGAGGATATATTTGTAACGTACATCTGCACCTTGCGGAAGAAAACGTCCTCGGTGCAAAAATACTGCGTTGCGATCTTTTTAAGCAGCTCGGGAGCCGCCCAGTCGGTGTCGGGCGGGAGAATTTCGATCTCGGTGCCGCCGAGATTATAGGAAAAGGTCTTTCCGCAATCCGAATAGAACGGGATCACCGTCACCTCGGCGTTCGGATGAAACTCGCGGACGACCTCGGTAATTTCATTCGTATATCCGCGAGAAACGTGGATCATACCCTCGGGGAGGGCGTTGACGGGCGGCATAATAACGCGGTCGATGGCAAAACGCGGGTCGCGGACGACGTTTTCAAGCGGTGCGCCGACGTGATCGACGTGAAAATGCGAGATTATCCAATCGAAATGAAGCACTTCCGCTCCCGCCGCCTCGCGGAGCGCAAGCAGACGGTCAAAGCAATCGGTTCCGTATTTTCCGCCGTCGTGGAGCATAAAATGCCCGTTCAGCGCGAAGATAAAGCCATCCGACTTCTTGATCTCGGGATGACCAATCGAATTTATGCGGAGGGCATTGTCCCGGAGCGTAAAATCAGCGGGAAAATTTGATTTCATTTTGTCACCATATATCTCTTGATTTCGTTTATATCAACCGAATAAACAGCTTCGCGCTCTATTCCGCCCCTCCCGCTTGCGGGAGGGGTTGGGGTGGGCAGTCAGCACCTTTGCGAAGGAATTTGCACCCAAACGAAATCAAGGGCGAAATTCAATAAAATTCGGAAATTTTCGCCTCGGCGAAAAGCTATAAAATTTGCTGAACGGCAAAGAATGCGACCGTTATGATCTCGGAAACGGCATATACGATAACCTGCTTTTTAAAAGACGCGGCGTTTATATCGCCGTATTTGAAGGCGGCGTAGCTTTTCAGCGCGAGGGCGGGGATAAGTATCAGAAGGCAAAGCAAGGCAAGGGGCAATAATTCAACGAACCAACCCCAAAATGAGCTTATTGACGGTGCGAGATCGCTGGTCGTGAAGGTTGATATGAGCGGCAGGCCGAAAGCCGTCAAAACCAAAAGCGCAGAGAGAACGAATACGAGGATTTTTGATAACAAGTACAGATTTTTCATTGAATCCTCCTTCTTGATCAGAAAAAGTCAATCGGCGAACGACCGTTTGAGAAGGTCATATGTGACGACCATTTGCCTAACGATACGGTCACCCTTGTTTTGTCGGAAAGCTTTGCTTCGAGATAGTAGCCCACACCCGACGCTATGCATTCGCCGTTTTCGTAGAGATAATTCTTATGCATACCGCGATATAATGTAATGTACGCGCCGCATGCTTCGACGGTTTCAAATTTGGAGTACAGAAAATCCGAAAACAAAAACGAAGCGGGGATAAACGCGCCTGCGAACCCGAGCGCGATGCCAATTTTCAGATTTTCATTATAAGTCACCGACTGATAGTTCATAAGACCGGCGAGTATCCCCTCGCCTTTTATCGTCTCGACAACCCTGCTTTGCTCGTAAAGCACGGAAAACACGATGCCGATGACGATAAAAATCAACGTGATCCCACCCTCGATCAGCCGACGCTTTTTGATCTTGGCGGTCAGTTCTCTTTCAAGTTCAAGATGTTTCATAGTTTATAAAATCAATCAAGATTATGTTCGTAATCCGATGCATCAATGATGATCTTTTTGCATTTCGGACAGCAGTAGCTTTCAATATAATGGGGATGCAAAAGGGGCGCGTCCAAATGAAGCGCGAATTTTTCTTTTAAGCCCGGAAGCGTGCTGATCTTGTGCTTTTTCTCGCTCCAGATCGCATTTCCGCAGTTAAGAAAACCCGAAAGCATTTCGGTATCACAAAAAGGACATTTCATATGAGATACTCCTTTTTTATTTTACTGATAAGCAAAATGGTTAGAATGCTGAATACTGAAGTATGCGATCTAACCTGACGCCCCTCCCGCTTGCGGGAGGGGTTGGGGTGGGCAGTCAGCACCTTTGCGAAGGAATTT
>JAZTXK010000014.1:0-38797 GCA_045636385.1 Eubacteriales bacterium
GTTAATCAGTGGATATTTATGAAAGAACGCTTATAACTTAATTGAGCGATACATGGACTCATTCGCGAGTATGGCGCGAAAGACCGAAAGACCTTGGATCTCTTTTTGCACCCATCATCGCCAAGGGATAAGTGTACCATAAAACAAACACGCCGGACTGATTTTGTAGTGAAATACAACTCGGAAGTATCTTGTAATTGCAACACATAAATAAAGCACCGAGCCAATAGGCTCGGTGCTTTATTTATTGTTGTGTGCATATTGACGATGAACCCCTTATTGTTTCGCAAGGCGAAACAATAATAGAGCTCGCGCAACCGCCGCATATAACTCCACCACCCAATTATGCGCGAGCTTCGGGTTCAGAGTCCTTCTGCCCCTGCCAAAAAATTCCGAGAACAATGTTCTCGGAATTTTTTTATCCAAGCCGCAGGCTTGACATATCATCACGCGTCAGCGTGTATATCATCGCCGAAGGCGTATATCATCACGCGAAGCGTGTATTTCCTGCGGCTTGATGATATACAACACTTCGTGTTGATGATATGCAATTCCTTCGGAATTGATGATATACACGCCTTCGGCGTGATTGGGACGCGGGATCACCAAATCTTCTTGCAATCCCCACGATTTTATGATATAATGAAAGCAGAAAAGCATCAACACGGCGAAGGAGAGCGTAATATGAGCAGCAAACAAAATTTGAGTCACGACTGGTTTATTTACACAGAAGACGAAAATAAGCGTTTATACGTTTCAAGAAACAAGCCGAATCCAAGCGTAGCTTTTTCTCCATGCAATATGTCACCCGATGACGTTGATTATGAAATGAGCAAAGGAAAAAGCAGAAAATTTCTTGAAATTTGCGGAATGGAGCAGAAAAGCTTTGAGTATTTTATCGAAAACTACGGCAAAGAGTACGAATTTTTAAGCTTTTTCAAATGCCAATTGATATCCGATTTTTCTCCTCTCGAAAAACTGAAGAACCTTCAAGGTGTCAGTATTTATTGGAATATCCGCAACAGCACCCTTTGGGATATGTCACAAAACCCTAAGCTTGAATACCTATGGCTTGATTCAACAAAGAAAATTGCTTATAATCCGATTGCATTGCAAAATGCAAAAAGATTGAAACAGATCGTGTTTATCGGAGATATGGACACGCACTACCCGATGAGCAGTCTGGAATGGATGCGGGGAATGGATTCTTTGGAAAGAGTGTACTTCCGCAATATCAAGCTCGAAAACAGAGATTCAAGTGTTTTGGATAGTGTGCCGAGTCTCAGAAGATTCGATTTTCCCGCAGGAATGTTTACCACGGAGGAAATTGCATATATGTGTGCCAAATATCCTCACATTGAAGGCAATTCAATGGGAGCATACAATACGGAAGATGCAATACTGAATGACGTCAGAGTTTGCGGATACAGAAAGCCAGGGCTTGATCTGCCAAAAGGACAGGCAAGACTTGATAAATATATAAAAGAATTTGACGCTTTAGTAGAGAAATACAAAGCGGAATTGAAAAACAATAAATAGCTTCGTTTGCCGACGTAGTCGGAAAAGCTTTTTATTATATTCCCTTGCTCTCCCCGAATTTTTATGATATAATAAATAAAAAAATAATGAGGTGAAAATATGCTATACAGCTTATACACCATGGTTTCGATTCCCGAGGCGAAAACCGAAAATGTGTTTGAATCTCCTGTTATTTTAGGCGTTTTTGATTCCAAGGAAGCCGCAAAGAACGCTTGGAAAAAGAGGGGCGCGGAATTCAAGGACATAAAGCCCAAGACCGTGCATATTTACAGTGAAACCTTCTCGACCGAGCGGGATTCTTTGCCTCAGTTTATCTATATGTGGGCAACTTATACCGTATACGCTTTCTCTGAATTTGATGATCCCGAATTCAATTTCACTCCTTACGCGAGCGGTTATTTTGAAACCCAAGACGATTATCTTGAAAAGAAAAAATGGTTGAAAGAACAAAATCCCACTCCTTGGAAGGAAGTTTGCGAGGAAAGCGACTTCAAATTTTACGCTTCCAATGAGGATATTTCCGAAAAAGTTGAAATCAATCGCTTAGTAAGAATCCCCGTCGCGCTTACCGAGAAAAATTTATAAATATTCACCTCCCATTCGGTTGCCCTCCTCTCTCCAAACTGTTGATTGACACGCGCGCGATATTGTGCTATAATAAATCAAACTCAAATTCACAACGGAGAACAATATGAACGCAAACGAATTCGATATTTTGTCACTTCAATTCCGCTGTGCCGAGCCGCTCGGCGCGGATATCTTGCGTGAAAACCCGATAAATCCCTCGGCGCGGGCCAACGTTTATAATACGCCGACCGTTACTGTCTACGAAGCCGAAAGCGCGACGGATGCGGTTTACAAGCTCTGCCGCACCTATAAAAAGATAATAAACGAGGCGCAGAGCGTGTGCCTCTATATCACGCACCGCACCGAAAAGGCGCGCGAGCTCGTGCTCACGAACGAGCTTCTGCAATTTTTGGCTGAAAGAAAGATCGCTCTGGGGGTGGACTGATGGTATTTTACGTTTATATCCGTCTAAAAAACACGCCCGCGGCAAAGCTTCCCGCGCCACTGCGCAAATTGGTCAGCTCCAATCTCCTCGAAAGCACTCTCCTTTCCCTCTCGGTGTGCGGGGCTCACGAGATCGAGGACTGCATCGCCGCGAAGGCAAAGCTATGGAAGGACTTTGGCTCCGACCTCGGCGGCGCGGAGCTTGTCGTTCATCAGATCAGAACCTCAAACGGCGGCTTTGACCTCTCGCCCGCAACCGTCGCCGCGCTTGCGGAGGCAAATTTGACGCTTTGCGTGACGCACAGCGTTATTAATCTTAAATAACGAAAACACCCTCGCCACTATGCGAGGGTGTTTATATTTACGCCAACATATCAATCAGATCACGCAGTGCGGGCTCGAACTTCGCGCCGTACCAGTGGTCAGGGTCGCCCTGGGTGTTGATGATGCACTTTACGGTATAGTCCGCCGCGATCCTTGCCGCTTCGAAAATGTCCTTATCGTTCATCAGCGCGCCCGTGAACGCGGAAGCGTAGATGTCGCCCGTGCCGTGCGAGCCCTTGCCGATCTTTTCGTGCTCATAGTGGCTCATTTTGCCGTCCGTGTAGACCGCAACGCCCGTCTTGCCCTCGCGGTAGCCAACTCCGGTCATTACCACCGTCTTTGCGCCGAGCGCGCAGAGCTTTTCGCAGAGCTCGGTGACGTATGCCTCGTCGTAGCTCTCGCGGTATTCGCATCCCGTGAGGAACGCCGCCTCGGTGATGTTCGGAATCAGAATGTCAGCCGAGCCGCAGAGGGGCTTCATCGCCTCGACGTAGTCCATATCGAAGATCGAATAGAGCTTGCCGTTGTCCGCCATTGCGGGGTCAACGATGCGGACGCAATCGTCGGTTCCCATCGTCGAGAGGATGCTCTGAACGTATCCGATCTGCTTGATGCTTCCGAGGTAGCCCGTGTAGATCGCGCGGAACTTGATATTTTCCTTCTGCCAATGCGCCTGAATCGCGGGCATATCGTCGGTGAGATCGCGGAAGGTGAATCCGCTGAAGCCGCCCGTGTGGGTGGAAAGCACGGCGGAGGGGAGAATGCAGGTTTCAAGTCCGCAAGCCGAAAGGATGGGGAGCGCAACGGTCAGCGAGCACTGACCAACACAGGATATATCTTGAATTGTCAGAATTTTTTTGTAAGCCATTTTTCAATTTCTCCTTGAAATTTCACTGGATTTATTATATAATATTTCTGATGATATTAAAATGGTCAGAAACGGAGAAAATTATATAACCAGATGAAATACAAGGTTGACAAAAGCATCCGCCCCGCCTATCTGCAGATCTACCGGCAGATCAAGGACGACATCATAAACGGCAACTACGCCTACTCATCGAAGCTCCCCTCCAAGCGTCTGCTTGCCGACGAGACCGAAACGAGCACTGTGACGGTCGAGCACGCATACGCCCTGCTTTGCGACGAGGGGTACGTCGAATCGCGGGAGCGGAGCGGATTTTTCGTGATCTTCCGAGGCTCGGACGGCTTTGCCCTTCCGCCCGCTTCGGAGATCCGCGCCGTCGGACATCACTCTCATTCAAGCCCCGATTTTCCTTTTTCGGTGCTTGCAAAAACAATGCGAAACGTCATCAGCGATCTCGGCGACGCGATACTTGAAAAGTCGCAGAACAAGGGCTGCACCGAGCTTCGGCTTGCGATCAAGCACTATCTTTCAAGAAATCGCGGAATCAACGTCGGCATCGAGCAGATCGTCATCGGCTCGGGCGCGGAGTATCTTTACGGCCTGATCATCGAGCTCCTCGGTCGGAGCAGGACCTACGGCATCGAGTACCCGTCCTACAAGAAGATCGAGCAGGTCTACCGCGCCTCGGAGGTTGCTTACGAGCCTCTGCCCCTCTCCGCCGACGGCATCGACAGCGCCGCGCTCGCGGGGACGTCGGCAAGCGTGCTCCACACCACGCCCTACCGAAGCTTCCCCACGGGCGTTTCGGCGTCCGCGAGCAAGCGTCACGAGTACATCCGCTGGTCGAACGCGGGCGAAAGATACATCATAGAGGACGATTTTGAATCCGAATTTTCGGTTTCCACCAAGCCCGAGGACACCCTTTTCGCGCTCGCGGACAATGGCAACGTGATCTATCTCAACACGTTTTCAAAAACGATCTCCCCCTCCCTTCGAATCGGATATATGGTCCTGCCGCAAAAGCTCGTCGCAGATTTTGACGGGCGGCTCGGATTTTACTCCTGCACCGTGCCCACCTTCGAGCAACACGTCGTGGCAAGGCTGATCGCTAACGGCGATTTCGAGCGGCATATCAACAAGGTCAGACGCGATAAGCGGAAGGCGCTTGCGGGCGGTATCAAATGATAGAAGCCGAAAATCGCTTTTTTCCTCATTCCGATTGACAATCGCCTACGCGTGTGATATAATTAACTAACGCAAAATTTCAAACGAGGAAACCGAATGTCAACCTTTTTAGCAACTCTGAACCCGATGCTGACGCTTTTCATCTGCATTGCGATAGGATTTATATTCAGCAAATGCAAGATCCTCCCCGAGGGGTCGGGCAAGGTTATGGCAAAGCTCGAGACCTGGATCTTCTGCCCCGCGCTCAACTTTACGACTATGGCATACTTTTGCACGGTCGATTCCATCGGAGAGCATCTTATCAATATCATTCTATCCTCCCTCGGAGTTATTCTCGCCATCGCGATATCTGTTTTCCTTGCCCGATTTTTCGTCAAGGAGAAGGGACCCGAGCGCGGAGTGTATCTCTATGCTCTGGCGTTTGCTAACAGCGGATATATGGGCGATCCCATCGTCCTTGCAATGTTCGGCGACGTGGCGCTTTCATATTACAAGCTTTTCTGTCTGCCTATACAGCTGATGATCTATTCCTGGGGAATCGGCGTTATGACTCCCGTCACCGAAAAGAAGGGCGGCGCTTGGCGTCGGCTTCTCAATGCCCCGACCGTTGCAATGCTCCTCGGTATGGTAGTCGGACTCAGCGGTGTCGGAAAATATATTCCGGGCTTTCTGACCAACTCGCTTGACACTCTAAAGGTCTGTATGGGGCCCGTGGCAATGCTTCTTGCGGGCGTGACCATTGCAAAATACGATTTTTTGTCTATGCTCAAGAACAAAAGAGTGTACGTTGCCACCCTTTTGCGGCTTTTCCCTTTGCCGGCTATCATCGTAGCCTTTATATTCTTACTCAAAGTACTCGCAAGCTCCGCATTTGACCTCAGCATCAGCAACGACGTGCTCTTTCTGACCTTTTTTGCGACCGCACCCGCACTCGGACTCAACACCGTCATCTTTCCCGAAGCATACGGCGGCAATCCCGAGACCGGCGCGAGTATGGCGATGATCTCGCACACCCTCTGCGTCATCACCATCCCCCTTCTCTACGCCCTTATGGTAACGCTTTTCGGCGTGCCGTTTCAATAAAATATGAAAAGAGGTACTCCCCATGAAAAAATTCAGAAACCCCGTGTCTCCCTTTGACGCGCCCGACCCTTTTATGACCTATGACCCCAAGACGGGTTATTACTACGCTCTTTTCACCCGCGGCGTGAAGCTTGAGCTCTTCCGCAGCCGCCACGCGGGCTCGATCGTCACCGACGGCGATTCCCGCATCATCTACGAGCCGAACGGCGAGCGCGACGGTATCTGGGGCGACATCTGGGCTCCCGAAATGCACCGCGCACCGAACGGAAAGTGGTACGTTTACACCAGCGGACGCATTAAGCCCGAGCCGAGCCAGAAGCGTCTCTTCATTATGGAAGGCCCCGCAGACGATCCCTTCGAGGGCGAATGGATATTCCGCGGCAAGCCCTCTCCCGATATTTTCTCGATCGACCCCACCGTTTACACCGCGCCCGACGGCGTGCAGTACCTCTGCTCCTCGCGCGTTGACCCGCAGTACGGTCAGGTGCTCGATATCTGCGACCTCGTAAATCCCTACACTTACGGCAACAATTGGGCAACCATCGCCCGCGCCGAGCTCGATTGGGAGCTTGTTGAGCCCTATACCGGCAAACGCGCGATCGTTGAGGGTGCTTTCTTCCTCGAGCGCGAGGGCAGACTCTTCATCATCTACTCCGCAAACGGCTGTTGGTCGGACGACTACTGCCTCGGCGTGCTCGAGCACACGGGCGGTTCGCTTACCGACGCGGCAAATTGGAAGAAGCATCCCGAGCCTCTCTTCGTTCACGGCAACGGACTTTACGGCCCCGGTCACGCGTCCTTCTTCCGCGCCCCCGACGGCAAGGAAGTATGGTGCGCTTACCACGGAATGAAGCAGCACAACGAGACCGTCACCCCCGCGCACCGTTTCTTCAACATCCAGCGCGTTGATTTCGACGAGACCGGCTACCCCGTTATGGGTCTTCCCACGGGATACGAGGTCGACCTCGATCCTCCCGCGGGAGAGGAAGACTAAAGCCATCCGATGAATTCCAACGCAACACTGACCACTTGGTATGAGGACCTCAGATCGCCCGAGGGACTGGTCGTAAACGAGGCTTATGCCGACAGAACGGCGCTCAATTCTGTTGCGATCATAACGGGAGAATCATGGCAGAGTCTTGTTCGTTTGCTCGTTGAGCAGGCGCATTTCAGATGTAATCTGCCAACCTACAAGACCTGCATCACCGATATGATGCGCGCAAGCGGATTCAAGCCGATCCCCCCTTACAGATCGGTGCTCGAAACGGTTGCCAAGCTCAATTTTGAATTATATCGGGAAAAATCCTATATCGTGCATCTCCGCTGCGGCGGCTACTACGCGTTAGTTCCCGGAAAAGAAAAGACAACTTACGTTCTCAAGGGATGTAAGATCTCGACGCAGGAGCGCGATTGGAGAGCCGTGGACGAGCTTTGGGAATATTTTCCCGATACCGACAACAGAACGGGAATCAGCCGAAAGCCTACGCGAAAGGGCTCAAAGAAGGACTCCCTCGAGCTCGATAAGAAAAACGAGAATCCCGAAGGGCGTCTGATCGGAGATTGCGCGGTTCGCGCACTCGCATCGCTCCTTGAATGCTCCTGGCATGACGCCGTTGATATCCTCGCGCAGACCTCGGCGTACACCGATCCCTGCATCAACTCCCGCACAAATATCAATAACACGCTGAAGCGCTTGGGCTTCGTGCATTATTCGGGTATCAAGGTCGGCAATCGCTACGCGAACGGAAAAGAGATCTGCAAGATATTCAACGATAAATATCACAACGGCGAGAGGATCTACGCGCAGGTCGGCAAACGCCATTGCGCCGCCGTCGTACCAACCGAAACGGAAGGCTACAAGATTCGCGACACCTGGGACAGCACCGAGCGCGAGATAATCGAATATTGGGTCCTGCCTAAAAAAGCTTAAAATACAAAATGGAGCTGATTCATTAACCCGGAATCAGCTCCTATTTTATATTTTGCGGTGCTCATATGGATATTACAGCAATACAAGATAATTATCGAGTATGGTTTCGCCGGGAAGAATTGATAATTATTGAAACTCGTTGTATTATTGGGTGCAAACAAAAACTCTCCATCTGTTCCCCTTGCGAAGCAAGGAGCTCATCACTTCAGCCTTCGGCAAAATAAAGGTGAATTTTCGCCTTGGCGAAAATTTTCCTTTTTGTTTGAGCAAAAAGGGCTGAAACCGCTAAAATAAGCGACTCAGCCCCATCATTTTATATCTGTTTTTTATTGAAAATCGGAATGCTCAAGGCGATCAATGCTACGGTGAAAGCGGCGGTAATGGCGGCGCAGGCGGTAAAATTGTCCACCTTTTCCGCGCCGACAAGGATATTCATACCGTTCATCAGCGACGTGGGCATATATTCCGTCAGCTTCGGGATGAGGCTCGCGAGGTAGAAGGCGAGAACGCTTCCCCCCGTCAGGCAGAGCACGCCGCCGTAGCCCTTCGCAACGACCGAGAAAAAGACGGTCAGCGCGACGGTGAATACTCCGAAGAGCCACCAATTGAGTACGGCGGGGACGAGGTCGGTCGCGATCAAATTATCCCAGAAATAGGCATTGTAGGCGTAGGTTACGCCGAAGCAGAGGAAATATCCCGCGCTCCAGACGAGGACGAGCACCGCCGTCTTCGCCAGCACAGCTTTGTACCGCGCAAGTCCGCGCGTCAGCATCAGGATAAGCGTGCCCGACTCGTATTCCTTGGTGAAAACGCCGCCCGTCATCAGCACGAACGCGATCAGCGCCATAGGAATGTTCTTGAAAAACTGCGTCCACGATGTCAGCGCGTCGACGGTGACCTCGGTGACGGTCATTCCGGTCTGCGCAAGCTCCTCTGAGAGCATTTCCATCATCCACGGCGTCAGCTTTGCAATTGCGGGATTCATAACGCCGAACGCGAAAAAGAGGATGCCGAGGATGGTGAGCTTGCCGCTTCGCGCGAATTCAAGCAATTCTTTTTTGAAAAATGCAAAAAACGATCTCATTTTCCCGTCACCTCCACAAAAAGCGATTCAAGCGACGCACCCTCGCGCTCGATCTTTGAGAACGGAATGTGTTTTTTGCCGATAAAATCAAGCACCTCAAAGATCTTATCCTCGCCGCCCTCAAAGACGATCGAGCCGTCGGAATCTGTTTTTGCGCTCGGGAAAGCCTTGAGCAGAGCTTCGGCTCCTTCGAGGACTTCGATCCTGAAGCTTTCGGCGCGTTTGATGCCCTTCAGCCCGTCGATCGAGCCCTGCATCGCGATCTTGCCGCCCTCGAGAAGCGCGGCGTCGGTGCAGATGCGCTCGACGTCGGAGAGGATGTGCGTCGAAAAAAGCACGGTCGTGCGCTCCCTGACCGAGAGGAGGATATCAAGTATCTCCTTTCTGCCGATCGGGTCGAGCGCGGAGGTCGGCTCGTCGCAGATGAGCAGCTTCGGCTGACCGAGCAGAGCCTGCGCGATGCCGAGTCTTTGCTTCATTCCGCGCGAAAATCCGCGGATTCGGTGTTTTTCCGAGCCGAGACCGACGAGCTCGAGCAGTTCCCCGCTCCGCGATTCGATATCTGCGCGCGGCATATTCATCGTCTCGCCGCAGAGGCGGAGATACTCGCGCGGTGTCATAAACGAGTAAAATTCGGGCACGTCTGGCAGGTAGCCGATGTGGCGGTTGGTGGGCGTCTGACCGTAGGTGACCTTTTCACCCGCAACGAATATCTCGCCGCCATCGGGTTTCAGTAGTCCGAGGACCGCCTTCATCGTCGTGGTCTTGCCCGCGCCGTTACGTCCGACAAAGCCGAAAATGCTCCCCTCGGGCACCGAAAGATCGAGTCCGCGAAGCACCTCCTTGTCGCCGAACCTTTTTTCAAGTCCGCGTACTGTCAGAATTTCCATCACGCGTCCTCACGGCCGAGCACGAAGTAAAGGATCGGCCCGATGAAATTGACGAGTATGCTGACTACCAGCCAAAGCGCGCGGCTGCCGCGCTTATAGTTTTTGTGTGTAAGAATGTGAATCACCGCATAAGCCATAAGACCGTACTGCGCGAGCGCAAGCGGGATGAGGAAGGGGAGTATTTCCATAATTTCGTTCATTCTGATGATCTCCTTTCGGTTTTGCCCTTATTATAACACATTACGCCGCGTTATTAGCAAGAGGAAAAGTGAAAAAAGTTGTGTTTTTTTAATTTTTTCGTTTCGTAAACTAAAAACCGACAGCCGCGGCTGTCGGTTTTTACTTTAAGAAATTACTTCTTGGTTACGCCGGTAATGTGGGTGTTTACGCCCTCGTACCAGTAGAGGAATCCGTCGATATCAACGGTGTCGCCTGCCTGAAGCTCGCCAACTGCCTTGTAAACAGCGGTGTCGGGATCGGTGAGGTAACGCTCTACGCAGAAGGAGTACTCTGCGCCGTCCTTGGATACGGTTACGTAGATATCGTCGCCGGGCTCGCCGTTCTTATACTCGATGCCAACAACGGTAAGACCCTTGAAGGTTACGTACTTGTTCTGATGCTTGACAAGCTCATCGGTGCCGAGAAGTGCGGTAACGTCGGTAGCCTCAGCAACCCATGCCTCGCTCTCAACGAACTCGAACTTACCGTCCATAATCTCGATCTCGCCTGCCCACTGGCCCTTGGTGCCGGTAACCTTGATCTTGGTGCCCTTGGTCAGCTTAGCTGCGTCCTCTTCGGAGCAAGCCATCTCGAAGCAGAAGTATGCTCCGTCGGGATCCTGAAGGTAAGCGGTGATCTTGTTGTCCCACCAGGACTGAGTAGCCTGAACGTATGCCTCGATAACTACCTCAGCATCCATAGCTGCTGCATCGTATTCAGCGTAGGTCATAACGCCCTCGGACTTCTTAGCGGGGTCGAACTCGGTCTTGTTACAAGCTGCGAGGGAAACGACCATGCAAAGAAGCATAAGTACTGCAATAATCTTTTTCATTTTGTTTTCTCCTTTGGAAAATTTTAATAAAGATTTTACAACTAACATTATACACCTAAATTTGCCAAAAGTCAAGTGTTTCCTTGATTTTTTCGCTTTTTTAGTGCTCCGGCGAGGACGTAGATGCCGATAAACACCCACGCCGCCGCGATAGCGGAAAGAAGAGCGATTGCCGTGGGAGGCAGCTCGCCGAGCTCTGCTCGCTCGCCGCTGCCCGCACCGATGCCGTCGAGGCGGTGGAGTGCGGTCATTTCCTCGTAAAGCGAGGCGATATAGGCTTCGTCAACGGTCTTACCGCGGCGCGTTGCCTTGGTGACCTCCTCGATAAGCTGTCCCGCCGCGTTTCGGAGCGACGCCGAGCCGTTGAAAACGGGGGTTACGAAGGTCTTTTCGGTATAATCGAGCGCGAGCTTGGTCGCTTTGAGCTTGACATCGTAATAAAGATCGCCGTCCTCACCCTCGCGCGAGAGGTAGTCGAGGTATTCGGGCGACTGCTGCGCCTTGGTCGTTACGGGAACGTAACCCTCGGTCTGCGCGTACGCGATCTGCACGTCGTTGGTCAGAAGATACTGCGCGAAGAGCCAGGAGGCGAGCACCTCGCCGTTGTCGGGCTTATTGAAGATGCAGACCGACGGTCCCTGCGAGATCATCGTGGGATTTTCGGTATCGAACTGCGGAACGGTCATAACAGCCGTTTCGAACTTAACGAGTCTGTCCTCCGCGATGTCGATCAGAGGGGCATCCGAGCCCATCCAGGTCGCGCCCGCTGTGGAGTCGATAGCGAAGATGCACTGACCCGCGTTGAGGAAGTTTGCGGGGTAGGAGGAAATTTTGAAGGTGGAAAACTCGCCGTTTGCCGTGTGATCGGCAAGGTCAAGGAGAAATTCCTTTGTGGTATCGTTAAAGAGCCCGATCTCGCCCTCGGCGGTCGAATAGTCCGCGCCCTGCTGGCGGAGCACCTGGATCATCATATTGTCGGTCGACTTATAGATGCAGGGGAGGAGCGTCGGCTGACCGTTGACAATAAAGTTTCCGTCGGCATCCTTCTCTACTGCCTTTTCGCATACTTCCCAGATGAAATCCCAAGTCAGGGTTTCGGGGAGTGTGAATCCGAGCTTTTCGACGAAGGTCTTGTTGACGTAGCAAGCCTCGGTCGAGCGGAGGAAGGGGATCGCGTAATGCTCGTCGCCGATCATGCCCTCGGCGAGGTATTTTTCGATGATTTCATCCTTTTTCGGCGACTCGAAGCGCACCTCGCTGCCTCCAAGACCGAATTTTTCGTCCTCCATCAGCTCGTCGAGCGGAACGACGGTGTTATCGCCCGTAAGATAGGTGGCGATGTGGTCGGGGTAGGTGATGCAGACGTTCGGCGTGGTGCCCGTCGCGATATTTGTGATGACGTCGTTGTAGATTCTGCCGTAGTCGGTGTAAAGGCGGAGGGTTACCTTGACGTTCGGATAAAGCGCCTCGAAATCGGCAACCGCCTTTTTGTAGATATCAACCTGCGTCAGGTTGGTATCGTTCTTTGCCCAAAAAGTGAGCTCATACTGCTTCGAGGTGTCGAATTCCTCGGGGATCTCAAAAAGCTCCTGTCTTTTTGAGCCGTGACATCCCGAAAGGCAGGTAATGCAGAAAACGAGCGAAATAAAAGCACAAACGAATCTTTTCATCCCTTTGTACCTCCTCTCGCGACGCCCGCCATGATCTTATTGCGGAAGATGAGGAACAGAACGATCAAGGGGAGCGAGATAACGACGACAGCCGCCATCATCGCGGGGATGTTTTCGCGTCCGAAGCCGTTCTCGCGGATCTCCTGAATGCCGTTCGAAACGAGGTAATAAGCCTGATTATCGGTAATAAGTCGCGGCCAGACGTAGGAGTTCCAGCACTCGATGACTTTAAGAATCGTCACGGTAACCACAGTGGGACGGCAGATCGGAACGAGCACCTTCATCAGATACTTGAAATCGGTCGTTCCGTCGACCTTTGCGGCGAGATAAAGCTCGTTCGGCACCTGCTCGAAGTTTTCCTTCAAGAGATAAATGTAGAATACCGACGCCGCCGAGGGGAGGATTAGTCCCGCGAAGGTGTTTCGCAGCTCGAGATTCGTGACCGTGGTGAAATTCGTGATAACGACAAGCTCGGTCGGGATCATCATAAGCGCGAGGAAGGAAAGGAAGAGCAGATTTTTGCCCTTGAATTCAAGTCTTGCGAATGCGTACGCCGAGGGGATCGCGATAACGAGCATCAGCGCGGTGGTCGCGACGGTGAAAATTACGGTGTTGAGGAAGTATTTTGCGAGCGGAACCGCGGAAAACGCGGAGGCGTAGTTCTCGAAAGTAGGCGAGAGCGTGAAGAATTTCGGTATAAACTCGGCGTTATACGAGCCGTAGCTCTTGATCGAGGTCAGAAGCATCCAATAAAAGGGGAAAAGCACGACGAGCGCCCAGAATACGAGCATCGCGTAGACCGCCGTTTTCAGCAGCTTCTTGCCGAAAGTTTTTTCTTTCATTTTTCTCCCCCTCTCAATAATGAACGTGCTTCTTGCTGATGAGCAGATTGATGCACGTTATGGTGAGCACGATGACAAAGAGAACGATCGCCGCGGCGGAAGCATAGGACGGGAATCCACCGCTGTTGCCGTAGAGCATATCGTAAACGTAGCCGACGATGGTGTTCATCTTCGCGGCGTTAAGGTCGGTGCCGAAAAGGGCAACGGCGTCGCTATACGCCTTGAACGCGCCGATAAAGCCCGTGATTATAAGGTAAAATAGCGTGGGCGAGATCATCGGAAGCGTAATTTTGGTAAACATACGCCATCTCGTCGTGCCGTCAACGCGGGCGGCGTCGTAATAATTCTGATTGACCGAGGCAAGCGCGCTCGTCAGTATCAGGATCTTAAACGGCATTACGATCCATACGGTGTAGATGCAGAGGACGAGCATCTTCGCCCAATAAGGGCCGTCGATGAAGTCGACCGATGGGCCGCCGAAGAAGTTGATAAGCAGATTGACCATACCGTCGGTGTACGCCGTTTTCTTGAAAAGGATCATAAAAACAAGTCCGACCGCGAGGGTGTTGGTCACGTAGGGGAGAAAATATACCGTCTGGAATAGCTTGCGGAGCTTTTCGATCGACGCAAGCGCGACGGAAATGAGGAGCGACAGCCCCGTCGATACGGGTACGGTGATGATAACGAGAATGAAGGTATTCTTCACCGCCTGCAGGAAATAGGGATCGCGCAGTATGTACTGATAATTATAAATTCCCGTGCCGAAAAAGGTCTGCGACGCCGAGTTGTAGCCCTCCTCAAAGGAGTAGATGAACACGTCGACGAGCGGATAGACCATAAATACGCCGAGGAAAAGAATGGCGGGTAAGAGATACAGCCACGCCTTCAGGTTATTGTTTTTCATAACCTAACCTCCCAAAATTATAATTAGATGCGTTTTTTGGACGGCTTTGCCGCCCAAAAAACACCTTCAAAACGAGCAAAGCGAGTTCGCGCGCCGAGGGGAGCTGCCAAAATCCTCGATTTTGGCAAGCGGCGATAAGCGCGCGGGATCAATTGTAAAACGCAGTTTTACAATTGGATAAAAATACATAATAAGTATACCACAAATTTCCTCGAATGTAAAGATAAAATAAGCAAAAAAACGCCGACACAACCGTCATTTCGGCGTGTCGGCGTATATTTTCAGCTTATCTTTCGAGCTCGGAATAGGTTACTCCCGCGATCTTGATAAAGCCCTCGCCCTCTGAGAAGGTGTAGGTGCCGTCCTTGAAAACGTCGTGATCTTCATCAAAATCGAAGGTGATCTCCATCGATCCGTCGGCGTTTTCAACGATCTCATAGGTGCCCTTTACGGTGTCGGCATTCACCTTGCCGAGAAAGGTGATCTTTCTCGTAGCCTCAACCTTACTTCCCGAGAAGTCATAGGTTGCGTTTATTCCCTGACCAAGAAGCGTAAGGTCCGCCTGATAAGATCCCGAAAGCTTCTTACCGCAGGAGGCGAAGATGCAGGTCATCATAAGTACCGCAAGCATAAGAGCCGCGAGCTTGAAAATTTTTCGTTTCATATTGAAATCTCCTTGATGTATTGATGACTATATGATACCACACTTTTTCGCTTTTGTCAAGTTCACCGAAGCAATCGGGGAGCGCGAGTTACAGTTTTTCGCCCATTTTATATACTTTTCGGCAAAAATATCACCGCAATGCCGAATTTATGATTAAAATATATTGACTATCGCCCATATAGGTGATATAATTATAATTAACTATATTTTACTAAATTTATACAAAGATACGGTAAAAATAAAATGACAGAAAAAGAATTTCAAAAGTTATCAAGACGGCAGCTGCTCGAGCTTTTGCTCCTTCAGACCGAGCGCGCCGATTCCCTTGCCGCAGAGCTTGAACTTACCAAAGACAAGCTGCAAAGCAAGATCCTTGCAGAAAAGGAAGCGGGATCGATCGCCGAAGCGGCGCTCAGACTCAACGGTATTTTTGAGGCGGCTGATGCAGCAGCGGCGCAATATCTTGAAAATATCAGTATGACTAAGGAGCTGCAAAAAAAGCTTTTGGCAGATGCCGAAAAAGAGGTAAAGCAGATCATCGCCGACGCGGAAGCCGAGGCTGCACGTATCAGACTCGAAGCAGAAGCGCTGCTCAAAGAGGCTCGTGACTCTGCGCGGAAATAACGAAACAGAGGCTCAAAAGATGACACCCGAAAAGAATACCTCCCTTCCCTCCGCCGAGCTGATCGCCGACGAGCTGAGGCGAGAAAAAAATCGCAAGCGATTTCAGCATATAATCAAAAATTCGATCTACACGCTGATCGTCGTTGCCGCAGTTGCGGTTCTTATCACGACTCTCATCCTCCCCGTGCTTCAGATCGCGGGAACGAGCATGGAGCCCACCCTCGTGAACAACGATATCGTTGTCCTTCTCAAAACAAACAAGCTCGAGCAAGGTGATCTTTGCGGTTTTTACTATTCCAACAAGATCCTTATCAAACGAGTCATAGGTCTGCCGGGTGACGTGATCTATATCGACACCGACGGCACGGTATTCGTCAACGGTGAGCAGCTCGACGAGCCCTATATCTCCGAGCCCGGACTCGGCGAATGCGATATCACGTTCCCCTACACAGTCCCCGAGGAAAGCTACTTCCTTCTGGGCGACCATCGCGCCACCTCGATAGACAGCAGAAATACCGTCATCGGATGCATACAAAAGGATCAGATCATCGGAAAGCTCTTTTTCAAGGTCTGGCCCATCAACGATATACAATTCTTTAACTGAGATCCGAAACAGCCCGAGAAAATATGAAAGGAGGGAGTCTATGAACGCTGAAAACAGAATAACAGCCAAGCGGTGGAAGCGAAGACTTTCAGCGGCGATGCCATGGATATCCCTCGCCGTCATCATTACGGTCTTCTGGTGGCTGAAAATGACGGGAATCACCCTCGCGGGCGAAGCCTTCTGCGGTATGACCGAGCATTCGCACTCACCCGCCTGCGCCGTCAATTGCCCGATCGCCGAGCATACGCACACGGCGGCATGTTATCCCAACGTCTCCGACGATGAAACGCGCGAGGAATGGGAAGCAACTCTGCCCGCTATGGACGAAAATACGTCTGTATTGAACAGAATCCTGTTCGTCGCCTGCTCGCAGATCGGCTATAAGGAAAGCACGCAAAATTTCAAGGTCGACGAAAATCTTGTCTGCCACGGCTACACGCGCTACGGCGATTGGTACGGCAACCCCTACGGCGATTGGTCGACGATGTTCGTTTCCTTCTGCCTGCATTACGCGGGTATGACGGATCTCCCAAGCAACTCGGGCGCCGAGGTTATGAAGCTCGATTGGGATTTCAACGGCAGATTCGCCACTCCCTCAACCTACACGCCGCAGGCGGGCGACGTCGTCTTCCTCGATAAAAACTACGACGGCAGAGTCGATACCTCCGCCATATTCCTACTGGCGCAATCGAATACAGTATCGGTGATCGAGGGTGACCTCGAGGGCGAGGTACGTATCGCCAACTACCCCGCAGGCGACCGCATACTCGTCGGATACGGTATCTCCGCGCCCTCCTACTCTCTTATCGTAAAGCCCAACCCCGCTCCGACGGTCAACACCACCCCCGCGTACGCGCTCCCTCCCGTGATGAGCGAGAGCGAGAGCTTACAAACCGTCGCGAAGGATCAGCAGGCGCCCCTCAGCGCAAAGCCCCAAGCGGCGATCGCAAAAACCTCTGCGATCAGCTCGTCCACGCTGACAAACAGCGCGAACGCGATAGTTATATACACCCAATACGGAAACGATTACTACGCCATCGACGGCGAGGGTAACGCAGTTCCGATCACGGTGAGCGGCGATATCATCAAGGCAGACGTTGATAACGCCGATGCGCTCTATTGGAAGTTTTCGGGCTCGAAAAACTATACGGTAAAGAACGTGGCTACGGGCGCGAATCTTAAAACCCTCGTTTCAAGCAACAGCGATTTTTCCTTTGACGGAAATAAAATAAAGACCGGAAATAATTACCTCGCGCTCAACGCGGACACCGGAAAGCTCACCACCGCCAAAAAGGAGTCGGCTTCCACCTTCTACGTCGGAGTTGCAAGCGACTGCTATATCTGGCTCGACGGTACCGGCGGCGGCATAATGTCGCTCGGCGGCTCGCCGAACCTTTGCAACACGGTCAAGAATCCCTCCTCCATACAGCTCCCGAGCGAGTGGGAGTCCCCGACAAAATACGCTTATAAGCTTCAGGGCTGGTATGACGTAAATAACGGCGTCTATTACCCCGCGGGCGCGTATATAGAGGTCACGGGCAATACCGTTTTCTATGCCGATTGGGTTGCCGCGACATACGATATAGGCGAATTCAACACCAGCGTTACGAATTCGATCAGCACAAACCACATAATTACAACAAGAGTCTTTGACTACAATTTCCTCTTCAACGTCCTTTCGCAGAACGCCACGGTCTCAATAAACGGCTCATCCTCGCACAGCGAGACCTGGTCGCACGTTGCAAGCGGCAACGTCAAATACAAAAATCAGCCCACCATCGACTTTATCTTCAGCGATAACGATTCCTCGGGCAAGATTTCGATGGCAAACAACCGAAACGATGACAATAAGTATTCGGCAGACGTACCCGTCAAATCGGGAATACTCACCCCCGAGCTTATCGAAATCGTTTTCGGCACGGAAAACTCCTTCGACCCATCCACGGGCACGGGAATTATCGGCAAGAATTATCTTGGAACGGGCGACTACCTGCTGCAATATATGGACGATCCGAACCACGAATTTTTCGGATATTACTACTACGATGCCTCTCTCAACGCCGCATCATACAACCAAAGCGATCAAAGATTCTACGTCTACAATTACCTTTCCCGCTCCTCCGACTCCTCCAATGCAAACGATCAGGGCAAGTACTCCGACTTCCTCCCCCTCAACTCGCCCTACGCTAACACGAACGGTCAAACGGTTAAGACCTATACCTACGACGGCACGAACGGAGAATACGAGGACGTAAACCATTATCAATACGACGCTCGCTATAACACAAACAGCACCTCGACTGATTTGGTCAGCACGAACTTCGCCTTCGGTATGAGCATGGAGATGAAGTTCTACCTCCCGGACGCCCCCGGAAGCCTTGATGAAAACGGAAATACCGGCAACCGTGATCTTTACGGCAACGATATGATCTATTACTTCTCAGGCGACGACGACCTTTGGATAGTCATTGACGGCGAGGTCATCCTCGACCTTGGCGGTATCCACCAAAGCCAGAACGGCATCATCAACTTCTCCACGGGTATCGTAACCGTAAACGGAGCTCAAACGAACACCATCTATCATCTCGGCGCGGGAGAGCACACCTTCGTCGCTTACTATCTCGACCGCGGATCATCGCTCTCCAACTGCGCAATGTACTTCAACATCACCCCGCGATTCGGACTTGACATCTCCAAGGAGGACGTTCTCACCTGCGAGCAGCTCGACGGCGCGGAATTCACCGTTTACACCGACCGAGGCTATACTACTCCCGCCGTTCTCTGGGAAAGTCAGGAGGCTTACGAGGCGGGTATGCCCTCGCAGAGCACCTTCAGAGTAACGAACGGCGTTGCAAAAATGTGGGGATTAAGCCCCGGTAAGACCTACTATATCCGCGAGACACGACCTCCCGACGCGCAGAGCTACGATCGCGCAGAGGGCGTAATATGTCTGTCGCTCGATATAAGCGCCGGTTCCTCTCTCGAGCCCGTCATCTCCGCGGAAGCCTTGGGAGGCAAGGTCTCGGGCGGCTACACGGTTCACGGCTATGAGGTAGATACGACCAAGCAAGGCATCCGTATCACCGTTACGAACGGACAAAATTGGATAAGGGAGGTCACCTCCATCCAAGCGATCAAGGTCTGGAACGATAAAAAGGACCACTCGGGCGATCAGGCTACGGTCTTCCTCTCCGTCAAGAACGCAGACGGAAGCTTCAGGCGGATCCGCGAGGTCGTTCTCAACGCTCAGAACAATTGGAGCTACGTCTGGACAAACCTCCCGAAATACGCCGCAGACGGCACCACCCCGATCGAATACCGAGTCGAGGAAGCCTACGTTGAGGGCTATTTCTCAACCGTAGATCAGATAGACGCCACCGAGCTTGACAGCCTGCTTTGGATGGAAGCCTACGAGTTCAGGACAGATCAACCCTTGCTCTTGAAAACTCCCCTCGGCTACCTCTCCGCCGAAAGCGCGTCAAGCGGTAAGATCATATTTATCAACGAATCCGACGCCCGCGAAGAATACGGCGCGGAAGATTCTCTCGCCACGTGGACGGCTTCCGCCTTCAACGGCGAAACGGTAAGATTGGTCAACAGCGCGGGACAAAAGTTAGCCTTTAACACCTCGGGGCACTACTTCTATCTGACCACAGGAAACGACGGAGAACAAAACATATCCGTCAGCTTCGATTCCACTGAGGGAATAGTCTTCTACGTTAAGGTCGCCGGCCGCTGGAATCAAACAACCACGTACTACGCGGAAAAGCTGAATACCGACGGTTCCCTCCAAGGCGGCACCGATTCAAGCAATTCTCTCAAGTTTAATCTTATCTACAAGGGAAGCTCCGATAACGCTGCCGCAACCCCCGATATTTGCTTCAAAATAACCAACACGCCCCTTGATCAGGCGACGTCTCTTACCGTCACCAAGAATTGGGACTGCGGACTTGCGACCAATATAACCTACAACGATCTCAGCGTCACAATCAAGCTGTTTTCCAACGGTAAATATACGGGACGCACGGTTACCCTGAGTGCTGTAAACGCTTGGACGGCTACCTTCAGCGGTCTTCCTTACGCGGATGAAAACGGCGTTCCTTTCGTTTACACGATCGAGGAGATCGCTATAAACGACGATTGGAAACCGATCTACAGCGAGGTCACAAGGGTCTCGGGCGCGACTCCGACTTACAAAACCACCGTCACAAACGTTTACCGCTACGGTGAGAGCTACGTTCTGCCCGACACGGGCGGTATCGGCGGCATCTCCGTAATGCTCTGCGGACTTGCTCTGATGGCAGGCTCGCTCGTATGCGGATGCGTCTTAAAGCTTAAGAGAAAAGATTAAATCTCACATTTCCTCGCGGAAAATATTTCGCGGGAACATATCCCAAAATTTCAAACTCAAACTTTATTTATGAAAGGACAAAACAATGAAAAAGTTCTTTGCCATCCTTGTTGCAGTCATGATGATCATGGCCCTCATCGCAACCCCCACCTTCGCGGCAAACAACGGCATTATCACTATCAAAAGCCCCATAAACGGCAGCACATACTCCATCTACAAGCTCCTTGATCTCGAAATAACGGAGGATAACGCCTTCTTCTATCATATCGACTCAAGCAGCGAATGGTACGGCTTCTTCACCAATACCCCCGACTACGTTTCCGTAAACGCGCACGGCTACGTTATCTGGACCAACGCGAGCGACGACGAGGCTACCGCCGCTGAATTCGCGGATCTCGCTCTCGCTTATGCGACCGCAAACAACATCACCCCCGTTGCTGCCGCAACCTGCGAAAACGGAGAGGACGTCATCTTTGACGGTCTCGCTCTCGGTTACTACCTCGTTGACTCCGCGGTCGGAGTTCTCTGCGGACTCAACTCTACCCAGCCTACCGTAGAGATCTCGGAAAAGAACGGCGCTCCCACCCTCGAAAAATACGTTTTTGAGGATTCCACCTTCGATTGGGAAAAATCCGCAGACGCCGCGATCGGTCAGACTGTAAGCTTCAAGATCGATATCATAACTCAGACGGGCGCTGAAGGCTATACTCTCCACGATTTAATGGGCGTCGCTTTCACAATGGACGACACAAGCATATCTATCACCTATAACGGTAACGACGTTGACGCGAGCAATTACAGCTTAAATACAAGCAACGCATGCGGCGGATGCACGTTTGAGATCGTCTTCACTCAGGCATTCTGCGATACTCTCGAAAAAGACGGCGAGCTCGTTGTCTCCTACAACACCGTTCTCAACGGAGACGCTCTTCCGACCGATAATCCGAATACCGCTTGGCTTACATACGGTGACGGTCTGTCTACCGCAAAAAAGGACGTTGCGGTCTCCACCTACAGCTTCGATATCGTAAAGACCAACAACAGCGGCGCTCTCCTCAACGGCGCAATATTTGAGCTCTACAATGCTGACGGCGCTACCAAGATCAGCCTCATCAATAACAATGACGGAACCTACCGCCTTGCCCTCGACACCGAGAGCGGCATTGAAACCATCGAGGTCAACGGCAAGGTAACCGTTTACGGTCTTGATTCCGGCAAATATTTCCTTAAAGAGACCGAGGCTCCCGCAGGATACAACAAGCTTCCCTCTCTTATCGCGGTTGAGATCGTCGACTCAAACCTTTACGCGGTCGTTGAGGATAACGCATACGTCAGCGGCGGTGTTCAGGTAATCAACCAGATCGGTACTATCCTTCCCTCCACCGGCGGTATCGGTACCACTCTCTTCGTAACCCTCGGCGGACTTGCAGTTCTCGCCGCAGGCGTTGTACTCTTCGCTAAGAAGAGAATGTCTCAGATCGCTGAGTAATCATTCTCGATATCCAAATATCATATATCTTGTTTTGTCCGCCGCGCCCAAAGACGCGCGGCGGACAGAAAAAATAACGTCAGGGAGAAGCCTATGAAGCCTATGAGAAAAAAAACAAAGCTATCAACAGTTATATTGATAGCCATATTCTTCGTGGGTCTCTGCGTGATGTTATACCCATCGCTTTCAAGCTACTGGAACTCAAAAACGCAATCCAACGCCATCATAAATTACGAGCAGATGCTCGCGAATACGGAATACGAGGACTATACCGAGGATTTCGAGAAAGCCCGCGAATACAACCGCGCTCTTGCCGAGCTGAAAGCCCCTCTTTACGAGCACACAAAGCTCGACGGCTACTATTCCCTCGATAAGACCGGCACGGGAATGCTCGGATATATCAAGATCGAAAAGATTTCGGTCGAGATCCCGCTTTACCTTACCACCTCCGAGTCCGTCCTCAGCTTCGCCGCGGGTCATCTGGAGGGAACGAGCCTGCCCATCGGCGGTAAAACCACGCACTCGGTCGTTTCGGCGCATAGAGGTCTGCCGTCGGCAACGCTCTTCACCCACCTCGACCGCATGGAGGTCGGCGATACGTTTGAGATAAAGGTGCTTGACCGCACCGTCACTTATCAGGTCGACCGCATAAGCGTCATAGATCCCTCGGACGTTTCCGAGCTTGCCATCGAGGAAGATAAGGATTACTGCACTCTCCTCACCTGCACCCCCTACGGCATCAATTCGCATCGCTTGCTCGTGCGCGGCAGGGCTATTGATTCGTCATCCGAGAGGCATATTTACGTCACCTCCGACGCGCACCAAATCGAGCCCCTCATCGTCACCCCCATCGTCGCGATCCCAATGCTTCTCACACTTATGATCGTTGTCCTGATGACACCCGTCAGACCCGAAGAACTCGGAGAGGATTAAATCAACAATGAAGAAAACCGTTTGCTTAATATGCGCCCTCATCCTTTTTTCGTGCGCGCTGATATCCGCCGCGCACGCTGTACCGATCGATCCCACGGCGCCCGCCTCGCTGACCGTTCAGTATTCGTATGCCGGAGCGGTATATTCCGATCTTGAGATCAAGACATACCGCATCGCCTCGGTCGCGCCCGACGGCTCGATCACCCTCGCGGGCGTTTTCGCCGACTACCCCGTAACGATCAACGGTATAACTACTCAGGCGGAATGGAATGAAGTTGCATCCACTCTCGCCGCGTTTATCAAAGCGTATAACCTCGCCCCCACCGCCGTCGGAAAGACGAATGAATCGGGAACCGTCACCTTCGCAGATCTTCTGCCCGGAATGTATCTCACTCTCGCAGTAGAGATCAAGCAAGAGGAAAACACCCTGATTTTCGAAAACTTTCTGACGATGATCCCCAATCCCTCACAAAACGGCTCGCACGACTATAACGTAGCCGTTTACCCGAAGTGCGAATCCTTCAAGCAGACCGAAGATGAGATTATGTATAAGGTCATCATTCTCTGGGAGGACGAGGGCTTTGAGAGCAGGCGTCCCGATTCAGTCAACGTCGAACTTATCAGAAACGGCACCGTCGACGATATCCGTCTTCTCTCACCCGCCGACGACTGGACCTATTCCTGGATCACGCCCAATGACGGAAGCAGCTGGAGCGTGCTTGAAAATCCCGTGCCCGAGGGATACACCGTCACCTACACCTCGCGCGAACGCGCCATACTCGTCAGAACCTTTGTAATCGTTAACGCATATACCGAATCCCCCGTGCCCGACGGTTCCGATACACCTCAGACGGGCGATACGTTCTCTATCTGGCATTTTGCCTTGCCTATGAGCCTTGCGGGCGGTGTACTCCTCATCATCGCGGCTTGGAGACGAAGATATGAAGAAGCGTAAATTCAGGCTTTCGGACGCCCTGACGGTGATAGGTATCGCGCTCGTCGCAATTTCGGTCGTCGCCGCAACTGTCTCCGCTTTCGTTCAAAGGAGCGCATCCAAGCGGGCGGCGGCAATCGCCTCCGAGCTTCGCGCAATCATCCCGGAGGCGCAAAACGCCTTTCCCGACGAACGGATCAATACCGCGATGCCTATAACAGAGATCGGCGGCAAGGACTTCATCGGCGTCATCGAAATCCCCGCCTACGGCACCTGTCTCCCGATCCGCGCCGATTGGAATCCCCTGCGGGTGTTCTCGTACCCCTGTCGGCTGACGGGAAGCACGTGGGGCGGCGACCTCATCATCGGCGGCTCGGACGCCGAGGGGCAGTTCGACTTTATGAAATTCATCACCGGCGGCGACGGAATATACGTCACCGACTCCGCAGGCAACCGCTTCTCCTACCGCGTGACCGACATCATCCGAACCGATAACGTCTCCCCCGAAAACCTCCTAACCGACGAAAACGACCTTGTGATTTTCGCCAAGAATACCTATTCGTTTGGGTATACGGTGGTGAGATGCAAAAGCGAGTAGAGGTTTTGGAGAGGGCAGAGGGGAGAGGGGAGAGGGGAGGGGGCAGAGGTATGGTGGAATTTCGACAAGTCGAAATTCTTCAATTAATAATAAAAAATCTCGGAGATTAAGTTTTAGCTTAATCTCCGAGATTTTTATTTACTTATTTAGTTTTCGCACAGCGCAAAGTTTCATCAGCAGAGCACAAAATTACAGATATGAAATTTTCGCTACGCGAAAATTTACCTTACCTCTGCCCTCTGCCCTCTTACCTCTGCCCTTAACTCTAACCTTAACTCTGTTCTTATTCCCTGTGCTCACAATAGAGACATCTGTACTTTCCATCCGCTCCCTTTCGGAACATGTGGGGGAGCTCCTGCTCGGTGGTTACGATACAGCCCTTGTTGTCGCAGGTGAGGTCGGTGCGGTATTCGCCCGTCTCCTCGGGTGCGTCGCAATCCTTCTCCGCGAGAAGCTTGAGAATGAGTGCCATACGCATATATTTTGCGTTAAGTACCTGCTCAAAGTAGCACGCGCGGGGATCCTTATCTACCGCGGTCGAGATCTCGTTGACTCTGGGCAGAGGATGGAGCACGATGAGATCGCTCTTTGCGAGATCCATCTTTGCCATATCGAGGACGTAGCTGTCCTTGAGGCGGAGATATTCCTCCTCGCTTGCGAAGCGCTCGTGCTGGATTCTTGTCATATAGAGCACGTCGAGCTCGCCGATTACCTCGGTCATAGACTCGGTCTCGTAATATTCCATACCGTTCTGCTTGATCGTTTCGTACTTAACGTACTCGGGGAGCTTCAGCTCCTTCGGGGAGATCAATACGATCTTGATGCCCGTGTAGCGCGAGAGCGCCTGAATGAGCGAGTGAACCGTTCTGCCGTACTTGAGGTCGCCGCAGAAGCCGACGGTCAAGCCGTCGAACTTGCCCTTGTGGCGATGGATGGTGCAGAGGTCGGCAAGGGTCTGGGTGGGGTGGCTGTGCGAGCCGTCGCCCGCGTTGATAACGGGGATGGTTGCATTCTTCGATGCAACGTAAGCCGAGCCCGCGAGGGGATGGCGCATTGCGATGATATCGGCGTAGCAGGAAACTACGCGCGCGGTGTCGGCAACGCTCTCGCCCTTCGAGGACGAGGAATTTCCGCCCGCCTCAAAGCCGAGAACCTGTCCGCCGAGCTCGAGCATAGCCGCCTCGAAGGAGAGACGGGTTCTGGTGGACGGCTCGAAGAAGAGGGTAGCGATCTTCTTGCCGTGGCACTTTTCCGAATATTTTGCGGGATTGGCGATAATATCGTCGGCGGTGGCAAGAAGTTCGTTTACTTCCTCAACACTCAAATCGAAAATATCAATCAAACTTCTCATTTTGCACCGTTAACCTTAAGATAATTCTTAATGCGCTCTACGTTTTCTGCGTTCTTCTCGTCAGCCTCGAGGTACTCGATGATATCGTAAACGTCAACGATCGAGTATACGGGGAAGCCGAACTGCTCCTCGATCTCCTGCATAGCGCCCTTTTCGCCCTGGCCCTTTTCCTTGCGGTCGACCATGATGAAGGTAGCGGCAACCTTGGTGCCCTCGAGGTGGGAGAGGATCTCCATACTCTCGCGGATCGCGGTGCCCGCGGTGATAACGTCCTCGATAATAACGATCCCCTCGCCGGGCTGGGGAACGTAACCTACGAAAACGCCGCCCTCGCCGTGGTCCTTGACTTCCTTACGGTTGAAGAAGAAGGGGACGTTGAGGTCGTTCTTCGAGAGTGCAACTGCGGCGGAAACCGAGAGAGAGATGCCCTTGTATGCGGGGCCGTAGAGAACAGCCTTCTTTGCGCCGAGCTTCTCGAAATATGCCTTTGCATAGAACTCGCCGAGCTTAGCGATATCGTCGCCGGTCTTGATCATACCCGCGTTGATGAAATAGGGGATCTTGCGTCCGCTCTTAGCGGTGAAATCGCCGAACTTAAGCACGCCGGCGGACTCGAGGAATTTGATGAATTCTATCTTGTAAGCTTCCATGGTTAGTATTATTTCTCCTTCTGTATTTTGTTGGGCATAACAGTGCAGAGTGCAGAATGCAGAGTGCAGAGTTATGGTAATTTTTCGCCCGAGGGCGAAAAATAATTTTATTATAATTCGTTTTGGTTTTTATCTTTTGAATTGCAAATTGCAACTAAAAGTGATATTATTTCGTTAATGTCGGAATGCAGGCTTGAAAATTCCTTGTTATTTATATAGTCGGTTGCATATAAAAGACGAATCCAATATTCTGTTTCACTTGCTTCTTTCAATGCTATCGCTATCTTTGCATAAAAATCAGGTTTGGTCTGCCCTCTTTGAGCTTCGCTTATGTTTGCGCCAATGCTTGTACCGCTTCTCACCAGTTGTTTTGATAAAATAAACTCTTTTTTCTCCTCACGAAGATATCGACAGAGTTTTACAATTCTGACAGCAAAATCAAAGCTTTTATCTTTAACAATTGATTTTCCCATATCCATCCTCTATGCAATTTTATTTAATGAAAATTTCCGAGCAAAGCGAGGAAATTCACCTTAACTCTGCACTCTGCATTCTGCACTCTGCACTACTTCGTCAGTCGCAGAATTCCGCAACACATCTACGATACGCCGCAACGGGATCCTCTGCGCCGGTGATGGGTCTGCCGACAACGATGTAGTCCGAGCCGATCTCCTTCGCTGCCGCGGGAGTCATAACTCTCTTCTGGTCGCCGATGTCGCCGTCTGCGAAACGAACGCCGGGGGTTACGGTTACGAAATCACGGCCGCAGGTGTCGTGCACCTTGCCCGCCTCGAGGGGAGAGCAAACGACCCCGTCGAGACCCGATCTCTTTGCGACAGATGCGTAGTGCATAACTACCTTGTCGATAGGCTCGTTGATGAGAAGATCTTCCTTCATGGTCTCCTCGTCGGTGGAGGTCAGCTGGGTTACCGCGATAAGGATGGGGCGGGTGCCGTCCTCGCGGGTCAGACCCTCAATTGCGGCTTCCATCATTCTGCCCGTACCTGCCGCGTGGAGGTTGGTCATATCAACGTCGAGGCGGGAGAGAACTGCCATCGACTTCTTTACCGTGTTGGGGATGTCGTGGAGCTTGAGGTCAAGGAAGATCTTGTGGCCGCGGCGCTTGATCTCGCGGACGATCTCGGGACCCTCGGCATAGTAAAGCTCCATACCGATCTTCACGAAGGGCTTTCTTTCCTCGCCCTCGAACTTCTGGAGGAAGGAAAACACCTTTTCCTTCGAGTCAAAATCACAAGCAATGATTACGTCTTTTCCCATTTTTTATCTCCTTAAAATTTAATTACTTAATAACGCTTTTCGAGCCTTATCCATTGTGCGGTACAGACTCCGTTCTCCTCATCCACCACTGCCGTGGTCCCCCTTCCCCGCTGGGGAAGGCTTATTAGGCAACTGCGAACATTGATTATAGAGGTGAAGTTTTATAAAAATAACTTAAACCTCAACCTAACATTTCAAGCGCATTTAATATTTGCACTAAACATTATTTAGACAAGCAAAGCGTGACTCTCAATAAGCCTTCCCCAGCGGGGAAGGTGGCAGCCGAAGGCTGACGGATGAGGAGAACGGAGTCTGTACTGCATAAACGACAAGCGTGAAATTTTAGTTAACTTGTGAAAAAACTTCCGTTCATTCACTTTATTGCTGTAATATCATTGAGCGCGGGGGTGACAGAGACCAATACTTCCCTACATTCGGGAAGTATTGACTCTGTCCAAAATCGAGAAGCAGAGCTTCACGATTTTGAAGCACGGAGGCAAAAGCTGAAGCTTTTGCATTGAAATGAGGCTCCGCCTCATACTCCGTGCGGCTCTGACGGTTTTCCGAAGGAAAATGGAGGCAAGAGCCGACAAGACAGAGTCGCAGCTTGCCGTAGGCAAGTGTGAACTTCTTGAAAAAGGTGGACCAAAACTTTCCGCTGTTGTTGTCTTTAATTCACCTTATTTTACCGCTCCGATGATGTCGGAGAGGTTCTCGATGCCGTATTTCGCCATCACGCGGGGGAGGTCTGCGATGATATCGCGGCACGCGTAGGGGTTGACGAGGTTTGCCGCGCCGACCTCAACTGCGGTCGCGCCCGCGAGCATCATCTCGACTACGTCCTCTGCGGACGAAACGCCGCCCATACCGACGACGGGGATATTCACCGCGTTTGCAACCTGATAAACCATTCTCACTGCAACGGGGAAGATCGCGGGGCCCGAGAAGCCTCCCATCTTATTGGCGATGACGGGGCGCTTGGTGCGAAGGTCGATTCGCATGCCGAGGAGGGTGTTGATAAGGCTAATGCCGTCCGCGCCCGCCTCCTCGCAAGCCTTTGCGATCGAAACGATATCGGTCACGTTGGGCGAGAGCTTGATGATGATGGGCTTATTCGTCACCTTGCGAACCGCGCGGGTGACCTCTGCCGCCGCCTCGGGGTTGGTTCCGAATGACATTCCTCCGCCGTGGACGTTCGGGCAGCTTACGTTTACCTCGAACCAGCCGATCTGATCGACAGAATCGAGTCTTTCAACGGTGTAGGCGTAGTCCTCAACGGCGAAACCGCTGACGTTTGCCATTACCTTTTTATCAAATACACGGAAGAGCTTCGGAAGCTCCTCGGAGATTACCTTTTCCACGCCGGGGTTCTGCAGACCGACGGCGTTGATCATTCCGTTCGGGCACTCGGCGATACGGGGAGTGGGGTTGCCGAAGCGGGGGTCTTTAGTTGTACCCTTAAACGAGAAAGTACCGAGGCAGTTTATGTCATAAAGTTCTGCGAATTCATAGCCGAAGCCAAATGTTCCGCTTGCGGGGATGACGGGGTTGTCAAGCTCGATGCCGCAAAGATTTACGTTCATTTTTCCCACAGTATTTCCTCCTTCTCAAGGATCGGGCCGTCCTTGCAGATTCTCTTGTAGCCCGTGACGGTCTTGCAGGAGCATCCCATGCAAGCGCCGAAGCCGCATCCCATGCGCTCCTCGAAGCTGTACTGACCCGAGCACTCGGTCGCTCTGTAAAGAGCCTTGAGCATAGGTTCGGGACCGCAGGTGCAGATATAGTCATAGTCGATCGCGTCAAGCGCGTTGGTTACGAATCCCTTGACGCCGCGGCTGCCGTCAACGGTGGTCACGGTGACGTTCAGACCGAGCTCCTCAAAGAACTCGACGCCGAAGATCTCGCTCTCGGTGTTGAAGCCGACGACGATCTCGGGCTTCTTGCCCGCCGCGATGAGTCGCTTTGCAAGATAATACATAGGGGGAACGCCAACGCCGCCGCCAATGAGGACGGGCTTTTCGCCGACCTTTTCGAGATCGTAGCCGTTGCCGAGTCCTGTAAGTATATCAAGCTCGGTGCCGACGGGGAGGGTGGTCATCTGCTCGGTGCCCTTGCCAACCACCTTATAAATGATGGAAAGCAGACCCGCCTCGCAGTCGAAGACAGAGATCGGGCGGCGCAGATAGAGCCCGTCGAGCTGAATATTCACGAACTGACCCGCCGCGGTGATATCCGAGGTGTCACCCTCAAGACGCATCAGCCACACGCAATCGGTCAGCGCGCGGTTTTCTTTTATGGTGAAGATTGATTGTTTCATAATTTGCTACCTTTACTTTACTGCAATGCTGTCAACCGCGAGGTTGACAGCATTGTATACGTTATTTTTACGAATCGATAGTCGAAATGGTAAGTGTGGTCTCCTCGAGGACGTCAAGAAGAACTCTTACGGTGTCGAGGGAGGTCATGATGGTGACGTTATTCTCGGTCGCGTAGCGGCGGATGAGTGCGCCGTCGTTTGCAGAGCCGACCGAGTCGATATCACGGGTGTTGATAACGTACGCGATATGTCCCTGCGAGAGTGCGCGCGCGATCTCGTCGGTATCCTCCTCGAGCTTCTTCATAACGTGGGTACGGATGCCGTTCTCCTTGAGGAACTGTGCGGTTCCCGAGGTTGCCTCGATATTGAAGCCGAGGTTGTAGAAGCGGCGGATGAGAGGAAGTGCCTCCTCCTTATCCTTATCCGCGATGGTTGCGAATACGGTTCCGTAATTCTGGAGCTTCATGCCCGAAGCCTGAAGAGCCTTATAGAGTGCGCGGTAGAACTTGTCGTCATAACCGATAGCTTCACCGGTAGACTTCATCTCGGGAGAGAGATATGCGTCGAGTCCGCGGAGCTTGTTGAAGGAGAATACGGGCACCTTAACGTACCAGCGGTTCTTCTCCTCGGGGTAGATATCGAAGATGCCCTGTTCCTTGAGGGACTTGCCGAGGATTACCTCGGTTGCGATATCCGCGAGGCTGTAGCCGGTTGCCTTCGAGAGGAAGGGAACGGTACGCGAGGAACGGGGATTAACCTCGATGATATATACGTCATCGTGCTCGTCGACGATGAACTGGATATTGTAAAGACCTACGATGCCGATGCCGAGACCGAGCTTCTTTGCATACTGAAGGATGATTCCCTTGACCTTATCGGAAATCGAGAAGGGGGGATATACGCTGATCGAGTCGCCCGAGTGGACGCCGGTGCGCTCAACGAGCTCCATGATGCCGGGAACGAATACGTTTCTGCCGTCGCAGATAGCGTCGACCTCGACCTCCTTACCGCTGATGTACTTGTCAACGAGTACGGGCTTGTCCTCGTCGATCTCAACCGCGGTCTTGAGGTAGCTGCGAAGCTGCTCCTCGTTGCCGACGATCTGCATTGCACGTCCGCCGAGAACGAAGGAGGGACGAACGAGTACGGGATAACCGATCTCTGCCGCTGCCGCGATACCGTCCTCGATCTTGGTAACTGCCTTACCCTTTGCGCGGGGGATGTTGAGCTCGTTAAGAAGGTTTTCGAACGCGTTTCTGTCCTCAGCACGGTCGATTGCGGCGCAGTCGGTACCGATGATCTTGACGCCGAGGTCGTGGAGAGGCTGCGCGAGGTTGATCGCGGTCTGTCCGCCGAGGGATGCGATAACGCCCTCGGGCTTTTCAAACTCGATGATGTTCATAACGTCCTCGGGAGTGAGGGGCTCGAAATAGAGCTTATCGGCTGTTGTATAGTCGGTCGAAACGGTTTCGGGGTTGTTGTTGATGATGATAGCCTCGTAGCCCGCCTTCTTGATGGTCATTACGGCGTGAACGGTGGAGTAGTCGAACTCTACGCCCTGACCGATTCTGATAGGACCTGCGCCGAGAACGACGATCTTCTTCTTATCGGTAAGGATCGAGGTGTTCTCGCCGGTGTAGGACGAGTAGAAGTAAGGAATATACGCGCCGGTGTGGCAGGTGTCAACCATACGGAATACGGGGAAGAGATTCTTCTCCTTACGGAACTTGAAGACGTCAAGCTCGGTGCACTTCCACATTCTTGCGACGTACTTATCCGAGAAGCCCATCTTCTTTGCGGCGGTGAGGGTCTCGAGCTCGAAGGGATGAGCCTTGAGGGTTTCCTCCATATCGACGATATTCTTGATCGCCTCGAGGAAGAAGGGAGTGATCTGGGTAATTTCGTGTACTTTCTCAACGGTGATGCCGCGTGCGAGCAGCTCTGCGATCGCGAAGATGTTATCGTCGCGGAAGGTGGAGATATATTCAAGGATCTCCTCGTTCGACATATTATCGAACTTCGCGTGGTAAACGTGGTAAACGCCGACCTCGAGCGAGCGCATACCCTTGAGGAGGCACTCTTCAAGGTTAGAACCGATGCCCATGACCTCGCCGGTTGCCTTCATCTGAGTGCCGAGCTGGTTGGATGCGGTGGTGAACTTATCGAAGGGGAAGCGGGGGAGCTTCGCGATGACGTAGTCAAGCTGGGGCTCGAATGCCGCGTTGGTATTTGCGATCTGAATTTCCTCGAGGCTCATACCGACAGCGATCTTTGCGGTAACGCGCGCGATGGGGTAACCCGAAGCCTTGGATGCGAGTGCCGAAGAACGGGAAACGCGGGGGTTGACCTCGATGAGGTAGTATTCGCTCGAGTGGGGGTTGAGCGCGAACTGTACGTTACAGCCGCCCTCGATCTTGAGCTCCTTGATCAGCTTGATAGCCGAATCGTTGAGCATCTTCTTATCGTGATCCGAGAGGGTCATAATGGGAGCGACAACGAGGGAGTCGCCGGTGTGAACGCCTACGGGGTCGATGTTTTCCATACCGCAGATGGTGATTGCGTGGTCGTTCGAGTCACGCATAACCTCGAACTCGATCTCCTTGTAGCCCTTAACGCTCTTCTCGATAAGAACCTGATGAACGGGAGAAAGACGGAATGCGTTGGTGCCGACCTCGATCAGCTCTTCCTCGCTGTAAGCGAACCCGCCGCCGGTGCCGCCGAGGGTGAACGCGGGACGGAGAACAACGGGGTAACCGATGCGCTTTGCCGCCGCCTTTGCCTCTTCAAGATCGTATGTGATCTCGGAGGGGATTACGGGCTCGCCGATCGACTGGCAAAGCTCCTTGAAGAGCTCGCGGTCCTCTGCACGCTCGATAGATTCGCTCGAGGTGCCGAGCAGTTCAACGCGGCACTCCTTGAGGATGCCCTTCTGCTCAAGCTGCATAGCAAGGTTGAGACCCGTCTGTCCGCCGATACCGGGAAGGATCGCGTCGGGACGCTCGTAGCGAAGGATCTTTGCGATATATTCAAGTGTGAGGGGCTCCATATAGACCTTGTCCGCAATGGTGGTGTCGGTCATGATGGTCGCGGGGTTGGAGTTTACGAGAACTACCTCGTAGCCCTCCTCCTTGAGCGCCAGACACGCCTGCGTGCCCGCATAGTCAAACTCCGCCGCCTGACCGATAACGATAGGTCCGGAACCGATGATGAGAATCTTCTTCAAGTCTGTTCTTTTTGCCATTTTCTTTCTCCTGTATTTTAATCATAAATTCAATCAAATTGATAAAATGCAGCTTGCATAGTGCAGAGTGCAGAATGCAGAGTGCAGAGTTAAGGTAGCTTTTCGCGAGCGAAAAGCATTTTTATTAAAAACTGTGTTTAATGCAAAATGTAAGAATATCAAAGCAATGCAAAATTATTTGAATTAATTTCCGAACCGAAGGTGAGGAAATTTACCACAACTCTGCACTCTGCATTCTGCACTCTGCACTCGTCAGTTTTCCCAAACGATCTTTCCGCCGCAAACCGTCAAAAGGTTCTTTCCGAGCAGCTTCTCGCCGAGGATGGGGGTTGCTTTGCCTTGGGATTGGATGAAGCTTTCGTCAACCGTAACTTCAGCCGAGAGATCCCAGATCGAGAAGGAGTTGCCCATGGGCAGGCCGAAACGCTTGCGGGGGTTGGTGGAAAGGCAATCTATAAGCTTTTCAAAGGGAATGATGCCCGTTTTAACGAGCTTTGTATACATCCAGGGGAATGCGAAGTCGAGGCCGATGATGCCGAAGGGGCTGCCCGCAAGGCCGCGGCTCTTCTCTTCCGCCGAGTGGGGTGCGTGGTCGGTCGCGATCATTTCAAGCGTGCCGTCAAGGATGCCCTCGACGAGTGCTTCTCTGTCCGCCGCCGCGCGCAGGGGGGGATTCATCTTGAAGCGTCCCTCTTCGCGAAGGTCGCTGTCATCCATTATAAGGTAATGCGGTCCGGTCTCGCCCGAAACGTCGAGGCCGCTCTTTTTAGCCTGACGGAGGAGCTCAACGCTCTCCTTTGCCGAAATGTGGCAGATGTGATAGGAGCATCCCGTTTTTGCGACAAGCTCGAGGTCGCGCGCGATCTGCGCGTACTCGCTCTCGGAGCAGATTCCGCGGTGTCCGTGTGCGCGTGCGTACTCGCCGTCGTGGATATAGCCGCCGCGAAGGAGGGAGTTGACCTCGCAATGCGCGACGATCATTTTGCCGAGGGCTTTTGCGGTTTTCATCGCCTCTTCCATCATCACGTCGCTCTGAACGCCGCGTCCGTCGTCCGAAAATCCTGCGACAAAGGGTGCCATTCCTTCGAGATCGGCAAGTTTCTCGCCCATCTCGCCTACGGTGATCGCGCCGTAAGGAAGGACCTCGATCAACGCGTCCTTTTTAATTATATCAAGCTGTAAACCGAGATTTTCTACGCTGTCGGGAACGGGATTGAGATTCGGCATCGTGCAGACGGTGGTATAACCGCCGTGCGCCGCCGCAAGCGAACCGCTCTTTACCGTTTCTTTATACGAAAAACCCGGCTCACGGAAATGCACATGCACATCGAGAAAGCCGGGAATAGCAACAATATCACCCTTATCGGAAAATTCGGAAACAGCAACACAGCCGTCGACCAGAGAAGGATCAACGGAACTCATGAATTTAACCTTATCGAAATACTTCATCAGTCTGCCTCCAAAACAAAGCCAATTGTAAAACTTCGTTTTACAATTGAGATACGCGCGCTTATCGCCGCTTGCCAAAATCTGCGATTTTGACAGCTCCCCTCGGCGCGCGGGCTCGCCCTGCTCGCCTGAAAGGTGTTTTTTCATATCTCTTTGAATTTTACAATCGACTACTATTTACTATCATAATATTATATATTATTTTTCGCCTTTAGTCAAGAGGAAAATCAAAGTTTTTTACAACTTTTGACGAATTGTCACATTCACCATAGAAAGAGCGAAAAAGGCGCGAAATTTCTCTGTCGAAATTTACGATTAATTTATAATTTTTCTTGACTTTGCCTCCCATATATAGTATAATTAAATATATATTTTTTATTTTTACAGTGAGGTAAAAAATGAAGTACAAAGTCGGTATTGTTATGGGAAGCGACAGCGACCTTCCCGTTATCGAAAAAGCTACGAATACCCTCAGTGCGCTCGGAATCGAATTCGAAGTGCACGTTTACTCTGCACACCGCACACCCGATGAGGCGGCAGAGTATGCTATGAACGCGCAGAAAAGAGGAATAGGTGTACTTATCGCGGCTGCAGGAATGGCAGCTCACCTTGCGGGCGCAATCGCGGCGCGCACCACTCTGCCCGTTATCGGAATTCCCTGCAAATCTACCAATTTAGGCGGCATTGAAGCCCTTCTTTCCACAGTACAGATGCCCGGTGGCATACCTGTAGCTACTGTTGCGATCGACGGAGGCGTCAATGCCGCTTTGCTTGCCGCACAGATCCTCGCCCTCTCGGACGAAGAGCTCGACGCAAGACTTAAAGCGCATAGACAGGCACAGTACGAGGGAGTACTTGCTAAAGATAAAGCGATCGCGGAGAAGTTTCAGTAATTAGTTGCTAGTTGCTAGTTACTAGTTGATGGTGAATGCGGCTCTGACGGTTTTCCAAAGGAAAACGGCGGTGTTCAGCCGCCGAGACAGAGTCGGCATTTGCCGAAGGCAAATACTTCCTCGCTTTGCTCGGAAATTTGCATTTTAATAAAATGCTTTTCGCTCCGCGAAAAGCTACCATAACTCTGCACTCTGCATTCTGCACTCTGCACTTAACCACCCAAACTTAACCAAGAAAATCTAAATTTCATCTAAAATAAAGGGAGAACAAAAAAATGGCAAACAATCTCGTTTACACTGGCAAGACCAAGGACGTATTCGCACTCGAAAACGGCAACTACCTTCTCAAGTTCAAGGATGACTGCACCGGCAAGGACGGCGTATTTGATCCCGGAGAGAACTCCGTCGGACTCACCATCGAGGGTGTAGGCGACGTTAACCTCCGTATGTCCATCTACTACTTCGAAAAGATCAATGCCGCCGGCATCAAGACCCACTATATCTCCGCAGACCTCGCTAACACCACTATGGAAGTCGTTCCCGTTAAGCCCTTCGGTAAGGGACTCGAGGTTATCTGCCGTAACAAGGCTGTAGGCTCCTTCCTCCGCCGTTACTCCGATTACATCGAAGAGGGCGCAGACCTTCCCTCCTACGTTGAGATGACCTTCAAGAACGACGCAAAGGGCGACCCCCTCGTTACCAAGGAAGGCCTCGTTGTTCTCGGCGTTATGTCCGACAAGCAGTACGACGATATGGCTGACATGACCCGCAAGATCACCAAGATCATCGCTGACGATCTCGCAGAGCGCGGACTCGTTCTCTACGACATCAAGTTCGAGTACGGCTACGATGCAAACGGCGAGGTTATCCTCATCGACGAGATCGCATCGGGCAACATGAGAGTTTACAAGGACGGCGAGTACATCGATCCTATGACTCTCTCGGGGCTCTTCTTCGCATAAGCGAGGTTAAAATTGGGCGGATTTTTCGGGTGTGCAAAGCGCTCGGAAGCTATATCCGACGTATTCTTCGGCACCGACTACCATTCTCACCTTGGTACTCGGTGCGGAGGAATTGCCGCTTATAACACCGAGGTCGGTCTTCAAAGACAGATCCACAGCATTGCAAACTCACCCTTCAGAACCAAATTTGAAAATATCTTTGAGGAGGTCAGCGGAAACTCCGCGATCGGCTGTATCAGCGACTCGGATCCCCAGCCCCTTCTCATTCGCTCGAATCTCGGCACCTACGCGATCTGCACCGTCGCTATGATAAATAACGCGGACGAGCTGCTCGCCGAGGTTATGTCGAATTCGGGACATATCAACGCTATGACGGGCGGCGCGGTCAACTCGACCGAGCTTATCGCCGCAATCATCAATACAAAATCCTCTTTCTCTGAGGGAATCAAGTACGCGCAGAGCCGCATCGACGGTTCGGCAACCATCCTCATCCTCACCGACTGCGGCAAGATCATTGCCGCGCGCGACCGTCTGGGCAGACTTCCCGTTGAGCTCGGCGTTTGCGAGGACGGATATTGCGTTGCCTTCGAGGACTTTGCCTACAAGAAGCTCGGATACTCCGATCTTCGCGAGCTCGGACCCGGTGAGATCGTTGAGATCACCGCGGACGGCGTGACCGTTCTCGCCGAGCCAGGAAAAGAAATGAAGATCTGCGCATTCCTCTGGTCCTATTACGGCTACCCCACCTCGGATTACGAAAACGTAAACGTCGAGTGTATGCGTTGCCGCAACGGCTCGATTATGGCGAAGCGCGAGGTTGCCGAGGGCAAGACCGAGGGCATCGACTACGTTTGCGGCGTTCCCGATTCGGGCACTCCCCACGCGATCGGCTACGCAAACGAGAGCCACATCCCCTTCGCGCGTCCCTTCATAAAGTACACTCCCACCTGGCCGAGATCCTTCACCACACCCTCGCAGGTCAACCGCGCGAAGGTGGCAAAGATGAAGCTGATCCCCGTCAGCGAGCTGATCACGGGCAAGAATCTGCTCTTCGTCGATGACTCTATCGTCCGCGGAACACAGCTTCGCGAGACCGTTGAGTTCCTTTACGACAACGGCGCGGCGTCGGTTCATATGAGAAGCGCATGCCCGCCGATCATGTACGGTTGCAAATACCTGCATTTCTCCCCCTCGAGAAGCGCGGACGAGCTTATCGCGCGCCGCATCATCCTCGAGCTTGAGGGCGAAGAGGGCGTGAACCATATCGACGAATACTCGGACGGCTCGACAGAGCGCGGCAAGGCACTCCGCGAAACGCTTTGCAAGAAGCTCAACTTCGCATCCCTCGACTTCCAGACACTCGACGGCATCGTCGAGTCGATCGGAATCGACAAAGAGAAGCTCTGCACTTATTGCTGGAACGGCAAGGGATAAATTAACGATTTGACTAACAAAGCGGAAAGTTTTGATCGAACTTTTTCAGAAAAGTATGCTTGCCTTCGGCAAGCTGCGACTCTGTCTTGTCGGCTTACGCCTCCATTTTCCTACGGAAAACCGCCAGAGCCGCGCGAATAATAAAAGTTTTTGAGGTTTCTTAAGGAACTTTTTTCAAAAAGTTCCTTAAGTCGCCCTCCGCAGAGGGCGAAAAACTCTCCGCGCTTCGAACAGACGACGCCCCGTCGGCTGTTCGGAAGGAGTCAAACCTTCCGCGGGAAGGTTTGCGCTCCTTCAATCTTGTTATCAAAGTATCACATTCGTTATATCATCCCAGAGCCGCCGTCCCTACGAAAAATATTAAATTAATCCCACATTGATATTATTTTACTCATCCGCGAAGTTCAAAACGCTGAACATCGAAATCCGCGATCTAAACTAAAGCCCGCCCGCTTGCGGGAGGGGAAGGGTGGGTATACGGTTTACCCAAGCGAAATCTCTATGCACATTTCGCGCTCTGCGGAGCGCGGGGGTGACAGAGCGCAATACTTCCCTACATTCGGGAAGTATTGACTCTGTCCAAAACGGAGAAGCAGAGCTTCACCGTTTTGAAGCACGGAAGCGAGAGCTGAAGCTCTCGCATTAGT
>JAZTXK010000015.1:0-17879 GCA_045636385.1 Eubacteriales bacterium
CTTAGGGATCTGAATTCTCATATTGTACATATAATCTCTCTTGGGATCAAGATAAGCCTTCAACATATTCTCATCGTTGATGCTGTATCCCTCGAACAAATGGAATTTCTTCGTTTTAATGTTGAAGAATCCGTAATCGGTGATGAAATTGTGCGCATCGGTGGGATTAAGCATACAAAGGGGCACGATGCCTTCGGTTCCGAGATCAAGAATATCCTGACCTGCAATGATTCTTGAATCATATTCAAGTCCAAAGAGGTTGAGCACCGTGGGAAGAATATCGATCGAGGAGCATACCTTATCTACCTTGACGGGCTGCTTCATCGAGCCTGACCAGATGATCAGCGGTGCGCGGTAGAGCTCGTAGTTCTTATGAATATCCTTTTCGGGGAGGCCGTACAGCTCCGCCAGCGTTTTGATATTGGCGGACTCATTCTCGCTCAGCGAATAGGGAAAGTGGTCGGGTGCCATTACGAACACGGTGTCCTCAAGGATGCCGAGCTTTTCGCATTGATCGTAAAGTTCCTTGACCATAAGCTCGACCTCATACTGGCTTGCGATATAGGAAAGCGAAAGCGTGTTCTTATAATCGTTTCCGATAGTGGACATAATGAGATCTCTGTGCTTTGCCGACATTTTGTTGCCTTCAAAGGTTTCAAAGCAATGTCCCGACGTCGTCATATAATAAAGATGGAAGGGCTTATCCGCACTGATAAATTTTAGCGAATTGAGGGCAAGCTCGTGGTCGGACGTGGGCCATCCTGACGTGAAATCGGTGCCCTTCGTCCAATAGTTTCCGATAGCGTACCAATCGTATCCGAAATTCGGATGGGAAAGATCGCGTCTGTAAAATTCATAATCGTGATTATGGAATGCAGAGCAGGTATAGCCTTCCTTACTAAGCATATTGCCGAGAGCGAAGGGCTGATAGGTCTTTGAGCTGTTCTCCATACAGACGTCGGAATAGTAGAAATTGCCGGTAATATTCGAATATTCACCGGTCGCCGTGCTTCCGTACCAGATACCACAGTAGTAATTATCGAAAACAAAGCCCTCGTTCTTCATTTTGTAAAGAGTGGGCATGAGCTTTTCGTTGATCGCCGCGGGTGCCCACGCTTCGACCGTGATGAAGATCAGATTTTTTCCTTCAAAAAGTCCAGTGAACTCATTCTTATTAGTTCCCTCGCGGCTTTGAAGGAATTTGAGAGTTTTGGCGAGAGAAGATTGCCCGTTCTTATTCGCTTTAGCGATCAAGGCATCAAAATCGATATCCATGCGCTGCGGACTTCTGTCGATCTCGACGGGAGGAGGCGGCAGGGGTGCAGTAGTTTCGCCTGAGGTACCGCTGTCGGTTCCAGTTCCTATTCCCGTTTCGGGAGTATCCGTTCCGACAGGGGGAGCGGCTGTCACGGGAGGAGTGGTGGTGAGAGGGTCCTTCGTTCCGAAGATATCTTCACCGCGGATGGCTGTCGTGTCGTTGTCTAAAAAATCGGTGTCATCGGGCATGTCCTCAACCTCATTGCCGAACAGCAAATACTGTATCTCAAGGCGTGCGGTCGTAAGAACTCCGAAGCGTCCAATAGAGTCGTTTACCCAAAATCCCTCTCGGTATGCGAATTTATCTCCGTAATCATCGTCGCGCGTGTTGACGTATGCGCCACCGAGGAAAAAGAAGCACACCGCACAAGACGCGCAAATCGCACGGAGAGTCCAATTCATTTTATGTGCCGTCAGCACGCTTCTTCCGAATACTGCGAAAAGAATAAACGGTACGAACAGCAATATTATCCAATGAAGGTTTGCAAAGACCGTAAGGATCGTATTCCTCATATAATCCGCAAGATTTCCCGCGTTGCCAATGGCAGTCAGCGAGAAGAATCCCGGGAAAAAGGATGAATATACTACCTGAATACAGCAAAGCACAGACGCCGCACCGATCAGAACGAGGCTGATTATATAATTGATCCGCTTGCTGAATATCGTGCAAAGCAGGGCAACTACCATACCGCCCGCTATGCTGAAAAAGATCGTATAAGCAAAAAACGATGCGGTAAGCTCTGAAAACAATATAAGATGAGAGACTATCTCAAGAAAGATCAGGCAGAGCGGCAACGCAATAACGAACGGCAGCGCCGACATTATTTGTGTCATCGTATTCTTGTCACCCGGCTTGCGGCGCGGAGCCGAAGCGTCAGCCGTGCGCTGATTTTGATTTTGATTATTGTTCATTTGAACTCCTTTGGTTGCGTGACCGACGCGCCACAAGGAAGTTATTTCTTATGGTAAAGCGTCTTGGTCTGGTAATAGGGCTCGTAGGTGATGTTAACTCCGAGCTTTTTGAGAAGATTTTCGTCGGTGTGAGAAAGAATTACAGTCGAGTGAGCGTCACAGCCTCGGAGATTTGCAAGCTGCTCTATCGCGCGCTCGGCATCGGGGGAATTGACGGCGCAGACGGAAAGCGCAACGAGCACCTCGTCGGTGTGAAGTCGGGGGTTGTGATTGCCGAGATGCTCGACCTTAAGATGCTGAATAGGCTCGATGATCTCGGGGGGCATCAGGTGCTGATCGTCGGGAATTCCCGCAAGCGCCTTGATGGCATTGAGAAGCATTGCTGAGGTTGCGCCGAGGAGCTTCGAGTTCTTGCCCGTGACGATTCTTCCGTCGGGGAGCTCAATAGCGGCGGCAGGCTCACCGATCTCATCCCGCTTTGCAAGTGCGGCTGCGATAACGGGACGATCCGCGGGCGACGTCTTCGCCTGCTTCATCTGGATCTCGTGCTTATACACGACCTCCTTCGCTTCCTCGCCGTTTCGGACGGCAACGAGAGAGTTATAATATCTTCTGACTATCTCGCGGCACGCAGCTTTGCGGACTACTTCATCGTCTACAATGCAGTTTCCGACCATATTTACGCCCATATCGGTGGGGGACTTATAGGGGCAAGAGCCGTAGATCTTCTCGAAGGTTGCGGCAAGAACGGGATATATCTCGATATCGCGGTTATAGTTAACGGTCGTTTCACCGTATGCCTCAAGGTGGAAGTGGTCGAGCATATTATTATCGTTGAGATCGCTCGTAGCCGCCTCATAAGCAATATTTACCGGGTGGCTGAGGGGCAGATTCCAGATCGGGAACGTCTCAAACTTTGCATAACCCGCCTGAACGCCGCGTCTGTTTTCATTATAAACCTGAGAAAGGCAAACAGCCATCTTACCGCTTCCGGGACCGGGGGCGGTGACGACAACGAGCTTACGCTCGGTTTCTATAAAGTCGTTCTTTCCGTAGCCTTCCTCGGACACGATGTGCTCGATATTTGCGGGATAGCCCTCGATAGGATAGTGACGGTACACCTTTACGCCGAGAGCCTCAAGCTTCGTGCGGAAGGTGCGCGCGGCGGGCTGGGATTCATACATCGTCATAACAACGCTTCCGACGTAAAGTCCGAAGAATCTGAAGATGTCGATAAGACGAAGCACGTCGGCATCATAAGTAATACCAAGGTCTCCGCGTTTTTTATTCTTCTCAATATCTCCCGCGCTTATAACGATAACGATCTCTGCCTCGTCCTTAAGCTCAAGGAGCATCTTCATTTTACTGTCGGGCTGGAAGCCGGGAAGCACGCGCGATGCGTGGTTATCATCGTAAAGCTTGCCTCCGAATTCGAGATAGAGCTTTCCGCCGAAGCGGTCGATTCGCTCCTTTATATGCTGTGACTGCAGGCGCAGGTATTTGTCATTATCAAATCCGATCTGATGCATATTAACCCCCAAATTACGCCGTATGGCGCAAAAATAACAATACATAATTATTATACTACAAATATTAGCCAAATGCAAGAGCGGATTTCAACTTTTACAATTTTTTTGAAGAAAGAAAGGCCGACGTCCCGTAAAGAACGTCGGCTATGTTCAGATAAAAAGTATCAGCAAAAGGCATATAAGAAGCTCGCTGTCGCGTAAATTTTCGTCTGTGAAGATAAGGAAGATCACGCCGAGAAGCAGAAGCTCCTCAAGTCCTATGTTACCGCCTAAAAGGTTTCCAAGCCCTGAAAGCACGGGCGGTCGGCTTTCCTCGTGCCGGCACTCCTTTTCCACGTGATCGGTAGCAACGCATTCCTCGCACTCTTCCTTTTTTGGGGGCACACATTCGGCTTCTTTTCTTTCCTCGCAATGTTGAATCTCCGTCGCGCACACTGGCGGCTCACGGCGCGGAGGAAAGGGCAAAAAGGCGTTTCCGCTGTAATCGCGCGGAAGCTCGACTGATATCTCTTCTCTTCCGTTTCTCTGTTGTCTTGAATACACAGCTCAACCTCTCTTCGGTGGGATAAGATTCTCGGAAAGCCTTGAAATGCTTATCATATAGTCGATGGTGCGGCATCGGTGCTCGTTGCAGAAGGGCTTGAGCGCGGTGAGAAGTGCCGTTCTTCTGCCCAAGCCGCCGCCCGAGCTTTTACCGCCCGAGCCGCCGATAAGCGAGAGCAGCCCCTCCGCACTCGGCGCGCTCACTGGCGTTGCCTCCGCCTTGGGTGTGTCGCCCTTGCCCTCGGCGGGCGGCATATCCACGCCAACGGTCGACGCGATCTGCGACAAAAGCTCGGGGTTTCCGAGCAGCTTTGTCACCATTGCTCCAAGGTCGGGCGAGCCCTCGTTCATCTTCTGCCTCCCGAAAGCTTTTGTCCGAGATCGCGTAGCTCAGCGTCGCTGAGATTTGCAAGAGCGCGGCGCACACTCGTAATATCGCCCTCGGTCACGTTGTAGCTTGCAAGGTCGAGGCCGTAATCGCGCGCAAATTTGTTTACAAGAAATTTAAGCTGGGCGTCGTTCAGCGAAAGCAGGCGCGAAAGCGCGTTTCTGTCAAATTCCATTGGAAATACCTCTCTTTCCGTTTTCATTACAGTATATGCCGGCAAATTTAATGCGTGAATTTTCAAAAACGGGTAGACAAACAAATAAATAAATGTTATAATATATAATGTATGTCTATATGCTCAAGGAGGCGAGGCTTATGACGCGTAAAATTCTGGTATTTTCGGATTCGCACAATAACAGCGAACAAATGAATAAAGCACTCGAAATGCACCGTGACGCGGATATGTTCGTCCATCTCGGCGACGGAGCCTGCGACCTTTCACGTTCCTTCCCCGAGCATTACGAAAAGCCCCTCATCTTCATCGAAGGCAACGGTGAATACTACGGCTGGGTCGGAAGCGACCGCAGATACCGTCCTCAGCAATTCGCTTTTACCGAGTTCGAGGGCAAAAAGATCTTTATGACGCACGGACACCGCTACGACGTCAAGTACGGGCTCTCTCGCCTCATCGCGGCGGGCTACGAAAAAGGCGCGGATATCATCCTTTTCGGTCATACCCACGGTCCGTACAGCCAATACATCCCTGCGGGAACAACACTCGATTACATCGGCGAGACCGACCGTCCGCTTCTCGTTTTCAACCCCGGAAGCATCGGTATGGGCCCCGTATACAGCTTCGGACTTCTCAGCTTCAGCGGTGGAGAGGTGCTTCCCTCCCACGGCACATTCAGATAAAAATAAAAAAGGCACCTCCTCGGAGATGCCTTAATCGGATCACACGGTAACGGGATCCTCAGTATTTTCTTCAGCCTCAGCATTTTCAAGTGCCTCGTTGAAAGCGGCAAGGACTGCGCTCTCAAGAGCCGCACGGAAAGAAGCGTTGATGGGGTGAACGATATCTCTGAAGGTATCGTCGGGATTCTTACGGCTGGGCATTACGATAAAAAGCTTCTCTCTTGCGGAAATAACTTTGATATCGTGAACCGCAAGCTGATTGTCAAGAGTGACGGAGGCAATTGCCTTCATGGGGCCTTCGTCAAAAAGCTTTCTGATTTTTACGTCGGTGATTTCCATTTTTTTACTCCTTGGGCTCAATATTTTTGCTAACAATTATAGTATACACTACTTTTGTGACGGATATTCAAACAAAAATAAATTTTTCTGTGAAAAGTGACAACAAATTAAATTGAGGGCATTCTAATTTTGCAGAATTTACGCCGACAAAGCTCGGCAGAACGGAGACTTATATGTCTGTAAACAATACGCACTACGGAGTGAGAAGGATCGGAGAGATCCTTTCGGGCATCCGAAGCATCTACTTCATCGGCATCGGAGGCATAAATATGTCCTCGCTTGCCCATCTTTCGCATATTCGCGGCTACCGCGTCGGCGGATCGGATCAGACGCAGACCGCGCTCACCGACCGTCTCGCCGAGGCAGGGATTGAGATATTCTACTCCCACGAGGCAAGTCATATCGAGGGCTACGAGGCGGTCGTTTATACCGTTGCCATTGCGCCCGACAACCCCGAATATTCGGCGGCGATCGCCAAGGGTATCCCCTGTATCTCTCGCGCGGACTTTCTCGGATTCATTATGACGGGCTACCGCAACCGCGTCGGCGTTTCGGGTATGCACGGAAAGAGCACCTGCACCTCGATGTGCGCTCTCTCCTTTATGCACGCGGGCGGTGATCCGACGGTGCTTTCGGGCGCAACTCTCGCCGAAATGGGCGGAGCATACCGCATCGGAAGCGGCGATCACTTCATCTTCGAGGCTTGCGAATATATGGATTCTTTCCTCGACTTCAACCCAAGCATTGCCGTTATACTTAACATAGAGCTCGACCACGTCGATTACTTCAAGAGCATCACGCAGGTGCGCCGTTCCTTCTCGGATTACGCCGCGATCACGGGCGCGGACGGCTTTGCCGTCGTCAACGGTGACGACGAGAACGTCCGTCTTGCCATGGCGGGCTACGTTGGAACCCCCGTAACCTTCGGACTGTCCGAGGGATGCGACTATACTGCGGAAAATATCGAATATATCTCGGGAATGGCGTCCTTTGACATTTATTTCCGCGGCATCTTCGCCGCGCACGTCAATCTTTCGGTTCCCGGAAGACATAATATCTACAATGCCCTCGCCGCATTTGCCGCTGCTATGCTTTGCGGACTCGACCCCGATACCGTTGCAGAGGGTCTGTCGCTCTATCTCGGCGCGGGCAGACGTATGGAATACAAGGGCAAGTGGCAGGACGTGGACGTTTACGACGACTACGCGCACCATCCGACCGAGATATCGGTCACTCTCCGCGGATTCCGCGATATGGGATTCGGGCGCATCTTCTGCATCTATCAGCCGCACACATACAGCCGCACCGCCGCGCTCTGGGATGATTTCATCACCGCACTTTCGGTCGCGGACAGAGTTCTGCTCGTGGATATCTACGCCGCACGAGAAACAGACAATCTCGGCGTAAGCTCGCTCAAGCTCGCCCGCGAGATAGGCGCAAAGGCAAGCTACTGCGCAAGCTTCGATGAAGCACTCGCCATCCTTGCCGCAGAGGTACGCCCCGGCGACGCCATCGTCGTAATGGGTGCGGGCAATGTCTACCGCATCTTCTCTCCCATGGGGCTTGCAAATGAATAACGCCGAGGGATACAGCGCAATTGCGCACGTTTATGATATATTCAACGGGGACATCGATTATGACTCCTGGGCGGATTTTGCCGAGGAATGCTTCGACCGTTTTCTTCCCGAGCGCCCCGAGCTCGTTCTCGATCTCGCTTGCGGAACGGGAATACTGACCGCGATCCTTGCCGAGCGCGGATACGATATGACGGGCATCGATCTCTCGCCCGAAATGCTTTCGACCGCTCGTAAGAACTGCCCCGAGGACGTCCTTCTGCTTCTGCAAGACATCACGTCCTTCGAGCTTTACGGCACCGTCGGAGCCGTTCTCTGCTCTCTCGATTCTCTCAACCATCTGACGAAAAAAGGACAGCTTGAGAAGTGCTTTTCGCTCGTTCATAATTACCTCGATCCGAACGGTCTTTTCATCTTCGATATGAACACTCCCACGCGATTTGAGCGCGAATACGGAAAGAATTCCTATCAGCTTGAGGCTGAGACCGAGGATGGATGCGCGGTCTTCTGCAATTGGCAAAACGATTATTCCGAAAAGCGCGGAATATGCCGTTTTTCGCTCAGCGTTTTCACCGAACAGGAGGCGGGAATCGAGATATATTCCCGTCGCGACGAGGAATGGCAGGAGCGTTGCTACACCCGCGCCGAGATCGAGGAAAAGCTCAAAAACGCGGGCTTTGAGATCTGCGGTGTTTTCGGAAACACCAGTTTCAAAAGAGTCTCAAAAACCGATTCAAAATTCTACTTTGCCGCAAGGGCAATCAAGTAAAGGAATATTAAAATGGAAATCAAAAAGTCAAAAGTTCTCCGCGCGCTTTCACGCGACGGCTCTGCGCGAATCAGCGTCATCGACTCGCGCGATATAGTTAACACAGCTCACGAATACCACAATACAAGCGCAACCGCAACCGCCGCGCTCGGCAGACTTCTCACCGCCGCTTCCCTTATGGGAATTATGATGGGCGAGGAAAAGGACACCCTGACTCTCACTCTCGCGGGCGACGGACCTGCGGGCAGAATTCTCGCCGTATCCGATTGGCTCGGATGCGTTCGCGGATATATCACCAACCCCGACGTTGAGCTCCCCCTCAACTCTGTCGGCAAGCTTGACGTTGGCGGAGCAGTCGGCGAGGGACTTCTCACCGTAGTCCGCGATAACGGCGACGGCGAGCCCTACAGCGGCTCGATCCCGATCACCACGGGCGAGGTTGCCGAGGATATCGCGCGCTACTATGCCGAAAGCGAGCAGCTACCCACCCTTTGCGCACTCGGAGTGCTCGTTGACCGCGACCTCACCTGCCTTGCTGCGGGCGGAGTTATGATCCAGCTTCTTCCCTTCGCGGACGAGGAGATCATTTCGAAGATCGAAAAGAACGCGCCCGCGCTTTCAAACGTCTCTCGCCTCTTTGAGCAGGGACTTTCGCTCGAAGATATCGCCAATATAGCGTTTGATGGCATCGAATACGATATTTTCGACGAAAATGAGGTTGAATACAAATGCACCTGCTCGCGCGAGAGAATGCTCCACGCGGTTGCTTCGCTCGGCGAAAAGGACGTAAAAAAGCTCCTCGACGAACAGGAAGCCGAGGGCAAGGCACGCGAGCTTGAGGTGACTTGCAGATTCTGCAACGGAGCTTACGTTTTCGGCGAAGCTGAGCTTGTAGAAGAATGCGAAAAGCTTAACAAATAAATATTTAAAAGCGGCTGATTCATTAAGCAAAAGTGAATCAGCCGCTTTTAGTACATTATTTATTTTTTTGATGCGTGCATATATCCTTCAATGCCTCGGGGCAGGCATCGCATCTCGGGGACTGTGCGCGGCAGATGTCTCTGCCGAAATCAACGAGTCGATGACAGGTGTCGGTCTGGTATTCCTTGGGGATCGCATCGGTCAGTATGCGCTCAACCTTGAGAGGATCTTTCAGCTCTTCGGGATAAAATCCGAGTCTGCCACAGATTCTGATACAGTGCGTATCGGCAACTATGCCGGGAATACCGAAAACGTCGCCGAGGAGGAGATTTGCGATCTTTCTGCCCACGCCGGGGAATTCGCAGAGCTTATCAACGTCGCGCGGCAATTCTCCGCCGTATTCGTCGAGAAGCTTGATGCAAGCCGCCTTGATCGATGCCGCCTTGGTGCGGTAAAGACCGCAGGGGCGGACGATATTTTCAATATCTGCAAGCGGGGCATCGGCAAGCGAGGGGAGCGTCGGATATTTTTCAAAAAGGTCTTTGCAAACTATATTGACACGCGCGTCGGTGCATTGGGCGGAAAGTCTGCCCATGACCATCAGCTTCCATGCTTCTCCACCGCCCCAATCGAGGGAGCAAGCGGAATCGGGATAGAGCTTTTCAAGCTCGGAGGCAACAAGCGCTCCGCGCGCGGTATCGGGTTTCTTTGTTTCTTTTTTCATTTTTATCCTTTTGACAGCTTTCTGTCAGTCACGGGTTTGTGTTTTGATGTATAATAGTGCCAAGTCGGGTACATCTTGAAAGGAAATATTAAATGACTTGGGAAATTTTGACGGGTCTTATGACCCTTTGCGGCTCGCTTATAGCAATCTTCAAGATCGTAACAAAGCTCAACCGCACGCTCACATCTCTTGAGGATGCCGTTGATAATCTCAACGAGAGCGTTCACACGCAATCCGAAAAGAACCGCGTTTTCTACGAGAAGATCGGTGATCACGAAACGCGCCTCTGCCTGCTTGAGGTCAGTGAGGGCAGAAAGGAGACGGGAAATGGGAATTGATTGGAAGCGTAAGCTCTCCTCGCGCAAATTCTGGGCGGCACTCGCGAGCTTAGTCGGTGCAGTCGCGGTATTTTGCGGCGCGGGAGAATCGGTGATAACCGAGGTTACCGCAATAATCTCCGCCGCGGGCGTACTTATCGCCTACATTCTCGGAGAAGCGATCGTCGACAGCTCATCCGCTGACGGCAAAGACGTGGAATGACTCTAAAGCTTCGGCTGTTGCGAAAGCAACAGCCGAGCATTTTTATTTAAGGAAGCTTCTGGAATGCTTCGATAGACTTTTCGATCGCCTTCTTGGTCATAGGCGAATTACCTTTGATAATGGTGGTGATCGAAGTACCTGCGGAGATAGCGTCCTGAACGGTAGTCTTAAAGCCGCCCCAGGAGAGGATCTCTGCGTAGTCGGAGGATACGCTCGTGGTGATGATATCGAGCATTGCCGCACTTTCAGCGTCATCAACGTATCTGCCCTTAAGGCATACGTCGTAGTACGCGGGAACTACGGTCTCAACAGACTCGATCGCCATCGCCTCTACCATAAAGGAAGCGAAATCAAGCTCGTTATCCTTGGTAGTGGTCGGGAAGCAGATAACGGTGTTACAGTAACCTGTGGTGTACTGATGGTAGTTTTCCTGATCTGCGGTGTATTTGGGCATCGGGATGATACCGAAGTTGAGGTCGTAATTCAGACGGAGAGTTTCCGCGTGATTAAGAACCTCTGCCCAGAAGAGAGAGTTTCCGTTGCCGAAAAGGTCTCTGATATCCTGGTCAGCGCCGAGATATACGCCGTCATTGCCCGCAATCTTCTCGGTGAGGTAGTTTACAACGTCGATAAAGCGGGGGTTATCGGTAACTGCAAGGTAAGGAAGATCGTCTGCGTCCTTCTGAACGAGCATTTCGCCGGACGCCATGGTCATCATAAAGCCGAATGTAACCTGCGCGGATACGCCGTAAACGTCGTTGAGGGTAGCAACGCCGTCGCCGTCGTCTCTCTTTGCGACCTCAACGTACTCGAAGAACTTCTCGTAAACCCACTCGTTTCTGTCAACGAGGTTGTAGATGGTCTCGAGCTGGAGTTCCTCGATCATATCCTTATTAAAGAACATGGTACGGATTGCGCGGTCGTCAGTGGTGGTGATCGCGCCGGTCGCTATGTACTGTCTGCCGCCGATGGTCCAGGCATCGTTCGAGGACTGTGTCCACCACTGACCATCAAGATTGATGTTCTCCATCTCGGTGAGATCAAGCAGATAACCAGACTGGGATGCAAACGCCGCGTCGGCAAGTCCCATATAGAGCACCTGATAGGAGGTATCGCCCGAAGCGATGCGGTTGCCTACCTGATCGCGGAAGGTGATGTTTCCGCTCTCCTGCTCCTCGATGGTGATGCCGTATTTTTCGGAAATAGTGGAATTTCTCTTGTAGATAGCGTCGTTGAGAACGGTACCGTTGATGTCTTCTGCCGAAATGTCACTTCCCCAAGGGCCGTTATAGATACGGCTGAAGAAGGTGAGCGTTTCGCCCGTGTAATCACGGAGACCGAGAATATTCTCTGCATTGATAGCAGTTGTCTCGGGTTCGGTAGCGCCTACGGTATCTGCGCCCGCCTCGGTCTGAGCAGGAGCGGTAGTTTCATCCCCTGCGGAACCTGTATCAGCGCAGGCAACGGCGGAAATGATCATTAAAATAAGAAGAAACAACGAAGTCAGACGGGTTAATGTTTTTTTCATAACCTAATCTCCTTAATTTTCAGGTTTTTATTATTTCAGCTTTCGGAAATCTTCGAGAGCTTTATTCATAAGCTTTTCAGCTGCAACTGCGTTCTTCTTAAGAATACTTGCGATGGGAGAACCCGCGGTAATCGCGCTCTGAACGGTCGAATGGAAGCCGCCCCAACCGAAGATCTCTGCAAAATCGGTTGCAACGTAGTTAGTAACGATATCAAGCATATAAGCGGATTCCGCATCGTCTACGTATCTGCCCTTAAGACAAACGTCGTAGTAAGCGGGCTTTACTGTCGTGATGGATTCGATAGCCATAGCTTCAACGAGGAAGGTGGACATATCGAGAGTATCGCCTTTTGCAGTATGGGGGAAGCAGATAACGGTGGTATTTCTGCCGGTGGAGTACTGATAGTAGTTCTCCTGCTCGGAATTATACTTGGGCATAGGTATGATACCGAAGTTGACTTCATATCCGGCACGCATAGTCTGAGCCTCGGCAAGAACCTCCGCATAGAAGAGAGACTGCTTGTTGCCGAAGAGTTCACGAACGGTCGTGCCCTCGCCCTGATAGAGCGCGGTATTACCCGAAATCTTTTCGGTAAGGTAGGATACAACGTCAATGAAGCGGGTAGCGTTTTCGGTAGCGGCAATGATGGGATAATCTTCGGCATCCTTGCCTACGAGCATTTCGCCCGAGCCCATAGTCATTACAAAGCCGAAGCCTTGTGCGCAAGCACCGAAGGTGTCGGTGAGTCCGACCTGTCCGTCGCCGTCATCCTTCTTTGCGATCTCGCAGTACTCGAAGAATTTCTCGTAAACCCACTCGTTATCGTCAACGAGCTCATAGATGGTCTTGAGCTTATGCTCCGCGATCATATCCTTGTTGAAGAACATAGTACGGATTGCCTGGTCATCGATTGTAGTAATAACGCCGGTTGCGAAATACTGCGCGCCGCCGATGGACCAAGCCTTATTAAGCGACTGTGTCCACCACTCACCCTCAAGGTTGATATTATCAAGCTGAGTCATATCGAGGAGGTATCCGCGCTGTGCCGCGGTTGCGGCATCCGAAAGACCGAGGTAAGCGGCTCCGACGTCGCTGTCGCCCGAGGAGATGACGTTTACGAAATCGTTAAGGCAGTCGCGCTGGCCGCTTTCGATCTGCTCGAAGTTGCAATTATAAAGCGCGGAGAGATTTGCGTTTCTTCTGTAGATCGCGTTGTTAACGATCGTTCCGTCCTCTTCCTTTACGATGAGGTCGCTCGACCACGCACCGTTGTACTTACGGGAATAGAACAAAAGTGTCTCGCCGCCGAAATCCTCGGGACCGAGAATGTTCTCGGCATTGATCTCGGTGGTTTCGGGTTCTGTAGCGGCAGCGGTATCGGCAATCGCCGCGGTCTGCGTAGGAGCGGTGGTCTCCTCGCCCGCTCCGGAATCGGCACAGGCAACTGCGGATGCAAGCATCACAACTAAAAGGAATAAAGAGGTCAAACGGGTCAATGCTTTTTTCATAACCTAATCTCCTAATTCTTAAGTTTATCAGTTCAGCTTCTGGAAATCTTCAATAGCCTTCTTCATAAGCTTTTCAGCGGCAACTGCGTTCTTCTTGAGAATACTTGCAATGGGAGAGCCCGAGGTGATCGCGCTCTGAACGGTGGAATGGAAGCCGCCCCAAGCAAAGATCTCTGCGAAGTCGGTGGCAACGCTGGTGGTAACGATATCAAGCATATAAACGGATTCCGCATCGTCTGCGTATCTGCCCTTAAGACAAATGTCATAGTACGCGGGCTTTACGGTATTGACGGACTCTACAGCCATCGCCTCAACGAGGAAGGTGGACATTTCAAGCAGGTCGCCGGTTGCGGTGTGCGGGAAGCCGACAACGGTGGTGTTTCTACCGGTGGAGTACTGATAGTAGTTCTCCTGCTCGGAATTGTACTTGGGCATCGGAATGATACCGAAGTTGATCTCATAGTTGGTACGCATAGTCTGCGCGTGCATAAGTACCTCTGCGTAGAAGAGGGACTGATTGTTACCGAAGAGGTCACGGATGACCTGATCGTCGCCCTGATAGATCGCGGTATTGCCGGAGATCTTTTCGGTAAGGTAGGTTACTACGTCAATAAAACGAGTAGCATTTTCGGTAGCGGCGATAACGGGATAATCGTCGGCATCCTTGCCTACGAGCATTTCGCCCGAGCTCATGGTCAGCATAAAGCCGAGAGTTGTCTGCGCGCAAGCACCGAAGGTATCGGTGAGAGATACCTGTCCGTCGCCGTCATCCTTCTTTGCGATCTCGGAATACTCGAAGAATTTCTCATATACCCACTCGTTGTCGTCAACGAGCTCGTAAATGGTCTTAAGGTTGTGCTCTGCGATGATGTCCTTGTTGAAGAACATGGTACGGATCGCCTGGTCATCAACCGTGGTGATCGCGCCGGTTGCAAAGTACTGCGCGCCGCCGATGGACCAAGCCTTGTTAAGCGACTGTGTCCACCACTCGCCCTCAAGGTTAATGTTCTCAAGCTGAGTCATATCGAGAAGGTAGCCGCGCTGTGCCGCGGTTGCTGCATCCGAAAGACCGAGATAAGTCGCTCCAATGTTGCTGTCGCCCGAGGAGATGACCTTTACAAAATCGTCAAGGCAGTCGCGCTTGCCGCTTTCGATCTGCTCGAAGTTAACGGAATAGAGCGCGGAAAGCTTCGCGTTTCTCTTGTAGATAGCGTTGTTAACGACAGTGCCGTCCTCTTCCTTAACGATAAGGTCACTCGACCAAGCACCGTTATACTTACGGGAGTAGAAGGTGAGCGTTTCGCCGCCAAAATCGTTGGGACCGAGAATGTTTTCGGCATTCACCTCAGTGGTTTCGGGCACGGAAGCCTCGGTTTCATCTCCGCCAACAATAGCGGAAGCGGTGGTTTCATCGGTAATGTCGGTATTCGTATCCGCGCAGGCAACGGCGCTGAGAAGCATCGTCATCAACAGCACAAAAGACATAACGCGGATCATTTTGGTTCTCATAGTGATTTCCTCCATAATTCAATAGATAGATTAATTTTATCACAGTTTGCTTCAAAAGTCAAGATATATCTTAAAATAATAAAATTATAGTAGTTTACCGCAAGGAAAAATTGCAAAAGGGATTTACAATCGACAAAATTTATGATATAATTAATTGGTATGACTTTACAACCGAAATTACTATGATAGGAGATACATAAAAATGTCCAAGACCTTTATCGTTGAAACCTCGGCTCGCCACTGCCATCTTACCGCAGAAGCAGTTGAGATCCTTTACGGCAAGGGCGCAGAGCTCATCGTTAAGAAGATGCTCAGCCAGCCCGGTCAGTTTGCTTGCGCAAACGAAAAGCTTACCGTTGTCGGCCCCAAGGGCAGCCTCGCTATGAGCGTTCTCGGCCCCGTTCGTCCCGCAAATCAGGTTGAGCTTTCCTTCACCGATGCACGCGCACTCGGAATCGTTCCCCCCATCCGCGAAAGCGGTGACACCGCAGGCACCCCCGGCCTCAAGCTCGTTGGTCCCGCAGGCGAGATCGAGATCGCAGACGGTGCGATCGTTGCAAAGAGACACATCCACATGACTCCCGCAGACGCTGAGGAGCTCGGTGTTTCCGACAAGGAGATCGTTTCCGTTAAGCTTAACACCGCTCGTCCCGTTATCTTCGAGGACGTTGTCGTTCGTGTTAACCCCAACTTCGCTCTCGCTATGCACATCGACACCGACGAGTGCAACGCAGCAGCAGCTTTCGGCGCAGTTGAAGGCGAGATCGTAAAGTAAGGCTATGAAGATCTTATTTCAGGGCGACAGCATAACCGACGCCGGCAGAGATAAGCGCAATTATCACGACCTCGGCGCGGGTTATCCCAAATTTGCCGCAGAGCATATCCGCGAGGCTTTCCCCGATACCGACTTTGAATTCATCAACTTCGGCATCAGCGGAAACCGTACATGCCAGCTTTTCGACAGACTTTACACCGACGGCATCGCATTCGAGCCCGATATCATTTCGATCCTTATAGGAATCAATGACGTATGGCATCGCTACGGTTCCGGAAAAATCGCAACCACCGATCTTCAGGTAGAAACCAACTACCGCGCGATCCTCGAGCGACTCAAGAGAGAAACCAACGCAAAGATCGTTATGCTCGCTCCCTTCCTCCTCGACGACGAGAGCAAGGAATGCTGGAGAGGCGAGGTTGACCGCATCATTGCCATCGTCCGTAAGCTCGCAGACGAGTTTGCAGACGTTTATATCCCTCTCGACGAGATTTTCGCCGAGGCGCTGAAGACCCAGCCCGAGCCGAAGTTCTATTCCGGTGACGGCGTTCATCCCAACGATAACGGCAGAGCCTTTATCGGCAAGCTTTACGCGGACGCGGTAAGACCTCTTATCGAAGCCGCAAAATAAACACGAAAAAATTAAAATCAAAGGAGATAAAACCAATGAGCAACGTAAGTGAATGCCCTTACGCACAGAGCCACGAAGTAGCAGAAATGTGCGTCGTTAAGAAGGGCTGCGATCACGGTCCCGCACCCATTCCCGAAGAGGGCAAATGGATCCAGGCAAAGCAGATCACCGATATTTCCGCATACACCCACGGTGTGGGATGGTGTGCACCCCAGCAGGGAGCTTGTAAGCTTTCCCTCAACGTCAAGAACGGTATCATCGAAGAGGCTCTCGTAGAGACCATCGGATGTTCCGGTATGACCCACTGCGCAGCTATGGCTGCTGAGATCCTCCCCGGCAAGACTCTCCTCGAGGCTCTTAACACCGACCTCGTTTGCGACGCTATCAACACCGCAATGAGAGAGCTCTTCCTCCAGATCGTATACGGCCGCAGCCAGTCCGCTTTCTCCGAGGGCGGTCTCGTTATCGGCGCAGGTATGGAAGACCTCGGTAAGGGCGCACGCTCCATGGTTGGTACTATGTACGGAACCAAGGAAAAGGGCGTTCGTTACCTCGAGATGACCGAAGGCTACTGCACCAGAATGGCTCTTGATGAGAACGACGAGGTTTGCGGATACGAGTTCGTTTCCCTCGGCAAGATGACCGACTTCATCAAGAAGGGCATGGAGCCCAATGAGGCATATGAGAAATCCAAGGGTACTTACGGCCGCTTCAAGCCCGAAGACGGCGTAGTTAAGTACATCGATCCCCGCAAGGAATAATATAAGGAGGAGAAAAGAAAATGGCTAAGTTTGAAGGTTATGAAAGACGCGAAGCGAAAATTCTCGCTTGCTTGAAAGAATACGGCATCTCCTCCATCGACGAGTGCAAGGAGATCTGCGATGCTAAGGGTATCGACCCCTACACCATCGTTCAGGAAACCCAGCCCATCTGCTTCGAGAACGCAAAGTGGGCATACGTAGTCGGCGCTGCTATCGCAATCAAGAAGGGCGCAACCAAGGCAGCTGACGCTGCAGCAGACATCGGAATCGGTCTTCAGGCATTCTGCATTCCCGGCTCCGTTGCTGAAAACCGCAAGGTTGGTCTCGGCCACGGTAACCTCGGTAAGATGCTTCTTTCCGATGAGACCGAGTGCTTCTGCTTCCTCGCAGGTCACGAGTCCTTCGCAGCAGCAGAGGGCGCGATCAAGATCGCTCTCAACGCTAACAAGGTAAGATCCAAGCCCCTCCGCGTTATCCTCAACGGTCTCGGTAAGGACGCTGCTATGATCATTTCCAGAATCAACGGCTTCACATTCGTTGAAACTGAATTCGATCCCTACACCGAGACCGTGAAGGTCGTTAAGGAGATCCCCTTCTCTCAGGGTGCGCGTGCAAATGTACGCTGCTTCGGCTCCGACAGCGTTCCCGAAGGCGTTGCAATCATGAGACTTGAAAACGTTGGTGTTTCCATCACAGGTAACTCCACTAACCCCACAAGATTCCAGCATCCTGTTGCAGGTACATACAAAGTCGGA
>JAZTXK010000016.1:0-34888 GCA_045636385.1 Eubacteriales bacterium
TTACAGATTTATTTTCAAATGATCATATCCGCCGCGCTCGCGAGCGCGGCGGTTTCATATTATTAAAACTAAATTAATACTTTTATTTATATTATATATTGACATAAGAGGGAGATAAATGGTATAATAAACTATAATGGATAAATATGCTTTGAGGTATTTTATGAATAAAAGAATTTTGACATATATCGCGCTTTTATTGTGCTTTTTGACACTTTTAGCGTCCTGCTCGGGCGGGAGCGTAACGGTCGAAGCGGGCGTGACCGATGCTTCGGTTATTACGGGAATCGACGGCTCGGAATTTGCAGAGGGATTTGATGCCTCCGTCCTTAAAACTGTCGGCAAGCATAGCGTTTCGGTCGTTGTTGACGGAAAAAACAAGAAATACACCGTTGAGGTCGTTGACACCACCGCGCCCGTGATCGAGGTCGGTGAGATCCGCGTCAATATCGGCGACGGAATCGCGTGGAAGAAGCAGGCGAACGTAACCGACAATTCGGATGGAACGATAGATATTAAAGTCGATTCGTCGGCAGTTAATACAAGCGCAGAGGGCACTTATACCGTTACCTACACCGCGACCGATGAGTCGGGCAATTCTTCAACCGCGACGGCAACCGTTATCGTCGGTACAAAGGAAGTCACCGAGGATATGCTTTACGCCGAGATCGACAAGATCATCGCGCAGATCATCAAGCCCGAAATGAACACCGAGGCGAAGGTGCGTACGGTTTATGCCTACGTTCAGGACAGCATCAATTACGCGTCGACCGCCAAGACCGATGATTTCGTTTACGCCGCGTATATGGCGCTCTTCTCGTCGGGTACGGGCGACTGTTACAGCTACTTTGCCGCATCGAAGGCGTTTTTCGAGCGACTCAGCATTGAAAACGTCGATATGAAGCGCACCGAAGGCGCCGCCGTCGGAGATCATTTCTGGAATCTCGTCAACATCGGTACGAAGGATGCGCCGAAGTGGTATCATTACGATGCCAATCCCATCAGCGGTCAGTATTCCGTCAGCGGATGTCTCCTCACCGATGCGCAAATCGAGACTTACGACACCTGGCGCGGCGAGGGCTACCGCAAGTACGACAAGACAGGTATCCCCGCAAGCTCGAGTGAGATAATCACCGACATTCCCGAATTAAGAGGTTAAAAATGAGAACAAATATACTTCAGTATCTTGAAGAAACCGCAGTTCGTGTGCCCGAAAAGGTATCATTCTCGGACGGCAAGGACGCGGTCACCTTCGATGAGTTATATAAAGGCGCGCGTTCGATCGGCTCTTTCCTCGCCGAGCGGGGATGCCGCCGCCGTGCGGTTGCCGTGCTTACGGACAAGCATCCGCACGCGATCGTCACCTTTATGGGCATCATCTATTCGGGCGCGTATTACGTTGCCCTCGATGCGCAGATGCCCTCGCTCCGTATGCAGATGATAATCGACACGATCGATCTTGCATTCATCATCACCGACGAGAAGCACAGAAAGACCGCCGATGCACTCGGCAGAGAAGTGCTGATCTACAGCGACATCGTTTCGCATCCCGAAAACACCGCGCTTCTCGATAATATCCGCGCGCATCAGATCGACACCGATCCGATTTACGTTGTGTTCACCTCGGGTTCGACGGGCGTTCCGAAGGGCGTTGCCGCTTGCCATCGCTCGGTCATCGACTATACCGAGTCGCTTTGCGAAGCTATCGGATTCGATGAAAATACCGTTTTTGGAAATCAGACTCCCCTTTATTTCGATGCGCCGCTCAAGGAAATTATGCCGACTCTCAAATTCGGCGCGACGGCGTATCTTATCCCAAAACAGCTCTTTATGTTCCCCGTCAAGCTCTGCGAATACCTCAACGAGCATCGCGTCAACACTATCTGTTGGGTAGTTTCCGCGCTGACGATGATCTCCTCGCTCGGCGTGCTCGAAAAGACACCGCCCGAGCATCTGACCACCGTTTGCTTCGGCAGCGAGGTCTTCCCGAAAAAGCAGTACGAGCTCTGGCGAAATGCCCTGCCCGAGGCGAGATTCTTCAATCTCTACGGCCCCACCGAAGCAACGGGAATGTCCTGCTACTGGCCCGCAACCCGCACTCTCGGCGAAAACGAGCCGATTCCCGTTGGCAAGCCTTTCAAGAATACCGATATCTTCCTTATCACCGATGACGGCAAGGAAGCGCCCGACGGCGAGGTCGGCGAGATCTATATCCGCGGCACTTGCGTGACTCTCGGATATATCTCGAATCCCGAAAAGACCGCAGAGGCATTCGTTCAGAATCCGCTGAATGACAAATATCCCGAGCTCGTTTATCGCACGGGCGACCTCGGCAGATTCAATTCCTACGGAGAGCTCGAATTCGTCAGCCGTAAGGATTCGCAGATCAAGCACATGGGCCACCGCATCGAGCTCGGCGAGATCGAAGCCGCCGCATCCACCTGCGAGGGCGTGCGCCAGGTCTGCGCCGTTTATCCCGCGGAGAAGAAAAAGATCGTGCTCTACTACGTCGGCGAAGCTACGTCGGCAGAGCTTACCGCATATCTTCTCAAGCTCGTGCCGAGATATATGATCCCCGGCGAATACAGAAAACTCGACGTTATGCCGCTTACGGCAAACTGCAAAATAAACCGCAAATTCCTCCTCGACGAGGCTAATAAATAAAATTTAGGAGAAAAAACTATGGAAAAGCTTATTGAAATTCTTGAAAATCTTCACGAGGGTATCGACTACGAGACCTGCGAAACTCTTATCGACGACGGCATTCTCGACTCCCTCGATATCGTAACTCTCATCACCGACATCAACGACGCCTTCGACGTTGCTATCCCTCCCGAGGAGATCCTTCCCGAAAACTTCAATTCCGCAAAGGCTCTCTTTGCTCTCATCGAAAGACTTGACAATATCTGATGAGCTTTGCATCCTTTGAGTTTCTGGCATTCCTTGCCGTACTCACTCTTGTTTATTTCCTTGTGCCGAAAAAGGTACAATGGATAGTCCTGCTTCTCGGAAGCGTAGTATTTTACGCCTTCGCGGGGCCCGTCAGCTTCTTTTTCCTGCTGTTTGCGATCGTAATTTCGTATATTACGGTTCAAATTCTCGGCAAAAGACAAGCGGATCTCAAGAAATATCTTGAAGACACGAAAGAAACGCTCACAAAGGACGAGCGCAAGGCATACCGCGCGAAGCACAAGAACGGAAGCCTTCTCCGTCTTTGTATCGGTATTCTTGTGATGACCGCGTCGCTCGTTTACGTCAAGTATCTTTCCTCCTTCATCGGCTTTGAGATCACCGAGCGCGGCATCTCCTTTGGTGCATACGCCCTCGAAATTATGGGTATTTCCTATTATACCTTCATTTCGATCGGCTATATGATCGACGTTTACCGCGAAAAGGCGGCGGTTGAGCGCAATTTCTTCCGCCACGCGCTTTTCGTTTCCTTCTTCCCGCAGCTTGCAATGGGACCTATCAGCCGCTATGCCGACACGGGCGAGCAGCTTAAGGCGCACCATTCGTTCGAGGCGAAGAATGCCTGGTGCGGACTTCTCCGTATCCTTTGGGGCTTCTTCAAGAAGCTCGTCGTTGCCGATGCCATCGCGCCCGCGATCGGATATATCGTTTCCGAAAAGCTCGGCGGTATCTATTTCGTCTTGCTCTGCCTTTTCTATTCGATCAGAATCTACGGCGACTTTACGGGCGGAATCGACATCGTCCTCGGCGCGGCGCAGATACTCGGTATCAAGCTCCCCGAAAACTTCAACCGCCCCTTCTCGTCAAAGTCCACGGCTGAATATTGGAACCGTTGGCACATGACGATGGGCAACTGGTTTACCAATTACATTTTCTATCCTCTTTCGCTGACCAAGACGATGCAGAAGCTCTCCAAATGGGGACGCGCAAAGCTCGGCGTCGGCATAGGAAAGAGATTGCCCGTTTATACGGCAACCATCATCACTTGGCTTGCGACGGGTCTTTGGCACGGAATCGCTTGGAATTTCGTCGTTTGGGGACTTCTCAACGGCTTGGTTATCCTCATTTCGCAGGAACTCAATCCTCTTTATGAGAAATTCCGCGCCCGCTTCCCGAAGCTTTGGCATTCTGCGCCCTATCAGTCGTTTATGGCGATCCGCACATTCCTCTTAATGTCGCTTATCCGTGTTTTCGACTGCTACTGCGACGTTCCGCTGACCTTTAACCGATTCTTCAGTATCTTCTACACATTCAATGTTGCTGATATCTGGAACGGCGGAATAATGAATCTGAACGTGACGGGCACGCAGTATATCGTGATTGCCGTCGGCATCGTTATTATGACCGTTGTCAGCAGACTTTCGATCAAAAAGCCTCTGCGCGAAACGCTTTGGGAAAAGCCCGTGCTCGGCAACGCGATCATGGCTCTGCTTTGTATCGCCATCCTCGTTTTCGGCTCGTACGGACTTGGATTTGATGCCTCCGCCTTTATCTACGGCGGCACGTTCAATTAAGGAGGCGGCAAAATGAAGAAGTATATCAGAATCATTTCATTTGCGCTGGCTCTCGTTGCCGTTATCGGCGCAACGCTTTACCTCGGCGCAGTTCTGCAGGATGCGCGCCTCGATAACCGAGAGGGACATTTGCTTTGCGGTTACTATGACACGACGGACGCGCGCGACGTCATCTTCATCGGCGACTGCGAGGTCTACGAGGGATTCGTGCCCGCAACGCTCTTTGAGGAGTACGGTATCACCGCCTTCGTTCGCGGCTCATCACAGCAGACCGTGTGGCAGTCCTATCATATCCTTGAGGAAACTCTCGAAAGAGAAACGCCCAAGGCGGTCGTTTTCAACGTTCTTGCACTTCATTACGGCGAAACTCCGAGTGAGTCGATCAGCCGAATGTCGCTTGAGGATATGGAGTGGTCGAAGTTCAAGCTTGATGCGATCCGCGCTTCGATGACCGAAGAAGAATCGCTTATTTCGTATTTTCTGCCAATTCTGCGCTATCACAGCCGTTGGAGCGAGCTTGACGGCGATGATTTAAAGCACGCTTTCGATAAGCACGCTGATATCACTCATCAAGGCTACCTTATGCAAACGAGCATTGATCCCGTGGATACATCGGATAACCGTCAGCCCGACGAGAACCTTGACGCGCTCCCCGATCGTGCGATCGAATACCTCGATAAAATGACCGCGCTTTGCAAGGAAAAGGGCGTTGAACTTATCCTTGTCAAGGCTCCCACAAACTCGGTCAGATATTATTGGTATCCCGAATGGGATGCGCAGATGGTAGATTACGCCGCGGCAAACGGACTTGCTTACTACTCGATGATCGGCAAGGACGAGGAGATCGGACTTGATTGGTCAACCGACACCTACGACAAGGGACTTCACCTCAACGTCTACGGCGCAGAGAAACTGACTTCCTATTTCGGCAAGATACTTGCCGAGAATCACGGTATGCCCGATCACCGCACCGATGCGGAGCTTTCCGAGCTCTGGGGCGAACGCATCGATGCATATTATAAAGAAAAAAGAGGAGAATAATAATGAAAAAATTTATCTCTTTGGCACTTGCCTGCCTGCTTCTCGTCTGCTTTGTCGGATGCGACGGCGGCAGCGAGGCGAAGAATTATGTTTTTAACGCAAACGGCGTTGAGATCAAGGTCGGCGGCGATGCGAATGCGGTTGTTTCCGCACTCGGCGAGGCTCAGAACCTTGTTGAAACACCCTCCTGCGGTGGAGGTGCCGAGCCCGACCGCGAATATACCTACGCGGGATTTAAGTTCAACACCGTCAACGAAAACGGCAAGAACGTGATCGTCAAGATCGTTCTCACCGACGACAGCGTATCGACTCCCGAGGGCATCTCGATCGGCTCCTCACGCGACGAAGTTATTGCCGCGTACGGTGAGGATTTCACCGAGAATGCTACGGGCACCCTCACCTATACCGACGGCGCGACAAAGCTGATGATCGGTATCAAGGACGGCGCGGTCAGCGCGATCCATTACGTTGAAGAATAAGTATGCAATCAACCGCTGACTAAAGCAGTCAGCGGTTGATTTTTCTTGCGACTTGTGATATAATTAACGTATCAAACAACGAGGTTTAGCTAAATGAAAAGATTATTGATCGTTTTAATTGCAATATTGATGCTAGCGGGATGCGCTCCGCAGGTTCCGGAAGAAACGACGGTTGCCGACGATACTCAACCCACGCCGCCTCCTATGATCGAGATCGACGGCTCTTACACCATCGTTTTCACAAGCGGCGATGCGAGCTACAATACCGCATATGCTTTTTCAAGGCTTTACACCAAGGCAACGGGCATAACGCTCAAAATGAAAAAGGACACGATGACCGAGCCTGCGGATAAGGAGATAGTCATCGGCAAGACCAACAGGGATGAGTTCTGCTCCATCGACCACGCCTCGCTCGTCGCGGATGCCTTCGTGCTCTCGCTTTCGGGCAAGCGGCTCTTCATTTCCGCATCAACCACCGCGGGCTATGATGCGGCTTTCGCGGAATTCTTCCGTCAAACTATCGGAATCGAGGATATTGATATGATGACAAAAACAGACAAAAAGCTTGAGCTTCCCGAGGGCTTTGAGCAGATAGCCGAGCCCTCGGTTAAGCTCGAGGATAATAAGACGGCTTCGGGAATTCCTTATACCGTCGCGGGCGGTGAACTTGGATCGCATAACCATTATAACTTCACGGAATCCATCTCCTATTTCTTCAAACCCAATGTTGGCGATGGATTCAATGCCTATTCGGTAGTTTACTCGACCGACGTTTACCTTAAGGGCGAAATAACCTACATTACGGGTTGTGAGGCGCAGACCGAGGAATTTTTCCTCGAACCCGGTGAGAGCGTGCAGTTCACATCACTCATTGATTCCGCATTGAAAGGCGGCAAGTGCGATTCTGTTGACTCGCTGAAATTCACTCTCCTCAAGGGCAAGAGCGCGAGCTTTTTGCTTGAGGATATCTCACTCTCGGTTCGTGAAATGCCCACCGAGGACGTAGCTTATATCTCGGACGGAAAATACAAGCTTGGCGTAAAGCTCACTTGGGGCGGCGGTGTTTCGTATCTTGAAGACCTTGCCGACGGCGACGAGTCGATCACCAATCTGCTCAACGACCACGACACGGGCAGACTGATCCAGCAGTCCTATTACGGTACCGACAGCGCACCCTATAAGCCCGCAAAATACGGCGAGAATATGTGGTGCTACAACCCCGTTCAGGGCGGCGACCAGTACGGCAACCGTTCAAAGCTCGTTGATTTCAAGATCGCGGAGGACGGACGGAGTATATGGGTCAAGTGCCAACCCCTCGACTGGGCGCAGAAAAACTCCCGTACGCCTTCTTATATGGAGAATACCTACACCATTGCCGACGGTCATATCTCGGTCGAGAACCGATTTATCGACTTCTCCGGGTACTCTCACCGTAATGCCCACCAAGAGCTCCCTGCGTTTTACACTATCAGCTACCTCTCCGATTTCGTTTTCTATAACGGAACCAAAGCGTGGCAGGGTGACGCTCTGACAACAAAGAAGGATCTCAGATTCTGGGCGGGCAATTCGGATGCTTATTTTAACGTCACATCGAAGGAAAATTGGTGTGCTTGGGTAGCGTCAAACGGCTACGGAGTCGGAGTTTATACCCCGATCGCCGAGATCCTCCTTGCGGGACGTTTTGAATACAACGGCTCAAAGGACGCGCATAACAATGCTACAAACTACGTTGCTCCACTTATAACCTACAAGCTCAAAGCCTTCGAGCCTTTTGAGTATTCCTACTATATCACAACGGGTAGCGTTGATGAGATCAGAGCGGAGTTTGGAAAGCTGAAATAAAAACAAATCCGACGGCGCAAGCGCCGTCGGATTTATTTTGTTTTACTTAACTAATTTAGGCATCTGATCTTCGTCGAGTGTGCCGGGGGTGGGCTTTGTGCGAGCTTTATCGACTCTTGCTGTGAAGGTGTAGCAGGTGGGATACTTGAAGGTTATGCCCTTATCGGGAAGAACGTCCTTGGCGCCCTCCCAGTTGTACCAGCAACGCGCAACGACCTTGGAGCCGTGAAGAAGCTCAAGCTGTACGGGATTGTTCTCGGCGAGGTTCTTGCCGACGATAACGACGATATCCTTACCGCCGACGAGGTCGGTTCCGTAACGCTTGTTGAAGTCAGCAATGCTGAGCTTGCTGTTTTCGCCCGCAAACCAGAGAACGAGAGTGGAGTGGGGTGCGATGGTGCCTGTCAGCTTCCAGGTGTTTTCGGTGAGGGAGTCTGCGTTTGCACCGGGCTTTGCATAGTAGCGAATCGAGTATCCGCTGAGATTGATGGTCTGGTTAGAGTTGTTATAAAGCTCGATGAATTCATAAGCGGAGGGACCGCCGCTCTGACAAAGCGGAACTACCTCGGTGAAGTAGAGGTTCGAGATCTCGCAGTATTTGACCGCACCGTATTTCTTACCGTTTGCAGTGCCTGAAACGACAGCATATACGCGGTTGCTGCTCTCGGTATATGAAATATCGGTATAAGCCTCGATGGTTGCGCCTGCGGCGAGCTCGCCGAGCTTAACGCTTGCGAGGGGCTTCTTGGAGGTGATGGTGAAGCCGGAGTCTGCGGAGGTATAGAAATCAACTACAACGTCGGTGAGAGCTACGGTTGCGTTGTTCTTGATATGCGCGATGATTCGCTGATCCTTGCCCGAAGCGGGGGATTCAACGAGCTCCTGAGTGATACCGGTAACGGTGAGCTCCTCGCGGTTTTCGATCCAGATGGGAGCGGTTACTGCCCATGTGGAGTCTGCGCTTACTCTTACGTAATAGTAGTCATAGAGAGGATCAAGCTCGAATTCCCAGGTGAATTCCTTCTTTCTTCCGAGGTTCTGCTGTGCAACAACGATATTGTCCTCGGCAACGAGCTGAACGGTACCGAGACCGATAGGCTTCTGGGTGGAAAGGTCGATGCTGACCTTGAGCGTATCGGGATTGTTAAGGCGCGAGCCCATCCATTCGTCATTGATCTTGTAGTAGATCTTGAGCGTCATATCGGTGGTGGTATAGGTACGGTTCTTCTGGAATGCTTCAACGATATTCTGACGTGTCAGCGAGGGAGCGAGGGCGTATCCGCAGTATTCATATGCGCCGCCCCAGTTAGCGGAGTGGTTATCCTCGTTGTAGAGAGGGGAAACGTGCCAGCCCTTGGTAAGGCAGAGCGCGTATTCCGCGTCATAGCTCTTACCCTTGATTTCGGCGAGGTTTACAACACTGTCAAATTCCTCGGACCAGAATTCGTACTCGCAGAAGTTACCCCACTTGTAGCCGGGATGGTTGAACATGACGATCGCGCCTTCCTGAGTGCCCATCTTTGCGTAGTAATCCTCAAGGAGGGTGCTTCGGGTAGTCAGAGTCTTGTAGTTGATCGAGTTAAGGTGACCGTAGTAGGTCGCGGCGGAGTAGGTCTGCTCAAAGCCGAAGAGCGCAACGAATTTGCCGGGCTCGTTATAGAAATCGGCGTTGGTTTGATGCTTGTTCTGGTAAACGTCGTTTTTGAAGGAGTTGGAGTGGTCGGTGACCGAGAAGAAGTCGAGCTTTGCTACGTCGCGTGCGTATTTGTAGGCTTCCTTAACGGTTTCCTTACCGTCGGAGTCGCCGGTATGCGCGTGGAGCTCGCCCGAATAAAGATTCATCTCGGATGCATCGCCGCAGGTGAAGAGAGTTTCAACCATCTCAACGCTGCCGTTGTCATCCGTGAGGCAGAGGATTGCAGTATGCTCGCCGGGATCAACGGTAATGGAATCGAGCGTGACTCTGCCGAATTCCCAGACAGCCTTGTCGGTAACGTCAACGCCGTCGATAACGAGGCGACAAGCCTCCTTGTTGATCATAGTGTCTGCGAACTTGTAGAATAAATAGGGGGTGTAGACGTCCTCGTAGTAATAAAGATTCTCGGGGGTATATTCAAAGAGAATGGGACCGTCGCCCGAAACGAAGTCAAGTGCCTCGGGGATCGCGAAATAACCGTCAACGTAAGCGATGAGCTTGAGGTAGGAGAGCGCCTGAAGGGTGTTATCGGTGTCCTTACCGGTTACTTTGATCGTTTTGCCGTCAAGCTTGACCGAGAAGAAAGATTCGATAGCGGCATCAGTTGCGATAATAATCTGATAGTCCTCTTCGGCTGTTTCGTTCGGGGAACGGAAGGTGAAGTTTGAGCCGGGGATGAGCTTCATAAAGTAATTTGCAAAATTCTCCGCAGCGTCGCGCAGAGTTGTTGCGCCTGCGGGATAAACGACTGCGCAGGAGGATGTGATCTTCGGACCCGCGATGAGAACTCCTTCGGGAATGGAGGGGTCGAAGATAGCGGAGGTGGTTCCGTCTGAAATCTGCAACGCTTCGGTAGTTTCCGGTATCTCAACGGGTGTTGTCGGTCCGCAGGATACAACGCTGATCAGCGCAAGAAGAAGCGCGAGGGAGGAGATTAACATTCGTTTAGTCATTTTGTACCTCTCTTGGGTTTTGATGTTATGTTATTATACCATTTATTTAACAATATGTCAATAAAAAATAGAAAAAACACCGCCCGGAAAATCCGAGCGGTGTATATAAACTTGCGAGTAAACTAAAATTAGTTGAGCTCTGCGAAGTACTTGATGGTGCGAACCATCTGGCTGGTGTAGGAGTTCTCGTTGTCGTACCAAGCAACAACCTGAACCTGGTAGGTCTCCTCGTCGATCTTTGCAACCATGGTCTGGGTAGCATCGAAGAGAGAACCGTAGCGCATACCGATAACGTCGGAAGAAACGAGCTCTTCCTCGGTGTAACCGAAGCTCTCGGTAGCAGCAGCCTTCATAGCAGCGTTGATGCCTTCCTTGGTAACGTTCTGACCCTTAACAACAGCAACGAGGATGGTGGTGGAACCGGTGCAGGTGGGAACACGCTGAGCGGAACCGATGAGCTTGCCGTTGAGCTCGGGAATTACGAGACCGATAGCCTTTGCAGCGCCGGTGGAGTTGGGAACGATGTTCTGTGCGCCTGCACGTGCACGGCGGAGGTCACCCTTTCTCTGGGGACCGTCGAGGATCATCTGGTCGCCGGTGTAAGCGTGAACGGTGGTCATAATACCGCTCTGAACTGCAGCGTAGTCGTTAAGAGCCTTAGCCATGGGAGCGAGGCAGTTGGTGGTGCAGGATGCAGCGGAGATGATGGTGTCCTCTGCGGTGAGACCGGTGTGGTTTACGTTGTAAACGATGGTGGGAAGATCGTTGCCTGCGGGAGCGGAGATAACAACCTTCTTTGCGCCTGCTACGATGTGAGCCTGAGCCTTATCCTTAGAGGTGTAGAAGCCGGTGCACTCGAGAACTACGTCAACGCCGAGCTTGCCCCAAGGACAGTCAGCAGCGTTCTTCTCTGCGTAGATGATGATTTCCTTGCCATCAACGATGATGGAGTTTTCGGTGGACTCAACGGTGTGAAGGTTCTCGCCGATTCTGCCGCAGTATGCGCCCTGAGCGGTGTCATACTTGAGAAGGTGAGCGAGCATTGCAGGGCTGGTAAGGTCGTTGATTGCTACAACCTCGTAACCCTCTGCACCGAACATCTGACGGAATGCGAGACGACCGATGCGGCCAAAACCGTTAATTGCTACTTTTACTGACATTTTTGGAATTCCTCCGTTTTATATGTTTTTTATTTTTTCGAAGTAATATCGGATTATCCACCCGATTTTTGCCTTATATATTATACTCTATTTTAAGGGATTTTACAAGAGGATAATGTAAAAATTATCAATTTCATAACAATTTCCAATATTTTCACTTAAAACTTTCCCCGTTTTGGCGACTTTTTCCCGTCAATATACGGAATTTGATCATTTTAGGCAGCTCTTTCATTCTTTTCGGCTCGCAGAGCATTCGCCAGAGCCATTCAAGGTGAAGCTTTATGAAAAGAGAGGGGGCTCTTTTTATATTTCCCGACCATACGTCAAGTGCGCCGCCGAGGCAGATAATAGCACCGACGCCGATGAGCTTATCCTTATTTTTATGAACCCATATCTCCTGCCGAGGAGAGCCGAGGCAGACGGCGAGAAGGTCGGGTGCTTTTTCGGATATATCTTTTATTATTTCCGCATCATCGTCAAAATAGCCGTGATGCGCTCCGAGAACGCGGAGTCCGATGAGATCTGCGGTGAGCCTTTCAGCCGCATCTTCGGCAACACCCGGCTTTGCGCCGAGAAGGTAGACGCTACCGCCAACGTCCGCAAGCTTTTCGAGAACCGAATAAGCCGTGTCGATGCCCGTCACGCGTTCGGGCAGCGGTGTTCCCATACGCTTTGCCGCAGAAATGATCCCCACGCCGTCCGCAAGCGAAAGATCGGCGGACGAGAGGGCGGAGAATAGTGCCTCATTCTTTTGCGCGTTCATAACCATTATCGGGTTGGGGGTGACGACGGTGAGGGGCGTTCTATTTTTGTTTTGAATAGCAGTAAAGATATGTTCTGAGGCTTCGTCTATATTAACAGCGTCAAAAGAAACGCCGGAAATTGATATATTCCGCATAGATTGTACCTCCCGAAAACTTGTTATATCTTATTATATCATACTTTTTCTTGCTAATCAATAGAAAAATGCTTGACATCTTAACATTTTTGTTTTATAATATATGATGTATTATTATGTTAGCGAAAGGAATCAAAAAATGGCTGACAACAAGAAGATGGTTGACGCTATCACGTCAATGGAAACAGATTTTGCCCAGTGGTATACCGACGTCGTTAAGAAGGCGGAGCTGGTTGACTATTCGGGCGTTAAGGGATGTATGATCATCCGCCCCTACGGATACGCGATTTGGGAGAATATCCAGCGCATCCTTGATGCCGAGTTCAAAAAGCTTGGTCACGAGAACGTATATATGCCCATGTTCATTCCCGAGTCGCTCCTTCAGAAGGAAGCTGACCACGTTGCGGGCTTTGCTCCCGAATGCGCGATCGTAACGATCGGCGGACAGAACAAGCTCTCCGAGCGTCTTATCGTTCGTCCTACCTCGGAAACCCTTTTCTGCGAGCACTACAAGACTATCATTCAGTCCTACCGCGACCTTCCCAAGCTCTACAACCAGTGGTGTAACGTAGTTCGTTGGGAGAAGACCACCCGTCCCTTCCTCCGCACCTCCGAGTTCCTCTGGCAGGAGGGCCACACCATGCACGAGACCGAGGAAGAGGCACGCGAAGAGACCATCCGTATGCTCGACGTTTACGCCGATTTCTATGAGAAGTCGCTTGCTATCCCCGTAGTCAAGGGACAGAAGACCGAGAAGGAGAAGTTCGCGGGCGCGGTTGAGACCTACACCGTAGAGCCCATGATGCACAACGGCGTTGCTCTCCAGGGCGGAACCACCCACTACTTCGGCGACGGCTTTGCAAAGGCGTTCGATATTAAGTACACCGCTCGCGACAACCAGATCAAGTATCCTCACCAGACCTCTTGGGGCGTTTCTACCCGTATGATCGGCGCGATCATCATGACTCACGGCGACGACAACGGACTTATTCTTCCCCCCGCTATCGCACCCACTCAGGTCGTTATCATTCCCGTTGCGCAGCATAAGGAAGGCGTTCTCGACGCCGCTTACGCTCTCCGCGACAAGCTTTCCGCGAAATTCCGCGTAAAGGTAGACGACAGCGATAACTCCACCGGCTGGAAGTATTCGCAGTACGAGATGAAGGGCGTTCCGCTCCGTATCGAGATCGGTCCGCGCGACATCGAAAACAACTCCTGCGTTCTCGTTTCGAGAGTAAGCCGCGCAAAGAACTTCGTTTCCCTCGACGGAATCGAGGAGTCTGTTGAAGCAGGACTCAAGAGCGTTCACGACGAGCTCTACAACCGCGCTCTCGAGAACCTCAAGAACCGCACCTCCAACGCGGCAACCTGGGAGGAATTCCTTGACATCGCCGAAAACAAGTCGGGCTTCATCCGCGCAATGTGGTGCGGCTGCTCCGAGTGCGAGGACAAGATCAAGGACGAGACCGGCGGTGTGAAGTCCCGCTGCATCCCCTTTGATGAGGAACAAATCTCCGACGTTTGCGTATGCTGCGGCAAGCCCGCGAAGCATATGGTCGTCTGGGGACGTCAGTATTAATATTTTTCAAAACGGCGGCATTTGCCGCCGTTTTGAAAAAGTTAAGGTCCGCCCCCCGGCGGAGTTAATGTCGGCTGAGCCGAGTTAAGATCGCGCGCTGCGCGAGTTAATGTTCGCCTTGCGGCGAAGTTGTTATGAAAGGAATCAAATGCTATGAAGATCCGTCACGACGTACATAATCACAATATTTTCTCCAACTGCTGCAACGACAATGCGGCGTCCACTGATGCTTTCGTTGCGAAAGAGGTCGAGCTTGGCAACAAGATCTTCGGTCTTTCCAACCACATCTGGGACGAGAGCGTAAAGGGCGCGTCGGGTTGGTACAGCAAGCAGACCATCACAAAGGCTGAGGAGGCAAAGGCTTCTCTCGCAAAGGCTCCCGCGTCGCTCAAGTGCCTTTTCGGCGCAGAGAGCGAGTATTTCCATTGCCACGACAGAATCGGAATGTCGGTCGAGGGCGCAAAGCGCTTTGATTATATGCTCATTCCTCATTCTCATCAGCATATGAGAAATCAGGTGCTCTGGGATCTGCCCGAGATTCAGGAGATGAGAGCGAAGATCGCGGCTGACGTACAGGCGGCTCTGCCCTATCTTGCAGAGGACACCGTTAAGGTCATGACTAACGCGCTCCAGGAGGCGCATCTTAAGAAGTATATAACAGAGCAGAAGACCGATCTCGGCAAGTATATGGCTGACGCGGCGGTCAAGAGCTTCTACGATCTCTGCGCGAACGAAACCTTTATCAAGATGTGTGCGACTGTTCCCACATCGATTGCGCATCCCTTCGCATTCTGCGGAATCCCGAACGAGATCAAGAATTCTTTCCTTATTAATATTCCCGATGAGGTGCTTTACGATTGCTTCACTAAGGCAAAGGCGATCGGAGCTTACTGCGAGATCAACTGCGCGGCTGTGACCGAGCACGGAATGGATCTCGAGCAGAATCAGCTTATCAGAGTTTTCCGCAACGCAAAGCGTGCGGGCTGTCAGTTCACGTTCGGAACAGACTCGCATTCTGTCAAGAGTCTTGATATCATTCGTGTCGGCGATACAGTTGCCGACGTTCTCGGACTTACCAAGGCGGATATTGCGGAATATCTGCAGGACGGAATTGAAGAATAAGTTACTAGTTGCTGGTTGCTAGTGAATAGGAAGTTTTTGCTGCCGCAAAAACATAATTTTATTGAAAAACGGAGGTGAAGATAATGAAGCCCTTATCTACGGGTACGGGACTTAAGGACAGACTCAAGCAGTTTGATATCTGTCTGCTTATCTGCACCTCCGTGCTTTCGATTTTGAGCCTTCTTCTGATGTATTCGATCGCGGACAAGGAGGGTATGGGACTGCTCAGGATGCAGGCGACGGCGACAGTCGTTGGCGTTTTGGTGATGGTCTTTCTTGCGACGGTCGACTATCAGGAGGTCGTTGATAAGCTTTGGGTGATCTTCCTCATCGGCGAGATCGGACTTCTCGGAATCACGCTGATCTACGGCGTTGCCGAGGGCGAAAACGTGAGCTGGCTCAAGATCGGTCCTATCACGCTCCAGCCGTCCGAGTTCGTCAAGGGCACGTTTATAGTCACCTTCTCAAAGCATCTCGATATGGTCAAGCATAGGATCAATCATCCGCTCTCGCTCGCGGGTCTCGGACTTCACGCGGGAACGATCATCGGTCTTATTATGCTTTCGGGCGACCTCGGAGTTGCTCTCGTTTATTGCGGTATCGTTGCGCTGATGCTTTTCTGCGCGGGACTGAGTATCTTTTACTTCCTCGGCGCGGGCGTTGCGGCATTCGTCGCTATCCCCTTCGTGTGGGATCTTTTAAAGGATTATCAGAGAAACCGCATTATCTACGGCTTCGACCCCGAAAGCGACCCCGAAAACTACGGCTATCAGGCACTCCTCGGCCGCGACGCGCTCGCCAACGGCGGAATGTTCGGTCAAGGCGTCCACGGCGGCGAATATTACCGCGATCTTTTCGCCTGCGAAAACGACTTCGCTTTTTCCACGCTCTGCGAGAAATTCGGACTTGCATGCGGGATTCTGGTGCTTATTTGCCTTGTCGTCATCGTTATCAGAGTATTTATGATCGCGCGGACGTCGCGAAAGGACAGCGGCGCGTTTCTTTGCATCGGCGTTGCGGCGGCAATAGTGGTGCAGACGACCGAGAATATCGGAATGTGCCTTGCGATGCTCCCCGTTATCGGAATCACGCTTCCCTTTATAAGCTACGGCGGTTCTTCGACACTTGCAATGTACCTCCTCCTCGGAATGGTGCATTCGGTAAAAACCCACCGAGTCAAGTATAATTTTGAGCGAGAACAAGCATAAAATAATATCCTCCCGAATAAAAACTAATGAGAGTTAGTTTCGGGAGGATTTTTTATGTTTATTTATTCATTCAGAGCGAGCACTCTGCGCTTTTTTGCGCTCCTTTTGCTTGCCGCGGGCGCGCTGACCGCGCTGATCATCTTCGTTCCCGCCTACGAGCCGCAGGAGTACGACTCCACCGCCGCCTCGATCAGCTACGAGGGGATAGAAACGAACGAGGATCGCATCGCGTTTTTGTCGCAGTTCGGCTACAAGGTGTCGGGCGAGCCGATTGAGAGCGTCGAGCTGACCCTGCCCGACGATTTCGACCGCGTTTTTTCGGGTTATAACGAGCTTCAGAAGGCGCAGGGGCTCGACCTTACGAAATACAAGGGCAAGACCGTCACTCGTTATACCTACGAGGTCTCGGATTACCCCGGCTACGAGGGAGCGAAGGTATACGCCAACCTCATCGTCCGCAAAAACCGCATAATCGCGGGCGATATATGCTCCGCAGAGCCGAGCGGCTTTATCCACGGCTTTGAGAGGAGCGAAAGTAAATAAAAAAGTGCAGAGTTAAGAGTGCAGAATGCAGAGTTAAGGAGATTTTCCTCGCAAGGCTCGGAAAATAATATTTTATAAATAATCGCGGATATGGCATTTCCATATCCGCGATTTTTATATTATTTTCGCGTAAGCGAAAATTTCCTTAACTCTGCACTCTTAACTCTGCACTCTGCACTCTGCACTCATCCAAGCATTGCCGCGCCGATGATTCCGGCGTCGTTGCCGAGGGTTGCGATGCGGATATCGGTATCACGAACGATACCCGAGCCGTAGGTCTCAGCTCTTACAAGGGGAATGAGAGGAGTCAGAAGATTGTCTTTCTCGTTCGAGATTCCTCCGCCGATCGAGAGAACCTCGGGCTGGAAGATGTTGATGATATTGATAATGCCGCAAGCGAGGTACTTGATGTAGTCGTCAACGACCTCACGGGCCGCCTCGTCGCCCGCGCGCATAGCGTCGAAGGACGTACGTCCCGAAACCTTGCCGCGCTCTGCGACCATATCGGACATAATAGTCTTTCTGCCAGACGCTTCGCACTCGGCGATCTTTTCTCCCGTCATCTTGATGAGAGCGGTAGCCGAGCTGTAAGCCTCCCAGCAGCCTTTGCGTCCGCAGGAGCACTGTCTGCCGCCGCATACGATTACGATGTGACCGAGCTCTGCGCCCGCGTAGTTGAAGCCCGAGTAGATCTTGTCGTCGATGATGATACCGCCGCCGACACCCGTGCCGAGCGTGATCATGATCGAGGTCTTCGAGCCCTTTGCGGCACCGACTTTAGCCTCGCCCCAGGCAGCGGCGTTGGCATCGTTTTCGATGGTTACCTTCGGTACGGGGAAGCCTTCCTTTAACTTATCCGCGAGAGGGAAGTTGCGGAAGGGAAGATTGTTTGCGTATTCAACAACGCCCGAGTCGTGGTTTGCAACGCCGGGGCTCGCGATACCGACAGCCGCGATCTCTTCGATGGAAATATCAGCTTCCTTGATAAGCGAATGGCAAAGCGCAGCCATATCGGCAGCGATCTCGTCCGCGGGTCTGTGCGCGCCCGTGGGGATGCTCAAGCGGGCAATGATCTTGCCCTCGTCATTTACTATACCGGCGGCAATATTCGTTCCGCCGAGGTCAACACCGATTCTATACATATCAATTAATCCTTTCGGTTTTAGATTCTTATCAATATTATAAGATAAAAACCTCATTTTGTCAACACGGTTTGCGATTTTTCTCAAAATAATATATCCTCATCTGCCGCAAGGACGGATGAGGATAGGGTGAAATGCATCAGCAGCACGGGCCGCCTATGCACATATTCGCGCAGAAGCAGATCTTCAGGCAGTCGCAGAACGTGTCCGAGCAATCGGTGTGCGTGGTATAGGTACCGCCCTGATACGCTGAGGTGCGGGCGCGGAGATGCTCGCGGGCGGTGCGGTATTCCTCGTTCAGCGGATCGCGCTCGCAGGCGATGTCGAAGCAACGCCCCGCATCGATTATATTTCCGCGCATCATGAGAGTCACGCCGCGCAGATAGTACCATTCCGCGCCGCGTTCATTCTGCGGAACGGTTGCAAGAACCGCCTCCGCCTCGCGCACACGGTGGGCGTTGATGTGAATGCGGGTGGCGGTGTATCTGTCGTCGCCCGTCGACGATGTCTCGCTGTAAGTACCTCCGCCGTAGCCGCTGTCCTGCGACTTTCCCGCGCGGATCTTCCCGATCTCCTCGTAGGCGGCGTTGATCTCCTTCATACGCTCCTCGGCGAGCTCTCGCTCGGCGGGATCGGTGAATTTATCGGGATGATTTTCGCGCGCAAGACGGCGGTAGGCTTTTTTTATGTCGTCGTCACTCGTCTCGCGTGTGACGCCGAGTATGGTAAAAGGATCTCTCATTGGGGCGAGTCCTCCTTGTGTGTGTATTTGATGGCGTCCTCGCGGCGCGGCTTGCGGTAGGTACCGTCGAGAACGGCGCGAGCCACACGGGGCATGCCTTCGGTAAGAATGTTTTTGACGATGCGGTAGGTGCGCGAGCGCTCGTCGACGTCCGCGAGATCGAGCATCGCCATTGCCGAGTCGCTCTCGTCGCGCAGAATGCATTCAAGCGTCATTTTTTCGTCGGCGTCGAGAGTTGAGCCGTAAGCCGCGGTAAGGACGTTGTAGCGTCCCTTTTTGACGTCCTCGTCGAAATCGTCGAGAGCATCGATGCAGTAGATCCACCGCCCGATGTGACGACCGATCGAATATGCGATCGCGTAGTTTTCGAATTCGATGCCGCGCGCGGCGATCATTCCGACTACCTCTCCGAATGCTTCTGCGCATTCGTCAATTCCGGAATCCGAAAAATCACGCTCCGAGTTGTTTTTTTCGGCGTTGTAGAAAAGCGCAAGCTTGTCGCGGATAACCTGAACGATCCCCTCGTCGCGCTCGTCGGCGCGCGCGACCCATTTTTTAGCCGGATAGCGGCAGAGTGTGGCGAAAAGACGCCTCAGTCCCGCCTCGTCGATGATATCATCCTCGAGCTTGAGAGCGGCGAGGGTGCCCATCGCGCCCGCGGAGAAGTCGATATCGGGCGACCGGGCGAGCATATTTTTCTTGACGAGCGGAGAATAGGGACAGCGGTGACGCTCGCAAGCGGGCGTGTCATTCATCATCAGCATACGAATCAGCGAGAGAAAAACGCCGTCGTAGGATAACGTCAGATTAGCCCCCGCGCCGCAGACCTGCCCCATAGAACGGCATAGCCCGCAATAAGCCGCGCGGTAATATTCATAGTCCCCGACCGTCAGGTTGGGAACGTAGGGTTGGATGTAACCGAACATAATAAAGCTCCGAGATTTGATATATATATGATATACCAAAATAATCCATATTGCAATATTAATTTGTAAATAAAAAGGAAGAAATTTGCCGCGGAAAATTGCAAAAATTACATTAAATTGTAAAATTGTATTCAAATATTGTTGACAATTTATACTTTTTGTGCTATACTTACATTATTATTCTATAGTGTAAAGGTATTAATGAAAGTAAAACTTGTTAGGAGAGAAGAGAAATGAAGAGAAACCAAAAAGGATTTACAGTTGTTGAGATGGTGGTAGCGATGGTTATAATTGCCATACTTGCGGCGGTTATAATTTCTGCTTGTACTTCGATTATTAGAAAAGCTCATATAAACAATGATATTTCTATGGCGAAGAATTTGAATACTGCGCTCTCTATTTATGCTGCACAGCATGATATTTCGACTTATCACACCCCTTTTGATTTTGCTTTTGAAGCTATACAAGATGCGGGATATTCGATTGAAAATTTGACTACGAAGACATCTGGTATTTACTTTGTATATGAATCAGAGACAAATCAGTTTATGTTGATTGAAACTGAAGCCTCGCTCGGAGCCATTGTAGATCATGAGGTTATATATTGCATAAACGAGGAGTATACTGAACTCCCTGTTTATATAGAAGACCAAAAATTAGATAGCACTTGGTATTTTGCGCTTGAAAAGGATGAACAAACGAAATTGGAAGGCTCAAAAACTGAATTGCATAATGCCAATTATTTGTCGGTTATCGGAAATCTTTCGGATCTTAAGAATTTATTATCTGCCGCAAATGGTAAAGAAACAATTTATTTGAGTACAGATTTGGTTATGACAGATAATATTAATCTTGATAATCCTAATGCAGATGTTACTATCGTTTTGGGCAAATCTACACTTACAAACGATACCTTGACCGGTAAAAGCCGTATAAGAGTTAATCAAGGAAAACTTACTGTTGTGGGTGGTACATTAGACGATAAGTCAGGTGATCAAAGTGCTTACTCGGTTTGTATTAATCCTGAAACTGTTGCTACGCTTTCGGGAACAACAATAAATTCGAATTCCCTAGTTGCTGTATACTGTGGACATACTTATGATGCAAATAAACGTGCAAACGAAGTGGAGATAGAAAATTGCTCTATTAATGCTAATGGTTATGGAGTATACGCTCACTATTCGAACATAACAATCAGTAATGTTAATATTACAGCGGCTCCCCCAGTTGTTATATCTCATGCTGCAGAAGTAGTTATTGAAAGCGGAAACTTTAAATCTAATAGCCATGCAATTGCTGTACTAATGAACAATTATAAAAGTGCAGCAGAAGCTAATCCGGGAGAGGTTTCTTCTCCTCCCACTACTTTGAAAATTAAGGGAGGTTCGTTTGATTGGGTAGAGTTAGACAATCACTTTTTGTTTGATTTTGCATCTTCTGCAGGCGGTAAAGCTAGAAATACTAAAGTTGAAGTATCGGGTGGTACTTTTAAAGGTGAAGATTATATTACTTTTTTCCGGAAATATACAACCGGTGGAGCATTGATTGATGATCTAAAAGGAGTTAATTCCCGAAAAACGAATATTAAAGTAAGTGAAAGCGAAATTGATGGAAAAGTAGTGTTTACCATTATAGTTGTAGATTACGCTTCTTAAAATTGAACATCGTTACACAAGTACAGACAACAAAAATCCGCATCAATATGGTGGAAATTGTCGAAGTACTGATCTTGCTTTTTTGTGGTTCGATTTTTGGTTAAAACATCATTGTATTTTTGCCAATGCAGATGTATTTATATAATTTTAAGTAATAAAAACACTCCTATGGTAAAATAGTTCTAAACTATTCTACCATAGGAGATTTTTTCAATAGCGGACTTATTTGTTTATTACGCGAGCTCTGATTTTTATTCGAGGGGGATTCTGATATAATCGCCAAATAAAAAATAAAATCTCAAATATAGTTGACAATAGGTTGGATTTGTGATATACTTATTATTATTAATATATAGAGTTAATGGACTCAATAATTTATAAGGAGATAAAAATAATGAAATTGAACAAGAAGGGCTTCTCGATGGCTCAGGTTGCGATAGTGATAGTTGTTATCGCCATCCTTGCGACTGTTATCATCGCGGGCGTTACGGGAATAACTAAAAATGCTGAAGATAATGTCGAATCGCAGCAAGAGATTGCAGAAACAATGATGTCTGATATTAAGCACGCTTTTCCTACGATTCTTTCGGAAAATTTGACGAACGGTCTTTCAATAGAGGAAGGCCAATATGAAGTGTACGAATTGGGTGGATACAGTATTAAAGGTAAAGGTGCTGGAAGCGGTATTTATCCCGTTTATAACAAAGGTACCTTGTATATTTCAGGTAACGGAACCTTAGATGAAAATTCTGCTATTGATGGTAATTATCCAATAAGTTCGACTGTGGATAATGGATATATAGCGATAAAAAATTATGGAAAATTATTTTTAAATGATTTAGTTATAAAGGGTGGCGGTAATAGATATAGTAATAGAGAATATTATATTTATTGTCATGAGAATAGTGAAACTACCCTAGATAATGTACGTTATATTACAGGAGCGGGCGGCTTTTCCGTCTCAAAAGGCGCTACGTTGACTATAAAAGGCACTAATTCTTCTGTAAAATGGATAAAACCGGTCGGTCAAGATAATGGTGTGACAAGCTTATATCTGTTTATTATTCGTGGTACAGTTGATATTTATGATGGCACTTTTGATATGGGGAAAAACGGAAATACTTATGCGTGGGTAAACGGCGGTACTCTAACTATTGAAAACGGAACTTTTAAACAAAGTGAAGCTAGTGTTAGATATGGTTTTTTGTTTAATGGTACTGCTAACGGTAAAGTGACAATAAAAGACGGATTTTTTGACTGTAGTGCATCAAGAACATTTTTTCAATTCGATGTGCCTGGAACAGTAACTATTTTAGGTGGTGAATTTGTAAATACACCGTCTTTAGTAGGAGGTACAGGTACGATAGTGATTACAGGCGGAGCTTTTCAGTGGAATCCAGATGCTTATGTAGATGACGAAAGCGGAGCGTATACTATCACAAAAACATCTGGCTATCTTTGCCGCGATGGTCAGACGAGAACGATGTATGTTGTAACCAAGAATTAAATGAAGATTATAAAGCGAACCACGCTCGAGCGGGGTTCGCTTTTATCATTCCTTTTTCTCCAAACCCCTTGACTGCCGCATATATTTATGCTATAATTAACCTAACCAAAAACTCTTTTGCAAAAGGAGAATTTAAAAATGATCAAGATCACATTTATGGGCGCGGGCAGTACTGTTTTTGCCAAGAACGTGCTCGGCGACGTTATGATGACTCCCTCCCTTTGGGATTCCGAAATCGCGCTTTACGATATCGATCCCGAGAGACTTGAAGAGTCCTACATAATGATCTGCTCCCTCAACAAGAATATCAACGAAAACCGCGCGACAATCAAGAAGTACCTCGGCGTGGCAGAGCGCAAGGATGCTCTCCGCGATGCTACCTTCGTAGTTGACGCTATTCAGGTCGGCGGTTACGATCCCTGCACCATCATCGACTTCGAGATCCCGAAAAAGTACGGACTCCGCCAGACCATCGCTGACACCCTCGGCATCGGCGGGATCTTCCGCGCGCTTCGTACCATCCCCGTTCTCGACGATTTCGCAAAGGATATGGCTGAGGTTTGCCCCAAGGCTCTCTTCCTCAACTACACCAACCCCATGGCGATCCTCGCGGGCTATATGCAGAGATACACTCCCATCGAGACCGTAGGTCTTTGCCACAGCGTTCAGGTCTGCTCCAATGGCCTTCTCAAGGCAGTAGGACTTGAGCCGAAGCGTCCTATTCGTGAGAAGATCGCGGGCATCAACCATATGGCATTCCTTCTTGAGCTTGAGGATGCAGACGGCAACGACCTCTACCCCGAGATCCGCCGCCGCGCTTGCGAGATGCTCGAGAATCCGCCCGAGAACTTCAAGGATCTTGTCAGATTTGAATATATCCGCCGTCTCGGCTACTACTGCACCGAGTCGAGCGAGCACAACGCGGAGTACAACAACTTCTTTATTAAGGAAAAGTACCCCGAGCTCATCGAGCGTTACCGCATTCCGCTTGACGAGTATCCCCGCCGCTGTGTAAACCAGATCAACCGCTGGAACAACGATAAGGTTAAGTACCTTTCCGACGACGTTACACACAAGAGAACCCACGAATACGCATCCTGGATCATGGAAGCGATCGTTACCAACAATGCTTATCAGATCGGCGGTAACGTGCTCAACCGTGGACTTATCGACAACCTTCCCGCAGATGCCTGCGTAGAGGTTCCTTGTCTTGTCAACAAGCTTGGCATTCAGCCGACCCACGTTGGACGCCTTCCCGTTCAGTGCGCTGCAATGAATATGACCAACATCAACGTACAGCTCCTCACCATCGAGGCTGCCGTTACCAAGAAGCGTGAACATATCTACCACGCCGCAATGCTCGAGCCGCACACCTCCTCCGAGCTTTCGATCGACGATATCGTTGCCCTCTGCGACGACCTCATCGAAGCACACAAGGGCTGGCTGCCTGAGTATCATTAATTGAAAAAAGCCGCCTGCGGGCGGCTTTTTCAATTAATGAGTGAAATTCGCGCTTCGCGCGAGTGAAATCTTTCGCCGATGGCGAAAGGTTAAGGTGAATTTCCTCGCTTTGCTCAGAAATTTTCAATTTTATTAAAAAGAAAGTCAGCGGAAAAGTTTTCGTCCACCTTTTTCAAAAGGTGGCGGTTTCTTAAGGCGGAGCCTTAAGTCGACCTCCGCAGAGGTCGAAACACCCCATTGTGCTTCGAAATGGCGGCGCCCCGCCGACATTTCGGAAGGAGTAAAATCTCCCCTTGTGGGAGATTTTTGCTCCTTCACCCCGCGCCGTCCGAGGACGGCGCAATACCCGAAAAATATTTTTCAAAAAATCAGAATTATCTTGTTACCTTTTTCATACCCGATACACTATATGAGCGAAAGGAGGAGAGAACAATGTCAAACAAAAACGGAATGCGCGAGGTTTTGATGAAGGAATTCGCGGAAAACTATATGGAACCTCTCTATTATTTCTGTCTGAAAAAGACGGGCGACAGCTACGAGGCGGAGGATTTGACGCAGGATATCGCGTTGAACATACTCACTGCGATAAGCGGCGGTCAGGTACCCGAATCCTTTTCGGGCTGGGTCTGGCAGATCGCGCGCAACCGCTATTCAAGATGGGCGGCGCGTAAGCACAGACACGGCGAATCGGTAACCGGTTCCGATATCGCCGAACTTGAGATCGCGGACGAAAGCGACGATATCCTCGGCGAGATGATACACGCCGAAGAACTGGCTCTTTTGCGCAGAGAGCTTGCGTTTGTTTCGGGCGAATACCGCAATATCGTCACAGCCTTTTATCTCGAGGACAGAAGCATCCGCGACATTGCCGCGTCACTCTCGCTCCCTGAAAGCGCGGTCAAGCAAAGACTCTACCGCGCAAGAAAAATTTTGAAAGAAGGTATGAATATGGCACGCGAATTTGGAAAGAAGAGTTATAAACCCGAAAATATCAGTTTTTGTTCAAGCGGATCTCATCCGAGCGGTCTTCCTTGGTCGGTAGTACGGAGAAAAATTCCGAAAAACATTTTGCTTCAAGCAAGCAATAATCCCTCAACACTCGAAGAGCTTTCAATTGAGCTGGGCATCGCACTCCCCTATATGGAAGAAGAGGTCGACATCCTCCACAAGGCGACTCTGCTCGAAAAAGAAGGTGATAAGTACGTAACAAATTTCTTTATCCTCGATAAAGAATGCCGCGAAGCGGTCTATAACACCCTTCGCCGCGGTTCAAAGGAAAGAAGCCGTCTGCTCTCCGAGATCATCGAAGACAATCTTCCCGCTATCCGCGAGCTCGGCATTGCCGCAGAGCACATAACCGACAACGAGATAAAATGGTGGCTCATTCTCGATTCAGTTGACTATTGCAGAAACAAATCCTTTGCTGATCCAAGTGCACGCAAATCCAAGAAACGCGCAAACGGCGAAAGCTGGGGGTTCGTAGGCTACGAAGAATGGAACGCTCCCGAATATACTTTGATACAACAAAACGGTTCAACCGATACCGACGTTGAACATTGGCATTACACCGCAGACGAATACGGATTCGAGTACCATTTTATCGGATGCGACGTTGCAAGAATGCTTATGGAGATTTTTCGCTACAATATCAAGGCTGAGGATATGGGTAAAATGGAGAAGGGCGTTCTTGCACAGCACGCCGTACGAGCTATGCACTTCGACGAAAACGGCAACGCGGTCTTTGACATTTTGATGATCGAGAATGAGAATCGAAAGAAGATCCGCAAGATGCTTGAAGCACATAAAAATTTTGAAGCTTTGATGAAAAATTTCATCAAAACAAATAAAAATATCGAAGATATATTTATGAAGTACAGCCACAAAACGCTCCACGAAACGCTCGGATACTATATAAGCTCGGAAATGACAGACATCCGAATGATGTGCATCCACGATCTTGTTGACACTGACTTTATCACTCTCCCCGATGAACCCGCGAAATCGAATATCGGTATGTATCTTATTATGAAATAAAACCACCCCGCCCCTCCGCAAAAAACGGAAGGGCGGATTTTTCATTGGAATGATAGAAAAACACATAAAGTGCTTGACAATCATCGTTGTTTGTGGTAACATAATAATACTAATATGAAGGATTTACGAGCGTAACTAATGAGCAACTACAAGATCTCGCGCGTTTCCGCGATGCATTACGTCAAAATGGTGATTCGCGCGCTTATGTTTGTCGGCGTACTGTCGATTTATATTTTCAAGAAAACCACGGGAAGGGAAGTGCTGTTTGAAAATGCCAAGCCCTTGCATTGGTTTCTCGCACTTGTATGGATCGTTTACGCAATCGAGATGGCGTGCCGATTCTTTCCCTCCAAACTCGAAAGTCCGGGCTGCCAGAAGCAGTTTGCGAGGAATTTTATCCCTACGTCCGAAAACACTCCGCGTCTCCAGTCGTGGAAGCGCACCTTCAGCGTCGCTGTGGCTTGGTTTGCGCTTAACGGCATCATTGGAGCTCTCTATTTTACCGATATCATCGACGCGGGAATACTCATACTCATTACTCTTGCATACGGCGTGTGCGATATGATCTGCATCCTGTTTTTCTGTCCGTTTCAGACTTGGTTTATGAAAAACCGATGCTGCACCGATTGCAGGATCTACAACTGGGATTTCGCAATGATGTTCACACCCCTCATTTTCATCCCCCATCCATATACGTATAGCCTCGTCGCGCTCTCGCTGATGATTTTGTTCCGCTGGGAGTGGAACTACCGCCGCCACCCCGAACGCTTTTCCGAGGCGACGAACGCCTGCGTTTCGTGTAAGCACTGTAACGAAAAACTTTGCAAGCATAAAAAACAATTGAAGGCTTTCATTCGAGATAAAAAGTTTATAAAAAGATAAAAAGCGGTATAGAATAGGCGAATAAGAAAAAACACGAAAAAAAGCAGAATTTTCTCAAAAAACTTTTAAAAAAAGCAAAAAAACTATTGACAAACGAAACAGATTGTGGTATAATATTTAAGTCGCAAGGCGCAAGTCGTGAGCAACAGTTCGCGAATACCGCGCCGAGCGCAAGATCTGGGTGTGGCGCAGCATGGTAGCGCGCTACCTTGGGGTGGTAGAGGCCGCAAGTTCAAGTCTTGTCACTCAGACCAGTTAAACGAGCAACGTAAGTTGCTCGTTTTTCTTTGTTTTATAAGGATTTTAAGCAAAAAATGAGGATGAAAAATCATCCTCATTTTTTGTTATTTTTTAACCCTGTTACGCAGTTTTTTCAAGGGTGTTACGCAATTTGTTACGCAAAAGTGTGTAACACGTTGTTTTGTTATATAATCGCAATTGCATATTTGGCTATATGATTGAGCACTTGCGGAGGTTCTTGCACCTTTATCTACTATAAAAAGTGCAAAACTTTCACCTTCGTTTTCACGCGATGTGCAAGTTTCATTCTCGACTTTTGCACAATATCTTGTGTTTTTATATTGCATTTTTATCCATTTTATGATATAATATAGTTGTCAATGCGAGCGGCCAGCTTAGACTTCTTGTTTGGCTCGTGTAAACGAGTGGACATCATGCTTCAAGGCGTGGTGTATATTACGCGACACACTCCCTGTTTCCATATGTCTTACAAACTCATAGGCTCACGAAGCCTCGGGCTCATAAAGTCATAGACTCACCGAGTTACAGACTGACAATCCGTATGAGTATGAGTCATACAATTTGTTCCAGTATAGTGTCGTGTAGTCGACTTCTCTTTATGGGAAGTCGGAATTGTGCTGGTGTGAAAAAAGTGATACAAGGCCGCAATGCTTTCTTTGTTATTTGAGGATTGGGAAGTCCCCTCTTTTTTAAGGGGGCCAATAATGACAAAGGAGGTTAAAATAATGAAAAACGCGGGCAAGACCGTTATCATCATCAACGGTGATAACAACACGGTTAACATTGGCGAAACCAAATCTCGCCGTCCTGTCGTACTTGCAATCATTATATGTTTGATAGTTGTTGCAAGCGCATTGATTGTATCACACTGCTGTCCTGAATTACTTGCTGCATTTGTCCGTTGGATAATCAGCACAGTAATCGGCTGCTAACACCAGCACTTTTTTATTTTCAAGGAGGTTTTTATTATGGAGTATAAAAATTGCCCGCTATACGCCCTAAAATCTAAAACTCTCCTAAAAAAGCTTTTGCATATTAATAACCCCGACCTCACGAAGCAAAGTTACATTGCTTCGCTTGTAGAGCCATATATTGATCACAATCCCAAGGATCGACTTATCGAACCACCTAAACAGGAGCTTAAGCTCATTCAAAAGCGGCTCAAGAATCTATTGGGTAAGATTATAGTTCCAGACAATATCTTTTCTGGCATCAAAAAGAGATCCTATATTGATAATGCAAAATTTCATGTTGGTTCTCGTACTCGAAATTTGTATAAAATTGATCTCACTGCATTCTTCCCATCTATTCATAGAGACACCGTGTACAGCTTCTTCAAGAATGATTTGCGTTGCTCTCCTGATGTTGCACGAATACTAACGGATTTAACTACAATCGACCTATCAAAATCTAACGCTAAAGATTTATCTGAAATTCATCGTTTTTTAGACACAAAAAAAGTATCCTGCTACAACCACTTAATTTCAGGAGCTCCGACAAGTCAGATTCTTTCATATTTGGTCAATCATAAAATGTTTGATGAAATGCAAGCATTGGCAGATGCAAACAATATTGTTATGACAGTTTATGTCGATGATGTTACCTTCTCAAGCGAAAATTGGATTTCTCAGAAATTTAGAAATCAAATCATTGCTATAGCGACTAATCATGGGTACTTAATTTCACAGAAAAAGGTGAAATTATACACCAAATTATATCCTAAGCTTGTCACAGGCGTGGTCATCGATAAAAAAGGAATCCCCATAATAAAAAATTCGCTAAGAAACAAAATAATCATTGAACATACGCATCTACGAAAGAATCCCGAAGACAGTAAAAGCCGCGATAGGCTCAAAGGTTTGCTAATTGCTGCAAGGCAGATTGATTCAAATGCCTTTCCAACAATATTTGAGTTTGCTTTCAATAAAAAATAATGCGACATTTGATTTTTTACAAATGTCGCATTATTTTTTGTTTACCTATTGAGAAAAATTCGCGCGCTATTATTACGGAATCAGCAGACAAAACGTACCAAAATGGTTACTATAATTAAAAGTACAAGGCGACTCCTACACGTAGGTCACCTTGTGTTTTTTAATTAGATGACAAATCGTAAAACTCTCGGCAATGATGCATCTCTATTCTTTTCTCAGATATACCTTGAGATATCAAAGCCTCAACCATTCCCTGCTTTTTATCTTCATCAAAATAATAAATAATCCATTTGTTTTTCTTGTTTGTAATTACGTCTATCTGTCTAAAATATGGCAAATCAACACCGGCAAGCGAATGACCAAGCACTACAATTTCATTGATTCTCTTTGTTACCAATCCGCTCAATTTGTGCATGTAATTTGATACATTCTTATATGTGGTTTGATAATAATCTTGCAAAACATAGCAAATGCTGCTTTCTTTTTCATCAGCTTTAATGGCTGCGTGATTTCTTCTTCCCTTGATATCCTCAATTCTATTACTGTTGCCATGTCCAAGTATTGGATTATCAGCATTATCCCTAAGTGAACCATGAATATGTATCACATTCGTTTTATCAATTTGATATGTTGTTTCCAAAACAGCTGTATAATTAAAGGTGATAAAAAAATCGTTTTTTGAATTATCAAACTTGGATGTAAAACGATTAAGATCTCTTATTCTAATCGTCCTAACCCACCGTTTCAAATACACCTCTAACTTTTTGATGTAATCGAATTGCTCTTCGAAATAATCACGAAGGGTTTCTTCAATTCCTACATCGCCACTTTCGAGTCCCATTTCAATATGTGTTGCGTCTTCTATTATGATATCTTCCTTTATATTAGCAAGATTCGTTTCCAACTCATTCCACAACAGTTCTCCTTTTTGCTCATCTGTCATTCCTGGATAAACATCATAGTTTTCCTCAAACGAAGAAAGAAATTCCGGATAATGTTGCGCAAGATATGTTCGGAAATCCCAATATTGAGTAGGCAAGTGATGCGCACGGTCGAAGCCATTTCCAATTATATATAGTTTCATTTCATTACCTTTTTAAAGTCAATTAACACTCCATCGCGATCTTTACACCTCTGTCGCCTATTTATTGACTTACCTAACCTCCTTAACTTTATCAATAATCACCGCACCGGCGGAAGGCCGAATTGGATTCTTGCCTGTCTTAAGGCATCCATCTGGACGTTTCCGGGCTAGTGGCTCTGACAAAAATAACAATCTGTTTGCCCGAATTACCGCTACTGGCAATACATCCATATGTTTTCATTACTTTCTCCTGCAAAAGGCTTCTTAAACTATATATATTTGATTCTTATCCAATAAGATTTCCCATGTTTTAGTGGAAATCTCGCCATTTACATCTTTAACCTTTATAATTGTTTTATCAATCCGTTTTTCTACGCCTAATACCGTCAAAATTCCATATCTTTGGTGTTTAATTTTCATTCCAACTTTGGGTTCCGATTGAAGCAAACTGTAGGAATTTGTCGGTTTGAGCGATTGCTCTTCAAGTTGAGCTACTTTTTTGTCAAATGCTTTTTTCTTTTTCTTCAACCATTCATTATATCGCTCGTGAAATCCCGAAAGTGTGAGTACATCATCTTCAAACACCAAATCCGTCAAAGAGCCCGTTTCTAAATAATAATCCGGATAATTGTTCGAATGGAGGGGTTTCCATCTAAACAAATATTGATTGGGATCAACAATGTATTGTGTAACTTCGGTTCCTTCCAAATTTATAATTAAAATATCCTTGAGTCTACTTTCATTAAGTTGGTATCGCTTAATAAAAAAGGTTTTATCTTCATCTGTGGGTGTATTGGAATCGCTAATAACAATCCATCTATATTCTATTCCCATATCATCATATTGAGCAGATAAAGTCTCTATTTTATTGGCGGTAGTTCGCTGTGTTCCAAGTTCAATTGCAATCTTCTTGCCATCTTCCATAGTAAAGAGCAAATGAGTATAGTGGTGCGGCAACACTTTCACCTCAAATTGAACATCGTAACCTTTGGCAACAAAATTTTCATATAGAGATCTTTTGATAGATCGCATCAACTGAGTATTACCTTTATCAAACTCAGCGTAATCGCAATTACAATTATTTAAATGGGCAAAGTATGGGTTTTTAATTTCTCCGTGACAATACTTTAAGATAGGATTAGGACAGTCCGGATCGGTACATTTAAGTTCTCTGCGACCGCTAGCTTTTCTGATTTCTTTTTCCAGTTCATAGGATTGCGACACTTCAGTAGCGGTATAAACACGCCCGTTCCACATTGCATTTTCCATTTATGTACTCCTATAACACCATAACTTTTTTATATTATACCACAAAAATCTTCCACTTGCAACCTTTCCGCAAACAATCTCTTCCGTCTATTCGCAAACGAGATAAATCACGATATAATTATTACATCTTAACCAACTAGGAGTGATAATTATGAAATCAATACTTGAAGAACTATTCTACGGCAACATATGTCCCAGCTTTGATGGCAGAGAGCCTAATAAAGAAGCTAGGCAACTTATGAAGTATATTGCCGATCATCACGACAATCTGCAGGAAACGCTCACAGAAAAACAGAGAGAAACACTTGAAAAATTCGATGACTGTCAGGCTGAACTTGCCGATATCAATGAGCGTGAGTTATTCATATACGCTTTTCGTCTTGGAGCGCGAATTGCTATCGAAGTCCTCTTCCCAAAAGATGAAGATTGAGGTGATAAAATGACCGGTTGCGTTGCATTAAGAAAGGACGTTTATTACGTCCGGCTCACCTATTATGATAGTCATCAGAAAAGGAAAGAAAAGTGGGTGTCGACGGGTCTTTCGGGTCGTGGCGCCAAGCAAAAGGCTACGGCTATGATTCAGTCGATGATCGACAAATACAGCTATCTTGAAAAGAGCGACCATCCGTCCAAGATGGCTGACTACCTTAAAATGTGGAAAGAGCTCCAAATCGGCGAGGTTGCTGAAACTACATACGACGGATACCACACCTATATCGATCGCCACTTGATTCCCTACTTCAAGGACTTGAATCTTGATATTCAGGATATCACAGCAGGACACATATTCGATTACGTCAACTATCTCTCGAGCGACGGCGGACGCAAGGATAACAAGATCGGCGGTCAATCTACGACGTCGATCAGAAAGATTATCAGTATCCTTCGCCAAGTCTTCGACTACGCAGTTCTCTACGGAGATATCAAGATCAATCCCGCGCTGCAGGTTCCGCTACCCAAAAAGAAAAATAAAAAAGACGAGAGGCAAGTTTTTATGACAGCTGAAGATGCTCAGAAAATGCTTGATGCATTCAGGAATGAAGAGATCGGTCCGATCGTATTCGTTACGCTCTATTACGGTTTAAGAAAGTCCGAAGCATTAGGACTCAGATGGCAAGCCGTTGACTTTGACGCTAATACGATCACGATCAACCACACCGTAGTCGGTGGCTCACGCATAATCGCTAAAGACAGTACCAAGTCTTATTGCAGCCAACGAACCTATGAACTGTTGCCCGATGTGAAAGATTTGCTTTTGAAGCTCCGCGATCAGCAGGAGGACTACAAGCGCCGACTCGGCTCAGGTTATGTTGTTAATGACTATATTTTCAAGAACCCTAACGGTGTGCCCTACCGTCCCGACAGCCTCACAAGGAGTTTTAAGCGCGCCCTGGATCGTCATGAACTACCTCAGATGCGCTATCACGATCTCAGACATTCGACCGCAAGTATATTGGTCGATAAGGGTTGGGATATCAATGATATAAAGGAATGGCTCGGGCACGCCGACATTTCTACTACAGCGAATATTTATGCGCATATTAGTCATAGAAAGAAAGTTTCGCTCGCACAGGATCTTGATAAGACACTGACTTTTGAGCCGGATTCGGACTCTTAATAGCTTTTATTTGCTAAATTATATAGAACAACAATTTGCGCTCTGTTGTTAAATATAATTTAGGAAGTGAAAGTATTATGGAAAATATTGAAATCAAAGATAACAAAGTCGTAGAAACACTAGTTAAAGAGTTAGAAAGCCTAAGTCCGGAAGGATTACAAGAGTTCTTTAAGTTCTTCTATAAGATGAATCACACACAAGGATGCATGATCTCTACGGATCGGTTTGAAGAGTTCCTTGAGTCATTCGAGAGCAATCCTTTTAAGATCAATGAGGACAAGAAGTTCAGAAAGCAACTGATCGACAACATCGTCAAGTATGCTTACGATCATATGAGCCTGATTACCGCCGCGGTGTTGATCAAGAAGAAGTTTACGATTGAAGAAATGATCGATAATTATTACACAAGCGTCGACGTATTCGGCGGCAATTGGTATTAAATAACCTATCTATCGCAGGCAGCGCAAAATGCCTGTAAATAAGAAAGCTGATGATTGAAAGTTAGATCATCAGCTTTTTTCGTTGTTCCGCATAATTATGCGCTAAATTAATTGAATGGTATAAAAAGACGTAGCCAGGATTAGGCTTGAAAGGAATTAGATATGTATAATAAAGTTATTAGAAGAAAGCTCAAGGATCGATTGCTCAAGTTAGATAGAGAGCAGTTCAAGCTGTTCTATGGAATGCTTGTGCATTACTGGGTAAAATATAAGTTTTTTATAAGCGATCAGAACTTTTTGAATCTCTGGTGTGAGTTAAATAAGCTTTGCGCCGAAGTGGATGAAAGCTTCCCTGATCCTTATGACGACCGCGAATTATTGAAATCCTATTGTCAAACACACCCGTATTACTTTATAGACATACTCGATCCCGGACTTATCACGGATCTCTTTTGTGAATACTTGGATGACCGCATTAACATTCTAGTAGCTATCGTAGATAAGCTCAGTACGGGAGATCTACGGGCTTCGTATGAGTATTCGAATAAGGTGCTTGGCTTGGATGAGGATGTTGATGCCTTGGTGGCAGATTCGTTGGAACATTTGAAGGCTTGTTCTTAGTTTCTAAAATTTCATATACACTCAAAACAAAAAGACATTGAGGGCTCGAGGGCTTTCAATGTCTTTTTGTTTGATAAATTTATTTAAGAGAAATGGTGGCAATTAATAAAAAGTCTGGGGGTAAAAAAATATAAATAAATATATAATTTATATATATTATTTAACAAGTTAAATTAAAATTTCAAATGCAAATTGATCTGTTTTTTAATTTTTTACTTGTTAACTAATATATATATTATTTAATTAATTTATATATTTTTTTATATTATATTTTTTATAAAAAATAACCCTTAAAGCCCTTTTTACC
>JAZTXK010000017.1:0-16246 GCA_045636385.1 Eubacteriales bacterium
TGAACATCCTCAATGGTGAACTCACGCATCTTGAGCATAGCCGCCTTCTGCTCGGCTGCCGCATCTTCGGTCCATTCCTGCGGCAAATGATGTTGTGCTTCGCACAAATGATGTTGCACTTCGTGCAAATAAAGGAAAAAATCCGCTGCGGCGGATTTTTCTCATTTTTATTATATTTCGCCCTTGATTTTGCTTGGGTGCGAAATCCTTCGCTCGGGCGCTGACTGCCTTCCCCAACCCCTTCCGCAAGCGGACGGGGCTTCTTTGAGAGTACGAACTTATTATTTTAGCGTTCTGAACAGTGTTTTTGGGTGACTTCGGCACGCGATATGCCTTCGGCACGATATATTTCATACGATATGTCGGCTTCGCGGAACGTTAAGGAAAAAATCCGCCGCGGCGGATTTTTCTCATTTTTATTATATTTCGCTTTTGATTTTGCTTGGGTGCGAAAATCTTTGCTCGGGCGCTGACTGCCCTCCCCTGCCCCTCCCGCAAGCGGGAGGGGCAGGAGAGGGTGCAGAACCGTTATATAGCGTTCTGAGGCTTTCGATAAACGAAAAAATTCAATATACGATACCTTCGCAGTTTTTATAGCAATCGGCGTCCCTCGGACGTGTACGTCTTCATTGTCTTTCCCTCGTATGGCATCGCCACGCATTTTTCAATAACAAACCCCTCGGATATTGCAAGATCACAATATCCGAGGGCTTGGTTATTTATCGGTTTACGTCAACCGTTGATTACTATTCTTTTACAGTACCGGTGTATTCGGTGTTGTAATCGGGCGGGATGCGGTCGGGGTAACGCTGATTCCAGACATCTGCGTATTCCGGGAGCTCGATCCAGTTGTACCAGCCTTTCAAACCTGCGTCAGAGTACGAAACGCCGTCGGTGCAAATAACGTCAAAGCTTCCGATGACGGTTCCATCCGAGGTTTTGATAACAGATTCCCACTGCTCGACCGTGCCCTTATAGTATATTTCGGGAACGGTTTTTCCGCGAATGATCATTTGATTTACTGCTTTCAGATTTGTTCCGAATTCAAGCTTTTTCAACTTTGTGCAGGCATCAAAAGCGCTTCTTTCAATAAATTCCAGACTGTCGGGAAGAATTAGTGTTTCAAGCTGATCACATGCCATAAATGCACCGTGCTCTATGACCTTGACTCCCTCGGGAATTACAAGCGAGGTGAGATTCCGTTTTGCCCAACCAAAAGCCATCATACCTATTATCTTAACACTTCCGTCGTCGGGAATTACTGTAGTGGGGGTTCCGACTACGAGAGTTTTGGTTCTCAGGTCAACAATGCAGTTTCCCTTATCCGAGTAATAAGGATTCTCGGGAGAAACCGAGACAGTGGAGAAATTTTGTCCGTCCATACCGTTGAAAGAAAAACACTGAATGTTATCTATGCTCGCGCCGTAGTGAATGCTTTCGATATTCGGGCATGTTCTTACGCAACTTACATTCATATGTTTGACCGTGTCTGAGATTACAAGATGCTTGAGGTATTGGCTGCCGTAGTTATTGCCATTGAGGATCGAGCTACTGTCCTCGTACATTTCATTGCGCATCTCGGTAACGGGAAGTCCGTTGTAGGTCGATGCGATATATACGGTTTCGTCGGTACAGCTTCCGTAACCGATGAACGCCGCACTCACGCCGTCCTCGTTGACCTCATAAAGAAGTCCTCGGCTGCCGTCGTATACGGGAGCGGTCACGACTTCCTCGGTCGTGAGGTCGGCGGCGGGGGTGGGGCGGGTATGCTCAATGATCGAGGTAGACGTGACCTCGCCTTGTCCGAGCAGATTGATTGCCGTCGGCAGGGCGAGTGCGAGGAGTGCCATGCACGCCGCGAGTGCGACGGCGGTTTTAAGCCATTTGTTAGTTTTTACGGGTCGGGTGACCTTGCTTTTCTCACCGTATTTCTTGAGAACGTCCGCGATCACGCCGTCATCGAGATAGCCCGATGCTTCGAAAATTTTTCTTTCATCATTTGTTCTCATAACTCAAAGCCTTCCTTTCTTAATTCTTCACGAAGCTTCTTCTTTGTCCGTGCGAGCGACATTTTGACCTTGCCGAGCGAAAATCCCGTTTCACGCGCCACCTCATCGAGCTTCATTCCGAGAAAATAGCGCAGAACGAATACGTCGCGTCCCTCTTCTTCGATCGTCGCGATGAATTCGCTGATGACCTTACCCATACGCTTCGCCTCGAATTCGGAGAGCAGGTCTGCGCCGCTGTCGAGAAAGTCGAGGCATTCGTCGCTGACGACCGTCACCTCGCCGCGTCCGCGGGAGTTTTGGTTGCGCCGCTTTGCAAGCGCGTGGTTTCGCGTCAGCTTTGCGGTAAAGGCACGCAGATTTTCGGGTCTTTCGGGCGGAATAGACTGCCAGAGTGCGAGTAAGACGTCATTTACGCATTCCTCGCAGTCCTCGCGACGTCCAAGAATATTCTCCGCTACGTAGTAGCAAAGACCGCCGTATTTCTTTTCGACAGCGCGTATGCCGTTCTCGTCGCGCGCCAAGAACAGGTCAATAATTTTCTTGTCGTCCATTTGTTTCCTCCTTTCAAATGTCCTCTCATCCTATAAGTATCCGATATCGGTGAAAAAGTAACGCGTTTAGGAAAACTTTTCATTTTCGACAGTCTGCACAAATACGGAAGGCGGGATTTGTGCAGAGTGATAGCTTATTTTAGCATAGGTTGAGATAGATGTCAACTCCCACTTGACAAAAGTTTTTGAGGTTTCTTAAGGAACTTTTTTCAAAAAGTTCCTTAAGTCGACCTCCGCAGAGGTCGAAACTCTCTTTGTGCTTCGGAATGGCGGCGTCCCAGCCGACGTATTTGCCTTCGGCAAAAGTCGACTCTGTCTTGTCGGCTTACGCCTTCATTTTCCTGCGGAAAATCGCCAGAGCCGCGGAAGGAGTAAAACCTGCCGCGCGCGGTAGGTTTTTGCTCCTTCATCCTTCGCACGCCCAAAGGCGTGCGGACTTTTGTTTTTTGGGTAAAAATATTGATAAAAATGAATTATCCCCATCTCCCGCGAGGGGAGATGGGGATAATTCCAAACCAGACTGCATATTTGACGCAAGCGTCAAATTGGCGCAGTCGGTTTGAAGCACACAAGAAGTTCCGTCCTCTGCGGAGGACGGGTTAAGGCTCTGCCTTAAGAAACCGCAAACTTTTAAAAAAGTTTGATCAAAACTTTCTTGATGCTGTTGTCGTTTGTTTTATCTTTTTTTCTTATTATTCCTCTGCCCGTTTGGTGTGGGTTTTGTGGTTTTTGCGATTTTCTGCGGGCGGGAGTTTTTTTGGTTGCGGTTGTTTTGGTTTTTGCCCTGATTCTTACCCTGTGGCTTGAAGTTATTCTCGGGGCGGACGAGGCAGTCCTTGCCGGTTCCGATGAGGTCCTCGCGGTGGGCGGCGATGAGGGCTTCGCGGACGAAGGGGGCGTTTTCGGGTTTGCCGTACTGCAGGAGCGCGCGCTGGAGCTTCTTTTCGCGCGGGTCGCGGGCGACGTAGACCTTTTTGCCCGTGAAGGGGTCGATTCCCGTGGCGAACATGACCGTCGATGCCGTGCCGGGAGTGGGATAAAAGTCCTGAACCTGCTCGGGCGAGAGGTTTTCGCGCTTTAAGTAGAGCGCGAGTGCGATCGCGTCGTGGAGTGTCGAGCCGGGGTGGCTTGACATCAGGTAGGGAACGAGGTACTGCTCCTTACCGCACGCGCGGCAGAGGTCGAAGAATTTCTCGCGGAATCGGCGGTAGACCGAGAAATCGGGCTTGCCCATATAGGCGAGTACGCCTGCTGAGCAATGCTCGGGCGCGACCTTGAGCTGTCCCGATACGTTATCACGGACGAGCTTGCGGAAGAAGGAATCGTCGGGGTCTGCCATAAGGTAGTCGAAGCGGATTCCCGAGCGGATGAATACCTTTTTGATGCCGTCGATCTTCTCGACCGACTCGATCAGGTCGTAATATTCCTTGTGATCGACCTTGAGGTTGGGGCAGGGTTTCGGGGCGAGGCATTTGCGGTTCGGGCAAACGCCGCTTTTAAGCTGTTTATCGCAGGCGGGGGCGCGGAAATTTGCCGTTGGGCCGCCGACGTCGTGGATGTAGCCCTTGAAATCGGGCATTTTGACGATCTCGCGTGCCTCGGTGAGAACACTTTCCTTCGAGCGGCTTCTTACACTTCGTCCCTGATGGAACGCGAGCGCGCAGAAATTGCACGCGCCGAAGCATCCGCGGTTGTGCGTGATTGAGAAAGCGACCTCGGCGATCGCGGGTACGCCGCCGTCCTTATCGTAAATGGGATGTACTTTTCTTGTGTAGGGGAGCGCGTAAACGCGGTCAAGCTCCTCGCGCTCGAGCGGCGGCATCGGGGGATTCTGAACGAGCATCTTGTCGCCGTAGTGCTCGATGATAGCTCTGCCGCCGATGGCATCCTGCTCGCGGTACTGCGCGCCGAATGCCTCGGCGTAGGCGCGTCCGCCCTCCTTGAGCTCTTCCCAATCGAGCTCCGTTGCGACGGGGTAATGCACCTCGGGCTTGTCCGCGGGGCAAAGGTAGCAGGTTCCGCGCACGTCGCGGATCTTCTTGACGGGAACGCCCTTGTCAAGCAGATTTGCGATGCGGACGAGGATGTTCTCGCCCATTCCGTATGTCAGAATGTCAGCGCGGCTGTCGATGAGGATCGAGCGGCGCATGCGGTCCTCCCAGTAATCATAGTGGGCGAAGCGTCGGAGAGAGGCTTCAAGACCGCCGAGGATTATCGGGACGTCGCCGTAGGCTTGTCTTATCATATTGGAATAAACGATCGTCGCGCGGTCGGGGCGAAGACCGGTTTTTCCGCCGGGGGAATAATAGTCATAGCCGCGGCGGTGGCGCGTGACCGAATAGTGCGATACCATCGAGTCGACGTTGCCCGCGGTGACGAGAAATCCGAGACGGGGCTTGCCGAAGCGCTTGACGTCGTCGAGGGTCTTCCAGTTCGGTTGCGCGAGAATTGCGACGCGATAACCCGCCGCTTCAAGCACGCGCGAGATTATGGCAACGCCAAAGGAGGGATGGTCAACGTAGGCATCCCCCGTGATATATACAAAATCGGGTCTGTCCCACCCGCGCGCCTCGCATTCGGCGCGCGAAATGGGAAGAAATTCTGTTCCGAGCATTTTTAATCTCCGAGATTATTTTTTAGTCTTCTTGATTCCGAAAAATTTTCGTAAAATGGGTGCCAGAATGGCGGGCGGGCGCATCAGAACGATCCTCATATCTGCCTCCTACTTGATGAGCATGATTCCCGCGCAGAGGAGGACAGCCGCCTCGATAAAGGCGAGGATCTTTCCGGGCAAGAGGAAGGCGAGCAGTATTCCCGCGCCGAAGGTCAGCGCGAGCACTCCCACCGTCTGCCGCATCTTTCTGCAATCTCTCATATTCCACCTCCGCAAAGTGTCTTCAAAAGCATTATATGCGGCAGGGGGATGATATGATTACGCGTCGCGCGATTCTATGAGATAAAGTGCGCCTTTTTTGACCGAAATGAGGGCGCAGTTGCCGTCGATCTCGTTTGATGTGGCAAAGCCGCCGTTCTTACGCGAAAGACGGGCGTTTTTGAGGGGATATTTCGCACCCTCGATAGACACTCCCTTGACCACGTCGGTGGCGGGGATGAGCGAAAAATACTTGAATCCGCCGCCTCTGCCGATCAGGGCGGAGCCGCCGTTTACGAAGTGAACACGCGAGAAACCGTCTGTGGCGATCGCGTAGTAATTTCTCGCGGCGAGATCCTCGAGGATCGAGAGGTTGGCAAGCGTGTGGTCGAGTCTGCCCGAAAGTCCGCCGACGATGACGAAGGAATCGGCGCCGCGCTCGATTGCGATCTCGATAGCCGCCTGCGCGTCGGTGATATCCTTTTCGGGCTTGAGGCGGATGATCTCCGCGCCCTCGGGGATTTCGCGCTCGGGGAAGGAGTCGAAATCGCCGACGGCGATATCAACGCGGTCGCCGAGCGACAGGGCGTTTCTGATTCCCGAATCGGCGGCGACGGTGATGTCCTCGCCCTTCGGGTGTTCGGTTATGAAGTTTACGTCGATCTTACCGCCGACGTAGATGAATGCTTTCATTGTCTTTTCTCCCAACGGGGTTTGGCTTTGAGGGTTTTATACATCGAAAGATAGCTTTCGTGGCGCGAGGGCGCGATCTCTCCGCGCTCGATGGCGGCGAGGATGGCACAGCCCTCCTCCTTGGTGTGCGAGCAGTCGAGATAACGGCACTCGCCGTAATGCTCGCGGAATTCGCGCATAGTGTCGGGCAGATCGTCAAAGGGGAAGAAATCGAAGTTTTCGAAGTCTATCATCGAAAAACCGGGCGTGTCCGCGAGGAATCCGCCGCCTTCAAGCGGGAAAAGCTCCGCCTGACGCGTGGTGTGCTTGCCTCGCGCGATCTTTCGGCTGATTTCGCCCGCCTCGAGCTTCATTTCGGGGAAGAGGGCGTTGATGAGCGTCGATTTGCCGACACCCGACGCACCCGCAAACGCGGCGACCTTTCCCTTGAGTCTTTCTTTTATATAGGAAGAAAACTCCTCGATTCCGTCGCCCTCATAGCAGGAAAGGGTGAAGGTGGGGTAGAGCGCGGACTTGTAGGTTTTCTCAAGCTTTTCGGCGACCTCGCCGTCAAGCTCGGATTTGCCGATTACGACTATCGCCTCGATGCCGTGATATTCGGCGACCGAGAGGAGCTTGTCGATCGTTTCGGTCGCGGGGGCGGGTGCCGCCGAGGCGCAAACGATGACGAGAATGTCGAGGTTCGAGAGGGGCGGGCGGATAAGCGAGTTCCTCCTCGGAAGAATCGCCGAGACCGCGCCCTCGGGAAGTCCCGAGGAATCGTCCTGCGGAATTCCGCCGTCGGTGAAGGAATTGTCGGTATAAATAAATTCGCAGATATCTCCGACCTTGATCTTGCCTCCGTCGGGCGTGCGGAGCGAGCCGCGCGCGCGTGTCAGAAGCGTTTTGCCCGCGAGAGGCGAGGGGGTATCGGGATAGAGCGCGGAATGCGATTCCGCATCTGCAAGGCTGACGTAATAAAGTCCGCCGACGCCGCGAAGAATACGGCATTGAGTTTTATATTCCATTGTTTATCTCTCCGTAAGTCCGAGGTCGGCGGCAAATGTATATGCAAATTTTGCCGTCGTATAACCCGCGCGGTGGGGTGTCAGCGTGAGGATCATGCCGCCGCGGATGCTGTTGTTGTAATCAAACCGTCCGCCGAGTCCTCGCACGGAAAATCCGATCGAGCCGCAGAGCGCAAGAGTGCCGTTTTCGTGTTCGATCGTGAGAGGATGCGCGGGGTCTGCGGCGCAGATAAGAGTGTCGCCTCCCGCCGCAACGAAGGCGTCGTAAAGATCGGTGAGCTTGTCCGATGCGTATTCGGCGCAAACGTCCTCAAGAGAAGAAAGCTGAACGGGAATAGCGGGGAGGACTCCGATAATTGCGCGCTCGTGATCGGAAGCGCGCTCATAGAGCCTCGAATCAGCTTCTATAAGCTCGCAAAGGCTTTCGGAGGTATCGTAGACGTCGCCGACGTAGATGCTCGCCGTGACGTCACCCGCCGAATTTGCGGCGGTGATAGAATATGTAACCGCGCCGTCGCCCTTAAAGGTGCGCAGACACCCCTCAAAGGAGGATATGACCTCGCAAACGACTATTCTCGGCAGAGTGCCCGAAAGATTTCCGGGCGTGAAGCACCAAGGGGTGCCGTTTTCGGCGAGGATCGCGGCGATCTCGCCCCAAAGCACGGCGAGCTCGTGGCGCGTTTGGCAACCGCCGTCAACGCTGCCGTTGAAGATAACGAGATCGGGCTTTACGCTTCCGATGATCCCGCGAAGCGCGTTCAGGGTGTATGAATTGTTATCAATATGAGAAAATGTAAGAAGCTTGATCTCGCCGTCCGTGATGATGTCGGGCGTGAATTCGGTTCCCGTCGAGGGGAGGGGATCGTTTACGAAGAAATCGTCCGAAATTTCGTAGCTTCCGCTGAAGGAAATCGACGAAATGAATTTCTCCGTGCATTCGTTGATTCGCGCCGCGGATGCGGAAACAACGTCGATGCGACCCCTGCCGCGGACAATCTCAAGCCCCTCTGCACCGAGGCGCGAGAGTACGCTCAGATAAGTTTCGTCGAGCAGATCGGTGATGCCGAGAGTGAGAGTGAGCGTCGGCTCGGCGTTGTAGAGCGCGAGCGTGCCACCGTCAAGCGCGAGATATTCGCGATCGCTGAGCGTAACGAAATGCGCGTGGAAACGCCCCGCGAGCTTCGACGTAACGTGATCGGCAACCTCACGGCCCCACGCCTCTCGCTCGGGATAAACGACGACGAAATGCGGGAAAACCTGCGGGTCTGCGATCTCGTTCATATCGGGAAGCTTGCTGTCGAAGGCGATCAGCGGGCGCGTTTGTTCGACCTCCGAGTCGGGGAGAGCTGCGGGCAGCATCGTCAAAAGAAGCACGCCAAAAACCACCGCTGCGGCGGCTTTGGCGATATTCGGCAATGACAGCAATGAAGGAGCTCTTTTGAAAAAGCTCTTGATTTTCGTAAGTATCGGCATTAAATTGCTTTCCTTATTATATAATATGAGCCGTGCTACGGAGTTGTGGCGGAGGGATCGGTCTCAACCGCGGGGGGCGGGCCCGAGCTTATAACGAGCTCGATCGAGATCTGTCCCTGATAACCCGTTATAGTCTGACCTCCGGGGGTGGTCTGACCGAATACCCTGCCTGCGGGAAGAGCGGTAGAAACGTATCTGACGTTCGATATCTTGATACCGTATGAGAGCAGAGTAGCCTCCGCCTCTGCGAGGTACATGCCCGCAACGTCGGGAACCTCGACGGTGATTATGGGAGGAACGTAGCTCGGTCCGCCGCTGACGGTAAGCTCTATCTGAAGAATACCGGTTGTAAGATTGACTACGCCGGCATTCGGCTTCTGCGCAATTACCGTACCCTGCGGCTTAAGACTTGCGGTATAGGTGACCATTACCTCAAGCGTGCAAAGATCGCCAAGCATATAGTCGATAATGGTCTCTGCACTTGAAATATTCTGACCAACAACGTTAACTACGTTGAGCGACTGCGTGTATGTAGGTCCGCCGCTGACCATAAGACGAACCTCGCGGGAATTGTTATTGATAGCTTCCTCGGGGGACGGATACTGAGAAATGACCGTTCCCACATCCGAGCTGTCACGCATGCGTATCAGCACAACCTCAAAGCCATAGATCTCCAGCTCTGATTTGGAACTTTGCGCGGGCTTGCCGAGTGTGTCGGGACAGAAGTTGACGTCAAAGTTCTCGCCGCCGCTGACTATGAAATCTATTGCGGTGGTGTAAGCGTAGGCTATCGAGCCCTCTGCGTATGAGCTCTGGATTACCGTGCCCATCGGCTCTGTGGAGCGGGTGTAGGTCACCCGACCGACGAGAAGACCTGTGGAGTCAAGTATAGATTTTACCTCGCGCTCGTGCATTCCCACGAATTTAGGAACAGTAACCGAGATCTTTTCGGTTCCGCCGCTGACGTACACCGTTATATGCGAGCCGGGCTCTATCTTGCTTCCGGGCGCGGGATCGGTCATATAGACGTATCCCTCGGGTATCGCGGCGTTTTCTTCACGAACGATCGTGACGGCGTAGCCTTCCTCGCGCAGACGGGTCTGAACGGTGCGCCAATTCATCATCAGATAGTCACCGAAGGTCACAAGCTCGGGGCCGAGGCTGACGGTGAGAGTGACCGTACAGGGCGGCTTTCTGCGTGAGCCCGCCGTGGGGGTCTGCGACATTATCGTTCCCTTGGGTATGCTTGAGGAGTTGACATATTCAATATTGACCGTGTATTCATCGGAATTGAAGCCGAGCTGCTCCTCGCAGCCCTCGGTGTATTCAAGCCACATCGCATCGGGAACCTTGATGCTTGCCGAGCCGGGCGCGCCGAAATTGAGAGCGTCAAGTCCGTAGAAGACGGAGATCAGACCTATAAAGCATACGGCGCAGGCGATTCCGAGAATAACCGGGAAAAAGGAATTGCTCGGCGGTCTCTCGCGTCTGTTTTTCTCTGATCTTTCGGCAGCCTTGTACTGACGGGGGGAGGGAACGGCGGCGTGAGGCCTTGCCTTGAGCATACGGACGAGTCTGAATATATCCTTTGCCGTGCGGTATCTTCGGCGGGGATCCTTTTCCATACAGGTAAGGATAAGACGCTCGACGCCGCGCGGGATCTTCTTATTGATCCTTCTCGGAGGAATGGGATCGTCGTGGATCTGCATCATCAGTACCGAGATGGGGCGGTCGTCGTCAAAGGGGAGCTTGCCCGTTATCATCTCGTACATCATAATGCCGAAGGAGTAGAGGTCGGAGCGCGTGTCGACCTTTTTGCACTCCGCCTGCTCGGGGCTGATATAGTAGACGGTACCGATGGCGTTGTCCGAAATCGTTTCGGTGTGACGCTTATTTTCGGATATCTTTGCGATACCGAAGTCGGTCACCTTGATAAATCCGTCCTTGAGTACGAGGATATTCTGCGGCTTGATATCACGGTGGATTATTCCGCGGCTGTGCGCGTGCTCAAGAGCGGCAAGTATCTGCTCGGAAAAGGAGAAGAACTCGTCAAGATCGAGCGCGCCGCGCTTGTCCATATATGTGCGCAGGGAGATGCCCTCGATGTATTCCATAACGAGATACTTGCGAGGCTTATCGAAGGCAACGTCGCGGATCGAAACGATATTCGGATGCGAGAGCATAGAAACGACGTTTGACTCGTTTATAAACTGCTCGAGTGCGCTTCGGTCCTTCGCGGTTTCTTCCTTCAGCATTTTTATAGCCACAGCCGAGCCGTCTTGGGTATCGGTCGCCTTAAAGACAACGCTCATACCGCCCGTGCCGAGGCATTCTTCTATTTTATAGCGATCGTCAAGCAGAGTGCCGACGAGGTCGTTGTAAGCAAGATTTTTTTCCATATCTATAAATTACTTGTGCAAAAGGTGCGGTTAGATCTCTGCAAGTATAACCGTGATATTGTCGGGGCCGCCTGCCGCGTTGGCAGCAGCAACGAGCATTTCCACCTTTTTGCTGATGGTGTTTTTTGTTGTAACGATATTTCTGATCTCTTCGTCGGATATAACTCCCGAGAGACCGTCGGAGCAGAGAAGCATATAACGGGGAGAGAGCTCGGTGCCGTGTGAGGGATCGTGCGATCTTACGTCGCCCGCCACGTCATCGTCAATGCCGACCGCGCGCATAATGATATTGCGTATCGGCGAGGTCTGCGCCTCCTCGTATGTAATTTCTCCGAGGTCGAGCAGATGCTGGACGTAGGAGTGATCCTTCGTGAGCTGCTCGATACGGCCGTTTCTTATCTCGTAAAGGCGGCTGTCGCCAACGTTGAGCGAGAGAATGAGAGTGTTTTCAACTACGAGAAGCGCAACGAGCGTAGTTCCCATACCTTCAAGCTTGCCATCCGACTCCTCTGCCATCTTCAGCACGGCGCGGTTGGCGTCGCTTACGGACGCATTGAGCGAAAAGCGCAGACCGATACTGCCGAGATCGGGCTCTTCATCGGGCTCGTCGGGCAGAATATGCTCGCGCACCGATTGCGCAAAGGTATCGAGAGCCAGACGCGAAGCGGTCGCGCCTCCTGCCATTCCGCCCATTCCGTCGCAAACTGCGAGCAGAGTGACACCCGGAAGGATCTCGTAGATACCGAAGCAATCCTGATTTTCTGTGCGGCGAACGCCGACGTCTGTTTTTCCGTAAAATTTCATGGGAACACCTTTCTGTGTGTTGAAATTGTATTAGTTTTCGTCTTTTTTATGCTGTCTTCTGAGCTGTCCGCAGGATGCGTTGATGTCGGGGCCAAGCTTGCGGCGGACGGTTGCGCGGATGCCCTTCTTTTCGAGTGCGGCGCGGAACGCCTCGATCTTGTCGGGAGCGGGGGGCATCAGTCCCGTCTCACGGACGGGGTTTACGGGGATGAGATTGACGTGGATGGGGAATTTTTCACCGCGCGACGGCTTGCCGCGGAGGGCGGAATTGAGCACGCCCGCGAGGTGTGCGGCATCGGCGGGCGAGGAATTCTGACCGTCGATGAGGGTATATTCGAAGGAAATGCGGCGTCCCGTCGCGCGCCACCAATCGAGGCAGGCGGAGAGAAGCTCCGCGACGTTCCATCGCTTGTTGATCGGCATTATTTTATCTCTGACCTCGTCGTCAGCGGCGTGGAGAGAGATCGAGAGGGTGATGGGGAGGTCTTCCTTCATCAGCCGGCGGATACCGTCAACGTGTCCGCAGGTTGAGAGCGAGACGTGGCGGTAGCCGATGCAGATGCCGCGCTCGTCATTCACGAGGCGGAGGAAGCGGAGGACGTTTTCGTAATTGTGCATCGGCTCGCCGATTCCCATAAGTACGATGTTTGAAATTCGCTCGCCCATATCGGCGGCTGCCACGATCACCTGACCGAGGATCTCGCCCGCGCTCAGGTCGCGCACCTTGCCTCCGATCGTGGAGGCGCAGAAGGCGCATCCCATTCGGCATCCGACCTGCGTGGAAACGCAGATGGTGTTGCCGTGGTTGTAGCGCATAACGACCGATTCGATGCACTCGCCGTCGTGCAGACGGAAGAGGTATTTCACCGTCCCGTCAACCTTCGATGTGAGCTTCTGCTCGATCTCGGGCATACGGCAGGGAAGAGCATTTTCGATTTTTTCTGCGGTCGCCTTTGAAATATTCGTCATTCCACTCGGTCGAATACCCTTGTGGAGCGCGGGAAAGATCTGCCCCGCGCGGTATTTCGGCTCGCCGAGCGATACGATAAGCTCTGCCAGCTCTTCCGGGTAAAGCGAAAGCAGATCTGTTTGTTTGTTTTCCATATTTAAGACTTTCTTGTTATTTTTGAAATGAAGAATCCATCGTGTTCGCGTGAGGGTAAAAGCGTCAGCATACCCTCGGGAGCATTAAATTCGCCGACGGTGAAGGGGACGGATTCAAAATCTTTATGTTCGGAGAGGAATTTTTCTACGATTTTTTCGTTTTCATCGGGCAAAATGGTGCAGGTCGAGTAAACGAGCGTGCCGCCGACTTCAAGCGACTGCGAAACGGCGCAGAGGATGTTGTACTGAAGCGGAGGCAATTCCGCGTTCTTTTCGAGCGGGCGGTATTTGATCTCGGTCTTCTTTGCCGCAACGCCGAGACCCGAGCAGGGGACGTCGCAGATGATTTTCGTGTATTTTTCGTCCGAGGGGACGGAGGAATCGCGTTCTTCGGTCTTGATGATCGAAATTCCGAGGCGTTCCGCGCCCGATGTGATGAGGGGGAGCTTTGATGCGTGCAGATCGCGCGAGGTGATGCTTCCCGTGTTGTTCATCAGCATCGCCGCCGAGAAGGATTTTCCTCCGGGGCAAGCGCAGGCATCGAGAAGCTTGTCGCCTTCCTGCGGGGCGAGCACGAGCGAGGAAATCTGCGAGGCTTCGTCCTGAACGTAGGCAAGTCCCTCGGAAATTGCCGACGGCAGACCCGAACCCTTGATGCGGATGCCGTAAGGCGAGGTCGCGGTCGGTTCGCAATCAAATCCCTCGGATTTCAGAGCCCCGATCAGCTCGTCGCGCGTGGTTCTCAAAGTGTTAACGCGCAAAGTCAGCGCGGGAGTTTCGAGATAGGATGCGAGAATCTTTTCGCTCTCTTTGACACCGAAAATCGAAATAAACTTCGCGCAAAGCTCGCGCGGTGCCGAATATGCAACCGAAAGGCGCAAATCGTCGGGCTTTTCGGGGAATTTTATCTCATCCGTACGCAGATAGGAGCGCAGAATTGCGTTGATAAATCCGCGCGAACGCGAACGCGCGAGGTTGACGGTTTCGTTAACTGCGGCGTGCGAGGGGATGCGGTCGAGGTAGCGGAGCTGATAAATTCCCATACGAAGCAGACAAAGCGCGTCGCGGTCGAGCTTCGAGAGCGGTGCTTTAGAAAATTTCTGAATGATATAATCGAGCGTTATGCGCCTCTCGGTCACGCCCGAAACGATCTGCGAGAGAAGTGCGCGGTCTGCGCCTTCAAAGGCATATTTCGAGATAGCCGAGTCGATCAGGCGGTTTGAGTAGCCGTCGCCTTCCTCTTTTTCCATTCTCATAAGAATGTCAAGGGCGGCGCGGCGGACGTTTTTGTTTTCAGCCATTATCTTCTTCTGTTGTTTGAAAGGATGAGGAGACGGAGAAGCTGGAGAAGCGAAACCGCGAGCGCGGCAACGTAGGTCATAGCGGCGGCGCGGAGAACCTTGCGCGCACCGTCGAGCTCCTCGTCGGTGTAATATCCCGTAGCCTTGAGCGCAGCCATAGCGCGGCGTGAGGCGTTGAATTCAACGGGCAGAGTCACGACCTGGAAGAATACCGCAACCGAGAATGCGAGAATTCCCGCCTGCATCATAAGAAAGCCGAAGCTCGTCTCGGGATTCCAGGACGAAAAGAGGATTCCGAGCAGGAAAAGCGGCATCGCAAGGCTTGACGCGAAATTGCATACGGGGATGATAGCCATACGAAGCTTGATGGGGCCGTAGCCCTTGGCGTGCTGAATCGCGTGCCCCGCCTCGTGCGCGGCAACACCGATAGCGGCTGCGGTAGAAGCACCGCACACAGTTTCTGAAAGACTGATCGAATTATCGCGGGGATCGTAGTGGTCGGTCATACTGCCGCGTATACCCTTGATGGCGACGTCGCGGACGCCGCCGTGCGAGAGCACCTGACGCGCCGCATCGGCACCCGTGATTCCGCGAGAAACGCGGACTCTGGAATATTTGTTGAAGGTCGACTGCACCGTAATCTGCGCCCAGACGGAAATGATAAGCCCGATGAAGACGAGAATGTAGGTGGGGTCGAAGTAGTAGAAGAAAGGCATGGTAAACTCCTTTTTAGGGCAGAGGTAAGAGGGCAGAGGGCAGAGGTGAGGTGACTTTTTTCGCTTTGCTCAAAAAGTATTTGAAAAATATTATACAATATGATGTTTGATTTGATAAAATGATTTCCGAGCCATAGGCGAGGAAATTTACCTTACCTCTGCCCTCTCACCTCTGCCCTCTGCCCTTTAATGTTTGTACGAAAAAATAAACTTAATTCAAGACGTCTCCCTGAACGAGCTTCCTTCCTCTGAGGAAGTCCGCCGCATCCATTCGTCCCTTGCCTTCGGGGAGAACCTTGGTGATCTCGATGCGCTCGGTGCCGTCCTCGCCGCAGGCGATGACGATGGATTTGTCGGCAGAGACGACCTTGCCGACCTCCTCGGACTTGCCGCTGTCGGCTACGCGGGATGCTACGAATTTAAGCATCTTGCCGTCGGGCATACGGGCGTATGAGAGGGGGAAGGGCGAAAGACCGCGTATCTTGTTATGGATAGTATTTGCAGAGAACGAGAAATTTATGAGGCATTCGCTCTTTTCGATCTTTGCGGCATAGGTGGGCTCAACGTCGATCGAATCCTGAGGAATGCGGACGAGAGTGCCCGCGCGGATGGCGTCGATGGTTTTGAGCATCAGACTGCCGCCGACTTCCGCCATTTTATCGTGAATGGTTTCGAAATTATCCTCGGGGAGGATATCAACGCGCTCGGTAAGAAGAATGTCGCCCGTGTCGAGTCCGACGTCCATCATCATCGTGGTGATGCCGGTGAAGGGCTTGCCGTCGATTATGGCTCTCTGCATCGGCGCGGCACCGCGGTATTCGGGCAGGAGCGAGCCGTGGATGTTGATGCATCCGTACTTGGGATAATCGAGTACGTTCTTCGGCAGAATCTTGCCGTAAGCAGCGACGATGATAAGCTCGGGCGCGATCTCGTCAAGAAGCGCGGCGAATTCATCGCCCTTGAGTGTGGTCGGCTGATAAACGGGGATGTTTCGCTCGATCGCGCAGACCTTGACCGCGGAGGGAGTCAGCTTGTAGCCGCGACCGACGGGACGGTCGGGCAGAGTGATGACGCCGATGACGTCCTCGCCCGCATCGCAGATTGCGGAAAGCGCAACTGCGGCGAAGTCCGGTGTTCCCATAAATAATATTTTCATTTGTTTTCACCTCGAGTTTTAGCCTGCACGAAGCAAGCGAAAAGTTTTGGTCCACCTTTTTCAAAAGGTGGCAGAGCTCGAGACAGAGTCTCGATTTAATGCGAAAGCTTCAGCTTTCGCTTCCGTGCTTCAAAATGGCGAAGCTTGCTTCGACATTTTGG
>JAZTXK010000018.1:0-5994 GCA_045636385.1 Eubacteriales bacterium
CATGAGGTCCCTTGGACCTCAAGAGAATATGCGCTGTTGACGCCCTAAGGCGGCAACTGGGTTAATCCAGGTTGTCTTCTTTATTCTTACTACACTCTTTATTCGAGCCCAGCAGGGGGGGCCAAAACAAATGGGAGGTCCAAAGGACCTGCTTTTTGTTTTGCCTCTTCATGTTGGGTTTGAAACACCGATGACTTATACTTAACAGGCAGCTCGAGGCTTTAGCCGAGAGCCTGACCCGCGATTTTCGTTTTCTCGAAGAGAAATGCGGTCGTCTAGACCGCAAGAAAACGCGGCTACAAGTCGCTTTGCGACTTGTGGGTTAATACAGGTTGTCGCTGGTTCGAGCCCAGCAGGGGGAGCCAAAAAAGAAACCAAGGAATTCATTCCTTGGTTTCTTTTTTCGTTTCTTTCTTTATGGCGACGAACCACTGCTGTTTGCGGAGCAAACAGCAAAGTTTGCGGTAGCAGGTATATCCGAATTTGAACAAACTTCATCCGCAAACGGTGGTTCAGAGCCCAGCACCCATTTGCACCAACTACAACCTATACTTAACAGTCTGTTTGCGGCTTCAGCCGCAAGCCTGACCGCTTATTCTCGGTGCCGCTTGCGGCATGAGGTCCCTTGGACCTCAAGAGAATATGCGCTGTTGACGCCCTAAGGCGGCAACTGGGTTAATCCAGGTTGTCTTCTTTATTCTTACCACACTCTTTATTCGAGCCCAGCAGGGGGAGCCAAACAAAAAGCACATCGCTTCGCGATGTGCTTTTTGTTATCCAAGCCGTAGGCTTGGCATTTTATCACGCGTTAGCGTATATATCATCGCCGAAGGCGCATCTCATCATCGAAGGTGGATTTTTCTGCAAAACGGATACTCTTAACCGAAAAAGTCTTGAGTATCCGTTTATTTTATTGCTTATCTAAAATGGCTCATAACTTTCACGCATCAACTACCTTTTTGAAAAATCGTTCAATAATATTCAATAGTTTTTCGTCAAGGTATGATGCTGCGCGGTGTTTTTCTTCGTTACTTAATCCGTAGTATGCTTCTGCGACCGCTCCGCAGATTGCGCAGAGGGTGTCGCTGTCGCCGCCTATTGAGATGCCGTTTCTGATTGCATCCTCGAATGACGTTGATTCGAGGAAGGCTTGCATTGCCTGTGGAACTGTGTCCTGGCAGGTCTCGTTGAAGCGGTAGGTCGGACGGATCTCGTTGAGCGTGAAATTCATATCGTAGTATCTGCCGACGAACTCCTTGATCTGCTCCATATTGGCACCGGTGCGTGCGAGATAAGTCGCGCCTGCGGTCACGATTGCGCCTTTGATTCCTTCGGGGTGATTATGCGTTACCTCGGCTGATGCTTTGGCGTATGCGATTGCTTTTTCAAGCGAATCTGCATACCACGCAACGGGCGAAACTCGCATAGCGGAGCCGTTGCCGTAGCTTCCGTAAGGCTCTGTGTGTTCCATATAGAGCCAATGTCCAAAGCGACCGCCGTAGCCTGCATCGGGGTATTGTTTACCGTAGCGATGCATTGTCTTTATGAGAATCTGCTTGAAAAGCTCGATGTCGTCCTTACCTTCAAGCTGCAACAGCGCGTCTGCGACTGCTACCGTCATAACGGTATCGTCGGTAAAAAAGCAGCGCTTGCTGAAAAGCTCAAAATCCTTTGTTTTGATATTGTTGAATTCGTAGACAGATCCTACGATATCTCCGAAAATTGCTCCTATCATTTTCTTCTCCTTTTGTTATCCTTGTCGAGATTTTTGCGCCATTCGCCGCTGTCAAGGGGGCGTGAAGAGCGCATAGTCGTTATTGCTTCGCTCATAGCTTCGTAGGTCACTTGAATGCCTGAGCAGTCCTGACAGTAATTTACTGCGCGCTCGCGGCTTATTCCGATATTTTCTGCGGTTTCAACAGCGTCAATATTTGCAGCGAGGAAGATAAACTCCCAACCATATTTTTCGCGCTGACGCTCGATCATTTCCTTGACCTTGGAGCTCGAATAGCGGTGGCTTGCGTTTTCCATACCATCGGTGGTGATGAAGAATACGGTGTGCTCGGGAACGTCCTCGGGACGGGCATACTTGTGAACGTTTCCGATGTGGTGGATTGCTCCGCCGATCGCATCGAGTAGCGCGGTGCATCCTCCGACGCGGTAATCGTCGCGAGTCATAGGCTTGATATCGGAGATATCCACGCGGTCGTGGAGGACCTCTGAGTTGTTGTCGAAGAGTACGGTGGAAACGTAGACCTTGCCGTCGCCCTCCTTCTGCTTTTCAACAGTTGAATTGAATCCGCCGATAGTATCTGCCTCAAAGCCCGACATCGAGCCGCTTTTGTCAAGGATAAATACGATTTCTGTGATATTGTTTTTCATAATTAAAACCTCCCTTTGTTTTGTGCCTTAATTATAGCACAAAGAAAGGGAGGTTTGGTCGCTCGGCGGGAGACTTTTATACGCCGAGCGTAATTTGATCAAACTTATAAAGCACCTCGTTAACGTCAAAAATGCTCCCGTAATTGCCCGTGGTTATGAAATATTCGATGATAACGTCGAATTTATTGCTCCGCGAGAGTGACATTCCGACTGTGTTGAGCAGGTGATTGGTTTCATTTATATCAAGTCGGAGGGCGATGGCGAAGGAAACAGCCGTCACCTTGCTCGGCTTGTAGTTTTTGTTGCACTTGATCTTTGAGAAGGTCTTTTTGTCAACGTTGGCGCGCTTGTAGCAATCAACGTCGGAGATGCCCTTTTCGTCGATATAACGGAACAGAGTTTCGGCGAAGCCGCAATCGAGATTTTTGAGCATATCGTCGAGATCGGGGGCGGGTGTCGGACAAGCACAAGGCGCGCACGGATATGATTCGGATTTTCTGCTTTTAAGAGGACGCGGCGAAGCGTTTTCCATTCGTATGCGATGGCAGAACATCATATCGTTGTCTTCGTAATTATCCCCGATGAAGGACTCGATGTCCGAGAAGAGCTTTTCGCTGATGGCGTAGGAGTCCTTATCGTAGACAACGATATAGACGAAGGTATCGTGCGCGAGGAGAAAATCGCCGATCACGTCGGTTGCGATCTTGAGAACGCGGTCTTTGGGGAAGCCGAACGTTCCCGACGCTATAAGCGGGAATGCAATGCTTTCGCATTTGTTGCTCAAAGCAAGAGTCAGGCAGGCTTTATAGCAAGCGCGGAGCTTGGATTCTTCATCGAAAACGCCGCCGCGCCAGATGGGGCCGACCGTATGAATAACGTATTTGCTTGGCAGAGAAAAGGCAGGCGTCAGAACGGCATCGCCGACTGCAAGTTCGCCGTAATCGAGGCAAGCTTTATAAAGCTCCTTGCCCGCCGCATCGTGGATTGCCGCGTCCACACCGCCACCGTGCGAGAAATGCGGGTCGGTCGGATTGACGATCGCATCGCATTTGATCTTTGTAATGTCCTGTCTGATTATCTTAAGCGGCATGGTCTTACCTCATAAGTGAATTTATTTTATCTCACCCGAGGGCGGGTCGATAAACGCGTCGTACCCGATCGGCTTGCCCATGATGGGATAGCCGGTTTCGTCGAACTCGACCTTCTGGATATGGCAATAGCGCTCCGCATAGGTGACGGTATCGTTGGAGAGCAGCATACCGTGATAGACGCACCACACCTCGCTGCCGTCGGGCGAGCGGAAGAAGGACGCGTGACCGGGACCGTAGACGTCATTTCCGTAGGTAAGCAGAGGCTCGGGATGCTTTTTCCAGCTCTGTGCGGAGCAGAGGTCGCCGCCCATGTATTCAAGAACGCCGAGGGCGTAGTGGTTCGACCAACAGCCGTTTGCGGAATAAATTATAAAGAGTCTTCCATTGTTCTCAAGGAAGAAGGCGCCTTCAAGTATGGCGCGCTTGCCGACGTAAGGCTCGACGAGTTCCCAATCAAGTTCTGCCTTGGCTATCGTTTTACCGTTATAGCAAGTATAGGGATTCATCATCTTTGCGATATCAAGAACCTGTCCCTTTTGAGGATCGACTCTGGAGTAGCACATATACTGCGTTCCGTCGGGTGCGGTATAAACGGTGGGGTCGATGCTGAAGATATCATACGCGGGTCTGCCCTTGAATTCCCATTCTCCAAAGGGATCGGTCGTCAGCGAGCCGAGGACGAAAATGCGCTTTTCGCCTCCCGATTCCTTTGAAGTTCTGCTGCTGGTGTATATGTACCACAGACCGTCGGGACCTTTGTGCATTTCGGGTGCCCAGATGTCGCCCCAAACTACATTTTCACCCGTCGCGCGGTAGATAACCTTGGATTCGCCTTCGATCAGCACCTCTGCCGCGTGCTTGTGGCGAAAGATCTCAACGCGGTCGCCTTGGGTATGGAGCGCGTAATAGTATCCCGTATCGGGATCGTAGGTGATAAAAGGGTCGGGCGCATCGGAATACGAGATGGGGTTATTAAATTGAGTTGTGTTATACTCGATCGCCGCGGTGGTCTCAACAACCAATTCGGTCTCGGAAGATGTTTCGGCGTCATTCGTGGAATCGTCGCAAGAAACCGCGGACAGTGTAATCAACAGTGCAAGTAAAACAAGAATTGCTTTGAAAAGTTTTGACATAATGGGAGCTACCTTTCTTATTTCTTTTCTTTGATGGAAAGTCGGAGGTCCGAACGGTTTTTTATATCGGTTCCCTCGAAATACCTGTTTTCGAGCGGAATCCATTCATTAAAGAACCGCTCGGCAAACCGCGGGGAATTGCGCACGAGGATGCGCTTTTTTTGATACTCGGGATCAATATCGAGGAATACCGCGAGGTTATAATAACGCGAAAATGCGGGATGAGTAGAATAAACACCCTCGATAACGGTGAGCTTCTTCGGCGGGACGGTTATAGGATCGTCCAATTTTTGCGTTCCGCAATCAAAAGGTCTGTAAATTACCGTTTCGTTTTTGGTGAGAGGTACTACCACCTCATCGTAAAAACGCTCTCGATCGAGATTTCCGCCGATCTCGGCAAATCTTTCGGGCGTGCGCTGCTCGGGGCGGAGGAAAAAATCGTCGGTGTGGAATAGGTTGCAATCGTACACCTCGCCGAGTATCTCCGCGAGCGTGGACTTTCCGCTTGCGCTACCGCCCTCAAGGGTAACGATCGCGTTGTCTTGGCGGAGCAGCTTGTCTATCTCGGTGAAGACCTCAAGAAAGTCAGCGTATTTGTCGGCAATCACGCGGTATGCGGGGTGGTATTCCGCGCGGAATGCATCCGAGTGGTGGACGGCGGGATAACCCATCGCGCGCCAAGAGGCGAGTTTTTTATCAAATTCTTCGATGTCAAGCGGGAGAGTGCCGTCGGAAATAAGCTCGCGTGCGACCTCAATTTTTTCTTCCAACAATACTTTGCCATCGGGTTCTTTTTTTGCCGAAAGGCAGAATAGCTTTGCAAGCGTTTCGGGAGTCAGACCGCCCGAGAGGGAAGAGAGGTGAACTCGGGTGTATGCTCCGTCGAGCTTGTCGGTCAAAGTTGACGGCTGTTCGGTCAGCGATTCATATTCGCGCTTGATATATGCGAGCGCCGTTTCCTCGCTCGACACCAGATGCTCGCATCCGAACGAGCTTTGAAAGAGGTATTTGAAAATATCTTCGGCTTGCAGCTTCGGATAGGTGCGGTAATGATTTATCAGAAGTTTTTTTGTTTCGGTGCTCATTTGATTTTTTTACCGTCCGAGAAAGCACGTCCGACTCGCTCGCCGAAATTCCAGTATGCGTGCGTGACGCTGTCGTAGATGATGGGATCAAGTTTTTTCGCATCGACCTTGCCCTTTTCATCAAGTATGCTCTCGTCGGCGCTGACGTTGACGATCTCGCCGATGATGATGCCCTCATCGTCAAACTTCACCAGCTTGCATTCCAGAGCCATAGGCAGCTCCCGCAGCAGGGGTGCGTCCACAAACTCGCTCTTTTCCGGATGCAGGCCGGCCTTTTCCAGCTTGTCCGGCACCTTGTTGCCG
>JAZTXK010000019.1:0-59177 GCA_045636385.1 Eubacteriales bacterium
TCGGGAGGTCAGCGTACCCGTCTCGCGCTCTCGCGCCGTCTTTGCCGCGAGCCCGACCTTCTCCTCCTCGACGAGCCTACCAACCATCTCGACGCCGACACCCTCGCTTGGCTCGAATCATTCCTTTCAAACTACTCCGGCTGTCTTATCACCGTATCGCACGACCGCCGATTCCTCGATAAGGTAACTAACAAGACACTCCTTTTCGAGCGCGGACGCGCAAAGCTCTACAAGGGAAGCTACACCGCCTGCGCCGAACAGCGCCGCCGCGACCGCGAGATACTTGAAAAGCAGTATAAGGATCAGCAAAAGGAGATCGCGCGTCAGGAGGCTTATATCGAGCAGCAGCGCCGCTGGAACCGCGAGCGAAACATCATCGCCGCCGAAAGCCGTCTCAAGATGCTTGCTAAGATCGACCGTATCGCCGCGCCGGAAAAGGACGAAAAAACCGTCAAAATGCAGTTCTCGCGCGGACTTCAGAGCGGAAACGATATTCTCGATGTCCGCAAGCTCTCATTCCGCTATCCCTCGGCATCCTTCGATCTGCTCCGCGAGCTGAATTTTCAGGTCAAGCGCGGTGAGCGCGTGTTTATCGTCGGCCCGAACGGTTGCGGAAAATCCACATTGATCAAGCTCCTGCTCGGTGATCTCAACGCCACGGGCGGCATCATCGACTACGGACACAACCTACAGATCGGCTACTACGATCAGGAAAACCAAGGGCTCGACGAGCGAAACACCGTCCTCGAGGAGCTTTGGTCGCTCTATCCCGATATGAAGGAAAAGGACGCGCGCGGTGCGCTCGGATCATTCCTCTTCCGCGGCGACGACGTCTTCAAGCCCGTATCCGTCCTCAGCGGCGGCGAGCGCGCGAGACTTACGCTCGTCAAGCTGATGCTATCTAAAATGAACGTCCTCATCCTCGACGAGCCGACCAACCACCTCGACATCGGCTCGCGCGAAGCACTCGAGGATGCGCTTGCGGGATTTGACGGCACACTCATCTGCGTTTCGCACGACCGTGCCTTCATCGACCGCCTCGCCACCCGTCTTCTCTGCTTCGACGAAGCGGGCAAACTCGTCAGCCTCCCCATCGGTCAGACGCGCGGCGCGTGGGACGAATGGCAGGCTTACCGCGAAAACGGACGTGTTGTTCCCGTTACCGTAACGGTTCAAAAGCCGGTTGAAGCACCGTCCGACAACAAAGCCGACTATCTGCGCCGAAAGAGCGAAGCCGCGGAAGCGCGCAAGCAGGCGAGCCGTCTTGCAAGGCTCAAAAAGGAGCAGGAGGAGCTCGAAGCCGAGCTCGACACCCTCTCCGCCGAGCTCTACGGAGACGCGGCATCCGACTACGTACGCGCCGCAGAGATTCAGGCGCGAATCGACGAGATCGAAGAGCGTCTTATGGAAATTTACGAAGAAACAGAAGTATAAAAAAACAGCGATTCGTACTCCTTAATCAAGGACATACGAATCGCTGTATTTTTTATTCCTTCGGCTCTTTTATACTGTATCCCATTTCAACGATGAACTCTTTTTCCGCATCGGAGAAATCTTCAAATGCTCCGTCGGAAATTTTCACGGCAGCGTCAACCTGAGCTGATTCGTAATATACTCTTACGACGTCGCCCGTGTTCATACCTTCAAACAGATGCTCGTCAAATGTGAACATCTCAAAGATATGCGTACCGTACAAGGGATCGTTTACAAATAGGAACGGCCTTTCTGGGATAACAGGCGACTCTATGTAGAAGATCTTCCCCTCAAGAGATTTGCCGTGATCGACCGAAAGCTTTTTGATATTCGTATCGCTGTAATGCGTTGTGGAAAGCTTGATCCTGTCGCCGATCTCGATGCTCTTTTCGTCCTTTTCGTACTTCTTTCTTGTGTACCATTTCAGCGTAAACCTCGACTCCGTGTTACCGCAAAGGGTCACAATAACGGTCGCGCCGTCCTCCTCGGAAATATCGACAACGTAGCCTTTATAATTGTAATAATTATTTCTCCCTATTTCGCAAATGCACCAAGTAAACATAAAGATAGCAACCAAAACGGCGCATCCTATCATCGTTCGCTTAAGTATTTTCATTTCGGTCGCCTCCAAAGAAAAGATTTATCGAGAGCGTATTTTCTTTATAGTCGGCAGAAATACTGCCACCCATACGTTCGGTCAGGAGTTTAGCAATGGACAGACCGAGCCCCGTCGATTTACGGGCAGAGTCAACGGTATAAAAACGGTCAAACAGCCTGCCGACTTCAACCGAAGAAAGCTCCGGGGCTGTATTTGAAAATATGATCTCGCCGTTTCCGGTCATTGTGACCGCGAAATCTCCGCTGCTGTATTTGATTGCGTTGCCGACGATATTTCCGAAAATCCTTGACAAAGCGGATTTATCAAGGGAGCGGAAAACCGCGGTATCGGGGAGCGAGATGTTTGGAGTAATATTTTTCTGCTCAAATGCTCCGTAAAAAGAAATCAGCGTATCTTCAAGCACTCTGCCCACGTTCACCTGTTCGTAGTTCAAATCGGACACCGACGAGATGACCGAATATCTGAAAAGCTCCTCGGTAAGTGCTTTCAGCGATTCGGCGCGGTTTGCTATCTGATCGATATACCGCTTGGCATTATCCGTCATTTCTTCTGCTTCAAGCAGCTCGAGATAACCGCATATTGCCGTAAGTGGCGTACGCAGATCGTGGGAGATGTTTGTAACCGCCTCCTTAAGCTCGCGGTCGCCGTTTACATACAGTCCCCTCAGTCGGCGCAGAACGGATAATTGATTAGCGATTTCACTCGCTAAATGCCGCACGTATTTATCGCTTGACGATACTGTGATAAGTTGATTGGTATCGGATGAAAGATGCTCCGCGAGACAGGCGCATATCTCGTTCATACTCTTTTGCATCATTATGATCTTGACCGCAAGCACAACAGCGATCGCGGCAAACACGCCGCAAAGTATCCATGGGAGCATCATTCATCCTCCTTATCTTATTTTAACTGTTTTTTGCTGAATCCGACGTATCCGAGAGCGGTAAATACAAATATTGTGCCTATCGAATAGAACGGCAAAGCGTTCAGAATTTTCGAATCCTCTTCGGGAACAGACAATGAAATATTGATCGGATCGAACAGCGCACCCGTCATATTGAGGTATTCACGTATCTGTCCGTGGGGCATAATGCGATATAGGAACGTATAAATATCTCTCAGCGGACCGTCAATGTATTCGGGATTTTTCTCATTTGTGTAATTTCCGTACCATAAGCCGTCATCCGTCTTTTCAAATTTTATCTGGTATTCGGGAATATTCAGCTGCTCTTCGATTCCATAGACTGCAAAGCAAGATATAATGATCAAAACGATCGCCGCGATCGGTATTATGGCTCTATGCGATATCAGCATACCGAGGCACACCGTTACGGATATCATACTTACCACAAGCCAAAATACACCGATAACGGATTTTACCAGCAATTCCGTCGGTATGCGTCCGAACACTGACGTATTAAAGACGGCAAACACGGCTGCGGAAACTGCGCCAAGGAAAAGGCAAACGGCAACCGAAACTACATATTCACTGACAAAAATTATTCCTTTAGTGTGTCCTGTTACGATTTTGTTGCGTATTGCTCCGTCGCCAAACTCTGTTCCGATCATAAGCGACAGCAGAATAGCATATATCACAAATCCCGCCAAGGAATAAACATCTTCAAGCATATAATCTTCCTTTGCCCTGATACCCGAAATGATTCCGAGCACAACAGAAGCGACAAGTGCAAGCCAAAAAAGTAAGCTCTTAAAATATCGGCGGAACCCCGCATATAACAATTTACTCATATCCCACACCTCACATAAATGATTTCTTGCGGAAAACCAACCATCCGCCGAGAACAAAGAATGGAATCGGTGCAAGCATGGCAAACGGCGTGCGGTTTAGATATTTCTGCTCCTCCTCCGAAATCTCGCGCCTCAAAAAGTCGTTTCCGATCGTATTTGCCGTGGCTTCTTTAGCGATCTCCCAAGATAGATCGTCATAAAGGAAGGGTTGCAGAATATCTACGTATTCCCACCTCTGTCCGTAAGGATTGGCATCGCGGTAGAAGGTCAGTATGCTTCTCCACGGCTCGTGAACGTACTCGGGGTTTTCCTCATAAAAAAACTTCATCTCCCCGTCGTTTTCCGCGTAGCCGAATTTGTTAAACTCACTTCGATCAAGCATATCGGCTATGGTTTCGCTCGTCAGAAACATTGCGATTATCAGAACAAGGCAAACGGTAACAGAAGCTGTCTTCGACGAGATAATGCAGGTAAGTGCGGCAAAGACGTTGGCGAACAAAAGCGACATACAGAGAAATCCAAATACCGCCGAAAGCGCGAGCTTTGCGGGTATGTGCGGAAGCAGACGGAAATTGAAAGCGATCGCAAAAACGAGGAACAATACAAAATACGCTATAATAAACAAATTTGCCAGAATCAGCTCGGAAAAATACACCTGCGTTCTCGTATGCCCCGTCGGAATCTTGTTGCGGATGCATTTCGTGGTCTCGTTTCCGACGGAAAGCGTGATAAGCACGGCAAAGACGACGGATGCCGCCATAAACCAGAACTCATTCAGTTCAACCGCGCGGTATATCCTATACGAAAACAGCGCGGCAAAGAGAACGGCAAGCGCGGTGCAGACCTTAAAAACGTCGCTGTGCGTATATCTGAAAAATCCCGAACGAAGAAGGTCACGCATTTTCGCCACCTCCGACGAGGTTTATGAAATAAGTTTCGAGATTTTCGTCATGCTCGTGCGAGGAGATCAGCTCGCAGCCCTCCCGGTCGAGTGCCAGCACGAGCGCGGAAAGTCTTATCTCACCGTAGATATTCGCCTCGGTGTCGGTCACTATCTCATAATCAATATTCATTCCGTCGAGCACTCGGGCAAGCGCCTTCGTGTCGCTGACACGGGCGCGCATACATTTACGGCACGCCGCTTCAAGCTCCTCGGCGCTGATCTCCTTTACGATCTGACCTTTTTCGATAAAACCGTAATGCGTCGCAAGCTTCGAAAGCTCACCGAGGATGTGACTTGAGATCAGCACGGTGATTCCGTGCTCGCGGTTGAGCTTCAATATCAGCTCGCGTATCTCAACGATACCCTGCGGATCAAGACCGTTTATCGGCTCGTCGAGAACGATGAAATCGGGATTGCCGATCAGGGCGACCGCAATACCGAGTCTCTGCTTCATTCCGAGCGAGAAATTGCGCGCCCTCTTTTTGCCCGTGCCTTCAAGACCTACAAGCCTCAATATTTCGGGGATGCTGTCGTAGTTCGGCAATCCAATAACAAGTGCTTGCTGTCGAAGATTGTCCTCCGCGGTCATATCAAGGTAGATGGACGGCGTTTCGACTACCGCTCCCATTCTGCGCCTTGATTTTGATATTTCCCGATCTTTGTTCGATACACCGTAAAGACTGTATTCTCCCGAGGTCGGATTCTGCAATCCGCAGATAACACGGATAAGCGTAGTTTTACCCGCGCCGTTTCTTCCCACAAAGCCGTATATCGCCCCCTTGGGAATGTGAATGTTTACCTCTTTAAGCGCATCAAATTTTCTGTACGATTTTGACAGCGCCGAGGTTGTGAGTACGTATTCCATTTTTAACCTCCCGTAAATTTCGGTACTGTCATTTTATAATAAATGCGTAAAGATAGCGGTAAAGAAAGCGGTTAAGATTTCGTAAAGATTTACTTAGTCAGCCTGAATCCGATGCCCCAGACTGCTTCGATGTAATCCTTACCCGATGCGTCGCGAAGCTTTTTGCGGAGATTGCTGACGTGAATTTTGAGCGAGCTTTCGGTGCAGTCGGGAGTATCGATGCTGATATGATCGAGCAGCTGCGATTTCGAAACCGCACCGCCCGAGTTCGTCATCAGGCATTTCAGTATCGCATATTCCGTCCGCGTCAGCTTGAGTTCCGCATCGTTTACCGAAACGGCGAAATTGACGGTATTCAAGGTAATGGCGTCAAAATGCAAGATCTTGGACGGTATGGCAGTATTTCTCAGCGCAACAGCGATCCTTGCAAGCAATTCCTTGGTATTAAAGGGCTTTGTAATATAATCCACCGCCCCACGGTAGAGCAGATCGACCTTATTATCCAAGTCAACCTTCGCGCTGACAACGATCACGGGGATATTTTTGATCTTCGGAAGAATCTGCTCTCCCGAAAGCCCAGGGAGCATTAGATCAAGCAAGGCCAAGTCAGGCATCCGTTTTGAGAGAAGCATCAATGCCTCGGTTCCCGAATACGCGCGGAGGATGCCGTAGCCCTCTTTCATAAGAATCTCTTCAAGCATATTTCCAATATAAATATCATCATCAACGATCGCAATCGTTTTCATCAAAGCCACGCCCCCCGATTTTTTAATATATTATACCACAAAAACGCGTACTTTTCAACCCACGGAAAAAGGACGGAGAAAGCCTACTTCTCCGTCCTTTTCAGTTATTTTAACTTCGGGGAAAAGCATCCGAAGCGCTCTCCGAGCTTTTTGGTGCGATAGCCGAAATATCGCTCTGCGGTGACAAGATCGATCACGCGTGAGAGCAGGCTCATTATCAGCATCGCGAGGAGAACGCCCTCGGTATAAAGTCCAAAGCGGCGGAAGATCATTGAAAGCACTCCGCATCCCGCGCCGTGGATCAGCCTTCCGAAAGGAACGACGGGCGAGGACGAGTATTCGGTCGCGCCGAACACGGCGGCAAGGATAATACCGCCCGAGCAGAGATGGTAGATCGCGTAGTCGTAATTGACGCCGTCAAACATAAACACGTACCATATAACAGCCGCACCGCCTATAAATCCGACGGGAATCTGCCAGGAGATCACTCCGCGGATGATAAGATAACCGCAACCGATAAGTAAAAGTGCCGCGGAAAGTCCTCCGAGTGATTCGGGCGAGTTTCCGAGAAAAACGTCGAATGCCGACGCGGCGGGCGTCGTTTCGGGTGAAAGTGTCTTGACAGGAAGAGTGACCGCAATATCTTCGATATTTCCCGCATAGGAGAAAACTCCGAGCTCGAGCTTATGATAGACCTTTGTGAACGCGGTCATCTCGTTTTCGAAAAGGAACAGCGGGAGCAGCGCGGCGGCGATCGGATTGAGAACGCCGGTGGTAAATCTCCGCGCGACAACGGCGATCAGTGCCGCAAGAAGCACAAACCAATAGGAGATCGTCGCGGGCATAAAGAATGATACTATCATACCAAGCACCGCAGCGGTATATATCTGTGCTCTGCGGCGGAGAAGGCAAGCCAATGCCACCTCAACAAGCGATGAACAAAGCATCGAAAGCACGATGATTCCAATCGGACGCGCGCCGTAAGCGATCACGCTCCAAACCATAACAGGCAGAGCGGCAATAAAGAAATCGAGCGAGAGCAAAAGCTCGTTTTCATTATTTCTCAAATGGGGCGCGGAATATTCGGTAGAATTATTCATCTTGAGCCTCCTTTGCCTGCTCTGAATTGTATATCTCCTTTGCTTGGCGGATATAAGCGACGTGCTCCACTCCGCCGGGACAATTGTAGGTGCATGTTCCGCATTCGATGCAGTTCTTAAGTCCCATCGCCAACGCCCTGCGGATATTTTTCTTCTTTGACGCGCCCGCAAGATAAAGCGGCATCAGGTGCATCGGGCAGTTCTTAACGCATTTTCCGCAGCGGAGACAATCGGAATTCTTGCGGTCGGCTTTATATTTAGAAGTAAGAAAAAGGAACGCGTAGTCGGACCTTTCAACACATCTCTCGTCAGAGATCATTTCAAATCCGCGCATAAGTCCGCCGCAAACGGTTTTATCCGGCTGAACTGTATATCCTCCGCAGAAATCAACGATATCCGAAACGCGCGTGCCGATAGCGACGTCAAGCACTCTGCACTCGGAGATCGCGTCGCCCGCAACGGTCACCAATCTGCGAACCTGAGGCATTCCCTTGGCAAACGCGCAAAAGATGTCGGCGCAAGCCTCTGCGGAAAAAACAACGTAACCGATCTGCGCATTCGCCTCGCGAACGGGAGTTTCCTTGCCCGTAACGGCGTTGACGATAAGTCTCTTATCGCCCTGAGGATGCTTGGCATCGGCAACTCTTATACGGAGAAGCGGATTGTTACCAACCGCCGCCTCGAGCGCACGGATGACACCGATATCGGAATTGTCAACCACTATATCAGCAAAAGGCATCTCAAGCGCGCGCAAAAGGATCTTTGCGCCGTTGAGGATATCGGTCGCACGTTCAAGGATCAGCCTTCCGCGAGTGGCAAGAAAGGGCTCACATTCGGTGCAATCGACCATCAGTCGCTTCGCACCGCCAAGCGCGATCTCAAGGCGCCTTGCTACGGAAAGACCTTCTCCCGTTTCGCAGATGCCTGCATTTCTGATTATATCAACGATCTCCTCGGGCGACATCTCAGTCAGTTTTTTTGAAAAAGGCGTAAGCGACGGATCGGGCGTATCGGTGCCGTCGTTTTCAATAACGACGGAGCGCACGTAACCGTCCTCATCACGCTTCACTTCCCCAATTCTTCCCGAAACGCTTGAATGTATCAGCTTTACCGACGTATCCTCCGAAATGCGCTGTCCGAGAGATACGGTATCCCCGACCGACAGCGAGATCTGACTGTGAGGAGGAAAAGCTATCTCGACCTGCGAGGGCGCGGGCATCACAGCGATCGGCTGCTTCAAAGCGGCACGCTCGCGCTCGTCATAATGCAAACGGATCCCGCCCATAAACGTGTAAAGATTACTCATAAAAATATTATCCCTTCCGGTAACAGATAATAGATAATATAATTATACAGCAAATAAATGAACATTTCATTACAAATAGATATATACCAAAAAATTTATATAAAAAACACCAACCAATCAAAATCCTCAGAAGTCTCCCCGAGCATTCGACAAATTTTTTTGCAATTTTCTAAAAAAACTTCTCAAAAGGTATTGACAAACGGAATACTTTGTGGTATAATATACGAGTCTTGTGGCGGAATAGCTCAGTTGGCTAGAGCGCTCGGTTCATACCCGAATGGTCGTTGGTTCAAGTCCGACTTCCGCTACCAGGCCCGTTGGTCAAGCGGCTAAGACACCGCCCTTTCACGGCGGTAACACGAGTTCGATTCTCGTACGGGTCACCATTAAATACGCAGAGAAAGCGTATAGATAAACGAATTACATTCGTTGAAAACACAAAGCAATAATAGCATTTGTATTTCACGCGTGTATAAGTGTTTGTCTGTACGTTTTCTCTTTTTTTGCGCCTAAAAGTTGCAATGAGATTTTTTACATCATTCAATTATCTTCTCGTCGGAACGTGAAAGCAGATTATTATTGCCTTGTAAAAAAATATTTTTTAAGGAGGGCATAAAAATGCCAAAAAAGAGTAGACAAAATTACCCCACCGTACGAGAAGCAAAAGCAAGCGGAAAGCCGCGCGTTGCTGTTGCTCCGCACATTCAGTTCGACACCGTCACCGAAAAGTATATCGTTGATTTCTTTTCGGGGTGGAAATCCGACAGCAAAGCAATACGGAAATCCAAAACATTCGACAGCTTAAAAGAAGCAAAGGACGCATTGACCATTCACGAAGCCGAGCAATTAATGCTAAAAACCGACGGCGAACGAATGAGTCTCGGGGAGCTTATCGAAAAGTATATCGCTACAAAAGAAAAGACGGGGCAAATAGCTCCCACCACGGCGCAAATGTACGCGAATCTTTATAAGCGCATATCTCTACACCCAATCGTTCACACGAAGATAGGCGCATTACACTCGGGGCACGTAGATAAATATGCCGTTGACGCTTTAGATTACCGCGATAGGCGCGGAAACCCGTATTCCCCTAACACAATACGGAAAGATATTTGCTTTATTCAAGCCGTAATGGATTACGCCGCAAGCGAATGCCATTATATCAAAGCTAACCCAATCACTAAAAGCGGCAAAAAGATAAAGAAAATCAAGCCCGAAATAGATACGCTGTCTATTGACGAAATCAATACTCTGTTTCAAGCTCTTACGGATAGCAAGGATTGGGAGATCACCGTTGCGGCGTGTTTATGTGTATATCAAGGTCTGCGGCGCGGCGAATGTTGCGGTCTGACTTGGGACGCGATTTCTTTTGAAGATAACACAATATCAATAACTGAGACGCGCACAAGAGCGCACACAATAGTCGACAAAGCACCTAAAAGCGAAAGCAGTATCCGCTTAGTTGATATGCACCCCAAAGTGCGCGACATACTAATGATGTATCGCGACATACAAATAGAGCGCGGCGGCGTCAAAGAATACGTTTTGATATCACCGTATACGGGGCAAAGAGTAGACCCTTCCCGCCTTAGTTGCCGTTTCGCCGATTTTATCTCCAAGACTAAGTGCGTGAAACCCGTAACGCTCCACGAACTGCGGCATACTTATGCAACAATAGCCATAACCCACGGAGTAGATGTTTCATCTGTGTCGAAATCCCTCGGGCACGGGGATATACAAACAACACTCGGAATGTATACGCACCCAACCGCCGACAGTTCCCGAAGAGTAAATAATATTTTGTCAAAAATAATCTAAATATATCGGCACCAATCTCGGGAAAAACAAAAAAATCAAGCAAAAATCCCCCTAAATAACTGTCATACCTCGAAGAATTGTCGACCCAAACCTATGCAATACTTCGACATTATCTTGAAAAGGCAATTTTGAGAGCGAAAAAATCGGGAAACCTACATCGGGAGACAAAAAAATATGACACACACAGCAGAGTTACACGCCCCTATTACGGCGGGCGAATACGAGAGCTTAATAGCCTATAACGGCGGGCAATGGGAGAAGGACGAAAAGGGCAAAACACGCTACCACATACGCACCCTACGCGGCTACGGTATTACGGATATACAACCGAGAAAGCACACCGCCCAATATATATACTATTATTGCTCAATAATCATTAATTTACATCGAATTGCACACGAAAGAGACCACGGAATAGCAACATACAACAACGAAAATGATTATGTTAATCTTTCAACAAACTTTGCAAAATATATTTCTGCTATTCTCCCCTCTCATACGGATATTAATTCTTGGAATGTGTTCCGTATTGATTACAATATTGACCTCAAACTGTCACCCAACACAGTAGATCAATATATTATCTTACTGCAAAGAGGGGGAAAACATTATAGTTGGGCGGCGCGGGAGAACGTAAAAGGAAACCATATACACCCTTACGGAAGTGTATTGTATAGCAATAAATCCTATTCGATTAATATTTATAACAAATACCTTGAAAGATTACAAGATCAAGAAGAGAGAGGGATAACAGACCTTAACGAACTAAACGAAAGTAGCGGTGTATTACGGATAGAAATACAAGTAAAAAGAGCCAAAATAAATGCATTGAAAAAGCACATCAAAGCAGACTTTGATTCTGCGACCGCTCCAATAATGCACTTTGCACGTTATTCTGTAGCCGTCCCATTAATATTAAAAGTTTTATCGGAGATATGCGGAACAGCAGACTACACAACCCTTCACAACGCTATAGAACACGTTGTAACTCATTTACGTACCAATCGTATACAGATGGATACGGACGCTTTTCTGCGCCTTGTAGGGCGTTTTAGAAGCTTGTGGAGAGCTGTAGAAGAATACAACGGCAAAACATCCATTAAAACGATTATGAAGCATTTGGACGCCTTAAACATCAACCCCGTAACAATTCCGACGGCGTTCAAAGTATCGCGCTTGGATAACCTTATCCACCTTGTTACGGAACAATTTGCAACACAAATTGAAGAACAAACAAAAGGAGATAATGCACTATGAAGCAAGACAAGTACGGCACTCTTTTAGATGCTATATGCAACTTTGACCCATTGCTCCGAATACATCTATTTATCAAAGACGATAACGGCACAGTGTATCTTGACCGCCGCCGAGCAATCGAAGAAGTTATTAAAAAATGCAAACTGTCTGAAGAAGTAGCCTCTGTGCGTTTTATACGCGTCCTTATACATCAATTCGAGGGGAGCGCCGGCATTCTCACAAACCCCAATTTAACATACTATCTCGAAGTAAAAGGAGACAGAATTTTCGGCGGCGTATATGACCCGATTGCTAAAGAAAAAGAAACTCACCGTCCTGTGGTTGGTTGTATTGGAGTCAATCTCAGAGGGTGCAGATGTAGATATGCCCCCGAAGGATATCGATTACTCGAGAAAGCTATAGCCAAAGTTGCGAATAATTCGATAGAATCCGCTGAAAACTAAAGAATCTACAAACAATACAACCGCGCGAAGCGTTCACCGATAACATACAAAGAACATTCGCAAATGACGGAGAGGGGATGTTCACCCCTCTCTGCTTTTTAGTTCAGCCTTATATTTATAAAAGCTATTTCTCGAAATGCCCGCAAGCTTGATGCATTCCGCGTCCGAGAGCGTACCGCCGAAATCCTTCGAATGTATGCGGATAATCTCTTTTGCTTCAATGCTTTTCTTTGTGGTAAGTTTAACGCCCGAAATGCCGCCGATTTGCTTCCCGTTAATACGCGCCGTCTCTATTCCCTCTCGGGTACGTTGGTGCAAATCCTCAACCTCTTTCTCTGCTCTTTCAAAAGCAAGCCTAATCTGCTCCTTGGCAAGCTCCAACAGATAACGGTTGACGCCCTCTAAAATATAGTCGACCGCCGTTCCCGTCATTGGCACAGAGTTTTCCATAGCTTTTTTATATGTGCGTGTGTTTATCTGCGGTTCTTTGATAAAAACAAGATCAATATTATCTCGGAATAGTTTTTCATAAACTGCGAAACCTTCCTCTGCATTTCTCGACATACGCGAAACAGAATCGAAGATAATTGTATCACCTTCTTTTATATTCCGCATTAATCTATCCCACATCGGGCGAGACATTTTAGTTCCCGTATATTCATCTTGAATGATTATCGCGGACGGGTATTCGCTTTTGATATTACGGATTTGTCTTTCGATGTTCTGCTTCTTTGTTGATACTCTTACATAACCGTATTGCTTCATTTTGTTTTCTCCTTTGTGTCAAAACTGACCTTCGTTCGATTTGGTACTGCCATTATAGCACACTTTCGGCGCGTTGTCAATACTTTTGGTACAATTTCTTTTCACGTTCTTTTTGGTACTGTTGCGCCGCCCCACGGGGGGGAGTTTACACATTAGAAAATTTTTTCGTATGCTTTTCATTATGTGTCGCACCTTTTCACTCTAAAGTCATTGACAAAGGGAACAAAAGATGCTATAATAATCAAAAATTGCAATAAAGTTGTAGTCGAGCACGATATACCGCCAAATATCGAATAATTCGACGCTTTTCAAGTGTTGCCGCCTACCCTTCATTTGCAATGATATTTCAACGAAAACATTCAATAAGTGCCCAATTATTGCATATTATTCGGGGGTCACCTTCCAAGCGTTCAAATTCTCGTACGGGTCACCGACATAGCAAATCCGAACTACTTCGTTACAAACGACGTGTTCGGATTTGTTTTTTATTTCAGTTATTCAAAGCGCGAAATTCATATTTTAAAATTTCAATTCCCTTCTGCGCTCTGCTGTTTCAGCTTCAACGTTTTATTAACTTTTTCCGTGTTCCGCTTAATCACGGAATAAATAACCGCCCAGATCGTGAAATATCCTACAACAAAAATCCCCGTAAAGACCAGAATAGGTGTTGCGCCCGATTGGAGCCAGCCGTTGAGCAGGTACGTGATCAGATAGCAGATATACAAAACCCCGCCGTGGATCAGGATCGCCGGCATCAGGTGCAGACGCTCAATGCGGTAAATGACGTTCATTCCGCCCACAATAAATGCGAGTGCGTATAATGAAAATATACCTATACAAAGCTGACATACACTCAAAGCTTCAACGTCCGCAACACGGTTCAGTATCAGATATAGGATAGCCAACACGATCGGTCCGAACCCGCCTGAAATCAGACCGTGAAGAAAAAATTCGGAAACAATCTTTTTCATTTTACTTATACCTCCTCCTGATTTCCGCAAAACAGCGTCTTGAAACGTATTCACGGTATCCGCACGCAAATACGGCGTCGACCCCTCCGCTGAATACCGCGTCAAAGCGCAGGATGCGATGCTCGTTGGCAAGGGCGGATTTATTGATACGTATAAAATACGAGGGCAGAACCGCTTCTAAATCACGGAGCCTGTCACGGACGTTGTAGCGATTTCCCGCCGTATCAATCGCGATCACTTTTCTGTCAATAACGGTAATACATTCGATTTCGGAAAACACAAGCTTCCGCATTTCGTCGTCACGGTATCCCATAATACCGTCCACGCCCGAATAGCCGCAGACGAGATTTTCTATCTGCTCGGTCAGTGCGGAAGGGGCGTGAACGGTCACGGTTACCGCTTCCTCCGCATTTTTATCTATTATCAGTTTATATTTCATAGTTTGCCCTACTGTTTTTTCATTTGTCCGAGAAAGCACAGCACTGCCGCCGCAGATGCAATAACACTATAAATGAGGATCGGAAGAACGTGCGCTCCCGCAGCCTCAAAATTTCCGCTGAAAAGTGCTTTTTCAAATTCTACAGCATGAAGAAAAGGTAACGCCTCGGCAATCTTACAGAACGCACCGCCGACGAGCTTCAGATCAAACCAAACGCCCGAAAGCCACGCCGACAGATTGGTCAGCAATGCTCCGCAAATACCGCCGACCTGCTTGACGCCAAGAAGACTTCCGCAAAAAAGTCCGAGCGCGATATTGAATACCGCCATCGGAATTATCCCGATCACGGCACAAATCACGTTCACACTGACGGTCAGCCCGAGCGGTATCGCAAACAGATAGCATATCACCACCTGCCCAAGTGCGATTGGGAGGAGCGGGAGCATATATCCGAGAATAAAATCAAATCCCGTCAGGGGTGTCGTGTAAAGCCTCTGCAAAAGTGCGATTTCGCGGTCCTTGGCAACCAAGGTAGCAGAAAAAAGTGTCATAAACGAAAGTCCGAAGACGGTGATGCCGGGTGTCAGTGCGTCGATCTCAAACATACTCACGGGGACGTTTGCTTGAATTGCGCTGAGAAGCAGGAGCAAAACGAGCGGAAATCCAAGCCCGAAGCAGAGATTGAGCGGATCGCGCAAAATTTCCTTGGCGCATCTTTTGGAAAAAGTCAGGATTCTCATACCGCAGCCTCCTTTACGATAGCAACGAAAGCGGATTCAAAATCATCCGTGCCCGCGCGTTGCTTCAACTCCGCGGCAGTTCCGACGGCAAGAAGTCTGCCGTCCTTCATAATGCCGATCCTGTCGGAAAGTGCCTCGGCTTCTTCCATATAATGCGTGGTCAGAATGACGGTTGTGTTCCCCTTTAGGGAACGGATCACATCCCACAGAGCATGTCTTGCGATAACGTCGAGTCCAAGCGTGGGTTCATCGAGAAAGAGTATCTCGGGCTCGCCGATCAGCGCCATTGCAATACTGAGGCGGCGTTGCCATCCGCCCGAAAGTTTGGCGGCTTTTCGTTTCAAAACTCCGTCAAGATCAAACTGCGCGGAAAGCTCACCGATCTTCTCTTGCGTTTTCTCTTTTGAAAAGCCGTGAATACCGCAGATCAGTTCAAGGTTTTCTTTCACAGAAAGGTTCGATGCAACCGCTGTCTCCTGTGGCGATACGCCGATTATGCGCTTGACCTCTTCCGCTTGCCTGATTATACTGTATCCGCCCACAAAAGCCTCGCCGTCCGTGGGTTTGGTCAAGCCTGTCAGCATCTTGACCGTCGTCGTCTTGCCCGCGCCGTTGACGCCGAGCAGAGAAAACAGCTCGCCACGCTCGATTTCCAGATCAAGAGAATCAACAGCGGTCAGCTTTTTATACCGCTTGACAAGACCGATAGCTTTAATAGCCTGCATTTGTCATCCGCTCCGTTCTTTTTTATATATTATAGCACAAAATGACGGAGAAATCTTGTTTTTTGTCTCTTCGGTCATCTGCGGTGTCTCATCGGTCACAGCAGAGGGATTTGAATATAAATTTTACCGCCAAGCTTCGTCTGCTTGGCGGATTTTTTATCAGTTCGGGAAAATCAGCGTTGTCAGTGCTTTTCTTTGTCCCTCTGTGGGGAGTTGCATCTTGCCATCCTTGAGAAGCGCAGCGATGCAGTGAAGCAGGAACCAGCCGTCGGAATGGAAAACAAATTGAAGTTCAAACTCTTTTGCTCTGCGGAGATGTGCAGGCAGTGAATCAAGCATCGCCTTAACGTAAGGAGCCTTGATCGCGTCAAACTCGTCCTTGTACTTTTGCTTGATCTCATCTCCGATCGCAAGAAGTTTTTTATTGATCTCTTTGCTTGCAAGAACAACGAGTTGCCACGCGGACTTGAAATTCCCGTCATAGTCACCGTTTGTTTTCATATAACCGCGTTCTGAAAGCCACGCATATTCATCCTTTGAAAGCAGTTCATCTTCTTCAAGCGCTCTTTCAAACAAAGTCAGCAGTCGGTTGGCGTCATCGTCATACCCCGGATGAAGTCCGTCATAACCGCCTCTGTCCGACCATTCGGTATCGATATGCCATAAAATCCATTTACCGTAAAGAGTATTGGTCATCGGACCACACCAGTTGCTCATAGGCACGTAATCCTCGGGCAGAACAATATTATCGTTTTTTACCGACGCGTGTGCAATATTATGCGCCCCGTCGGGACGGCGTGTTGCGACTTCCTCGAATGAAATGCTATCGTCCATCAGTTTTTCTCCCGATCGCGCGGCTATATAAGGGATAAGTGTCCATAAAAGGAAATTACGGTCAGCACGGGGGGATTCTTTCAACGCAATCGAGGCATCGGTCTGTCTGCACCAAATATCGGGATGATCAAGCAATCCCGATGCTATCAGTTCATCATAAAGCTCGTTGGCGAATTTGCCGGCAGCCTTTTTATACATTGCATCCTGAATCGTCAGAAACTCCGCAGTCGGCTCGCTGATAATGATATTGGCGATGTACTTGCCGTTTGTCTCCTTAAGGAATCCGTATTCTTCAAGGAATTCCGCCTCGGTTTCAACATACACGGGTGAAACGCCGAGGTCGTCGGCAATTTCATTGATCGTTTTTGCCTCATTTCGAATACAATAGCAGATATTCTGAGTCAAGGATGAACGGAAGAATTCATCTACACACTTTGTACCGAGCTCGCCATTGATTCCGTAAGAGTTGAATTTGATCGGATTAAATTTAAGTTCACTTGCTTTTCTCATAGTATCCATACCTCTTTTCAGTTCTTTTTTGGCTTCAAACAAGTGCCATTTTACCGTGCCGAGCGGGATATTCAGTTCGCGCGCAATATCGGCTTGCTTGCGGTTTTCAAAATAATACGCGATCACGATTCTTCGCTGTAATTTTGAAAGATATGCGATCTCGCTGTGCAAACGGCGGAGCACCACGCGGTCATCGTCTTCGCAGAGCGCGTCGGGATCGGTGAGCGTTTCCGCAACGTCGTCGAGCGAAACGCCGACCGTACTTCTCGCCGAATCGCGGTAGTAGTTTGCGAGCGTGTTGTGCGCGACGGTCCAGATAAATTTGCTCACGTCTCCGATATCGTCCTTTACGAGAAGCGCGCGGAAAGAACGGAGCACGATCTCTTGCGAAAGGTCCTCCGCATCCTGCTCGTTTTTGCACCGCTTCAGCGCAAATCCGAATATGGGCTTCAGATATTCGGTTATGATTTTTTCGGCATCTTGTCTGTTCACTTGTCCTCACCTCTTGAAAGCTTTCACCCATATAGACACGGAAATTGAAAAAGGTTGGTACTTTTTTATAATTATATCATATTTTTTTCAAACTGTCCACCCGATACGCCGATTTATCTTGACAACCGACAGAAAAAACGTTATAATATAATCAACACACAAACGGAGGCTACACGCCATGTCAAAGCTCAGATTCGGTTGGGGCGAGGTTTCGCTCGTTCCCGAAGGAAAAAAGATAAATCTTGCAGGTCAGTTTTACGAAAGAATAACCGACGAGGTTCGCGATCCGATATCCGTCACGGCGCTTGCCGTTGAAGGCGAGGATATCGCCATCTTCTGCTCCTGCGACCTTGAAAGCACAAGCTATACCCTGCTCTGCGCTACCAGAGATATACTGAAAAACGAAAAAAACTTTCCTTATTATAATAAGGTGATCGTCAACGCGATCCACTCGCATACCTCGATCTCCTACTCTAACTACAGTGACGCCTACGGCAGCACGCTGAGCGTCCTCGACAAATACATTCCAGAGGGCGTCGGATACGAGGAATTCACCAAGGCGGATTCGGGCGATCTGCTCGACGGCGAGGCGGCTTTTGATTTTATCGCGCATAAGATCGCAGATGCTGCTGTTCTCGCCTATGAAGATCTCAAGGCGGGCAAATATGCTCCCGGCTTCGGCCGCGCAGCTGTTGGAATGTGCCGCCGCGTTTGCTACGATGACGGCAGCGCGAAGATGTGGGGCGACACCAATTTCGCCAACTTCACCGAGCTCGAGGGCGGAAACGACAGCGGAATTGAGATGCTTTTCATCACCGATGAGAACGAAACGCTCACGGGCGTTGTTGCAAACCTTGCCTGCCCCGCGCAGACACTTGAACACAGAAGCATCATATCCGCCGATTTCTGGGGCGACGTCAAGAAGAATCTCCGCGCGAAATTCGGGGCGGAAATTCATCTTCTCCCTCTCTGCTCCCCCGCGGGCGACCAGTGCCCACGCGATATGATCCGTTGGGTCGAGCCCGAGACACCTATCAACGATCCCAACATCATCCGCGAAAACGTGCCCTACCGCCGCGCCGATCCTTCGATGTTCGATATCAAGGGCTGTATCCGCGCAGCTCGCAGAATTACCGATGAAATCCTTTACGCTTACGAAGATATCGAATCCTATATTTCCGATGCTGAATTCGTCCACAAGGTCATAGCACTCGATATGCCCGTCCGCCGTGTGACTATCGAGGAAAAGGACCGCGCACTCGAGGCGATCAAGTCCTTCTTCGCAAATCATAAGGGCACGATCACCTTCAAGGACAGCGCCGCAATGCACGTACACGCGGGAACCGTCACAAGATACGAGGTCCAGCAGACGGTCGACACCGACGAGATCGAAATTCACATCCTGAAGCTCGGCGACGTTGCGTTCGCGACCTGCCCCTACGAGCTCTTCCTCGATTACGGCAACCGAATCCGCTCGCGCAGTAAAGCGGCGCAGACCATCCTCGTTCAGCTCTGCTGCGGAAACAAGGGATATCTGCCCACGGAAAAGGCAGAAAAGGGCGGTCATTATTCCGCTTACGTTTCAAGCGGCACCTCCGGCCACGAGGGCGGCGACCTGCTTGTGAGAAAGACGCTGACCGAGATCAATAAGATGTTCTAAAAAAGAAAGCAGAGGCGCGCCTCTGCTTTCTTTTATATAAAAGATGAATGATCTACCTGATGATTTTATACAAAAATTCAAGACATATTTAGCTATTTTATCAAAAATAGTTGCGTATGCAACTAAAATATATAAAATCACGAGTAGTTTTTTGTGCAATATGCACAACGATCAAACGCATCAGATGTGCAAGCATCCAAAATTAGCCGGAGCGTTTAATTTGCACTTGACAAGGCATTTTTTCTGTGCTACAATTTGACTGTAAGATATATTAAAAAAATGAGTAAAAAAGCGTGACCCAAAAAGAAAAAATGCGTCTTATATAATGAAATCCGATATTGAAGGGAGTGTTCTTGCTATGAAATCTTTTAGACATTTGATTCTGATGTTATGTTTTACGTTGCTTTTCTCATCCTGCCAATCGGTTTATGACGATTGGCAGCCCGTGACAGGCACCTCCAAGGACAGTAATCTTGTGCCGATCGAGGATGACGATGAGTATTATACCCCCGGAACGCTTTTTGTTTCAGGCGACCTTCAAAGCGGATTTTTGTATCACGATTATTGGATATATAGGGAAGTTCAATCCTATAAAGAATTATCTTCCGTTTCGCCAAGCGGTAAAAAAGCTTACAATGGCAAGATAGCAGAGCGCCTTGTTAAAGTGAACACTGCGACTGGGGTTGTATCCAGTCTTTGTCTTTCTCCATCGTGCAACCATTCGCCGCGCTCGGGATGCCCTATGGTCGCACCCGATGGATGGGGGATATACGTTCGCGTAGTAGTGGGAGATTGGATAGTGGTTGAATTAGGCAACAATGATGACGTCTACGGAATGATATACGAAAGCTTTGCCTACAATGCGCTTACGGGTGAAAAGCAGGATATACTGATAAACGAATACGGTGAGATGACTGTGACAAAGTGGGCGGGGACGTCTGTTTACGGAAACAAGCTATACAGTATCAAAAAATATATGGATTATTCCGACACGGGATATGTTCCGGGCGGAGATGAGCCTATGTCAAGCTTTACGCCGGAGACCGTCTGCGTTTTCAGTTATTATGATTTTGATACAAAGAAAACGGTCGAGCTTTTTGAGATCCCGGATGGGTACGGGATCTATGCGGTAACAAACAAACGCTTTTTCTTCCGTACCTCCGAGGGGGAGTTCATCTCCTGCACTTATGACGGAAAGAATACGAAAAAGGAAGAGGTCTTCGATTTTATCGTCCTCAACAAGATAGGCCCCTACGCGTATTTCACAGACAACAAAGGATTCGATAGGTATGATCTGAAGACCGATACAAAAAAGCGCTTTGAGATCGGTTTCAGTTGTTATCAATCTCCGACGTTTACTAAGCAGGGGATAGTTTTCGATACGTGGACTACTATTGACGAAACTGCCGAGTTTTCAAAAACGTACAAGGATTTTGCAGCGGCACATCCTGATCTGCGCGGCATGGAACTTCAGGATGCATTTATGGAAGCTTACAATACCGTGAGATATTCGGGCACTGCACAGATATGGCGGTGTGATTTTGAAGGCGAAGGACTTGAACTGATCTTTGAGAAGGAAAATGCGGTTATACGAACGGTTTGCGGAAACGATAAATACTTATTCGGTAACGTATTTTTTGGCGATCCAGATAATAATTTCAAAGAATTACCTTATGAAAACGAAGCGAGAAGTATAATTAACCTTGAAACCGGCGAGATCACACCGATTCCCCTTTTTGAGCTTATTCCCCCATCGGACGAGATGATGATGGAGATTATCAACTCAAAGTCGACAGAGAATTGATCGGACGGCACACAAGTTCGCAGCATTGAGTTTTTGCAAAAATCCAAGTCCCCTGTTTTGTGCAGAATACTGAATTCGTTTTTGCGGTGTGACTGTCTTCTAAAAAAGGTACTTGTTTATTGAAGAATAAATATGTGAGGCTGTAATTATGAAAAGAAAGTCTTTTATTGCCGCCGTGCTTGCACTTTGTGCGGTTTTGGTGTCATGCAGATCTGTCTATTCCGACGTTAAACTCCCGTCAGATGGCAATGATTCACATTTCGATGTCGATACCAACGGTGAATATTTCACCAAAGGAGAACTCTATCGCCGAGCAAGCGGAGGCACGGGGGTTCTATATGAGGGCTCGTGGATATACGACGAGCAGTTAGAGGAAGTTACCTACCGCTACGAATCAGAGGACGGCATGAAAGTTCAAACCATTACCGAATCCCACAAGAGATTGGTAAAAGTCAACGCGGTAACGGGAACTGTTTCATGCCTATGCCTGAATCCCACCTGCAATCATTCTCCCGGTTCGGATTGCGTGATGCTTTCTCCAATTAGGGGAAGTATATATCCTATGTCCGTCATAGGAGATTGGCTTCTGTTTTACTGTTCTATGCGCAGCGACATCTACAACGGAGTAGTTGAGAATTATCTTTATAATCTGAAAACGGGAGAATTTGTAAGTGCTTTTCCGATTGAACTCGGTGAGCTGACAAGAACGGAATGGGACGGCTTCAACGTCTTCGACGGCAAGCTTTACGTCGTGAAGCACGAGCTTGACTATTCAGATGTCAAATATGACAAGGGCGGGGACAAATGGCTGAGCGATTACGAGGCAAAAACCGTCAGCACGCTCTTTTCGTACGACCCCGAAACACAGAAAATGACCGAGCTTATGAAACTTCCCGACGGCTATTCTCTCGCAGGAATGACGAACAAGAGATTCTTTCTCCAAAGCCCGGAGAGCGTAATATATTCCGTGAAGCGTGAGGGTGGCGATCTGATTAAGGAAGAAGTTCTTGATTTCGTACCCTTTATCTGTTGCGGAACCTACGGCTTCCACTATTCGGTGGAGGATGGCGTATATTCGGTCTATGATCTGAAAACCAACACAAAAACAGTCTCACCGAGCCCCGAAGGAAAGCCCATATCGTTTGCCGAAACCGACATCGGCTTGCTTCGCGTATATTATTCAAACTATGACGAATGGAAGCGGGTGCAGAGCAGTTTTCTCGACTTAAAAAAAGAACACTCCGAAATGAGCCTGAGCGAGTTCTCCGACTATTATAATGACGTCTGCAATAAAGCTAAATACAGCGGCTCATCGCGCATATACCGCACCTCACTCGACGGCAAAACGACCGAGTTTCTATATGAAAAGGAACACGCGCATTACTCCATCGCCCACGCAACCGATAAATATATGTATGTTTTTGCCATCTTCGGCGACCCGGAGAACGGTTATTCGGAGATACCGCCCGTCAATCAAGGCAGACATATTCTTAATATCGAAACGGGTGAACTGATTCCTATACCTCTCGCCGATTACGTCCTAAGGGATGATCTGACGTTTGTTCCCGAAGGGGCCGAATAAATAATAATGTAGCCTAAAATATCCTATTTCTTTTGGTGCGTGAGCAAATTTTTTCGTCCTAAAAAGCTTTTTTACAAAAGTATGTTAGTTTTTTGATAATAATACGTCTTATTTGATAGATTCGAAGCGTTAACGTTGACGTTAATCACATAGTAAAATATAACGCTGCAACCGGACCGTCTCAAGTTCCTGACTTCTCCCTCTTGCAGCCATTCGCCCGACTCCGATTGCATTATGGTTCAGATCGAAGAAAAAGGAAATGACCTCGAGCTTGTTTTTGAAAAAGAAAACGCCGTTATAAGGTACCTTTGGGTACCGACAGATTTATCTATGGCTATGTGACTACTGCGGAGTATGCGAACAAGAGAGCCGGAAAGAGCGTTATCGATCTCGAAACCGGTGAAATCATCCGCATCCCATATCTCGATCTGCCCCTGCCCGACGGTTATACGCTTGCCGAGGATGAGGAGAAAGGCGAAGGCTGATTTTTGTCAATTTGCTTGTCGATTTTACACAAACGATAAGCATATATTTCGCCATTGCATCAAAGAATAGTTGCGTATGCAACTAAAATGAATAAATATTTCTATGAATTTTTATGCAATGTGCACAATTATTTGTTACATCAGGTGTGCAAGCATCCAAACTTTTTCCCGACACGGTTATTACCCTTGACAAGTATTTTTTCGAGTGCTATAATTAAGATGTAAGAAATTCCAATCAAAATCACAATTCAAAAAAATTGAAAAAATTTTTGAGTTGCTGAAGAAAAAAGAAAGAATTTTCGTTATATATAATATATCGTCAGTTCTGAACAATGAAAGGAGATCTCCTATGAATAAGCTCACAAGATTTTTCACACTTTTACTCTCTTCGATTTTAATCTTCTCTTCTTGCAGCTCCGTATATATAGATCCCGTAGTAACTACGTCAGGTGAAGAAGCCATTTCAGAGGAAGAAGAATATTTTACCCCCAATACCGTTTCTACTCAAGGGAACTCAGACGATTATTATTGGAATGGATACTGGTTATATTTTGAAAGCCAGAGTACGATCGCACAAACCGGTACCGATGCCAACGGTGAGCCCGTTTACGGTGACTCAACGATTTCACGTCTTGTAAAATACAATCCCGCAACCGGTCAGGTTTCAAGCGTTTGCCTTGATCCCTCCTGCAATCACTCTTATGAATCCGGCTGCTTTACAGTTGTTCCGCATAGAGCCGGCACGAAGGCTCCTTACGTTTCGATGGGTATCAACGGTATTTGCGGAGACTGGGTAATGATCAGAGTATCCGCAGCGCACGATGAATACTCTGCGACAAATGAATTGAAAGCATTTAATATGAAAACGGGAGAGCTCAGGATCCTTTCAGGCGAGGAGCTCGGCGGAGAGGTCATGGTGCGCTGGACCTGCAGAGCAACGTTCGGCAATAAATTATATCGAATAAAAAATATTCTTGACTACTCGAATACAAAATACACGCCGGGAGGCGAGGGTGAAAACGTTCTCGATTACACTCCCGAAACGACCTGCATACTTTACGAATACGACTTTGAAACCAACACGGATACCGAGCTGTTTGAGGTTCCGAGCGATTACGACGGTATTTGCGCGGTATCGAACAAGCGCTTCTTCTTCCAAAAAACAGAGGGAGAAATATACTCCTGCAAGCGCGACGGCTCAGAGTGGAAAAAGGAGGACGTTCTCAACTTCGCGCCATTTAATTTCTTCGGATCGCTCGCCTTTATATATCTTGACGGCGGCGAGTATACGGTTTACGATCTGAAGACAGATCAGCTTACGACCGTTACTCCGGAATTCGACGCATACGGTTACCCGACGCTTGTAAGCGACGGCGTTATTTTCAGCAACTCACCGACCTACAATGAAGCGGCCTCAAAGCGCAATGAGTTATTGGATATGGTAAGCCGTGAGAATCCATCACTTTCGATAACGGAGAGAATGGAACTTTCAAATAAATTGTATCTGGATATCCTCTTTAGCGGCAGCTCGCAGATATGGAAATGCGATCAATACGGCAACGGTATGAGTATGATCTGTGAGATTGAAAAAACCGTTATTGATCCTATCTTTGCCGTCGATCAATACTTATTTGCAAAGATAACATATCGGAAAGAAAACTCGGAGAATGAAGAGGGCGAAAAGACCGGTAGTAGATGCGTAATCAACCTCGAGACCGGCGAGTTTTCAGAGCTTCCCCTTCTCGACGTAGTTGTTCCCGCCGAATACCTCAACTGACGTTAATAAGCTAAAACAAAAGACATAAGGAGGCGACGTTCAAATGAAATTACTGATTCCCGAGTTGAAAAAGCTGTTCACCATCAAGTTGCTTTTATGGATGATGGCGGCTTTGCTCGCGGCTAACGGCTTGCTTGCACGCTGGCATTCGCTGAGTGCCGAGAAGGATGCGGGCTACGACGGAAAGACGATAGCGAACGTCGTACGTCTTTATGCCGAAGATCCCGAGTCGGTGCAGGCGTACGCCGACGAGCTGACCGAGTACAAAAAGGCTCAATCCAAGCTCAAATCGCAGGCAAAAAAGGAAGGCCGCGAGTTCGTTGAAACACGCCGCGCACTTTACTCGGACGGACTCTACACCGAGGACCTCGAGCTTATCGACATTGCCAAAAGGCACATATCCTCAAACGCTCGCTTCCCTGACGAGGTGAAGCAGTATATCAAGAATACAGAGATAAACCGTGCCGAGTATCTATATTACGGTTATGACGAATCGACCGTCGTTTACCGCTATCAGCAGCTCGCGGGCGAGCGATACACAGCGGTGCTCGAAAACGTCACTCTCGGAAATCACTACACGGGCGGTTGGAACAACTTCTTTACCTACACGATGGGCGGAGTTTTTGCCGCCGTTGCCGCAATCCTGATCGGCGCCGTTGTATTCATCAATGAGCGCGAGACGGGAATGTTTATGCTTCTGCGCCCCTCGAAGAACGGACGCTTCCGCACAGCGTTTGCCAAGGTGATCGCGGCACTCATAGCCGCCGCTGTTGCCGCAATACTTATCACGCTTGAATCCCTCGCGGTCTTTGCCGTCTGCGACGGACTTTCGGGTGCATTTGAGCCGATACAGTCGGTCACCGCCTTCCGCGCATCAACCTTCCTTCTGAACGTCACCGAATACGCCGCGATCTTCACGCTCTTCAAGGTTGCGGGCGCAATGACCTTTGCCGCCGTGGCAATGCTCGCATCGGTGCTTGTCAGCAAGTATATCGTGGTCTTCGCGATCGGTGCGGGATTTTTCGGCCTCAACTTCATCGCCTACCTGACGGGAAGCGATATCGTTCAGACCCCTCTGCGTTACCTCAACCTCTTCATCCCCTTCGAGGGCGTGCGCCCGATGGCAAGATATTCCGCGATCGTATTCTTCGGCGAGGTCCGCGAATGCCTCTACCTCGTCGTTCCCACCGCGCTGATGTTCGCCCTGATAGCCTGCGTGCTGACTCTCCCCTTCTATTGCCGTCAGACCCTCGGCAACAAGAAGATCAAGGTCATCGGCAGCGTCGGCTCGAAGATATCCGATGTTATCAATGCGGTAAAACGCTTCGTAGGCAATCTCATCACCAAAATTCCCGTAAGATATTCGGCGTCGGGCAGAGGCGTCGAGTTATATAAAACGCTTTACGGCGGCATTCTTGCCATACTTTTCGTCATAGCAGCCGTCCTTTCACTTTACAGCATTAAGACAGAAAGTGCCAAGATCTTTGCAATGACCTATGACGAGCAGGTCTGCCAATATTACCGTTCGGGCTTCGATGGAGAGTGGACGCCCGAAAAGCATGCCGCCATCGAGGCAAAATACAACGAGGCTCTGAAGGCAAATTCGGATTACACCGCGGCGCAGACCGCATATTCCGAGGGAACGATAACCGCTGACGAGCTTTCAGAATACCGCAAAGCGTACACCTCGCTCGGCAGACACGCAACGGGTATCAAAATCCTCCTCGACCAATCAAATCTCCTCAAAACCATGTATGAGGAAGAAGGCATCCGCGGTGTGTTCGTTGAAGAGCTCGGCTGGGAAGCAGCACTGAGCAGAGGTGCAAACTTCTTCACCTTTGTCGTTATCATTCTCATCTGTGTTGGTGTCTACGCACGCGAATACGCGGGCAGACCGGTTGCAGATATTATCCGCGCTACCAAAAAAGGCAGAGGATTTGTCTGGAGATCAAAGACTCTGACAGTTGTTCTTCTCATTCTTGCTTTCATATCCGCGTGCGAGGCGATAGATCTCATTTATATAACGAGAACCTATCCGCTCGATTTCGCCGCATACCCCGCGCGTTCGCTTTCTGCGTTTACTAACGTTCCCGCTGATATCACTCTTGGCGAATACCTTTCGTATACCGTCGGTATCCGCATTATTGCGGGAATTGCGCTCGCACTCTTCGTCACCGCGCTTTCATCATTCCTTAAGAAGCCTCTTGCCGTTATCGGCACGGCTTGCGCGATCACACTGCTGCCCGCAGTTGCCGAGTACGTCGGTGTAGATGCCGCGGAAAAGTTCAATTTCCTTTCATTCTACGGCGCGGGCAAACTGCTTACGGCTTCGTTCGCTGACGGAGGTATTGGAACGGCATTTGCCGCTTCGACGGCAGTGCTCGTCGCGATCACCCTTCTCACATTCATCAGTGCCGTTCGTTGGTGCGGCGAAAAAAGGAGGTAAATTATGAAACTGACCATAAATAATGTCTCAAAAGCCTACGGAAGTAACAAGGCGCTTCAGCATTTCACCGCCGATCTCGAGCCGGGTATATACGCGCTCCTCGGACCGAACGGCTCGGGAAAGTCGACCTTGATGAACATCATCACCGACAATCTCAAATCCGACGAGGGAGAGATACTCTTTTCGGACGGCGGAGAGCCCGAAAACATCCTCAAAATGGGTGTCCGTTTCCGTGAAAAGCTCGGATTTATGCCGCAGTACCCCGGAATGTACCCAAATTTCTCGATCGAGAGATTTATGTGGTATATGGCAACGCTCAAGGACGTCGGCTCGCACCTCAAAGGAAGAGCCAAGAGAGCTTATATAAAGAACGAAATTCAGAATATCCTCAAAGCCGTAGAACTTGATGATATCCCCCGACGCAAGATCGGTGCTCTCTCGGGCGGTATGAAGCAGCGACTTGCCCTCGCACAAGCCGTTCTCGGCAATCCCTCTGTTCTCATCCTTGACGAACCCACTGCAGGACTCGACCCGAAGCAAAGAATTGCGATCCGTAATTTTATTTCCCGCATCGCGTTCGATAAGATCGTCATCATCGCAACTCACGTTGTTTCCGACGTTGAATTTGTTGCGAGAGATGTTATAATGCTGAAAAAGGGCGTTATCGTTGACAACGCGCCGCCCGCAGAGCTCGTACGCAAGATCGAGGGCAAAGTCTGGAATCTTCCCGCGCCCGAAAGCGAGGTTGTCGAGTTGCAACAAAAATACCGCGTGACCAACATCACCCGAGACGATAAAACAGGCGACGCCATACTTCGTGTACTCTCGGACAACGAACCCGTATCGTCGGGCGGAAAATCCGCAGCCACCGTCGCACCCACGCTCGAAGATTATTACCTCTACGTTTTCGGCGAGGAATCCGGCGGGAATTAAATAAAGAAGGAAGGAAATCCGCGGATTTCCTTCCTTTTTATATATCAGAATACGTTTTTGGTAGTGTTTTCGTTCGCGGGGAAGACAACGTCCTCGGGATAGAAGCTGTAGCCGCGGATGAACGCGCGATCGGCATCGTCCTTGATGTAGTTGACAACGTATATCTCGCCGTCCTCGTACTGCACCCAACCCGTGTATCCGAGATCGGGGCTCGGGTTTCGATCATAGTCGAGCGGCATAATGCGAACGCGCTGTTCGCGTCTGCCCGTCGACTCGATCGTTTCGCGGCTCATAAACGCGGCAAAGAGATTCTGCGTTCCCGAGGGGATATAACGGTAGGTGACCATAACGCTGCCGTCCGCAAGAAAGCCCGAAACGGGGCGGTGTCCGCTGTCCATCGAGGTGTTATATATCTCCGACCAGGTCTCTCCGCCGTCGGCGGAGAGGACCTTGAGAATCGGATATCCCTTAACGGAATTTTCACGAAGATATGCTACGAGCTTACCGTCATCGTATTCGAGAATCGAAACCTCGCAGAGGTTGTATCTCGGGTCGGCGGCAACCGTCACGCGATCAGACCAAGTCTTGCCTTCGTCATCGCTGTACCAAAGATACTGCTCGAGCTTGCCGGTCTCCGCGCTCTTGAAATGTGCCGCAACGATGAGCCTGCCGCTCTTCAGCTGACGGTATTTGTCCGGCACGATACCGCAGAAAGGAAGTATGATCGGATCGCTCCAATTCTCTCCCTCGGCGTCACCGAGCCAGAGCCAGTTTTCAGCCTCGCGATTTTCGTTGCCGTAGACCTTGTCGCAGATAATGGCAAGCGAGCCATCGTTCAGCTTCGAGATGCGCGCACAGTTGAAATACTCGCCGGCGCTTCCCTTTTCGGTCAGCGGCTTCTTTTCCGACCACGTTCTGCCTCGGTCAAGGCTTTCGGTTATCATCACTCGCGCAGCCTCTCGGTTCTTGTGATGCTCGCACTCCGAAAACACACAAATAAGCTTTCCGCCGTCCGTCAGCACTACGTCAGGCCACGCCTCGTATATCGAATCGTCGCGGCTGACGTTGAATTTTTGGATCATTATCAGTCTTCTTTCTTTTTCTTGAGAGCAACTGCGGTTGCAACCGCGCCGAGAACAGCCGCCGCAGAGATAGCGGACGCGCCGCAGCCCTTCTTTTCGGGCTCGGGCTCGGTTACTTCAGGCTCGGTAACTACGGGAGCTTCGGTTACCGCGGGAGCCTCGGTCTCGGGCTCGGTCGTAGTTTCAACGGGTGCCTCGGTCTCGGGAGCCTCGCCTGCCTTCCAGCCGGTAAGCTGTTCGATCAGTTCGATGATCGCGTCGCCGCGGCTGATGTAGGCATCAGCAGTCGGGTGGCTTGCGATTCCGAGCTCCTTTCCGCTGCACGCCTTAAGCTGGAGATAGGTGATATGAGTGTCGCCTGCGTCGCGAAGCTCGGTGACCACCTGCTTGATCTGTGCCGTCCAGCCTGCGCTCATCATACCGTACGCATAAATGATCTCGGCATTCGGGTTCTTTGCGCGGACGTCAAGAAGGAAGGTCTTGAGGGTTGCCATAAACTCGTCCTTGGAAAGTCCGGTTACGGTACCCGAAGCATCGTTTGTTCCCGCATTGATAACGATAACATCAGCCTGACGCTTGAAATCGTACTTCACGCCCTCAAGGTTGTAGTCGTCAAGCGATGCATAAAGCAGAGGAATAAGTCTTTCGGTCGTGTTGCCGTAGTTACGGGCAATACCTCTGCCCGAAACCGCGATAACGCTGTAATCCGCGCTGAACGCGTTCGCAACGTACTCGGAATAGGTCTTTGTAGCGTCCTCGGTAGCGGTGCTCCAGGAGGAGGTTGTGCTTGCCTCCTTAGATGCGGAGTAACCTACGGTGATCGAGTCGCCGACGAATTCGATAAGTCTTGCCTTATCTGCGGGAGGAGCGAGCTTTTCGCCGTCGTTAAGCTTAAGCGAAACGAGAGCCGCAGTAGAGGAACGAGCGTTGGATCTCTTAACTACACGGATGGTGTAAGTGCCGTTGGGGTCGAGACCCTCGGCAAGAGTTACGGTCTGAATTGCCTTGGTAAGCGTGATGTCGGGCTGCTCAACACCGTTGATGAATACCTTGATATACGCGGTGTTGGTTCCGCCGGGAGCGTTCGATGCGATCTCGGCGCGGACTCCGCTGCCCTTGAAGGTAAATTCAAATCCCGACGCCGACCAGTTGAAGTAATGCTTTCCGTCCATCGAATAGGTTCTTCCGAGCCAACGGAGATCGTTTTCGATATCAAAGAAGAGCTTTGCGGGATTAGTTGTGGTTACGGTTGCGGTATACACTTCCTCTTTCACTCCGTTTGCAGACATAATTCTAATATAGAAGGTATTGGTTTCCTTATAGAGCTTGACGGGATTTGCGATCTCCTTGGTCAGCTCCTTGTCCGAGTATACCTTGAAGGTATTGCCCTCGGAGGTGGTGATCGAAACCTTGTATTCGTCCTTGGTAACGCTGTCGGTGAGTGTCTTTGCGCTCTTATCGACAGTTCCAACGCTCGGCACGCCGTCAACGACCGCCTTTGCGGGATCGTCCTTGGGGCTTCTGTAAGTATTGTCCTTCATATCAAAAGGAGTGGTAGAATTGGGAATCGAGATATCTGTGGGGATATTGTCGAAGAGGTTGCCCTTGACCACGAACTTTGTTCCGAGATCAAGCGCATCGGTCGCGCCGTGGATAGCGATGAAGTTATCCGATGCAACGCCCGAAACCTTGAATACGTTATCAATAATATTGAAGTAAATGTTGTTGCTCTTGATCTGGGGAACGATGATGTTATTGTTGCTGGCAACACCCGCATCATTGTCAACAAATACGTTATTGGTGATATTTACCGTGATCTTCGAGCAGCCTGCAACGTTCTTGACCATATTGTGTCCGCCCGCACCCGAGGTGAGGTTGCAGTTGAGGACCTGATTGGTCTTCTGTCTGAACATCGAATCGCGAACGGTATAGATAGCCTCTGCGCCGGCCTGAGCTACGCTCGACATAGCGATGAAGCCGAACATCTGCTTGGTGCTCGCCGCGTCAAAATAGATACCAGACGCATCCATATTGTCAACGCCAAGGTTGAAGCCGGGAGCGGTGGTCTGACCCTCAAAACGGATATTCTCGCAGATAAGGTTACGCGAGTAATCGTTTTTAGCCTTATCGGGATAGTAGGAATAGCAATAGAAGGGACCGTTGTTGGAGGTGGTGTAGCCGTAAACGAGCATATTCTTATAGGTAAGAGTGATATTGCCCGCGCCGCCGTAGTTCGAACGGAGCATTCCGCCGCCGGTAATGGCAATACCGTCGATGGTTACGTTGTGGCAATCAAAGACAACGTTGCTCGGCGCGTGCATTCCAACGTGCCAGCTTGTGGTAAGGATCGCTTCGCCTTCTCCACGCTGGGGATTGCGGGTCCAATCGTCGGTCTTCTCTGCGCCCTTGACGTTCGGGTTGATACCCGCCTTCGGGCCGAGAATGGTAACGTCCTTCTTGATCTGTACGCCTTCGGAATAAGTACCGGGGGCAAGAATGATGGTTCCGCCTGCGGGAACGGCGTCAAGTGCGGCACTCAGCTTCGAAAAGCCGGTGGTACCGACGATTACCGAATAAACCTTGTCGCCGATCGTGATGTCGGTCAAAGTACCTTCCGCGGCAGTAAGCGAAAGATCAACGACAACGGTGTCGGCGGGGACAGGTTCAGCCGCAGCGGGAATGGCAAAGCCAAAGCTCGCCGTGAGCATTGAAAGTAACAATAAAGCGGAAATAAAACGTTTCATTTCAAACGCCTCCTATATAGATGTTGGTTTAATTATATCATATTTGCCAACCGAGGTCAATAGGATTTTTTCATTTCGTTTATATAATAAGGAAGAAAACACTCCGTGAGAGGGATTTTGTCAGTTTTCTTCCTTATTATATATACATACCTTTATGTATTTTTTATGAATGCGGTTTTGAAGGAAACTCAGGTAAAACTTGCATTTTTATTTTTCATTCAAAAACATATTTTTTCACAAGAACGTGAAAAAATAACTGTATATGGCCAACACTGTCCCTCTCACGGCACAATGGAGCCTTTTCCGTGCCGACTATGTTGCATACAAATTAATCGCATGGGCGTTTTCGGTGTAAATTACGCTCAAAAAGCCTCGGCGCCTAATTTTTACTCAATAATTCAAAATGCAATATTTTTCAAAAAAGTGTCAAATTCAACCTTCGGTCTATAAATTTATGAACGATTAGTTAATTCTATGTAAAAAACATTAACAATTTTTACAATATCCGTTGACAAAAAGTGCATTATGTAATATAATATTCCTGTACATTTTCCGCGGGCACTCCTTATGCAAATTGCCGTTAGCACAAGGGGCGCTGTCTTTGCGGTTTAGTGACAAAAAATATTGAGGAAAACCTCAAAAAATTCAATGGAGGAACACTACTATGTTCAAGAGAATTCTTTCGGTTGCTCTTGCACTCACTATGCTCGTTTCCTGCTTCGCTCTCGTAGCTTGTAAGGACGACGGTTCTCTCAAGAGAGACCCCAATGCAGAGTACACCTACAACACATTCCTTTCTACATTCCCCACGGTTTGGAACAACCACACCTACCAGACCGCAACTGACTCCGAGATCATCGGCTACACCGAGACCGGTTTCTACACCTTCGATTACAACGAGACCCTTGACGGTTACAAGATCGTTCCCGATATGGCAACCGCAGAGCCCGTAGACGTTACCGCTGAGTACGTTGGCGAGCAGTGGGGCATCGCTGAAGGCGACACCGCTAAGGCTTGGAAGATCACCCTTCGTCAGGATATCAAGTGGGAAGACGGCACTCCCATCAACGCTAACGACTTCGTTGAGTCCGCAAAGAGACTTCTCAACCCCGTAGCTAACAACTACAGAGCTGACTCTCTCTACCAGGGCAACCTCGTAATTCACAACGCTAAGAATTACTTCTACGGCGGCAAGACCGTTACCCTTCCCTCCGACGATATCTACGATGTTTACTCCGCAGATCTCGATTCTAAGCTCATCTTCTCTCTCGCTCCTCCCAGCGATGACAGAAACTGCGAAGTTTCCATGAGAACCTCCTTCGGCTTCCCTGCATCCTACGACGCAGCAGCTTGCGCAGCTTACATTGCTGACGGTTACCTTGCAGGTACTGCATTCACCGTTGATGTAGCAGCTACCATGGAAGGCAAGACCTTCGCTGAGATCAAGGCTGACGCTACCATGAAGGCAGCTTGGGACGCTCTTATCGGCTGGTGGCAGACCGAGCCCAACGAGGAGCTTGACTTCTTCGTTGCAGAGCAGACCTACGAAGAGATCTCCTTCGATACCGTTGGTATCAAGGCAGTTTCCGATTATGAGCTCGTTCTCATCATCGACAAGCCTCTCGAGGGCTTCTACCTCCTCTACTCCCTTACCGGTGCTTGGCTCGTTAAGACCGATCTTTACGACTCCTGCATCACTATGACCGACGGTGTTTACAACATCAACTACGGTACCTCCGCAGAGACCTATATGTCCTACGGTCCTTACAAGCTCGAGTCCTTCCAGGCTGACAAGCAGATCGTTCTCGTAAAGAACGACCAGTGGTACGGCTACAACGACGAGGCTAACAAGAACAACTACTGGACCACCAAGATCGTTTACGATTACATCCAGAACGGTGAGACCGCTATGGAAGCTTTCCTTCAGGGTAAGCTCGATTCCAAGGGCCTTGACGTAGACCAGATGGCTGAGTACTCCAAGTCTGAGCACACCTACTACACCACCGGCGACTCCACCTTCTTCATCGCTATCAACCCCGACCTCGACGCTCTCAAGGCTGAGCAGGAAAAGGTTGGCGCAAACATCAACAAGACCATCCTTACCGTTAAGGAGTTCCGTCAGGCTCTCTCCTTCACTCTCGACCGCGCAGCATTCTGTCTCGCAACCTCTCCCTCCAATGCTCCCGCATTCGGCGCATACTCCAGCCTCATCATCTCTGACCCTGACAACGGTACCGCTTACCGTACCACCGCTCAGGCTAAGGACGTTCTCGTAGACTTCTGGGGCGTTAAGGACGAGATCGGCGAGGGCAAGCTCTACGCTACCATCGACGACGCTATCGACTCCATCACCGGTTATAACCTTGAGATGGGTAAGGAATACTTCAACCTCGCTTACGACAAGGCTATCGCTGACGGTCTCCTCAAGGAAGGCGACACCATCGAGATCTGCGTTGGTATCCCCAACCCCGAGTCCAAGTTCTACAACAACGGTTACGACTTCCTCGTAAACAACTACACCGAGGCTGTTAAGGGCACCAAGCTCGAGGGCAAGCTCACCTTCACAAAGGACGATACCATCGGTAACGGCTTCTCCGACGCTCTTAAGGCAAACCAGGTTAACCTCCTCTTCGGAGTAGGATGGACCGGTTCCGCACTTGATCCTTACGGACTCATGGAGGCTTACACCTCTTCTGATTACCAGTACGACCCCGCTTGGAACACCACCACCGAGACTCTTACCATCGCTATCGGCGGTAAGAACTACACTGCAACCGTTTGGGATTGGACTCTCGCTATCATGGGCGAGCCCATCACCCTTACTGCTGACGACAAGTCCACCATCGAGTACTCCTGCGGTACCGCAGACAAGAAGCCCGAGGAAAGACTTGACATCCTCGCAGCTCTCGAGGGCGCAGTTCTCCAGACCTACGACATGATCCCGATCATGGACGACGCATCCGCATCCCTCAAGGGTATGCAGATCAAGTACTACACCGAAGAGTACATCTACGGTGTTGGCCGTGGTGGCATTAAGTACATGCAGTACTACTACACCGACGCTGAGTGGGACGCTTTCGTTGCTGAACAGGGCGGCACTCTCAACTACAAATAAGATAGAATTATCTTCTGTCTGACTCAAACATAGCGTTTGAGACATACGACTCCCCGAGGGACATCCCTCGGGGCAGTCGTGTCTAAAAGGGCAATTTTCATAGACTGCAAATTTCGTTTGCAAGTCTTTCAAGAACGCGATGTGGATATTTTATTTCCGCTCCTTTAGTAAAGAGTGAACACTACGGCTTTTTGAAGACGTGCAAATGCAATTTGCATGCCGAATTTTATTTTCGGTATAATTGCATTTCAAAAATGAAAAACTTTTTTCGCAAAAACACAGCCGCCATAGCGGCAAGAAAGAGGACAACATGTTTAAATACGTTCTGAAAAGAATTGGTTTGATGCTTGTGGTATTCTTCATCATCATCTCAATTTGTTTCGTACTCGTCAAGCTCCTCCCCAACACCGAAGCTGCGCAGTTCGGTAAGGATAAGGCGATAATTGAGCTTAGACGCCAACAGCTGGGCTACGACAAGCCCCTGATCGTTCAGTACGGTATCTTCATTCAGAAAACGCTTCTCGGCTTCAACTGGGGCGTTTCGGAAGAGCTTTACCGCGGTCAGGACGTCTGGCAGATATTCGTAAGCAAGCTACCCTCCACTATGCTCGTAAACACATACACGATGTTCATAGCAGTTCCGATCGGTCTGCTTCTCGGTATTTACGCGGCTCTCAAGAAGAACAAATGGCAGGACCACGTTATCTCGACCGGAGTTATGATATTTATTTCGGTCCCGTCATACGTATACGCCTTCCTCGTTCAGTATTTCCTCTGCTTCAAGCTGACGGGCTGGGTTGGCCGTGAGGTCTTCCCGCTTCAGATGCAGGCGGGTGACGACTACTTCTCATGGGGTATGTTCGTTTCCCTCATTCCCGCTATCCTCTCCCTCGGCTTCGGTACTATCGCAGGTCTTGCGAGATACACCCGTGCTGAGCTTTGCGAGGTACTGACTCAGGAATATATGCTCCTTGCAAGAACCAAGGGTCTTACCCGCGGACAGGCTACCGTCCGCCACGCGCTCCGTAACTCGATGGTTCCGATCTTCCCCATGATCATGGGTGAATTCATCGGTATTATCGGCGGCTCGCTCATCATCGAGCAGATCTTCGGTATCCCCGGAGTAGGTCCGCTCTATATCAACTCTATCACAGCACGCGACTACAACTTCTTTATGCTCCTTTCCGCATTCTACACCATCATCGGTCTTGCAAGCGGACTTCTCGTTGACCTGAGCTACGGATTTGTAGATCCCCGTATCAGAATGGGAGAGAAATAATGGATTATCAGAATATACCCAAGGAAAAATTCGTATTTGCGGATCCCAACCGCAGAACGGGCGACAAGAAATTTGATACGAAGCCCGTAAGCTACGCGAAGGACGTATGGACTCGCTTCTGCAAGAATAAGTCCTCCGTCGTTGCGGCTTGCATCATCGTATTCCTCCTTCTCTTCTCGATCCTCGTTCCGATCGTCGCCTCCACCACCTATTCCGAGGCTCTCACCGACACCACCTACCTCCAGTACGCGAAGCTGACGCCCAAGAGTAACCTCCTCGCGCCCATAGGTATCTGGGACGGCTGTCAGAAGACCACCCTCAACAAGGCGACCTACGACTATTGGCAGGCTATCACTGAGGAGACCGGCTACACCATTATGCCCAAGATCTACAAGGCAGGTTACAGCCAGGGCGGTCCCGCATCGCGCTCCACCTACTACGACGTTAAGATCGACACCTATATCAAGAACGGTATGACCTACCTCACCCTCACCGAGGCGCAGTTCAAGGATATTCAGGCTTGGCAGAACGAGACCGGCGTGCAGGTCATCTACCCCGCTGTCAACATCAAGAAGATCAAGAACGAAATGTATAAGTCGGACGCCAATATCTGGTACGAAAACGATATGAAGGGCGCACCTATTATGCAGAACGGCAAATATCAGGACATCTACCTTGACTCGGGTAACGAGGACGGCTACGATAGCATTCGTATCGACGGCGATGACGGTTCTCTGCGTTACGCCCGTATCGGCGGTACCTCGGATAACAAGTCCTATATCGTCCGTGTATTCAAGTACACCTACTTCCAGTACCGCTACGGCTTCGAGCCCTCCTTCCTCTTCGGTACAAACGCAAAGGGTCAGGACCTTCTCACCCGCCTTGCAGCAGGCGCGCGCTTCTCGCTCGTCCTTGCAGTATGCATTTCCGCGATCAACCTCTTCATCGGTGCGATCGTAGGCTCCATTGAGGGCTACTACGGCGGCGCGATCGATATCATCATCGAGCGTATCATCGACATTCTCGGCGGCGTGCCGTCTATGGTCGTTATGGCGCTCTTCCAGCTCCATCTGGCGTCAAAGGTCGGACCTGTCTGGTCAATGGCGTTTGCATTCATACTAACGGGATGGATCGGTATGTCGGCCAGAACCCGTATGCAGTTCTACCGCTTCAAGAGACAGGAATACGTTCTCGCGGCAAGAACTCTCGGCGCATCCGACCGCAGACTTATGTTCAAGCATATCTTCCCCAACGCAATGGGTACTCTTATTACCGGTAGCGTACTTTCGATCCCCGGAGTTATCTTCTCCGAGTCGTCGCTTACCTACCTCGGAATCGTTAACCTTGAGTCCTCGACTCAGACCTCCGTCGGTACCCTTCTCTCCAACGGTAACGGTATGCTCGCATCCTTCCCCCACATTATCTTCTTCCCCGCACTCTTTATCTCTCTTCTCGAGATCTCCTTCAACCTCTTCGGCAACGGTCTCAGAGATGCATTCAACCCGTCACTGAAGGGAATCGAGGACTGATATCATGGAAAAGAAACTTGAAGTTAAAAATTTAAGAATATCGTTCAAGACAGCCAACGGTAAGGTTCAGGCTGTAAGAAACATCAATTTCGAGCTCAATAAGGGCGAAACCCTCGCAATCGTTGGCGAATCGGGCTCGGGTAAGTCGGTTACCTCTAAGTCGATGCTCGGCATCCTCGCGGGTAACGCGATTATCGAAAGCGGCGAGATCATCTACGACGGCCGCGACCTCCTCAAAATCTCCGAGGACGAGTTCTACCGTATCCGCGGCGACAAGATCGCAATGATCTTCCAGGATCCTATGTCCTCCCTCAACCCCATCATGCGAATCGGTAAGCAGCTTACCGAGGCGATGATCCTCAAGGGCAAGGCAAGACAGAAGGCAAGCCGCATCGCATTTAATTCTACCCTTAAGCTCCTTAATGAAACAATGATCAAGGCTATCGCCGAGGGCGGATACACCTCCGTTTCGGGCGATAAGCTTGAAAAGACCAAGACTGCCGACGAGCTGACTCAGATCTGTAAGAATTTCGACGCATTCGAGTTCAAGCACATCGAGCTTGAGCAGGCTTACAACGAGGCGAAGGAATCCGCAGTTGAGGCTCTTTCCGCTATCTCCGACGTTCTCTTCCATATCGAAAAGAACGCGTTCTCGGATGAAAAGGAAAAGATCCGCGAGATCGTATCCCTCACCTCCAAGACCTTCAACGAATACGTTGTCAAGGAGAATGCAGATCAGCTCAAGAAGCTCCTTGGCGAGCTCAAGAACGGTCTCTCCGCAGATATCAAGGCAAAGAATTACGCAGCAACCGCAGAAAAGCTTTCCGCTATCAAGGCTATCCTTGAAACGGCAAGCGCAAAGGAAGTTCCCAACTTCTTCAGAATGGGCTACTACCTCAAGTTCTCGGGCAAGGCACTTCCCGAAATGCCCGTTGCAGAGCTCAACGAGTTCCTTCTTAACTACCTCAACGAAAACTTTATGCTCGAGTTCCTGACCTACGCAGAGGTCGCTCTCAAGTATTCCGCGCTCGTTTACGCAGATAAGAAGAAAGAGGCTCTTGCAGAGGCGGCAAAGGCTATCGCGGTATTCACCGCAGACGGTGCTCTCGACAAGAAAACCGTTGACGCGGCGGCTGAAGCACTCATCGCAGCAGTTGAGGCTTCCATCGACCGTCTTGAGATCAACAAGGACAGTATCGCATATACCTTCCACACCAGTCTTAATTACGCAATCGAAAATTACTTCAACGCTATCCCCAGAAATGCGGCGGCTCAGAAGGCACACGACAAGCAGCAGGCTAAGTACGACGCCCTTTGCTCTAAGGGTAAGAAGCCCGATTGGAAGGTTATTCCCGCGGCTCTCATCAACCTCGACGACGCAAAGAAGGATATCGTAAGCGTAGTCGAGCGTCTCGTTGCTCACTATGAGCATCTTCTCGCAGTTGCGGCTAACCGCGACTTCGCGAAGGAGACCGTTGCTCTCGTAGACTTCCTCAAGCTCAATGCCTCCGAGACAGTATACAAGGTCACTCAGAGCATGGCAAAGCACAAGGCTATCAAGCTCATGGAGGAGGTTGGTATTCAGGAAGCTCGTAAGAGATTCAAGCAGTATCCCTTCGAGTTCTCGGGCGGTATGAGACAGAGAATCGTTATCGCGGTTGCTCTTGCGGCTAACCCCGACATCCTCATCTGCGACGAGCCCACCACCGCGCTTGACGTTACCATTCAGGCTCAGATCCTCGAGCTTATCAATAAGATCAAGGAAGAGCGTCAGCTTTCCATCATCTTTATCACTCACGACCTCGGCGTCGTAGCAAATATGGCGGACAGAATCGCCGTTATGTACGCGGGCAAGATCGTTGAATACGGCACCGCAGAGGAAGTATTCTACTCCCCCGCACATCCCTACACCTGGGCACTTCTCTCCTCTATGCCCGACCTCGACACCAACGAGCGTCTTGAGGCGATCCCCGGTACCCCCCCCAATATGATCTATCCCCCTGTCGGCGACGCCTTCGCAGACAGAAACAAATACGCTCTCGAGATCGACTTCGAGATGCAGCCGCCTATGTTCAAGATCACTGACACCCACCACGCGGCTACCTGGCTTCTCCATGAGAATGCTCCCAAGGTCGATCCTCCCAAGATCGTTACCGACAGAATTGAAAGAATGCGCAACCGCGGAGGTGAAGAATAATGGAAAACAAAAACGAAATTTTGCTTGAAGTTAAAAATCTTTGCCAGTATTTCAAGATCAACAAGGCTGTTGACGACGTAAGCTTCGCGGTAAAGAAGGGTGAGGTTTTCGGACTTGTAGGCGAGTCGGGCTGCGGTAAGACAACTACCGGCCGTTCAATCATCCGTCTTTACGATATCACCTCGGGCGACGTTTATTTCAAGGGCACCCGTATCGCGGCGGGTACCAAGTCCTATAAGGACGCGATCGCAAATGCCAAGAAGGAGATCAAGGAGCTGAAGGCTTCGGGTGCTTCGGCGGCAGAGATCGCGGAAAAGACTAAATTCATCGCAGATCAGAAGGCGGCTATGGAAGCGGCTATCCACGACCACAAGCACTGCCCCAAGGATCTCGTAACCAAGATCCAGATGATCTTCCAGGACCCCATCGCATCCCTCGACCCCCGTATGACCGTCCGCGATATCATCGCAGAGGGACTTATCATCAACGGTATGAAGGACAAGCAGGAGATCGACGAGAAGGTCTTCAAGATGCTTGAAATGGTAGGTCTCGTTAAGGAGCACGCATCGCGTTATCCTCACGAGTTCTCCGGCGGACAGAAGCAGCGTATCGGCGTTGCCCGCGCGATCATTATGGAGCCCGAGATCATCATCGCGGACGAGCCCGTTTCCGCGCTCGACGTTTCGATTCAGGCGCAGGTAATCAACCTTCTCAACGACCTTCGCCGTGAGCTCGGTCTGACCATCCTTTTCATCGCGCACGACCTCTCGGTAGTTAAATACTTCTCCGACCGTATCGGCGTTATGTACTTCGGTAAGATGGTTGAGCTTGCAGATGCTGACGAGCTCTTCAAGAATCCTCTCCATCCTTACACCAAGTCGCTTCTCTCGGCTATTCCTCTTCCCGACCCGCAGTACGAGAAGCAGAGAAAGAGAATCAAGTACGATCCCCTCGAGTCGCACGACTACTCCGAGGAAGGTCCCACCCTCCGCGAGATCACTCCCGGTCACTTCGTCTACTGCAACAGCGCAGAGTTTGAGAAGTACAAGAGCGAGCTCAACTGATCGTAATGGAAAACAACAAAACAGCAAAGCTTATCGGCTTTCTGAGCTCGACCGTTATCGGTCTCGGAATATCCTTCGCGATCGCCTATTGGCGCGGAATTTTTGAAGCTACCGACGCAAAAACGATACTGAATATCATCAGCGACGGAACTTTCGTTACGGGCATGCTTTACACCGGCTTCGGATTGCTCCTCCTGATTGCAAACGAAGGCATCCTTGATATCTTCGGCTTTGGCTTCAAATCCCTCGTCTACCTTTTCACACCGCGTAAGCTCGATAAAAAAGCTACCGATTATTACGCCTACCGTATGAAAAAGAAGGAAGAACGCGAGGGTAAAAAGGTCAATACCAATATCCTCCCCATCGGAGTCGGATTTATTCTGCTCTCGATACTCACGGTTATATTGGCATATTCAATATAAAAAAATACGGTATGGTTCGAAAGAATCATACCGTATTTTTTATAAAACAATAACCCCGAACCGAAAGCGGTACGGGGTTTTGTCTTTTAGAAATTACTCAGCGTCAGCTGCAACTTCTTCCTCTTCAGCATCTTCGAGCTCGATCTCGTCGCAAAGCTCGTCCTCGAGGCAGCAGTCATCACAATCGCAGCAATCGCAGTAATCATCGCAGCAGCAGAAGTAGCCTGCTCTCTTGAGAAGAGCATAGAGTGCAACGCCTGCAGCGCCGATAGCAGCGATAATGCCAAGGGTAATGCCAACTATCTTCCAATAGTTAGTCTTTTCTTCCTTCTTCTGAAAAAGAAACATGGTGAAATACCTCCAATATAAATTATTTTACAATTATATTATATCATATTTTTTCAAAAATGCAAGTGTTTTTTCAAGAATTTTATATTTATTTTTACGGTATTAAAATTCCTCTCATTTTTTTGCGCAAAAAGTATTTATTTTTTGGAAGATTTATGATAAAATATATAATAGATAAATTTGCGGAGAAAATGATGACCTACAACAAAGCCGTCGCGCTTCTTTCTGAAGCGGGAATTGAAAACGCGGAGACCGACGCCGCCATACTTTTTGAGCATTTCGCGGGAATCGCAAGGCATTCTCTGCCCTTCCGCCGTAACGAGGAGATCGAGAACGCCGAGCTTGCGTCCGCACTCGAACGCAGACTTGCGCGAGAGCCCTTGCAATACATCCTCGGCGAATGGGAGTTTTTCGGACTTCGTTTCACTCTCAATTCCGATTGCCTTTGCCCGCGTCCCGACACCGAGCTGATAGTTGAGCTTGCTCTCCGTAATTTGCCGAAGAACGCGCATTTTTGCGATATCGGAACAGGCAGCGGTGCCATCGCGGTTTCTACCGCATATTACCGTAAGGATACGACAGCGGAAGCGTTTGATATTAACGAAAAAGCCCTCTCTGCCGCTTCTCATAATGGCGTGATCAACGGCGTTTCGGACAGAGTAAAGTTTACGCAAGCCGACGCGCTTGCCGATGATTTCCTTGACGGCAAAAAGTTTGATGCCATACTCTCAAATCCACCATACATCCCCGCTGACGTCATCCCCACGCTCGCGCCCGAGGTTCTTCTTGAACCCCACCGCGCACTCGACGGCGGAGACGACGGACTGATCTTCTACCGTGCCATCACCAAAAAGGCAAAGACCGCACTCAAAGACAGCGGTTTCGTCCTTTACGAGGTGGGCATCGGTCAGGCAGATGACGTTGCACTCATCGGTAAGGAAAACGGCTTCACCGCAGAAATATACCCCGACCTCGCGGGAATCGACCGCGCAGTCTTATTACGAAAAATCTAACTTTGGAAGGTACTTATATATGAAAATCGCAGTTCTCGCGGGCGGTCTTTCGCCCGAAAGAGACGTTTCTCTCACGTCAGGCTCGCTTATCGCAACCTCACTTTCAAGATCGGGACACTCGGTTGCCCTCGTCGATCTTTATCTCGGAATCAAGGCTATCCCCGCCGATATCAACAGCCTTTTCGTCAAGGGCGGCAGCTACTCCTACAAGGTAGAGACCGCAGAGCCCGACCTCGACGCTCTCGTCGCTTCAAACGGCGGCAGACGAGCGCCGATAGGCGAAGGCGTTCTTGATATCTGCCGCGCCGCGGACGTCGTTTTCCTCGCGCTTCACGGCTCGATCGGCGAAAACGGTCAGCTTCAGGCAACTCTCGACTGCCACGGAATCAAAAAATACACGGGAACCGGCTACATCGGCGCGCTCCTTTCGATGGATAAGGATATCTCGAAGCGCCTGATGGTTGAAGCGGGAGTCAAGACTCCCCGCTGGACGTACGTTGACACAACGAACCCGAACGCAAAGGAGATCGCCGCGACCGTCGGACTCCCCTGCGTTATCAAGCCCGTCTCTTGCGGCTCGAGCGTAGGAGTTTCGATCATCGAAAGCGTCGATCAGATCGACGAGGCTATCAAGGCTTCGGCTAAATACGAACGCTATCTGCTTGCCGAGGAAATGATCAAGGGTCGCGAATTCACGATCGCCGTTATCGACGGAAAGGCACTCCCGCCCGTCGAGATCATTCCGAAGTGCGGATTTTACGATTATAAAAACAAATATCAGAGCGGTCTGACCGAGGAGATCTGTCCCGCGCACCTCACCGACGAAGAAAACGTCCGTCTTGCCTCCGCCGCGCTTGCCGCGTTCTCGGCGCTCCGAATGGAGATGTACGGCAGAGCCGATTTCATGCTCGGCGCGGACGGCGAATTCTACTGTCTCGAGGTCAACGCCCTCCCCGGTATGACCCCCACCTCCCTGCTCCCGCAGGAAGCCGCCGCTGTCGGCATCGACTACGATGCACTTTGCGAGCTTCTTGTCAAGCTTGCCTATAACAAACAATAAGGAGTAATAACTATGCTTTATTCAAAGGAAGTCGATCAGAGCGGTCTTGTCCGCTACGGAATTTTAGGTCTCGGTATCGGTATGGCGCATGTCGGCGCGGCAGCGGCATCGAAAAATTGTCTGCTCTGCGCAGTTGCCGATCTTGATGAAAAGCGCCGCGCAAGCTTTAGTGAGGAATATCCCGACGTTCCCACGTACAACACTCTCGAAGAAATGCTCGAGAACGAGCAGCTTGATGCCGTCAGCATCTGCCTTCCCACAGGTATGCACGCCGATTACGCTATCCGCGCTATGGAGGCGGGCGTTCACGCTCTCGTCGAAAAGCCTATCGACGTCACGGTTGAAAAGGCGCTTCCCGTAATCGAAGCGGCAAAGAGAACCGGCAAGAAGTGCGGTGTAGTTTTCCAGAACAGATATAATTTCGGTCTTGACCCCGTCTATGCAGGACTTTCCGACGGCACGCTCGGCAAGATCTTCCTCGGTACCTTTGCCGTCAAGTGGCACCGTGACGACGCATATTACGCCGCAAACGGCGGTTGGCGCGGCACTTGGGAGATGGACGGCGGCGGATCGCTGATGAATCAGTCGATACATACCGTCGACCTTATGCTTCAGCTCATGGGCAAGCCGAAGTCGATCACCTCGCATATGCGCCTCTGCGGTCACGATATCGAAAGCGAGGATCTGACCGTTTCAACCCTCACATTTGAGTCGGGCGCGGTCGCGACCTTTACCAGCACCACCTGCGCCTACCCCGGCATCTGCACCGAGATCTCGCTGACCTGCGAGAACGGTTACGTTGCCCTCGATGCCGATAAGCTCACACTTTGGAAGCTCCGCGGAGCATCGCCCGAAGATGAAGCTGAAAAGCTCGCTCGCTACTCGGTCGGCAACCGCAAGGCGCAAAAGCTCTGCCGCGGCAGACTCTTCGGACACAAGCGAGTTATCGACGATTTCTGTCTCGCCATCCTCGAGGACAGAGAGCCAGCCGTCACGGTCGAGGAAGGTCTCCTTCCCCTCCGCGTCATCTGTGCGGCTTATGAGTCGGCAAAGAGCGGAAAAACAATATTTTTTGATTGATTTTTCGATTTTTTTCGCGCAAATACTTGAAATTCGTTTAAAAAAGTTATATAATATTTTATTATAGTTTAACTCGGAGGTGTCTTTAATGAATCCCAACGTAAGACCCGATTCTATGGAAAGAATCACAAATTTTGAACTCGCAAACAAATTTATCGACGAACAGGTCGCTCTCGTCAGAGAACAGGTTGGGGACAAGAAGGTCCTCCTGGCACTTTCGGGTGGCGTTGACAGCTCGGTAGTTGCCGCGCTCCTTATCAAGGCGATCGGCAAGCAGCTCGTCTGCGTTCACGTAAACCACGGACTTATGCGCAAGGGCGAAAGCGAGGCTGTTATCGAGATGTTCGGTAACGCGCTTGAGGCTAACCTTGTCTATATCGACGCTACCGACCGCTATCTCGATCTTCTTGCAGGCGTTTCGGATCCCGAAACCAAGAGAAAGATAATCGGTAAAGAATTTATTGAAATTTTCGCAGAGGAAGCAAGAAAGCTCGAGGGCATCTCCTTCCTCGGTCAGGGTACCATTTATCCCGATATCCTCGAGTCCATCAAGCAGGCTGAGGGCAAGAAGGCAGTCAAGTCGCACCACAACGTCGGCGGACTTCCCGAGGATCTTCAGTTTGAGCTCGTTGAGCCCATCAAGCTTCTCTTCAAGGATGAAGTAAGAGTAGTCGGCGAAGCACTCGGACTTCCCCACGCAATGGTATACCGTCAGCCCTTCCCCGGCCCCGGACTCGGCGTTCGTTGCCTCGGCGCGATCACCCGCGACCGTCTCCACGCTCTCCGCGAGGCAGACGCGATCCTCCGCGAGGAGTTCGATATCTGCGGACTTGCAGAGAAGGTTTGGCAGTATTTCGTAGTCATCCCCGATATCAAGTCGGTAGGCGTTAAGGACGACAGCCGCTACGAGGGCTGGCCCGCGATCATCCGCGCCGTAAACACCAAGGATGCAATGACCGCAACCATCGAGGAGATCCCCTACGCGGTTCTCCACAAGATCGTAAACAGAATCACCACCGAAGTAGAAGGCATCAACCGCGTCCTCTACGACCTCTCGCCGAAGCCTACAGGCACGATTGAGTGGGAATAATTTAATCTGACTTTCAAGTGGCTTGGATTCCTTTATTTCAAGCCACTTTTTGCACATTTTACAATTTTGTGTGACAACACTTTTGACAACAGTTTGACTTGCAAATTACTTTGGTTTTATAACAAGGAGAGGCTATGAATGTTTTTCTAAATGAACGAGATTTATTCATCAATGGTACACAAAAGAAAGCTAAATCCTTAAGTTTAAAAAATTTACAGGATTACTATTTTGGTATGGAAAAGGCTTTTGATGATGCCTTCAATCAGTATGCTCGAAGAGAAAAAAAGCATTATGCCCAAGATAAACAAAATCTCATCAAGGCTGTTGCCGAAAAAATGCATGAATATTTCACTACGGATAATAGTTCATTTGCAGAATACTTTGACGAGTGTATACGTCTTTCAAAAACAATTTTGGATAACAACTCATTTGGTATATCTCAAAAATTTGTTAATATGTCTTTTAAGCATTTGTATTGCTACAATGATGCATTAACGGATTTTCGAAGTAAATTTGACGAGTGTCATCTGCCTTTGGATAAGTATACTATAAAATGGGTGAGATCCTTGAAAAACAAGGAAATAAATCAAAAGTTAGATTCCATAAAGAATGCGTGGGCAAATTTGGATGAGTTACTATATAATTCTATTCAAACATTAGTTTCAAATAGTTTGAAAAACAATATCAAATACAAAATTAGTTATAACCCCAACGCGAGTAATAACGGTGTCTGTATTTTGCCCAAGAATAAGTTGGAAGCAGAATTTATTATTTGGCATCAAGAAAAAATAAATGAACTACATAATATTTTGTCCAATACAACCCCTAATGATCTTGAAAGGGTTGGAATAACGTGGATTGTTTCTGATGTTATAAAATAAATGTTTTTGTTGCATTTGTATATCAAAATATGACAACACTTTTGACAACAGTTTGAAGGTATAATGTGGATAATGGAGATAAAATAACGCAATAATTACCGTAAAAACGCCCCCCAATAGTATGTATTAAATATGCACTTTCGAGTGAGAATAAGTTTTGCGTAGCCAAACTCAACTATAATCGTTTCGGCGAACCTTATATCATAATCGCATCTGAAATCCCCGAAGGCGGAAAAGGCTTTCGGGGATTTTTATTTGCTCTTGCTTGCAAAACAGGTGAAAACTTATTGACAAATCATTATTATTGTGCTACTATTATATCATAACGATTTCAGGAGGACATTCTATGAAAAACATCACCTTCAGATTATTCGCGCTTCTCGTTCTGACCTGCTTCATTATGCCGATGGTTTTGGGCTGCACGCCCGAAGAGCCCGTAGAGGAATCCGGCAAGGATGAATCCACGCTTGAGCCCGCGGACGAAACCTCGGCTCCCGCAGAGGAAACTACCGCAGAGGTGATCGAAGAAGTCAAATCCGACTTTGAGATCTATCAGTCAAACTCCATCACTCCCTCCGCCTGCAACTACGCGCTCAAATCCGCCGACGGTGCGCCCGTGCGCGCGACTTTCAGAGGCGTTTACAAGATCCAGCAGTTCGGCGAGCTTGAATACAAATTCTATTTTTCCAACAACGTAGACAGCACCTTCTCGAACGGTAGTCATTCCTACAGAAACATGCCCACCGAAGCCTACAAGATCATCTCCGCAAAAGTCGGAACCTCATCTAAAATGACGGGTATGGGCGATATATCCAATCCCCAAACACTCACCTTCGGAGGAAACGAAGGAAGAGACGTTGCGGCAAGGGAAATGTTCTGGAGCGATCCCATTACTCTCAACGTTCCCGAAGGAGAATATCTCATTTTCGAATGGACCGTTGAATACACCGTCATCGCGGCAACAAACTCCGAAGACTCTGTTTGCTTCCTGTATGAAGAGAAAAAGAGCCGTATGATGGTCACTACGTCGGCTCCCATGCCCGCTCTTATCGGCGCAAAGCGTGAAAATGCTCTTCGCGTAGCCTTCATCGGTGACTCGATCACCATGGGTATCGGCGCGGGATCGAGAGATCACAAATTCTGGGCGGCTCAGATCACCGAGCTTGCAGGCACCGAAATCAGCTTCTGGAATCTCGGTCTCGGATACGCCCGTGCGGACGATGCCGCAAACAGCCCCGCATGGCTTGAAAAGGCAAAGAACAACGACGTTATCGTTATCTGCTTTGGCGTTAATGATATAAACAGCGGCCCCTATCAATTCTCGGGACAGCGCTCTGCAGATCAGATCTTGGCTGACATCAACACGATAGCCACCACCTGCAAGGCGGCGGGCTGCGAGGTCATCCTATTCTCCACCCCGCCCTACACGTATTCGAATTCGACCAAGATCTCAGTATGGCGCGAGCTTACCGAAAAGCTCAAGACGCTTGCCGAGACCGACGGCTACGACTTTTTCGACTTCGCCGCTATCCTCGGCTCACCGAGCAATCCCGCAACGCCCGCATACGGCGGACATCCGAATGCAGCGGGATGCAAGGCTGTTGCCGAAGCATTTATGGCGTCCGGTCTTCTCGATAAATATTTGAATAAATGATCCGAACTCCCGAAGGCCTCAGTGCCCTCGGGAGTTTTTTGTAAAAATATATACAAATTATAGTAATTTTATATTGACAAAATGTTAAAATAGTGCTACAATTATACCATCATCAAAATTGGAGGAAAGACCCATGAAATTCGCTTACAGACTACTCGCATTGGCACTCGTTGCCATTACCCTCCTCGGTTGCTTCGCAGCTTGTGCAGACACCAAGGAGCCCGCTACCGACGATACAACTGCAGCTATTGCTTCTACCGAGGCTCCCGTAGCCACCACCGAGGCAGAAGCTACCACCGAAAGCCCCTACGATGAAGACGGCTACCTCAAGAGCTCCCTCCCCGACGAGCTTGACTTCGGCGGCGAGACCGTCACCGTTCTTTGGTGGAACGACGTTGAGCAGCCCGAATTCTTCGTTGAAAACACCAATGGTGAGCTCATCAACGATGCTATCTGGCAGCGTAACGCTAACGTAGAAGCAAAAATGGGCGTTAAGCTTGCTTGGATCGACATCAAGGGTCAGTACAACAGCGACGGTCAGAACTACGCTAACCACGTTGGTAATATGTACGCGTCCGGCGACACTACCTATGACCTTATGTCCGCGCACTCCAGAACCATGGCGCTCACCGCAATGTCCGGCTACTGCGCAGAGATGACAAAGCTTGATCATCTTGATTTCGATATGCCCTGGTGGCCTGAGGTTATGCTCGATACCGCTACCATCAACGAAAAGCTCTACTTCGTTACCGGTGACGTATCCACCAACTCCATCCATCAGATGTACGCTATTTTCTACAACAAGGATGCCCTTGGTAGCTATGAAGGACTTATTGAGCCCTCACAGCACGTTGACAACGGCACTTGGACTATGGAAACTCTCTTCGCTATGACAAGCGGTCTCTACCAAGACCTCAACAACGACCAGAAGGCAAGCAAAGAGGACTTCTTCGGCTTCACTTCCCTTAACTGGCACTTTGACGCAATCTACTACGGCTGTGGTATGACCATGCTTGAAAAGGATCCCGATCCCGCTAAGCTCCTTAAGGTTGCTGACGACTGGACCTCTGAAAAGGCAATCACCCTTGGTGAATCCGTTGGCGAATGGATCAAGAAGGGCGACGCTTACCTTGACACCAACAACTACGCTAACATTTTCGTAAACGGCAGAGCACTCCTCGTTATGGCACGTCACCACGATATCGCCTCTATCATCTCCGATGCAGGCTTCAAGTACGGCATAGTTCCTATGCCTAAGTATGACCAGGATCAGGAAAAGCACATCACCTGTGTCGGTAACCCCGTTTCTCTCTACTCCATCTACGCTCTCTCGAAGGATGCAAACCGTGCAGCTGCAGTTCTTGAGTGCTGGGCAAGCGAAGCTTACCGCACCACCACTCCCGCTGTATTCGAGACTACCTTCAAGCTCAGACTCTCCGAGACCTCTACCGAGTCCCGTATGTACGACCTCATCCGTGCAGGCGTAACCTTCGACCTCTGCCGCTTCTTCAACAGACAGCTCAGCAGTATGGGTAGCGAATGGTACAAGTGTGCAACCACCGCCGGCAACTGGGCTTCCAAGAGCGAAACTCTTATGAAAACTCTCCCTAAGCAGCTTCAGGATATCGCTGACAGCTTCAATAAGATCAATAACTGATAATCATACTTAATTCTATCCCCGAAGGCTTAACCGCTTTCGGGGATGATTTTTTGTTATATTTTTCAATTTGCACAAAACCATATTGACAAAATGTTAAAAATATGGTATTATTATATTATCATAAAATAATTGGAGGAAAAACCAATGAAATCCGCTTACAGATTACTTGCTTTGGCACTCGTTGCCATTATGATGCTTGGCAGCTTTGCGGCTTGTGCAGAGACCGGCGATCAGACCTCTGATACCACTCTCGCCAATGCAGAAACGCAGGCTCCCGCAGTTGAGGCTGATACCACCGAAAGCCTCTACGATGCTGAAGGCTACCTCAAGTCCTCTCTTCCCGACGAGCTTGACTTCGGCGGCGAGACCATTACCGTTCTTTGGTGGACTGACGTTGAAAACCCCGAGTTCTTCGTTGAAGAACAGAACGGCGAACTGATCAACGATGCTATCTATCACCGTAATGTCAACGTTGAGGAAAAGATGGGCGTTAAGCTCGCTTGGGTCGACATTAAGGGTCAGTACAACAACGGCGTAGGTAAGGCTTACTCCGATCACGTCGGAAACGTATACGCTTCCGGCGACCAGACCTACGATCTTATGTCCGCGCACTCCCGTACCATCGCGCTCACCGCTAAGAACGGCTACTGCGCAGATATGACGGAGCTCGAATACCTCGATTTTGAAAAGCCCTGGTGGCCCACCGTTATGCTCGATACCGCAACTATCGGCGAATCTCTCTATTTCGTAACCGGTGACGTTTCTACAAACTCCATTCACCAGATGTACGCGATCTTCTACAACAAGGATATCCTTACGCAGTACCCCGATCTCGTTGAGCCTTCGACCAGCGTTCTGGAAGGCAATTGGACCATCGAGACCATCCAGATTCTCACCAAGGGCCTCTATCAGGATCTCGACGGTAGCAACGGCGCAAACGAGAACGACATCTACGGCTTCACCTCCCTCAACTGGCACTTCGACGCTGTATATTACGGCGCAGGCCTCAGACAGGCTGAGCCCGATCCTGAGCTCCTTATGAAGATCTCCCCCGACTATTTCTCCGAGAAGGCTGACACCCTCGTCGGAATCATCGGCGAATGGGTAAAGCAGGGTGACGTTTATATCAACAGTACATATTTCGATGACGTTTTCCTTAACGGCAATGCTCTCATGTCAATGGCACGTCACCATGACATCGCCAAGGGTATAACTGATGCCGGCTTCAGCTACGGTATCGTTCCGATCCCGAAGTACAACCAGGATCAGGAAAACCACATCACCTGTGTAGGTAACCCCTGCTCCTTCTACGCCATCTTCGTTAACTCCGCAGACACCAATCGTGCTGCAGCAGTTCTCGAGTGCTGGGCATCCGAGGCTTACCGCACCACCACTCCCGCTGTATTCGAGACTACTATGAAGCTCAGATACTCCGAGACCTCCGTTGAGTCCCAGATGTACGACATCATTCGTGCAGGTATCATCTTCGACTTCGGCCGTCTCTTCAACTCCGAGCTCGGCGCAATGAGCGACCAGTGGGATAACGCCGCTATCGCAGGCACCGCTTGGGCTTCGATCAGCAAGCGTATGCAGAAGCAGCTTGAAAAGCAGTTCAAGGCTATCACCGACAGCTTTGCCGCACTTGAAAATTAATTAATCGGTTTATCATAGCCCGAAAGCCTTATTTCCGAGGCTTTCGGGCTTTTTGATAGGGAGAACATTATGACTAACAAGCATTGGATAGCAAGAAGAAATATGCCCCGTCTGCCTTTCGGCGAGAACGGCGAAGGGTGGGGCGAGATTGCGGAAGCGAATCTTCAAAAGATCAGCCCTGAAAAATCAAGCGTGATCTTCCGCAGGGAGTTTACCCTTGAGGAATCGCCCGCAACGGCAACGGTCAAGATCTGCGGACTTGGATTTTATCATCTTTATATAGACGGCAAAAAGGTGGGAGACTATTCGCTCTCGCCTCTCGAGACCGCATACCGCAAGCTCGCGCTTTACGATGAATTCGACGTCACCTCTCTTCTCTCCGAGGGCACGCATACTATTGCCATCGAGCTTGGAAACGCGCGTTTTTCAACTCCGAAGAAATATTGGGGCTGGCGGGCGGCTTACTACGGCGATCCCTGCCTTGCGTTTGAGATGTCGCTCACATATCCCGACGGGCGCGGCGAGACTTTCGTCTGCGACGAGGATTGGAAATGCTCACTCGGCGCAACGACGCACAACTGCTACTACGACGGCGAGCGTTACGATGCACGTCTGGAGCAGACAGGATGGAAAGAAAACGGATTTGACGACGGCGCGTGGCAGAATGCGATCCGCATCGACTCCCCCACACGCCGACTTGAGAAAAACGAATATTTCCACATAACCAAAAGAGCCGAGCTCGATCCCGTACAAGTAAAAAAGCGCGTCAACGGAAAGACGATACACGTCTTCAGCGAAAATATTTCGGGATGGGTACGAATCAAGGTGCGCGGTGAGCGCGGTGAGGTCGTACGGATCCGCTATGCAGAGTCGATGCGCGACGGCTATCTTGATCCCGTTTCGAACGCCGATGCCGAAAATATTGATGAATACATCCTCTCGGGCGAGGGAATCGAGATCTACGAGCCATCCTTCAGCTTCTGCGGATTTTCGGTCGTTGAGGTAATGATCGAAAACTGTATGGCAGAGCTGCTTGAGGTCAAGGCGTTCCACGTTTATGCCGACATTGAAAATTCCGGACATTTCGAGTGCGATAACGAGGATATAAACCGTCTGCACGATATCATCCTCCGCACGCAGAAATCCGCACTTCAAAGCTTTCCGATGGACTCGCCGCAGCGCTCCGAGCGACTCGGATGGATGGGCGACGCGCACATCACCGACCTCGTTTGCCTATATAACTTCGATATGCACGCTTATTACCGCAAGTTCCTCAAGGATATCGCCCTTTGCGCGCACTCCGAAACGGGCGCAATGCCCCACATCGCCCCTTGGCACGATCAGTTCCACTCGATCGATTGGTCGGCGGGATTTTCAGTAATCCTTTGGGATCACTACCTTTTCTACCGCGACCGTGCGGTGCTCGAAAAATACGATCCCGTGCTGATGCGGTATATCGAATTTCTCAAATCGCAGGGGCCGATCCTCCCAAAGACCCGCTACGGCGACTGGATGTCGATGGCGGAGGGCTGGACGCGCGGCGATCCCGAGTCCTGCTCGACGCTCTATTACCTCTATAATCTCACGGTCGCCAAAAACGTGCTCGACGAGCTTGATCGCGATTCTTCGGAGATTGCAGAACTTATCGAGGAGGAGAAAAAGATCATTCTTGACACCTTTTACGATGCCGAAAATATCGTTTTCGACGGCAACTCGCAGTTCAGCCTGTCCTTTGCCTTGAAGCTGGGCGTCATTCCCGAAAATGATATTCCCGCGGCTGTCGAAAAGCTCGTCCGCGACATAGAAGCACACGGCTACCACCTGACCACGGGCATTCTCGGCACGAAATACATTATGGAAGCCCTGCGTGATGGCGGACGGTGTGATATTGCAATGAAGCTTCTCTTGCAGGACACCTACCCCTCGTGGCTCGATATGACACGCGGCAAAACCTCACTTCCCGAGCAATGGGACGGTGGCAAATCGCAGAATCACTGTATGTTCGGCAGTGTTGACGGTATTCTTTACAGTATGCTCGCGGGAATCCGTGTCGGTAAAGAGATCGAGATCGATCCCTATTTTACCGAAGAAGTCAACCGCATAAGTGCCTGCACCAAACTCGCGGGCGGAAAGATCACGGTTGAATGGACGCGCGGGGATGGCAAGATCACACTACTTATCAATATCGAAGGCAACATCGAGGCAAAATATAAAGACAGCATTCTTAATGCCGGAGAGCATATTTTTACCGAAATCTAATCACGGAGGTCAGAAATGGGAACATGGAGCACAAGCATAACCGGTAATGACACGGCTATGGATCTACGAACCGAATATACTGCAGCATTTTTCAAATACGACGTACCCGAAGCGCTCAAACTGATCGACGATTATGTCAGAAAAAAGATGTTTGACGAGTCGGATGCCGAGGAATGGTGTAATTACTATTATTCTCTCGCGGATTTTATGTGGAAAAAGGGTATCTTAACAGACGAAGTGCGCGATAAAGCAATCGCAATGATAGACAGCGGCTTCGGACTTGAGCTTTGGGCAGAGGAAGGCGAGAAAACTCTCAAAGCTCGTCAAAAGGCACTCGGACAATTCAAAGAAAAGCTGCTTTCTCCGCAACCCGCAAAAAAGAAGATAAAACCGAACGTACACCTTGAACCGATTTTTAACGCGGGCGACGTTATAGCAATTCAGCTTCAAACGGCAGGTAAGCCATTCACGGAATCAGATATCTACCCTATGAGCGAAGATGATTTTCATGCGCTTGACGGAAAATGGGTTTTGCTTCAAAGCCTCGGATGCTTTTCGAGCTGGTCGTCTTATATCGTCCCGGAAATCAAAGATTACTGGGCACGCTTCAGACTGTTTGACGCAATTTTCGATACAATACCTACAGATATAGACGTTTCGAAGCTGCAGGATGCAAAAATAATGGAAGGTTCTTCTATATCATCCGTCTTCTTCTGCGAAAGCAGTATGTTCTACTTCAAAAAGAGGAATTATCAGGTTATATGCAACTATCAGCGTTTACCGTACCGAGGCACCAAAAGAGATATCGGCATCTTTTTCGGCATTAACAAAACGCATTATAATCCCGATTCAAAGATCATTGCCGCAATTGACAAGAATCTCACCGTTGGTCTGTTTGACGGTTCAGATGCACTGCTCAAAGAGATCTGTTATTTTTCAAATAGGTACGGCAGATACAATTACAGTATTTCGGAAGAACAAAACGACGCTATATTTGATATGGAATATCAAATTATCGCGAGACGGATATCTGATACCATTGATAAAGGCGGAAAACTTTACTGCATAAAATTCAAGCGCACGGTCGGCATTGCCACGCTTTTGAAGAACAGAATAGATAACGTTTATATTCTCGGCAAGTATCAAGGAAACGGCTTCGGCACGGAGCTTATCAGGCAACTGGCAGAAATCGCGGGAAAGAATGCTTACATTGATATTCCCGAAAGCAAAACGACTTTGATCTCTATTGCGCGTAAGGTTGGCTTGACCGAAGAAAAACGAATAGATGAAAACACCGTCAGAATGAGCAAGCCTAAAAAATTATTTAACATTTTCAAATAATCCCCCGCGTAAGGTATTGCTCGTAACGCGGCGTTATATGCTATAATTAAGGCAGAGGAGGTGAAAGCTGTGTCCAAATACACCACGGGAGAGATCGCAAAGCTTTGCGGCGTTTCGGTCAGAACCGTCCAATACTACGACTCGCGCGAGATTCTCATACCGAGCGAGCTTTCCGAGGGCGGACGCCGTCTTTATTCGGAAGCTGATCTCGAAAGAATGAAAACCATCTGCTTTCTGCGCGAAATGGGACTCTCGATCAACACGATATCCGAATTGCTCCGCGAGGAAGACCCCGGCGCGGTCATATCGATAATTCTTGACCAACACGAGGCGGAACTCCGTACGGAATCCGACATTTTACAAAAGAAGCTCGATATGGTAGCCGATCTTCGCCGCACGCTCAAAGCAAACCCGAAATTCTCTCTCGAATCAATAGGAGACATTGAAAAGCAAATGGAAAACAAAAAGAAGCTGCGCCGCTTGCGAGTAACGATGCTCGTTGCGGCACTCATCGGCGAAGCGGTAGAAATCGGCACCGCTATGCTCGGAGTACTTGAAGGAATCTGGTGGCCCTTCCTCGCCATCGGTCTGCCCGTCGTAATCGGATTTTCCGTTTTCGTCACCGCGATCTACTTCAAGCGCGTGGATTATATCTGCCCCAAGTGCAACCATGTATTCAAGCCGCGATTCAGGGAAGCATTCTGGGCAAATCACACGCCCACTACCCGCAAGCTCCGATGTCCCGAATGCGGACATAAGGGATTTTGCGTTGAGGTTTATGCGGAGAAAGCCGAACAATGAAAAAATCTCGCCTTTTCGGCGAGTTTTTTCATATTTTTTCAAAAAACCTCTTGACAAATACATCGTAGTGCGATATAATATAGGTACGATATATCGAGGTGCGATACATCGCAGTAAAACACAAGGAGAAAGAAATGGATCAGCATATAAAAAAGGTCTACGTTCCTATGACCGAAACCGCCTTTTACATTCTTCTCTGCTTGCGCGAACCGAACCACGGCTACGGCATCGTTCAAACGGTCGAAAAGTTGACCGACGGCGCAATAAGACTTGCTCCGGGAACGATGTACGGCAGTCTTTCCAAGATGGAAAAGGACGGCGTCATCCGCTTTATCCGCGAGGAGGACAAGCGGAAGATCTACAAGATCACCAATCTCGGCGAGGAGGTCCTTGCGCTTGAGATCAAGCGCATCGAGCGTCTTTACAAGATCGCGAAGGGAGAAACAAAATGAAAAACTCTAACTACTGCAAAAAGCTGTTCAGATATTTCAGTATATTTGAATACGAAAAAGAGGAACAATATCTCCGCGAGATGCACAAGAGCGGTTGGAAATTCATAAAAGTCACGGGATTTGGCGTTTATCATTTTGAAAAATGCATCTCAGAGGACGTCGTATATCAGCTCGACTATAATCAGGACGCGCAGAAAAATCCGGATGAATACCGTCAGATGTTCTCCGACTGCGGTTGGGAGTATCTTCAGAGCTACGCGGGATATTCCTATTTCCGCAAGCCCGCCGCAGAAATGCGCGAGGACGAGGGCATTTTCTGCGACGAAGAATCGAAGCTTATGATGATGGAGCGTGTGCTCAAGGGCAGAATGACTCCCCTGCTCATTCTCTTCTTCTGCTGTCTTATGCCTCAATGCATAATGAACATAACGTGGGGCAACTATCCGGTCGCGGCGTTGCTCGGCGCTCTGATGGGGATATACCTTGCGGTATTCATCTTCTGCGCGAAAAAGTATATAAATATGAAGAACGGACGGAAATAACATGGAACCTTCAACATTTGCTGCCTTACTTCCTATATGGATTCTGCTTTTAGTCATATTACCCGCGCAAAGACGCAGAAAAAGAACTATTTTAACAAACAAAATACTTAATAAAGAATTGGAGAACAAAGAAATGTTTGAGCTTGCAAAGAGATTTATCGAAAAAGAATGCATCATCTCCGCCTTCGACGGCAATCAGTATAACGGCGTGATCAAGGAGGTCACCGAGGGCGCGATACTCATCGAAAAGCGCGGCGCGACCGAGGCGATCAATCTGAGCTTCGTTGTTAAGATCAAAGAGATCGTTAAATGTAAGAAATAATTAGAAAGAAGCACCGATTTTTCGGTGCTTTTTTCATTCATCCTATTGACAAAGTCTGCCTTATATGATATACTATGTGTAACATAGTATTATGCAAAAGGAGGTATTGTATGGATATTCAAATGAAGCGCGGGCTGCTTGACGTTTGCGTGCTTGCGGCTATCAAGGATGAGGATTCCTACGGATATCAGATCATCAAGGATATAAAACCGTATATTGAAATATCGGAATCAACTCTCTACCCCATTCTGCGCCGACTTGAAGCGGCAGAGCTTCTCACCGTCCGCACAGCCGAGCATAACGGCAGACTCCGCAAATATTATCACATCACGAATGCGGGACTCGGACGCATTGAGGATTTCAAAAACGAATGGAAAGAGATAATGTCTATATACAAATTTGTGACAAAAGGGGACGCTGACAATGAATAAGGAACAATTTCTGATCGAGCTTGCATCGGCGCTTGCGGGTCTGCCCGAGGATGATATCGAAAAAAGCCTTGAATATTATTCCGAAATGATCGACGACAGAGTCGAGGACGGTCTTTCGGAAGAAGAAGCGGTCGCCGATCTCGGCTCGATCGAGGAGATACGCGCGCAGATCATCAAAGATACACCTCTTGCAAAAATAGTCAAGAAAAGAGTCAAGTCGAAGCAATCGCTCAGCGGTCTTGAGATCACTCTCCTCATAGTCAGTTTTCCGATATGGTTTCCGCTTCTCACAGCCGCGGCGTCTGTCATTTTTTCGGTCTACGTCACACTTTGGTCGCTCATCGTCGTGCTGTTTGCCGTTGAAGCCTGCTTTGTCGCGTGCGCATTTGCGGGAATCGTAGTATCGCCGTTATTCTTCTCTATCGGAAATATCCCATCAGCGCTCTTCCTGCTCGGATGCGGTTTATTCCTTGCGGGACTTTCCGTGCTTTGGGTGTTCGTTTGCAAATGGGGAGTCCGCGGTATTCTTTGGCTGACTCGAGTATTTATCAAATCGCTCTTTATTTAGCCAATTGTAAAACTCCGTTTTACAATTAAAGACCCGCGCGGCGGGGTACGCGCGCTTATCGCCGCCGCCAAAATCAAGGATTTTGACGGCTCCCCTCGGCGCGCGGGC